>NZ_DAIRVN010000061.1:0-30187 GCF_036802785.1 Pararhodobacter sp.
GGCGGGCCACCGCGCTCAGGCTGGCCGGGCTGGGGGCGGCGGTGGTGATCGGCTACAACGCCCGCCGCGATGTCGCCGAAGAGACGCTGCAGATGTTGCCCGGCACCGGGCATATGGCGGTGCAGATTTCGATTGATGACAGCGCCTCGGTCAGCCGGGCGGCGGCACTGGTGGCAGAGCGGTTCGGCAGGCTGGATGTGCTGGTCAACAACGGGGGCGCCACCACCCCGGTTCCCGCCGATGATCTGGAAGCGCTGAGCGATGCGATCTTTGATCAGGTTCTGGCCGTGAACTTGCGCGGCCCCTTTGCCATGGTCCGCGCGTTCCGGCCTTTGCTGGAGCGGGGTTCGCATGCGGCGGTGGTCAATGTGTCGTCCATCGCGGCGCGCACCGGGGTCGGCAGCAGCCTTGCCTATTGCGCGGCCAAGGGCGGGCTGGATTCGCTGACGGTGGGGCTGGCCAAGGTGCTGGCGCCGAAGGTGCGGGTTTTCTCGGTCTCGCCCGCCGGGGTGGATACCGGCTTTGTTCCCGGCCGCAGCCGCGCGCGGCTGGAGGAAATGGCGGCGCGCATGCCGCTTCAGAAAGTGACCTCGGCCGATGATGTGGCACGGGCGGTGGTGGCCTGTGTCTGCCATCTGACCAGCGCCACCGGAATCGTGGTGCCGGTGGATGAAGGGCGCCACCTGTAGCGCAAAAGAAAACCGGGCCAGCGCAAGGCCAGCCCGGTTCGGTCCGTCATCGCTGTCAGTAGGCGGGCAGCCCGGCAGCCTCAAGCGCTGCGCTGCGCGCTTCAAGCCAGCGGGGTTCGCGCTCGGCTTCGGGCAGGTCGGCCACGGTTTCCCATGTTTCTGCCAGCAGCTCCTGACGGGCGATCAGAGCGTCGTTATGCGCCTGCGCCTCATCGGTCCAGAGCCCGGCTTCCTGCCAGTAGCGGACAGCACCGGCATGATAGGGCACAACCCACTGGAAATCCTGCCGGTCAGACGCCCAGCCGACCATGGCCGGTTCGATCTCGACATAATTCTCGAACTGCTCGGTCACCGCGCGTGTCACGTTATAGACCAGGTCCTCGCTGCGGTCGGGCAGGGTCAGCAGAACGGGGAAGGGGAAGCCCGCGCAATGCAGCGGGTTCTCGGCTGACATGCCCGGCCCCAGGGTGCCGACGCGGGGCGAGAACTGCGGTTTGACTTCCTGCAGTCGCGCCCAGCCTTCGGTATCGTCATGCGGCAGCGGCAGCCAGCGCAGGCCTGCGGGCGAGGCTGCGGCCTGCTGGGTGGAACTGCCCGTGGTCAGGGTGGTAATGGCATCCACCTGACCGTTCAGAAAAGCCTCCCACGAGGCGCCGAAACTGGCGACCTCGACGCGTTCCACATCGTCCCAGGTCAGGCCGCCGAAGGCCAGAAACCCGGCGACATTGCTTTGCAGCGCGGGCGCACCCAGCACCCAGCCCACCCGCCGACCGCGCAGGTCTTCGACAGAGTCGATGCCGGAATCGCCGCGCAGCGCCATGGTGAAACAGTTTTCAGAATTGGAACCGACCAGCAGGCGCAGGGATTGCGGGCCGGTCAGCACGAAAGCCTCGGTTCCCTCAACCGCGTTGAAGGATTCTGACCCGACCACGCCGAAATCGGTGCGGCCCTGCTGAAGGGGAATCAGCCGCGCGACATCGGATGTCGCGGGCAGCACGCGGACAGAGACGTCATAGGCATTGCCAAGCGCGGTACCCAGAGCGACTGCCTGATTGTAGGACGCCGCGCCCACGTCATACGAGGTGACGGCGATGGTGCGGGGCAGTGTGACCTCTTGCGCCTGCACCGCTGATGCGGCAAGCGCGCCCGCCAGCGCAAGCGCCGAGACGCTGCCCATGATGGTGGTAGTGCTGAACATGTTTATCCTCCCAGATACAAAGGCGCATCCCTGGATGCCGCCCCATTACCGCAACTATGGCCGATGCAGCCGCGCTCACAAGCCGGATCAATGACCGTTTCGCCCTTCGGAATGCACCCCGGCGGCGGGCCGATCAGTCAAAGCCCAGCAGCGCCTTGGTTTCGAGGTATTCCTCAAAACCAAACAGGCCAAACTCCCGCCCGTTGCCGGATTGCTTGTAGCCGCCAAAGGGCAGGCTGCGGTCGAACGCGGCGCCATTCAGATAGACCCGCCCGGCGCGCAGGCGGTTGGCAACGCTGCGGGCGCGCTGCGGGTCGGTGGATTGCACGAATGCCGCCAGCCCGAAGGGCGTGTCATTGGCAATCGCCACGGCCTCATCTTCGGTGTCATAGCTCATGATCGACAGAACCGGGCCAAAGATTTCCTCGCGCGCGATGCGCATGGAGGGTGTCACCCCGGCAAAGATGGTAGGGCGCACATAGAAGCCTCGGTTCAGCCCCTCGGGGCTGCCCGGCCCGCCTGCAACCAGCACGGCCTCCTCGGCCATCCCGGCCTCGATCAGCGCCTGAATCCGGTCATACTGGGCGCGGCTGACCATGGGGCCAAGGGTGGTGGCAGGGTCCAGCGGGTCACCGATGCGGATATCGGTCAGCGCCTCGCGGGCGGCGGCCGCGGCCTCGTCCTGACGGGCGCGGGGCACCAGCATGCGGGTGGGTGACTGGCAGTTCTGCCCCCCGTTCGTGTAGCAGGCATGCACGCCCGCGATGACCGCGCGGCGCAGATTGGCATCGGGCAGGATGATATTGGCCGATTTGCCGCCCAGTTCCTGCGCCACACGCTTCACGCTGTCGGCGGCCAGCCGGGCCACCCGGATACCCGCGCCGGTTGATCCGGTGAATGAGACCATGTCGATATCCGGGTGGCGGGCGATGGCTTCGCCCACCTCGGGCCCGTCGCCGTTCACAAGGTTGAACGCACCGGCGGGCAGGCCCGCATCGTGGATGATCTCGGTCAGGATCATGGCCGAAAGCGGTGCGATCTCGCTGGGTTTGAGAACCACGGTACAGCCGGTCGCCAGCGCAGGCGCCGTTTTCGAGGCTACCTGATTGAGCGGCCAGTTCCACGGCGTGATCAGGCCGCACACGCCGATCGGCTCGCGCCGGACGGTGCCGGCGCCCACCGGGTATTCAAAGGCATACTCTGCCAGAATGCGCCGCGCCTCTTCAAAGTGAAACAGCGCGACAGTCGCCTGACGTTCGGTTGAAAAGGTGATCGGCGCGCCCATTTCCAGCGTCATGCTGCGCGCCAGTTCGGGCAGGCGCGCGCGGAAGCCTGCGATGATCCGGTCCAGCCAGTTCAGGCGCTCGGCGACGCTGGCCTGCGCGGTGACCGCAAAGGCGCGGCGGGCGGCCTGCACGGCGCGGTCAATGTCAGCGGCGCTGCCAAGGCTGATATGGCCGACTGCCTCTTCTGTGGCAGGGTTGATGACGGCCAGCCTGCGCGGGGCGATGGGCGCAACCCATTCACCGTTGATGTAGAAGTTCAGTCGCTCGTTCATCGCTCTCTCCCTGATCGCGCGGCGCCAGCGCCGGTCGGCTGATCTGTGCCGGGAGGACGGCGCGCGCGCCGGGTGCCCGCGTGCCTTGTGGACAGCGCGCCCATCTCCCCCCGCGCAAAGGCGAAGCTTCGCGACTTGTCGTGGCGCAGTCAAACCTCTGGCCGGGGCTCGTTGCGCATGTTCCACCCAGCGAAACACGCGCGAAGCGGCATTGCCCGTACCGGCCCCGGCCCGTTAAATCCAGGCATGGCGACAGGGCAGGGCATGCAGCGATATCTGGAAGATTTCACCTTGGGCGAAACCTGGACCAGCCGCGAGGTGGTTCTGAGCGAAGAGGATATCATCCGCTACGCCCGCGAGAATGACCCCCAACCCATTCACACCGACCCCGTAGCCGCCGCGCAGGGCCGCTTTGGCACCGTGATTGCCAGCGGCTGGCAACTGGCCGCGCTGTCGATGCGTCTGTTCATCGAAGCGGGCGGCTATGGCGACACGCCGGTGATCGGTCTGGGGATCGAGGATCTGCGCTGGCGGCGCCCGGTGCGCCCGGGTGACCGGCTTCAGGTCTCGCGTGAGGTGGTGGGGGTTGAGCACAGCGCCACGCGGCCCGGTTTCGGGGTGATCCGTACAGGCGTGACCATGCGCAATCAGAAGGCGGAGGTCGTGATGACCCTGGCGACGCTGGGCCAGGTGCCCGCCCGCCCGGCGCCTTAGCGGGGCCGTCGTGCAATGCCGGTCTTTGCGGTGTGCGGGCCGGGTGAGGGGCGACATTGCGGTCTTTCTGGCATAAGCTGTCCTGACAAGACCGCGCTGAGAGAGACAAAGCAGCCCATGCCGATGCCCTGGACCTATCGCCACGCGTCTAAGGAATGGCGCGCAATTCTGGATGATCTGAAAGACCGGATGAACCTTGTTTCCGACAATTCGGCCTTTACCGCGATGGATGGCGTGTTGCAGGTGTTCCGGCGTCGCCTCACGGCGCAGCAGGGGCTGGATTTCGCATCGGTCCTCCCGTCGGTGCCGAGGGCGGTTTTTGTCGCAGGATGGCAGGTTGAGGAATGCCCCGCGCCGTTTCATCCGCGCGAGGTGCTGATACAGGAGGTCAGAAACGTCCGGAAAAATCATAATCTGACCCCGGACAATGCCATCGAGGCAACGGCATGGGCCCTGCGCCGCTACACCAACAAGGCCGATCTGGAGCGCGTTCTGGCGCGTTTGCCCGAGGGGGCGGTGCCGTACTGGCATGTCGATGTCGCCGACCCGCGAGAGATTGAACCGCGGATCTTCTGAGCGCGCCCGCTGCCGCTGTCAGCCACCCTTTTCAGTCCGTTTGCCGCGCCTCCGTCAGGTTCAGCCAGTAGCGTGTGTGGCGGCGCTCGCCGGTGCGGCTGAGCGCGCCTTTTTCGACAAGGTCCTGCAGATCCCGTGTTGCGGTCGCGCGGGACGTGCCGGTGACCGAAAGGTAATTCTCGGCGCTCAGCCCGCCGGTGAACCCGCCCGGCCCCTCGCGGAACATCCGGGTGATGGCACTGGCCTGCCGCTCATTCAGATGTGCGCGGTGCCGGTCATAGAACCGGGCCTTGCCGATGAAAAAGCCCACGCGCTCAAGGGTGACCTGCTGGGCCTTCAGCACGGTTTCGGCAAACCAGACCAGCCATGGCGTTACATCAAGGGTTTTCTGATGCGTTTCCAGTTGGTCGTAATAGGTCTTTCGCGTGCGCTCGATCGTGTAGGCCAGCGCGATAAGGCTGGGCTGGCCGATGTTCTGCGCCAGAGATTTCTCGGCCAGCGCCCGGCCCAGCCGCCCGTTGCCATCCTCAAAAGGGTGGATGCTTTCGAAATAGAGATGGCCAAGGCCCGCGCGGGTCAGGGCGGCAAGCGGCGCTGCGCCTTCCGGTCCGCTGTCGTTGAACCAGCGCAGGTAGCGCGTCATTTCCCCTGCGACCTGCCCGGAGGGAGGGGCCTCAAAATGGATCGTCGGGCGGTCAATGCGGCCAGAGACGATCTGCATGGCATCGCTGTGCGCGCGGTAAGCGCCCACGGTTTCAAGGCGGCGGTCGTGCGACAGGAGCATGCTGTGCCAGCGAAACAGCGTGTCCTCGCTCAGCGGCGTGGCAAAGCCGGAATAGACATCGACCATCATCTCGGCGACGCCCTGTTCGCGCGGTTTGGCCGGATAGCCGTCCGGTGTCAGGCCCAGATGGCGGCGCAGTGAAGACTGAACGCTGAGCCGGTCAAGGATTTCACCCTCGATGGCGCTGGTCTGCATGGCCTCGTCGCTCAGCAGCTCAATGCGAAGCTGATCGCGCTCAGCGGGGCCGACATGGCGCACGGCCCCGACGATCTCGCCCGAGGACAGCAGAAAGCGCCGCTCAAAGGGTTCGAGGGCGGCGGCGTCATACCGGAAATCCGGCCAGCCGGGCAAGGTCCAATTCCAGGGCATGAGCGATAGAACTCCTTTCTATCGCTCATCATATGCTGGATGCATGAGTTATGGAAGCGGCTTCTATCGCTCAGCGCGGGCTGGCGGGGTTATTCCAGCTCGATCGTGCCGGGCGGCTTTGAGGTGCAGTCGTAGAAGACGCGGTTGATGCCCTGCACCTCGTTGATGATCCGCGTGGCGGTTTCGCCCAGAAAATCATGGGTGAAGGGGTAGTAATCCGCCGTCATCCCGTCCACCGAGGTGACCGCGCGCAGCGCCAGCGCGAAATCATAGGTGCGCCCGTCACCCATCACCCCCACCGTCCGCATCGGCAGGATGGCGGCGAAGGCCTGCCAGATTTCGTCATAAAGCCCGTGTTTGCGGATCTGGTCGATATAGACGGCATCGGCCTTGCGCAGGATATCCAGCTTCTCGCGGGTGATCTCGCCGGGGCAGCGGATGGCAAGGCCGGGGCCGGGGAAGGGGTGGCGGCCGATGAAGCTGTCGGGCAGGCCCAGTTCACGGCCCAGAGCGCGGACCTCATCCTTGAACAGCTCGCGAAGCGGTTCAACCAGTTTCAGCCCCATCTTCTCGGGCAGCCCGCCGACATTGTGGTGCGACTTGATGGTGACCGACGGCCCGCCGGAAAAGCTGACCGATTCAATGACATCGGGGTAAAGCGTGCCCTGCGCCAGAAACTCGGCACCCTCGATCCCGTCGGCGTATTTCTGGAACACGTCGATGAACAGGCCGCCGATGATCTTGCGCTTCGTTTCAGGATCGGAAACGCCTTCCAGCCCGCCGAGGAACAGGTCACTCTCATCGGCGTGGATCAGGTTCAGGTTGTAATTGTCGCGGAACATCGCGACGACCTGCTCGGCCTCATTCAGCCGCAGCAGCCCGTGGTCAACGAAAACGCAGGTCAGCTGGTCGCCGATGGCTTCATGCAGCAGGATTGCCGTGACCGAACTGTCGACCCCGCCGGACAGCGCGCAGATCACCTGCTTGTCGCCGACCTGATCACGGATTTTCTGGATCATTTCCTCGCGGTAGGCGACCATCGTCCAGTCGCCGGTGAACCCGGCCAGCCTTACGAAATTCTTGTACAGCGTGGCGCCGTTGGGAGTGTGATGCACTTCGGGGTGGAACTGCACGGCGTAGAACCGGCGCTCCAGATCGGCAGTCATCGCGAAGGGCGCGCCCTGCGAGGTGCCGTAAACCTCGAACCCCGGGGCCAGCTTGGCGACGTGGTCGCCGTGGCTCATCCAGACCTGCTCGCGGCCGGAAGCATCGAGGAACCAGCCGTTGAAAAGATCGGTTTTCCGGTCCGTCGGCTTGACCCAGGCGCGGCCGAATTCCGCCGTATGGCTCTGCCCGGCTTCCACAAGCCCGCCCAGATCCTGCATCATCACCTGCTGGCCGTAACAGATGCCCAGAATCGGCACGCCCAATGAGTAGACCGATTGCGGCGGGCGCGGCGAACCCTCACGCGTCACGCTGTCCGGCCCGCCCGAGAAGATGATCGCCTTGGGGGCGAACTCGGCCAGGAAGGCGTCGGTGACGTTCTGATAGGGATGGATTTCGCAATAAACATTCAGCTCGCGCAGGCGGCGCGCGATCAGTTGCGTCACCTGAGAGCCGAAGTCGATGATCAGAAGGCGGTCATGCTGTGTCATGGCCGGGGAATACGGCTTTCACCGGACCATCGCAAGAGGATTGGCGCGCGCGCAGATGTCGGTTTTCCGCCTCAAGTGACGCAATCGCGGCATGGGAGAAATCGGAAACGGCTAAAAGGAGGGGGCAGAATCCGAGGGGATGAAAAAATGAGCGAAAAGGCAGAACGGCGTGCACGGGGCGGCGGCGGTGCCGCGCGTCGGGCAGAGCGCACGGCGGTCAGCCTGGAGACCGCGCGCTATATCGAGCGCAATATCCCCAATCTGGAGATCCTCAACGACGAGGCGCTGCAGATCATCGAGTGGAACGCGGATACCGTGCTGGAAGAGATCGGCGTGAATTTCGTCGATAACCCCGCCGCACTGGACCTTTGGCGCGCTGCCGGGGCTGATGTGCAGGGCGAACGCGTGCGCATTCCCCGCGGACTGGCGCGCCAGCTTTGCGCGACCGCCCCGGGGCGCTTCACCCAGCATGCGCGCAACCCCGCGCGCAATGTCGAGATTGGCGGCAAATCGCTGGTGCTGGCGCCGGTCTATGGCCCGCCCTTCGTGCGCGATCAGGCAGGCGGGCGGCGCTATGCCACGATGGAGGATTTCCGCAATTTCGTGAAGCTCGGCTATATGTCGAAATGGCTGCACCATTCGGGCGGCACGGTGTGCGAGCCCACCGATATCGCGGTGAACAAGCGCCATCTGGACATGTTGCTGGCGCACATGACCCTTTCGGACAAACCCTATATGGGGTCGGTTACTGAGCCCGTGCGCGCCGAGGATTCGGTGAAGATGTCGGAAATCCTGTTCGGGGCTGATTTCGTTCAGCAGAACA
Organism: Pararhodobacter sp.; assembly: GCF_036802785.1. Taxonomy (GTDB): domain Bacteria; phylum Pseudomonadota; class Alphaproteobacteria; order Rhodobacterales; family Rhodobacteraceae; genus Pararhodobacter. The sequence goes on from NZ_DAIRVN010000061.1 coordinate 8,367, forward strand.
CGGTGATGACCTCGCTGATCAACATCAACTCACCGCTGACCTTTGATTCGACGATGATGGGCGCGCTGGAGGTCTATGCGCGCGCCGGTCAGGCCAGCATCATCTCGCCGTTCATTGTCGGCGGGGCGATGGCGCCGGTGACGGTGGCGGGCACGCTGACGCAGGTGCTGGCCGAGGTGCTGGCGGGCGTGGCCTACAGCCAGCTTATCCGCCCCGGCGCGCCGGTGATCTTTGGCGCCTTCGTCACCTCGATCGACATGAATTCCGGCGCGCCCACCTTTGGCACACCCGAGGCCTCGCATATCACCTATGGCGCGGGGCAACTGGCGCGGCGGATGGGGCTGCCCTATCGCTCCGGCGGGGCCTTCTGCGGCTCCAAACTGCCGGATGCGCAGGCGGCCTACGAATCCGCGAACAGCCTGAACATGGCGCTGCTGTCAGGGGTGAATTTCATGCTCCACGCCTGCGGCTGGCTGGAGGGGGGGCTGGTCGCGAGTTATGAGAAATTCGTGCTGGATGCCGACCAGCTGGGCACGCTGCACCATCTGGCGCAGGGCGTGAAGATGGATGAAAACGGGCAGGCGATGGATGCGCTGCGCGAGGTGGGGCCGGGCGGGCATTTCCTGGGCTGCGAACATACCCAGGCCAATTTCAAGACCGCTTTCTGGCGCTCGGATGTGCTGGACTACAAGCCTTTTGAGACCTGGGAAGACGAGGGCGCGCGCGATTCCGCGACGCTGGCCGCCGTGCGCGTGGAAAAGCAATTGCGTGACTATCAGGCCCCCGCGCTGGACCCCGGCATCGCCGAGGCGCTGGAAGCTTATGTCGCCGGTCGCAAGGCATCTGAGCCCGACGCTTTCGGCTGAATGTTGCGAAGGGGGGCTGTCGGCCCCCCTTCGCGTCTCGATTCTCTGATGCCGTCTGATCAGCGCGAAATCAGCACCGAGCATTGCGCGTGGCGTACGACGCGCGCGGCGGTGGAGCCGATGAAGTAATCGCTCAGGCCGGGGCGGTGCGAGGCGATCATGATCAGGTCCGCGCCGGTGTCTTCGGCGCATTGCAGGATCTGGCCCGAGGCCGCGCCCATGCGCACTTCGCTGACCACATTGGCGCCCGTGTCCTGCGTCAGCAGGCCCAGCTCCACCTTGGCTTCGGCCTGACGGCGATCATTCAGATCACGCGGCAATTCGGCGGCGATATAGCTGGGCACGTCTTCGATGACATGCAGCAGGCGGACGATGCCGCCTTCGTCAACCAGCGCTTTCGCGCGGTCCAGCAATGCCTTGCCTGCATCGCCATGGGCCAGATCGACGGCGACGATGATGTTCATATACATGGATTTCCTCCTGTCCGGTTTCGCGTTCCTGAGTGACTATCCCCCGTCACAATCAGCCGCGCGTTGATCTGGGTCAAGACCGGCCTGTCGCCGCGCCGCGCAGGGAAAAGCCGCGGCCCTTGCGGTGTCGCGGCTGTAAAGGCCTGATCGGGGCGCGCGCGGTTTTTGTTCAGCCGCGTGAGCGCCGCCCGCCGCGCCGCCCGGAGGTGGCCTGTGTCGCGGCCTGGCTCGCCTCGGCAAAGGTGGCGCCCTCTTTCATCGCTTCCAGCACCCTTGCCAGTCTGATCCATTCGCCGCCATTGGCGTCATGGTTCATCAGCAGGTTGGCGGCGCGGATCGCCTCCATCTCCTGCGCGCGGACCGGGTTCATGATGGCCGATGTCATGCCCGCGCCGATTGCCATGGGCAGGAAGGCCGCGTTGATGCCGTGGCGGTTGGGCAGGCCGAAGCTGATGTTCGACGCGCCGCAGGTGGTGTTTACGCCCAGTTCCGCGCGCAGCCGGCGCACCAGCGTGAAGACCTGATGGCCCGCCGTCGCCATCGCGCCGATCGGCATGACCAGCGGGTCCACCACGATGTCATGCGCCGGGATGCCGAAATCGGCGGCACGTTCGACGATTTTCTTTGCCACCGCAAAGCGCACATCCGGGTCGGGCGAGATGCCGGTGTCATCGTTCGAGATGGCGACCACGGGCACGTTGTATTTCTTCACCAGCGGCAGCACCAGTTCCAGCCGGTCTTCCTCGCCGGTGACCGAGTTCAGCAGGGGGCGGCCGAAGGCGGCTTTCAACCCGGCCTCCAGCGCGCCGGGCACCGAGCTGTCGATGCACAGCGGCACATCGACCACCGCCTGCACCCGTTCGATCAGTGCCTTCATCAGAGGCGGTTCGACAAAGTTGTTGTCGGCATAGCGGGGGTCTTCGGCCATCTTGTTGGTGAACACCGCGCCCGAGTTCACATCCAGCACCGTGGCCCCGCACAGAACCTGCTCAACCGCATCCCGCTCGACGGTTGAGAAATCGCCCGCCTCCAGCTCTGCCGCCAGTTTCTTGCGCCCCGTCGGGTTGATGCGCTCGCCGATCACGCAGAAGGGCTCGTCAAAGCCGATGATGACGGTCCGGGTGGCCGATTCGATGACAGTGCGGGTCATATTGGTCCTTTGCGGTGGTCAGGCGGCGGCGCGCTGGGGGCGCTGGCCGTGGCGATGGGTCCATTCGGCATTGGTCTTGATGCCACCGAGCGGGAAGAAATGCACCGATTCGATCCCGAAAGCCGGGTTGGCGGCCTTATGCGCTGCCAGCGCCTCAAGGAAGCTGTCCGGCTCATAGGGCAGCAGCAGTTTGGAGACATCCATCGCCCGCTTCTGCAGCACCTTCATCGACGGGCCCACACCGCAGGCCACGGCAAAGCGGATCAGCGTCTGCAGTTTGGCCGGGCCCGCCACGCCGATATGGACGGGCAGGGTGATGCCCTCACCGTTCAGCCGGTTCACCCAGTCAATCACCGGCTGCGCCTCAAAACAGAACTGCGTGGCCAGCGCCATTTTCGCATCGCTCCGGTCGCTGAACGCCTGTTTCCAGCGCAACGCTTCCATCACCATGCGGTCAGAGCCGTCGGGGTCGATGTCCTTGTTGCCCTCAGGATGGCCCGCGACATGCAGCCGTTCAAAGCCGTCAAAGGCGCCGGATTCCAGAAGCTGCATCGAGGAATGGAAAGCACCCGCCGGTTGCGCCACGCCGCCCGCCAGAATCAGCCCCTGTTTGACATCCGCCTCGCCCCGGTAGCGCGCCACCCAGTCGCGCAGCGTGGCGGCGTCCGGGATGATGCGGGCGGGGAAATGGGGCATCGGTTCAAACCCCTCGGTGCGCAGGCGCCGGGCGGTTGTGACCATCTCATCAATGGGGGTGCCGTCGATATGGGCGATATACACCCGGGTGCCCGCGGGCAGGAGGGCGCGGAAATCCTCGATCTTGTCGGCGGTGCGGGGCATCACCTCGATCGAAAAGCCCTGAACGAAGCCCGCCAGTGCGGCCGATCCGGCCCCGGCTTGCGGCTTGCGGCCGAAGGTGAACAAAGCCATCAGTGCCTCCCTCAGGTTACGCGCGATCATCCCGGCCATCATTGGCAATCAGCGCCTTGAGCCTCCCGGTGTCGTATGCCGCTTCCAGCCGCGCGGCCTCGGCGCGAGCGACCTCTTCAGCCTCGCCAGCGACATCATAGGGGTCGGCTTTGCGCCATTCTGCCAGGTAGGCATCGGCATCGCGCGCGCCGCCCTTCATGGCGGCACGGTCGATCGCCTGTTCAAACCGCTCTGAGAGCTGAACCCTCGCGCTGCGCCGACCCTTGCCGACAATGATCTGCGCGGGGATGTCGCGCCAGTAGACGATGGTGACCGGTTGCATGGCTCCTCCGGGTTGCGTTCCTCCTGCATACAGCCATCCATCACTCCACCCGCAGCGGATTTCGACAACCGCGATGCCGGTTGCGACATTCGCGCCCCGGCGCAGTGCCAGACAAGAAAAAACCCGGCCTTCACGCGAAGGCCGGGTCAGGAAGAGGTATCGTTTGACCGAAGGTCAGAAGGTCAGAAGCGCAGAACGGCCGAGACACGGGCCATGTTCATCGTCGCGCGGACGTTGTTGTAAGGTGTGTCCAGCGCGAAGTTCTGGCGGCGGAAGCGGTAGTGCTCCAGATCGCCGCGCAGGTTCCAGCCACCGGCAAAGGCATGCTCGATGCCGACACCGATCACGGCACCGTGGGAGCGGTTGGTATCACCGAAGGTGGTGACGCCGTCGTCCGTCGTATGACGGATGCTGGCCGACGCCAGACCGGCGGTGACGAACAACAGCGTGGTGTCCATCGCGACACCGGCGCGGATACGGCCCGAGATCACGTTGTTGACGCGCGAGGTGCAGGTCCAGGCAGGGTTGGCGCAATCGGCACTGCCGTTCATGCGCGCCAGGTTTCCGGCAACTTCAGCGCCGAACACCGCGTCGCCGTTCTGCCAGTTGTAACCGGCCAGAGCGCCGCCGCCAAAGCCATCGGCGTTAGGCAGAATGCCGGCTCCGGGCACCGAGTGGCTGCTGCGGCCATAGTTCAGGCTGAGGCCGACGTACCCGCCGGTCCAGTTATGGCGGGCGACGGGTGCAGGGGTGTAAACCTGCGGTTCCATCGGCACCGGAGCGGGGCCTCCGGCGAATGCCATGGACGCGCTGAGGGCGAGTGTGGCTGCTGCAAGGGAAAATTTCTTCATGCTGCTCTCCAGAGGTTGGCTGCGAAAAAACGAATCGAGGAACATTGACGTAACGTTAATTGATTTCACAAAATCGCTCAACAAAACGCATCAGGGTTGCTTTTTTCATCGCGGGAATCGCCGTTGGCGATGTGTTTTTGCAACATTTGCTTCGCAGGTTCACCAAAAGGAATGGCCCGACCGCAAGGGCCGGGCCATCCATGGCGTCCGTCAGGACACCCGGGATCAGAGGCAGATCAGAAGTTGAACGCCACACCCGCGCGCACTTCATTGCTGCGCAGGCGCGTATCGAAACCACCGCTGGTGACGCTGCCATAATCCGAATAGCGGTATTCCAGACGGCCGGTCAGGTTGTTGCCGAACGCCTGCTCGACACCAAGGCCCGCAGTCCAGCCGGTGCGGCTGATGCCGTCGTCAACGCCGTTCACGCCCATGTCGAAACGGGCGTGGGTGACCCCGGCAGCGCCGTAGAACAGCGTATCGCCCATGGCCACACCGGCGCGGGCGCGCAGGGCGCCGCTGTTGCGCATCCGTGCCTCGACGGCATCGCCGCCCAGCGTGGTGGCGGTGTCGCGCCCGCGGTGCGCGGCCAGATCGGCATCAAGGCCGAAGACCATGTTATTGGCGCCCTGCCAGTTGAAACCGCCATAGACGCCGCCGAGCACGCCGTTCGCGCGCAGATCGCCGGTGTTGGTGGCGTCGCCGCTGTCGGTCACGCCAAGACGCGCCTGACCATAGCCCAGCTGAACACCGCCGTAGCCGCCGGTCCAGTTGCGGGCCATCGACACGGGGGCGGGGGGCGGTGCCTGAAGGATCGGCTCAGCCGGGAGGGGCGCAAGGCTTCCTGCGACAGCGGCGGTGCCGCCCATGGTGAGCGCGAGGACGGAGGTGGCGATAATCTTCTTCATGGTTCTTTCCATTTTCTTGATGGGCCATTTTCTTGATGGGGTTGCAGCTTTGACGCTGGCCCCGGGTTGTGCGGATGCAGGCATCCTTTGTGACAACACGCTCGGGAATCGACGCCTTTTCTGCCTGCTCAGAAACGGCAACCATTCTGCAACTCTGCGTTCGCCACCGATGCCCCGGCGCTGGCAGGGCGTTTGCCCTGGTCGGGCCCGGACATCGGTGAGCGGCATTTATGACGGATGCGGTGCAGCGCAAAGGCGGCGGCAGAACACGCTTATGTCAGCACTGCGTGAACAGGCATAAAGGCGCTGGCCCTGCACTGCGGTTTTTCGCGCTCGCGGCTTGCGCGGGGCCCCGGCGGGGATTACCTTGATGGCAACACGAAATGGAGGGCGAGTAATGGCGCCCGAGCGTCCCGCAGGCGCGGCGGCGCGTCCGAAATCGTTGAGACCACCCGAACCACGGGAACGGGATCCGAAAGAGGCAGAGCCGAAGCGCCAGACACGGCCCGACGGGGCGGGGCTTTATGCCGCGCTCGATCTGGGCACGAACAGTTGCCGCATGCTGATTGCGCGCCCCAAAGGCGCGCAGTTCGAGGTGGTGGACAGCTTCTCCCGCGCGGTGGAGCTTGGCACCGGGCTGGAAAGCACCGGGCGGCTGGGCCATGTGCCGATGTCACGCACCGTTCAGGCATTGCGCATCTGCCGCCGCAAGCTGGAAGAGCACCGCGTGCGCCGCATGCGGCTGGTCGCGACCGAGGCCTGCCGCCGCGCCCGCAATTCCGCCGAATTCATCCGCAAAATCCAGCGCGAAACCGGCCTTTTGCTTGAAATTATCCCTGCCGAGGAAGAGGCGCGGCTGGCCGTCATCTCCTGCGCGCCGCTGGTGGCGGCGGGGACCGATCAGTTGCTGGTGATCGATATCGGCGGCGGCTCGACCGAGCTGGTCTGGATCGACCTTGCCGAAGTGCTGCCGGCAGGGCGCTCTGCCGCGATGATGGCGGTGCGGCTGGGGATGGAGCATATCGCCGCCTGGCGCCCGGGCTCGGGCAAGCCGCGCGTGGTGGACTGGATTAGTGTGCCCCTTGGCGTGGCCACCCTCAAGGAGCAGTTCACCGATGTCGAGGATGACGCGGCGCGCTTTGCGCTGATGAGCTGGCATTTCGAGGAACAGCTGCACGGGTTTTCGCCCTATCAGAACCCGGCCCCGCGCCAGGGCTTCCAGATTATCGGCACCTCGGGCACGGTAACCACGGTCGCCGCCTCATATCTGGGGCTGAAGCGGTATGACCGCAACAAGGTGGACGGGTTGTCGATGACTTCGGCGCAGATTGATCAGGTGATCCGCGAATATCTGGCGCTGGGGCCGGAGGGGCGGCGTGTCGATCCACGCATCGGGCGGGAGCGGCATGGGCTGATCATGTCAGGCGCGGCAATTCTTCAGGCGCTGATGCGCGTCTGGCCGACCGATGTGATGTCGGTCGCTGATCGCGGTCTGCGCGAAGGGCTGCTATACGCACTGATGAGCCGCGACGGCGTGCTGGACGTGAACTGAGAGAGTGAAGATGACAGGAAAATCGGGGCCCGGAAAATCGGGTGCAGGAAAGTCTGGTGGCGGCAAGTCCGGTGGTGGATCCGGGCGCGGTGAACGCGAGCTGCGGGTGAAGGTGAAAACCGCCAAGGGGCGGAAGCTGTCCTCCACCCGCTGGCTGGAGCGCCAGCTCAATGACCCCTATGTGCTGCGGGCGCGGCGCGAGGGCTTCCGCGGCCGCGCCGCCTTCAAACTGATCGAACTGGACGACCGGTTCCGCTTTCTGCTGCCCGGCGCGCGGGTGGTCGATCTGGGCTGCGCGCCCGGCGGCTGGCTGCAGGTGGCAGTCGAGCGGGTGAACGCGCTGGGCGCGAAACAGGGCAAGAAACAGGGGTTCGTGCTGGGCGTCGATCTGCAGGAGGTTGAACCGCTGGCGGGGACCGAGCTGTATCTGCTCGATTTTCTGGAAGACGATGCGGATGCCAAGGTCAAGGAATGGCTGCGCGGCAAGGCCGATGTGGTGATGTCCGACATGGCGGCCTCGGCCAGCGGACACAAGCAGACCGATCATAACCGCATCATGGCGCTGTGCGAGGCGGCGGCCTATTTCGCTTTTGACGTGCTGGAAGAGGGCGGCACCTTTGTTGCCAAGGTGCTGGCCGGCGGGGCGGAAGGGGAGTTGCAGCAGATCCTGAAAAAACGCTTCACCAAGGTTTCCAACGTCAAACCCCCCGCCAGCCGCGCTGACAGTTCGGAAAAATACGTGGTCGCGCAAGGCTATCGCGGCGCGCAGGAAGATGCGTTTTCTGGCGAGGACGAGCGCGGCCTGTCTGAAGACGATGCGTATGAGGGGTACGGTCACGGTGACGGATACTCTCGCTGAGTGAGGCACCCGGAGCGGAGCAGGGAGACAGGAGCAGGATAGGCAGACTTTCGCGCTGAAGCGCCGGAGCCGCTCCCGCCCGTCTTCGCATCGCGACCCCGCCGCAACGCTCATCCCGTTTGGCCGGGCAGCAAAGCTGCGCCACGCGGCAACAGGGGGCTTTGCCCCCGCTTCTTTTTCAGGAGGCAGGGGGCGTTGCCCCCTCTGGGCCTGCGGCCCATTCACCCCCAGGATATTTTCAGACAGAAAATGGCGCGAGGCGGGTGCTTCGTTCGGGCGAAGGCATTCCGGTGCAATGGGCGAAACCGAGGCAAGAGATGTGCAAAGCGCGCGCCGGGCGGGCGCGCGCTCTTTTTGGGTGCAGGTGGTGGGGCGGTCTGATCCGCGCCGGTTGATCAGCGTCCGGTGATCAGGCCCATGCTTTCGAGCTGCAGAAGCACCTGATGCGCGCAGTGATCGACATCCAGCCCTTCGGTATCAAGGCGCAGTTCAGGGCTTTCCGGTGCCTCATAGGGGTCTGAGATGCCGGTGAATTCCTTGATCTTGCCTTCGCGCGCCAGTTTGTAGAGGCCCTTGCGGTCACGGCGCTCGCATTCCTCGACCGAGGTGGCGACATGGACCTCGATGATCGCGCCATACTGTTCGATCATCTCGCGCACGATGCGCCGGGTGGCGCTGTAGGGTGCGATCGGGGCGCAGATGGCGATGCCGCCGTTCTTGGTGATCTCGCTGGCAACATAGCCGATGCGCTTGATGTTGAGGTCGCGGTGTTCCTTGGAAAAGCCCAGTTCCGACGACAGGTGTTTGCGCACCACATCGCCGTCCAGCAGCGTCACCGGCCGCCCGCCCATTTCCATCAGCTTGACCATCAGCGCGTTGGCGATGGTCGATTTGCCCGAACCCGAAAGCCCGGTGAAGAACACGGTAAAGCCCTGTTTTGAGCGCGGCGGCGAGGTGCGGCGCAGCTCGGTCACCACTTCGGGGAAAGAGAACCATTCGGGGATCTCAAGCCCTTCGCGCAGGCGGCGGCGCAGTTCGGTGCCCGAGATGTCCAGCACGGTGGAGCCCTCAGGCACTTCGTTCGCCGGATAATACTGTGCCTTTTCCTGCACATAGACCATGTGTTTGAAATCAACCATGGTCACGCCGATATCGGCTTCATACTGCTTGAACAGCTCCTGCGCCGCGTAAGGGTCGTAGAAATCCTTGCCCTGGCTGTTCTTGCCCGGCCCGGCGTGGTCACGCCCGACGATCATATGGGTGCAGCCGTGGTTGCGCCGGATGATACCGTGCCAGACGGCCTCACGCGGGCCGCCCATGCGCATGGCCAGATTGAGCAGCGACATGGTGGTGGTGGCGGCGGGGTATTTGTCCAGCACCGCCTCGTAGCAGCGCACGCGGGTGAAGTGATCGACATCGCCCGGCTTGGTCATGCCCACCACCGGGTGGATCAGCAGGTTGGCCTGCACCTCACGCGCGGCGCGGAAGGTCAGTTCCTGATGCGCGCGGTGCAGCGGGTTGCGGGTCTGGAAGGCGACGACCTTGGACCAGCCCAGCTTGCGAAACCGTGCGCGCAGCTCGTTCGGCGTATCGCGGCGTGCCTTGAAGTCATAATGCACGGGTGCCTGAATGCCGATGATCGGCCCGCCCAGATAGACCGGACCGGCAACATTATGCAGGTAATGCACCGCCGGATGGGCCAGATCGTCGGCGCCGTAAACCTTTTCGGCCTCCAGCGCCTTGTTCGGCTGCCATTTGTCGGTGACCGAGAGGATCGCCAGGATCACCCCTTCCTGATCACGCAGCGCAATATCCTGCCCCGGCTCAATGCCTTCGGCAAATTTCTCGGACACATCAAGCGTGACCGGCATCGGCCAGAGGGCGCCGTCGGTCAGGCGCATGGTCTCCACCACGCTGTCGTAGTCATTTTTGCCGAGGAAGCCCTTGAGCGGCGAAAAACCGCCGTTCATCAGAAGCTCCAGATCGCAGACCTGGCGTGCATTGAGATCCCAGGAAGGCAGGGTCCCGGCCTCCAGCTTCAGTTTCTGCGCGGAATCCGGCGAAACATAAAGTTCAGCGATCGGAGCGTGATTCATTTGGGTCATTGGAGACCATCCTTCATGCGTTTCAGGTCTTTGGGGCGTGTTCAGCGCAAGGCATTGCGAGTATTTGCCTTGATAGTCAACCCGGATTGATCACGATAATCTGCGCATATCCGGGTGAAATCGGCGCTTCCGGGTGCGCTTGTCGCTTGTCAAAGCGTGACCCGCGGGGCAAGGGAGAGGGGTGAAAACCCCGGAGACCGCATGACCCTGCCGCATGATCCGCCCCCTGATGAACCCGCGCTGAAGGCTGACGAAAAGCCTGCTGCCGCCAGACCTGCCGTCATTGTCGCGCCGAAGACCCCGCTGTGGCTGCGACAGGTGCTGGAGTTCGGGCCGCTGGTGGTTTTCGTGGCGGTCTACTTCTGGATGCGCGATGCGGTCGTGGTTCTGGGCGGGCGGGAATATGCCGGGTTCATCGTGGCGATCGTGGTGTTCACGCCGCTGCAGCTGGCCTCGGCGCTGACCCTGAAGCGGCTGACCGGCAAGCTGTCGCGGATGCAGGTGGCGACGCTGGTGCTGGTGGTGGTTCTGGGCGGCGTGACGGTGGCGCTGAACGACGAGCGGTTCTTCAAGATGAAGAGCACCTTTGTCTTCGGCCTGTTCAGCCTGCTTTTGTGGATCGGCCTGTGGCGCGGCCAGTCATGGCTCGCCTATGTGCTGGAAGGCGCCCTGCCGATCAGCCATGAGGGCTGGATGATCCTGACAAAGCGGATGGCGTGGTTCTTTCTCGCCTTTGCCGCCGCCAATGAGGTGATCTGGCGCAATTTCTCCACGGATGTCTATGTGATCTGGGATACCTTTGGTCAGATGGGGGTCATGTTCGCCTTTCTGATGGGCAATTTCCGCCTGATCGAAGCCTATTGGCAGGAGCCGGGCGAGGGCTGAGCGCGGCCTGACCTGACCTCTGAGGCGATGTCCCCCTGTCGCCCCGCCGCCGCGCTGCGGGCAAGGGCAAGGCGGGGGGAAGGCGGGCTGAGCAGGCGCGACCAGCGCCCGTCGCCCGGATGATCAAGGCAGGAACGCAGTTGCGCCAGTGTCAGGCGCTGGCGGTCATGCAGAAGCGCGCGGTAGAGGCGGAAGATGCCGGGGCGGAGATACACGCTCCAGTGACAGATGCGCAGCCGGGGCGGGGGCAGGGCGAAACCCAGCGCGGCCAGGCGGGCGCGGGTCAGGTCATTGTCGATCTGGATATCAACCCAGTTCTGCGCCCGGCCCGGAAGGCCGCGCCCGATGGCGGGGGCACCGCGCAGCGGGAACTGGCTGCGCTCATAGAGCAGGTCATAGAGATCGTTTTCGCGCGACGTGATGTTGAAGAACTCGGCCCCGCGCCCGGCAGGGGTGGCCAGCGCGGCCTCGGCGCGGCTGGCGAAATCGGCCCCGGCAAGCAGGAACAAGCGCCCCAACGCCCCTTCGCCCAGAAGCGGCACCGCGCCCAGAATCACCCGCGCGCCCAGCGAATGGCCGATCAGGTCAATCGACCTGCCCGGCGCGGCGCGCCGGATCATCTGCGCCAGCCGCGCCAGCATCTGCGCCGCGCGGTCGGCGTTGCGCGTGGCCGTCCAGATATCGCCGCGCCCCTCCCAGCCAAAACCGATGCACAGCCCGCGCGCCGCCACCCTGTGGTTGGCACCCGGCAGGGCAAAGCCCAGGCGGCGCGGCCATGACAGAAAGCGCGGTTCAGGGCGCAGGGGGTGGGGCGCGAAAATCAGGCTGTGCGGGTCTTTTCCGGGGATGCCGGGCGCATAGCCGCGGCCATGGACCAGCACCACCACCGGCGCATCGGGCGGCAGCGCTGCCAGTGCGGCGGCGATGGCCTTTTCGGGCGACAGGGGGGCCGTGTCTTGCACCGGCACCCCGGAAAGCGGCGGCAGGGTCAGGCCGGTCTTTCGGGCGGTGATCTGCAAAAGCGGCATGGCCGTGCTCCGGGCAAGGGCGAATCCTGTTGTGGTGACCGGGGCGGTGCGGCGGTGCGAAACGCCTTTGCGCAGGCCGCCTCCCTGACCATGACAGGGTGGCGTCGATTCGGGGCCGAATTGTGTGGGAAAGGCGCGCCAATACAGACGTTTGCGCGGCAATTGTCGCCAATTTTACCGGTCCCGCAGGCAGCGCGCCTGAAGGATTTTCTTGTGGCAGTGAGGAGGGCAAGGAAACCGGCTTATCGCCCGTTGAACGGCAGTCGCAGGGTCAGCGCTGAACGTGGCCCGGCTTAAAGAACCAGTTCATACAGCCGCAGCATCTCGCTTGCGCTTTCGGTGGCGTCAGGGCGTTCCAGCCCCCGCGCGGCCAGTTCGCTTTCGGCCAGCGCCGCATAGTCGATCAGCGCGCGGGCAAGGCGCAGGTCATCGCGCCCGATCTGCTGACGAAAGGCCGCATGGATGCGCGCGAAGGTAAGATACAGCATGTCCGGCGCCATGCTGCGCAGCGCTTCCTGAACCCGCTCACGCTCACCGGCCAGCAGTTGCAGCCCCTCAGGCAGCGAGGCATGCGCCACGGTGGTGGCCTGCGTCTGCGCGACTACCGGAAGGGCGGGCGCATAGAGGCAGGCAAGGCCCATCACCAGCGCGCCGGTCAGGGCACGCCGGGCGGCACCGAGGGCTGGGGCGGGAAGGGTCTGCGCGTGCATCGGATCGCTCTTCTTGTGCTTGAGAACAGGAGGGGGCGTGGACGCAGGCTGCGCGCCAATCTGGGCGATTCCTTGGCAGGTTCGGCACGATTTCACGTCAAGTCACCCGCCAGCGTGGATTTTTTGCGCCGTTTTCGCCGCCAGACCGGGCTGGCGGATTGACCTGCGCACCCATCCTGGCGTAAGGCGCGCTCATACGTGGGGATTTGTGCTGGCTTGCGGACCACGGGAAAAAAACTCCGCTAAAGAGGCGCGGCCCCTGTCGAATATGCAGGGGCGCTCCTGCCGGTGTCAGTCAACGCGGCCCGGCCGCAGGAGAAGTTTCATGACACATGACAAAACCGCAGGCTGGAAGGCCCGCACCAAAGCCGTTCATGCAGGCGCGCGGCGGAGCCAGTACGGCGAAATGGCCGAGGCGATCTATCTGACGCAGGGTTTCGCCTATCCCAGCGCCGAGGCCGCCGAGGCCCGTTTCATCAAGACCGGCACTGACGAATTCATCTATGCGCGCTACGGCAACCCCACGGTCGCGGCCTTTGAGGACCGGATCGCCGCGCTTGAAGGAGCTGAGGATGCTTTCGCCACCGCGAGCGGCATGGCGGCGGTTTCGGGCGCGCTGACCGCGATGCTGCGGGCCGGGGACCATGTGGTTTCAGCCCGCGCGCTGTTCGGATCATGCCTTTATGTGCTGGAAGAGGTGCTGGCGCGCTTCGGCGTTGAAGTCAGTTTCGTTGACGGCACCGATCTGGCGCAGTGGCGCGCGGCCATCCGGCCCGGCACAAAGGCGGTGTTCCTTGAAAGCGTCTCGAACCCCACGCTGGAGGTGATCGACCTGCGCGCGGTGGCGGACATGGCCCATGCGGCAGGTGCGCTGGTGGTGGTGGACAATGTCTTTGCCACGCCGGTTTTCAGCCGCGCGGTGGAACTGGGGGTCGACGTAATCGTCTACTCTGCCACCAAGCATATCGACGGGCAGGGGCGCTGTCTGGGTGGCGTGGTCTGCGGCACGCGCGATTTCATCCGCGGCACGCTTGAGCCCTATATGAAGCATACCGGCGGCGCGATGAGCCCGTTCAACGCCTGGGTGCTGCTGAACGGCCTGACCACGATGGACCTGCGGGTGCGCGCGCAGGCCGCAGCCGCGCATCAACTGGCCGAAGCGCTGGAGGGGCATGCGGCACTGTCGCGCGTGCTCTATCCCGGCCTTGCCAGCCATCCGCAGCATGCGCTGGCCATGGATCAGGCGGGCGGCGGCGGCACGGTCATCGCCTTTGACATCAAGGGCGGGAAAGAGGCCGCGTTCCGGTTCATGAATGCGCTGGAAATCGTGTTGATTTCCAACAACCTGGGCGATGCGCGCACGATTGCCACCCATCCGGCCACCACCACCCACCAGCGCCTGCCGGAGGATCAGAAAGTGCTTCTGGGTATCACGCCCGGGCTGATCCGGCTCAGCGTGGGGCTGGAAGATGCGGGGGATCTGCTGGAAGATCTGCTGGCGGGCCTGGCTTGCAGCAAGGGGTGATCCGTTTCAGATGCCTGCGCGTAGAACCTTTGAAAGTGCGGGCGAAATGGTTACCTTAGGGGCAAGCCTGTTCGCGGGGGCCTGTGGCCCGCGCTGTTGATCGGAGGGCGCTTAATGAATATCCAACTGCCGGTCATCGACCGCGAACCCAGCCTGGCCGAGGCCGAAGCGGCGCTTGCCCTGCTGCGCGCCTGGGCCGGGCGGGCCTCTGACACCGAGATCGCCGCGCTGGAACCTGCGGTTGCGCGCCTTCTGCCAGGCCAGCCTGACCCGGCCTATCCGCTGTTCCGGCGCGATTATCCGGCCGATTTTGCGCCCGATATCGCCTATCGCCGCACCATGCCGGACCTGCAGAACGGCCCCGCCAGCCTGATCCGTGGCGCGCGCCGCGAAATTCAGCATGTCGGTATTTCCAACTTCCGGTTGCCCATCCGGTTCCGTACCCGCGATTCGGATGCGGCGGGCGCCGGGGATGTGACCCTTCAGACCAGCGTGACCGGCACGGTCAGCCTTGATGCCGACAAGAAGGGCATCAACATGAGCCGGATCATGCGCAGCTTCTATCAGCATGCCGAAAAATGCTTCAGCTTTGGCGTGATCGAGGCCGCGCTGGAGGATTACAAGGCCGATCTGGAAAGCTTCGATGCGCGTATCCAGATGCGGTTCTCGTTTCCGATGAAGGTGGGCAGCCTGCGCTCCGGGCTTTGGGGCTGGCAATATTACGACATCGCGCTGGAACTGGCGGATCAGGGCGGCACCCGGCGGCGGTTCATGCATCTGGACTATGTCTATTCGTCAACCTGCCCCTGTTCGCTGGAACTGAGCGAACATGCGCGCTACGGGCGCGGCCAACTGGCCACGCCGCATTCGCAACGCTCGGTCGCGCGGATCTCGGTGGAGGTGTTGCCGGGCGCGGTGCTGTGGTTTGAGGATCTGATCGAGATCTGCCGCGCTGCCGTGCCTACCGAGACGCAGGTCATGGTCAAGCGCGAGGATGAGCAGGCCTTTGCCGAACTCAACGCGGCCAATCCGATCTTTGTGGAAGATGCCGCGCGGCTGTTCTGCGCCGGGTTGCAGGCGGATGCGCGGATCGGCGATTTCCGGGTTGTCGCGAGCCATCAGGAAAGCCTGCACAGCCATGATGCCGTCAGCGTGCTGACCGAGGGGCCGACCTTCGCCGCCGACAGCCTGGACCCGAAGCTGTTCGCCAGCCTGATCCATACCGGCTAGGCAGCGCTTTTCGTTGCCCGTGAAGGGGCCTATGCTGGCGCGGTTCTTCCTTGTGAAAGCCGCGCCCGCTCATGCCTGAAACGCCCGCCACCCAGCCCGCAATCCTGACCGTCACGCTGAACCCGGCGCTGGACCTGTCTGCCGACGCGCCGCAGGTGGTGCCCGGGCCAAAGCTGCGCCTCTCTGCCCCGGTATTTGAACCGGGCGGGGGCGGGATCAATGTTGCGCGGGCAATTGATATACTGGGCGGGCAGGCACGGGTGCTGGCGGCGCTGGGTGGGGTGACGGGCGCGCGGATGGCCGAAATGATCACCGGGGCAGGGCTGGACCTGCTGCCCTTCGCGCTGCCCGGCGAGACACGGCAAAGCCTGTCTGTGACCGACCGGCGCGACGGCCAGCAATACCGCTTCATCCTGCCCGGCCCGCAATGGGCGGCAGCGCTGAGCGATGATCTGCTGGCCCGGATCGCCGCTGCCGCTGCACCGGGCGGCTGGGTGGTGCTGAGCGGCAGCCAGCCGCCCGGCGTGGCCGATGATTTCGCCCTTCAGCTTGCCGCGCGCCTGACGGACAGCGGGGCACGGCTGGTCGTCGATACCTCCGGCAGCGCGCTGCAGCATCTGGTTGCGGGCGGCCACAGCCCGGCGCCGTGGTGCCTGCGCATGGATCAGGCCGAGGCCGAAGAGGCTGCGGGCCGCGCGCTTCCCACCCCCGCCGACAGTCTGGATTTCGCCGGGGAACTGGTGGCGCGCGGGGTCGCGCAGGTGGTGGTGCTGGCGCGGGGCGCCGATGGCTCGGTGCTGGCGGGCGCGCGGCAGCGGCTGCATTGCCGCCCGCCCGAAGTGCCGGTGCAAAGCAAGACCGGCGCAGGCGACAGCTTTACCGGCGCGCTTGTCCTGGCGCTGGCGCAGGGCGATGATATCGCCGGGGCGCTGCGCCGGGCCACGGCGGCGGCGGCTGCGGCGGTGATGACCGGCGCCAGCGCCCTGTGCCGCCGGGACGATGCCGAGCGGCTGGTGCAAGGCTGCGTCATCACCCGCCCCTGATCCGCCGCTTGACAGCGCGTCGCGCCCCCGCCAAGGCTTTCCGTCATGCCTGATTTCCGCCCGGTCGTTCACATTCTTGGTCTGCTGCTCGTCGTGCTGGGGCTGACGATGCTGGTTCCGGCCATTGTCGATCTGACGATGGGTGAGGAAAGCTGGCGCATCTTCCTGTCTTCGGCCTTTGTCACATCGCTTTCCGGCTTCGGTCTGGCGCTGGCCACGGCCAACAGCCTTGGCACCTCGCTGACGCTGCGCCAGTCGTTCCTTCTGACCACGCTGACATGGGTTGTCCTGCCCGCTTTTGGCGCGCTGCCGCTCTATCTGGGCGAGGTGAGCTTTGACCTGACCGACGCCATGTTTGAATCGATGTCCGGCATGACGACCACGGGCACCACGGTCATGGTGGGGCTGGATGAGAAAGAGGCGGGCATTCTGCTGTGGCGCTCGATCCTGCAATGGCTGGGCGGGCTGGGGATTGTGATTGTGGCGCTGGTGTTCCTGCCGGTGATGAAGGTGGGCGGGATGCAGCATTTCCGCTCCGAAGGGTTCGATACGATGGGCAAGGTTCTGCCCCGCGCGGCGGATATCTCGCTGATGCTGATCCAGGTTTATGTCGGTCTGACCGTGGTCGCGGCGATTGCCTTCGTGCTGTCCGGCATGGGGCCGTTCGATGCGATCAACCATGCGCTGACCACCATCGCCACCGGCGGCTATTCAACGCGCGATGCCTCGTTTTCCGAATTCCCGGCAGCGGCGCAATACGCCTGCACCGCGCTGATGTGGCTGTCGGGGTTGCCCTTCATCCGCTATGTGCAGCTTGTCAACGGATCGGTGACGCCGCTGATGCGCGATGTGCAGGCGCGCGCCTATCTGCGCTGGACGCTGTATGCGATCGCCATGATTGCCGCCTATCGGTTCTGGCAGGGCGAGGTCGCTGTGGAGCGGGTGCTGCGCGAAAGCGCGTTCAACACCGTTTCGCTGTTTTCGGGCACCGGGTTCGGCACTGCCGATGTGTCATCCTGGGGTGGGTTTCCCCTGCTGGTGGTGATTGTGGTGGGGTTCATCGGCGCCTGCACGGCCTCCACCGGCTGCTCGATCAAGGTATTCCGCTTTCTGGTGCTGTTCGAGGCGATCAAGTCGCAGTTGCGCCAGCTCGTCCATCCCAACCGCGTGGCGCTGGTGCATATCGACGGGCGGCGCGTGGATAGTGAGGTGATTTCGTCGGTCATCGTGATGTTCACGGCCTTTGTGCTGGGCTTCGGGGTGCTGACGATCCTTCTGTCGCTGAACGGGCTGGAGATGCGCGCGGCGATCACCGCTTCGTGGACGGCGATCTGCAATATCGGGCCGGTTTATGGCCATGGCGTGGGCGAAAGCGGCGCGGTGGATCAGTTTTCGGACACGGTGAAATGGCTGATGATGGCGGGCATGTTGCTGGGGCGCCTTGAGATGGTGGCGGTTCTGGTGCTGCTGCTGCCACGGTTCTGGCGCGCCTGAGCATTGCGCAGCTTCCGGGTCGCGCCGGGGCCGGGTTGCGGGGCAGGGTGGGGGCCTCACAACCAGCCGAGGTTTCATGCGCCCTGTCTTCATCCCCCTGTCCGACGCCACCGCCGCCCATTACCGCCGGGGCGGCCTTGATGCCAATGGCCTGCCGCCTGAGCGGCGGATATCCGACGGCAGCACCATTCCCTGCCGCCACAGCCTGCGGCTGGTGCCCCGGGGCGAGCCCTATCTGATCGTCGCGCACCGGCCTTTTGACGGGCTGAACCCCTATACTGAGACGGGGCCGATCTTTGTCTCCGCCACCGAAGGGGCCGGGTCAGAGCACGGGCCGGTGCCGGGGCCGGAGCTGCCCGCTTTCCTGACCTCACCGCAGTATATCGTGCGCGGCTCCAGCGCTGACGAGCGGATCATCTATGGCACGGGGGCCGTGGTGGCGACGGGCGCGATCATCGAGGCCTGCGCCGGGCTGCTGGCGCGTGCGGATGTGGCCTTTGTGCATATCCGCTCGGCCAGCAACAACTGCTTTCATGTGCGGGCAGAGCGGGGCTGAAACGCAGGCGCGCGCCCTTTGACGGGGCGCGCGCTTGTTGCTAAGGCTCAGTTTCCCGGTTTCAGTTCCAGCAGGATACCAGAACCGTCAGATCCGCCGATACCCGGGTCAGAATTTCGGCAGGCATCGAGGCATTCTCGCGGCTCAGGGTGCCGCGCAGACCGGCCTCATCCAGCGCATTCATGATGGCGCCGCCGGAGACGGCGAAATGGATGTCATCGGGCAACACGCGGTTGTTCTGCTCCATGCGGGGCAGCAGCATGCCCATGACCGCGCCATTGCCGTCAAAGACCGGGCCGCCGGAATCCCCCGGCTGCACGCTGACCGACAGACGGCGCAGCGCGGCCTCACCGTTCAGGCCCTGCATCTCGGACAGGCGCCCGAAGGTCAGGATGGGGCGGCTGAGCGTATCCTGATAGGAAAAGCCCGAGACGCGGATATCGGTATCCACCCGCGGCTCAAGCGCTGCGAACTGCGCATAGGCCAGCGGCACCAGCGGGTCACGCGGGGCCAGAACGGCGATGCCGTTCTCGCTGTCCACCACGCGGACATCGGCCATATAGGCCTCGTCAATCGTTACCCGGCCACAGCCCTCAACGGCTTCGGCGGTGGTGACGACCGTGCCCACCGCATCGACAAAGAAGCCCGAGCGCGAGCGCACGGGGCGCCGGACCTCAAGCCCTGCCAGCAGATCGCTGCGCGACACGCTGGAGGCCGAGGCGCCCGCATTACCACCCAGCACACCCGCGACAGGGCGGAAGGATGCCTCGAGCGTTTCCAGAACGCCCTGAGCATCGTCATCGGCGCGGGCCTCCCACAGCAGGACATAGCCCTTGATCGCGCCGCCTTGCAGGCTTGCGGTGGCGTGGGCGCGCGTGTTCGCGGACTGGCCGGTGATCAGAAAGCTGTTGTTGCGCCGCTCGCGCGTGCCTTCAAGCGGGATCACCTCCAGCGTCTGCATGATCTCATAAAGACCGAAAAGCGTGGATTGCGTGCCCTCCTGACTGATCAGAAGCAGGCGGATGCCGCTGTTGTTGACCTCGTCGAAATGCACGAACGGGCTTTCATAGCGGTCAAAGGCTACCATGCCCTGCGGCAGCGTCACCTCGACCCCGGCGCGGTCATCGCGCACGGGGGCGAAGCTGTAGCGCGCCAGCGCCTCGTCATAGCCGCCCAGAAGCGCCATGCGCTGGCGGGTGGTCAGAAAGCCTGTGGGCTCATGGCCCTGCGCCGCCTGCCATTCGCCGATCGCATTGCGCGTGCCGGGGCCGAAAGCGGCGTCGATGGCCTGAGTGTAATGGCCGAACCATTGCAGCGCGGTCTGAATCTCGGCGCGCTCATCGCGGGTCAGCCGGTTGTCATTGGCGCGGGCCTCGGCCAGCGTTTCTTCCGGCAGTTCCTGAACGACGGGTTCGGGCGCGGCGGCTGTTTCGGGTGCGGGTTCCGGGGTAGGTTCCGGTGCAGGCTCGGCCGTCGCCTCAGGCGCGGGATCAGCCGCCGGTCCGGGCCGCGACGGTGTCACGGTCAGCGGCGCGGTCTGCGCCATGCCGCCCGCGGGCCAGAACTGCTGGCCGTAGATGCGCGCGTCGGTGACATAGGCGTCAGGGCGGATCACCCGGCGGACCAGCAATTGCTGGCGCACGGACTCAGCCTCTTCCGGGGTTTCGAAAGGCCCGACAGCCAGCGCATACCACCCGCCCGAAAGCCGGAACCCGGCCACGCCGCCGATATCAGCCTCATAGCGGGCGGCGAAATCCTCGGCGGTGCGCAGAGTTGCATGGGCCTCAATCTGCACCCAATGGGTGACCTGCGCAAAAAGGGCCGCAGGAAAAAGAAAAAGAAACATCACGGCGGAAAAAAACACGCTTGCTGGTCGATTGTTCACGGCTATCCCATGCGTTGTGGCTGGATTTCTCGATTCTGGCGCCCGAGGGTAACAGGCTTGTTGCCTGAATATAGATAAAAACTGGGATAGTAGAGGGCTGCTTCCCCGGTATGTGCGTTTTTTACACAACTCCTGCCCCTGAGTGACAGAGCGCGCGGCGTTGACCATGGCGTGGCGCTTGCCTATTGAGGCCGAAGACCCCGCGACACCGCCCCGGAACGCGACACCGCCACGAAAAACCAGAGGCAGCGCATGAGCCACGGCACCGACAAACCCCGCAGCTTTCAGGAGATCATCCTGCGGCTTCAGGCCTACTGGGCCGCAAAAGGCTGCGCCGTGCTGCAACCCTATGACATGGAGGTGGGCGCGGGCACCTTTCACCCCGCCACCACCCTGCGCGCGCTGGGAATGCGCCCCTGGGCGGCGGCCTATGTGCAGCCGTCGCGCCGGCCCACCGACGGGCGCTACGGCGAAAACCCCAACCGAATGCAGCATTACTACCAGTTTCAGGTGATCATCAAACCCTCGCCGCCTGACCTGCAGGCGCTGTATCTGGGATCGCTGCGCGCCATCGGCGTGGATGACAGCCTCCACGATATCCGCTTTGTCGAGGATGACTGGGAAAGCCCCACCTTGGGCGCCTGGGGGCTGGGCTGGGAAGTATGGTGCGACGGGATGGAAGTGTCGCAGTTCACCTATTTCCAACAGGTCGGCGGGCATGACTGCAAGCCGGTCTCGGGCGAGTTGACCTATGGGCTGGAGCGGCTGGCGATGTATGTGCTGGGTGTGGACCATGTGATGGACATGCCCTTCAACGACCCTTCCGCGCCCATCCCGCTCACCTATGGCGATATCTTCCGCCAGACCGAGCAGGAATATTCGCGCTGGAATTTCGATCAGGCCGATACCGGCCTGCTGTTCGAGCATTTCAAGGATGCCGAGGCCGAATGCGAGCGTATCCTCGCCGCCCCCGAAACCGACAGCGCGGGGCGGCGCATTGTCATGGCGCATCCGGCCTATGACCAATGCATCAAGGCCAGCCACCTGTTCAACCTGCTGGACGCGCGCGGCGTGATTTCGGTGACCGAGCGGCAGGCCTATATCGGCCGGGTCCGGGCGCTGGCGAAGAAATGCGCCGATGCCTTTGTGACGACAGAGGCGGGTTCGGATGCGGCGGCGGGCATCGCATGAAGGGCCGCATCGCCGCGCTGGCGCTGGTGCTTGCCGGGCTGACCGGCGGTATCGGCATGTATTACCTTCAGGTTTATGCCTTTTATGACCGGCTGGCGCCGCAGACCAGCCTGATGGCTGAATTGCCGGACGGCGCCACCCGCCTGACCATCGCCGGTTTCGAGGGGATTGATGCCGACAGCTCGCCCCTGCGCTACCGGGCCTGCTTTCAGGTGCCCGATGCGCCCGCCACGCTGATCCCCCATCCCGCCCCCCAGCCCC
>NZ_DAIRVN010000062.1:0-29200 GCF_036802785.1 Pararhodobacter sp.
GTGGAACTTCAAGCCGTCAAGCTAAGCCGACAGTGGGGGCCAGCGACCGCTTACCTTGAGGCGGCTGCGCCCCTCTCTTTTCAAAAACAACAGCGGGCTTCGCCCCCGATTCTGTTCTTCAGAAGTCAGGAGGCTTCGCCCCCTCTGGGCCTGCGGCCCATTCCCCGGCCTCGCCACGGGCTCGGCGTTCGCGGCTGGGGCCTTCCACTGGAAGGCCCCCGAGACGCCGCTCACCCCCCGCGTATTTCCGGCAAGATGAAAGGGGCGCCGCGCCCCTGCTTCACCTGTTCAGAAATATCCCGGGGGAGTCCGGCCAGCGCAGATGGACGGGCGGGGGCAGAGCCCCCAAACCTTTTTCCCGTCAGGTCACTGCCTGCGGCGCGGCACGCAGTTCAAAGGTCGAATCGGACCCCTTGGGCCAGCGGCAATGCGTCGGAATAATTGACCGTATTCGTCGCGCGGCGCATATAGCCTTTCCACGCGTCCGACCCGCTTTCGCGCCCGCCGCCGGTTTCCTTCTCGCCACCGAACGCCCCGCCGATCTCGGCACCCGAGGGGCCGATGTTCACATTGGCGATTCCGCAATCCGATTCCTGCAAAAAGGCCTCGGCCTCGCGCAGGTTCAGCGTGAAGATGCACGATGACAGGCCCTGCGGCACGTCGTTCTGCAGCGCCAGCGCCTCATCGAACGTGCTGTAGCGCATCACATAGAGGATCGGCGCGAAGGTTTCCTCGCGCACCACGCCGGTCTGCCCCGGCATTTCGACCAGCGCGGGCGCGACATAGGCGCCGCCCTTCGGCCCGGCATCGGAAACCGCGCCGCCATGGACCGTGCCGCCTTCGGCCCGCGCGCGCTCCAGCGCCGCCTGCATCCGCTCCAGCGATCCCGCGTCGATCAGCGGCCCGACCAGTGTGCCCGGTGCACGGGGGTCGCCCACCGGCAGGCTGGCATAGGCCTTGACCAGCTTTGCCACCAGATCGTCGGCGATGCTTTCATGCACGATCAGCCGGCGCAGCGAGGTGCAGCGCTGCCCCGCCGTGCCCACCGCCGAAAAGACGATCCCGCGCACCGCCATATCGATATCGGCCGAGGGCGCGACGATCATCGCATTGTTGCCGCCCAGCTCCAGGATCGAGCGGCCAAAGCGCTCTGCCACCTTCGGCCCGACAATCCGCCCCATCCGGGTGGAGCCGGTGGCCGAGACCAGCGGGATATCGGTTGCGCTCACCAGTGCCGCGCCCTGCTCAGCCTGACCGAGCACCAGTTGCATCAGCCCTTCCGGCGCGTCCGCACCAAAGCGCGCCACCGCCCGGTTGAAGATTTCCATACAGGCCATCGCGGTCAGCGGTGTCTTGTCCGAGGGCTTCCAGATCACCGGATTGCCGCAGACCAGCGCCAGCGCCGCGTTCCATGACCATACCGCCACCGGGAAGTTGAACGCCGTGATCACCGCGCAGGGCCCCAGCGGGTGCCAGGTCTCGCGCATCACATGCCCCGGGCGTTCCGAGGCGATGGTCAGCCCGTAAAGCTGGCGCGACAGGCCCACGGCGAAGTCGCAGATGTCGATCATCTCCTGCACCTCGCCCAGCCCCTCCGAGGTGATCTTGCCCGCCTCCAGTGTCACCAGCGCGCCCAGGGCGTCCTTGGCGGCGCGCAGCTCTTCGCCCAGCAGGCGCACCAGCTCACCCCGGCGCGGGGCGGGCACCTTGCGCCAGGCCCCGAACGCAGCCACCGAGCGCGCGCGGATCGCCGGAATATCTGCGACCGGCGTCGGCGCCAGTGCCGCAATCTGCGCCCCGTCGATGGGCGAATGCACAGTCAGGCTGCCGCCGGACAAGGCGGCGGGTTTCAGCCCGCAGGCATTCAGTATCTCGGCGGCGGTGGCAAGGGTGGTCATCATTTTCTCCTGTCGTCTTTCGCGCGCGACGATAGGACGGGACGAGAGGGAAAGGAAAGGGGGCGCGCCCCAAAAAGACCTGCCTGCGGGCGCGCACCAATCATCCCTCTTCCTTTGTTCATCGGGCAGTGCTACCGATTCATCTCCATAATCCACTCATAACCGGAGATCTTCTCATGAGAACCCTCGCACTGCGCGCGGCTGCCCTGGTGGCAGCGGCCTGGGCATTCACGGCCCCTGCCCTCGCGCAGGATATGATGTTCACCCTGATCAACCGCACCGGCTACACGCTGGTCGAGTTTTATGCCTCCCCCGTCACCGTCGGTGACTGGGAAGAGGATATCCTCGGCGCGGATGTGCTGGAATCGGGCTATTCGGTCGATGTGCTGATCGCCGACGGCCGCGCGAACTGCGACTATGACTTCCTGATGGTGTTCGCCGATGGCGACGAGGTCGAAGATCAGGTGAATATCTGCGAGCTGGGCAGCTACACGCTGGAATAATCCGGAAGACCCCTACAGATGCAAGGCCTGAAGCCCCCGGGAAACCGGGGGCTTTTCGCTGCGCCCCGGCGCGTCCCCTAGATATCGCGCGGGGGCGAGCCAACGCGCCAAGGGGGCGCGAAGCCCCCTGCTACTCCCTATGCCGGAACTGCTTCAGGCCGTCAGACGGTTGTGTTTGCGGGCCACGAACTGCTTGGCCGTCTCCACCGCCACAGCGGCATCGCGGCAATAGGCATCGGCGCCGATGGCACGGCCGAATTCCTCGTTCAGCGGCGCGCCGCCGACCAGAACGATGTAATCCTCGCGCATGCCTTTTTCCTTCAGCGTGTCGATGACCACCTTCATATAGGGCATGGTCGTGGTCAGCAGAGCTGACATGCCAAGGATATCGGCACCTTCGGCCTCCAGCGCCTCGATGTATTTCTCCACCGGGTTGTTGATGCCCAGATCGACCACCTCGAACCCGGCGCCCTCCATCATCATGCCGACAAGGTTCTTGCCGATATCGTGGATATCGCCCTTCACGGTGCCGATCACCATCTTGCCCATCCGCGGCGCGCCGGTTTCCACCAGCAACGGCTTGAGAATGAACATCCCGGCCTTCATCGCATTGGCCGCCAGCAGCACTTCGGGCACGAACAGGATGCCATCGCGGAAATCATGGCCGACGATGGTCATGCCGGCCACCAACGCCTTGGTGAGCACGTCATAGGGCGTCCAGCCGCGCGCCAGCAGGATATTGACGGCCTCTTCGATCTCATCCTTGAGACCGTCATAGAGGTCATCCATCATCTGCTGAACCAGCTCGTCGTCATCAAGCTCCGACAGGATGATCTCGTCGTCTTCGGCCATGGCGCGCTCCACTCGGTTGCTCCTTGCTCAATGCGCCAGTTTGCGCGGGGCGACTGTCCGGTTTCCGACCTGCGCGGATTGAAAGGCGACAGCGCGGCTTCACCGCTCTGCGGGGTATTGCGAAATGTTCCCCCTTCGTTCATGATCTGGCAATGTCCAGACAGCCGCCGCCCCCTGCCCCCCTGCCCGCCAGCGACCCGGCGCTGCGCGCACCCGCGCGCGGCACGGTTGCGCAACCGCCGGGCCGGTTCGAGGGGCTGAGCCGGGAATGGCAGCATGATGGCTGGGACATCCCGGAAGAGGAACGCACACAGCTGCGCGACGTCGCCATCGAGCGTCCGCGCAGCGTCATCTCCTGGAACACATCGCCCGATCTGGGCTTTGACCGCGCGGTAAACCCTTATCGCGGCTGCGAACATGGCTGCATCTATTGCTACGCCCGCCCCACCCACAGCTATCTCGGCCTCTCGCCGGGGCTGGATTTTGAAACCCGGCTGGTGGCGCGGCCGGATGCGCCGCAGGTGCTGGCGCGCGAACTGGGGCGCAAGGGCTACCGCGTGGCGCCGCTCGCGCTGGGGTCCAACACCGATCCCTGGCAACCGATCGAGGCGCAGCACCGCATCACCCGCGCCCTTCTGGAAGTGCTGCGCGACTGCCGCCACCCGGTCACCATCACCACGCGCGGCGCGCTGATCGCGCGCGATGTTGATATCCTTGCGGAAATGGCGGCGCTCAACCTTGTCGAGGTGGGGATATCCATCACCACGCTGGATGCAGGCCTTTCCCGCGCGATGGAGCCGCGCGCACCCAGCCCGGCGCGGCGGTTGCAGACCATCACCACATTGCGGGCGGCTGGGGTGCCGGTGGGGCTGATGCTGGCGCCGGTCATTCCCGGGCTGACGGATCATGAGCTGGAATCAATCCTTCAGGCGGCGCGCGACGCCGGTGCGCAGACAGCATGGTGGAGCCTGCTGCGCCTGCCGCATGAGGTCAGCAGCCTGTTTCAGGACTGGCTCGCCCGCCACCGGCCCCATCACGCGGCCAAGGTCATGCGGCAACTGGCCGAGATGCGCGGCGGAAAGGTCAATGATCCGCGCTTCGGCTCGCGCTTCCGCGGCTCGGGGCCGCTGGCGATGCTGCTGTCGCGCCGCGTCAAACTCGCGCGCCGCCGTATGGGCTATGCCGACAGCCTGCCACCGCTGGACTGTACGCTTTTCACCCCGCCAGTGCGGGAACAAGGCGCATCTGATGGCCGGAACGTCAGCCAGACGCCTACCCGCCCCGCCAGGGGCCGCGGCCCTGAACCGGATGCGCAGCTCTCGCTTTTCTGACCGCCCCAGCCATGTCGCCCCGCCAAGGCCTCACAAAAGCCAGAGCGGGTTACGCCGCAACAGGGCCAGCCCCCGCTCCCTCTCCCTTTGCCGCACGCAAGGTCACGGCATGCGCCGAGCATTCCGGAAAAAGCAAAAGGGCGCCGTCCCGAAAGACCGCGCCCCTTCATCTTGCCTAAAATACGCGCCGGGGTGAATGGCCACAGGCCAGAGGGGGCGGCAGCCCCCTTCTTCCCCGCCGGGTTTACCTGCAGGCCGCAACCCGATAGGTGCCGTCGCCACGCGCATAGGCACATTCGTTGGTCGCCGTGTTGCGTGCCACCAGCGCACCGGCCGCAGCCCCGCCGAGCACTGCCAGCATCGTCCAGTTGCTGTTGGCTTGCAGCAGGTTCGCCGTCAACAGGCCTGCGCCCGCGCCGCCGACGCCACCCAGCACCATCCGCTCGTTGGAATTCATCGTGCAGGCCGACAGGGCCAGCCCGGCGGTGATGGCAACGACAGCTGTAAGTTTCTTCATGGAACTCTCCTTCATTACGCCCTGAACACGGGCATTACTGCCAGCCTAGGCGATCCGCGCCCCGGGCAGAAGCCCTCACCCAACCTTCACGCGAAGTTGTTGGAAAAACCGGCGGCGATCCGCCAATAACCCCCGCTCAATCCTCGAAAAGCTCGCTCTGTCCGGCGGGGGCGGCCTCATCGTCGTCCGCGCTGGCAGCGGCAGCGGCGCCGGGCATCGGCCGGCTGTCCAGCAGCCCTGCCGCGCGCAGTTCCTTCAGCCCCGGCAGATCGCGCGCGCTTTCCAGCCCGAAATGGTCAAGGAAGCCCTCGGTCACCACGAAAGTCACGGGCCGCCCCGGCGTCATCCGCCGCCGCCCCAGCCGGATCCATTCCAGTTCCAGCAACTGGTCGATCGTACCCCGTGACAGCGCCACGCCGCGGATTTCCTCGATCTCGGCGCGGGTGACGGGCTGGTGATAGGCGATGATCGCCAGCGTCTCGATGGCAGCGCGGCTCAGGCGGCGGGTTTCCACCTGCTCCTTGTGCATCAGCCAACCCAGATCCGGTGCGGTGCGCATCGCCCAGCCATCGCCCACCCGCACCAGATGCACCCCCCGCCCGCTGTAGCGCGAGCGCAGATGCTGCAGCGCCTCGGGCACGTCGCTGCCCTGCGGCAGGCGCGTTTCCAGCTCCGCAATGGTGACGGGGTCGGCGCTTGCAAAGAGCACCGCCTCGATCATCCGCTCGACCTCGGCCATGGGCGGCGCGGGGAACAGGCTGGGCATCGCCGCTTCCACGGCGCCCGGATGGCGCGTCTCCTCGCTCATGCCGCCCCCCCCTCCCGGCGCGGGCGCAGCATGATCGGCGCAAAGGTGTCAGACTGGCGCAGTTCCGCCTGCCCCTGTTTCACCAGCTCCAGCGAGGCCGCAAAGGTCGAGGCCAGCGCCGAGCGCCGCCGCGCCCCCGCCGCACGCCAGCCCGGCGGCAAAAAGCCAGCCAGATCGGCCCAGTCGCCGCCATGGCCGATCATCCCGCGCAGCCGCTCCAGCGCGGTTTCCAGCGGGTAGACATCGGTGCGGTCAAAGGCATAGGGGCGAAAGTCATCGCGGGTGCGCAGGCGGGCATAGGCCTGCATCAGTTCCAGAAGTGTCGCGGTAAAATGGGTCTGACGGCGGATGGAAACGGTCTCGGGCGCGCCGCGCACGAAGAAATCGCGCCCCAGCCGGTCACGGCCCATCAGCCGTGCGGCGGCCTCGCGCATGGCATTGAGGCGCTCAAGCTGAAAGGCCAGATGCGCGGCCAGTTCCTCGCCCGAGGGGCCCTCTTCGCCCGGTTCCGGCGGCAACAGCAGGCGGGATTTCAGATAGGCCAGCCAGGCCGCCATCACCAGATAGTCGGCGGCCAGTTCAATGCGCAGGGCGCGCGCGGCCTCGACGAAACGCAGATACTGCTCGGCCAGTTGCAGCACCGAGATGCGCCGCAGGTCAACCTTCTGGCGTCGCGAAAGGGTCAGCAGCAGGTCCAGCGGCCCCTCATAGCCGTCAACATCGACGATCAGCGCCTCGGCCTCGATGCGCGCGGCAATGTTGTCCTCGCCCCAGCCCGCTTCGTCCTGCGCCTCGCTCATACCTGCCCTTCCGCATCCCCGCTCAGGGCTTCAAGTTCGGCTTCAAGCGCGGCAATGTCAATCGCGCAGGGGTCATGCCGCGCAGCCAGCGCCGCCGCAGCCCTGGCCTGCGCGGCGCCCTCCAGCTGCCCGGCGGCGTCAGCCACGCCCGCCATCTCGCCCGGATCGCCCGAGCAATGCAGCACCACGTCGCAGCCCGCCGCCAGCGCGGCGCCCGTGCGCGCGGCCATGCTGCCGCCCAGCGCATTCATGCCAATGTCATCGGTCATGAGCAGCCCGCCAAACCCCAGCGCGCCGCGCAGATGGGCGATCACGGTGGGCGAGACGGTGGCAGGCAGCAAAGGGTCCAGTGCGTCATAGACGACATGCGCGCTCATCCCCAGCGGCAGATCGGCCAGCGCCTTGACCGGGATGAAATCGCGCGCCTCCAGCGCCGCCAGCGACAGCGGAACGCGCGGCAGATCGTGGTGGCTGTCGGCATTGCCCGCGCCGTGGCCGGGCAGATGCTTGATCACCGGCAGAACCCCGCCCGCCAGCAACCCCTCCGCCGCCGCGCGGCCCAGTTCGGCCACCCGCTGCGGATCAGCGCCCCAGATGCGGCGCTGCAGGAAAGGGTGGGTGGCAGGGCCGGCCACGTCGATCACCGGCGCACAGTTCCCGTCCACGCCCACCGCGCGCAACTCGGCCGCCATCAGCCGGTGACGCAGCCAGACCGCCCGCGCGCCGCCGCGCTGCTGGCGGGCATCGGGCCAGTCACGCGCCAGTGGCGGGCGCAGCCGCTGCACCGTGCCGCCTTCCTGATCCATGAACACCGGCGCATCGCGCCCCACGGCACTGCGCAGTTCCGCGCAAAGGGCCTGAAGCTGCGCGGCGTTTTCGACATTGCGGCGGAACAGGATGAAACCCCAGGGGCGCGCCCGGGCGAAAAACCGCGCCTCATCGGCGTGCAGAACCGTCCCCGAACAACCGAATATCGTTGCCCCCAGCGCTTCCGCCTGCATCCGCCCGCTCCATTTTCTGTCCGATAAATATCCCCGCCGGAGGCTCCCGCCCCCGGTCAGAGATCCAGGGGGTTACCGGATCAGCACCGGGATGCAATCGGCGTTTTCGGCCAGCAAGACAGCGCAGAAGCGCCGCGCCTCGGGCTCATCGTCGAAACCATGCGCGCGCAGCCGGTAGAAGGTGCGCCCGCCCGAGGTTGCCGGTTCGATGATCCGCCCGGGCCCGTCAAGATGGGCCGAGAAGCGGCCCGCAAGCGCCTCCCAGGCCTCGCGCGCGGCGGGTTCGTCGTCATAGGCGCCCAGTTGCACCAGCCGGGTGCCCGGAGTCAGGCTGGAGGGATCGACATCAACATGGCGCGCGGGGGCCAGCCGCGTGGCGAGTTCGACAAGAACCGCTTCGGCCTGCGCGTCGCGCCCTGATGATGCACCGGCATCACTCATGGACGGCGTGTTTGTTGTCTGCACCGATGCCATCTGCACCGCTGCCGCCGAGGAGGTGGGCCGCCGGGGCGGCACCGGCGAGCGCGCAATACCAGGTGTGCTGCTCGGAACCAGATCAAGCGGCTCCAGCGACTCCAGCGTTAGTGAGGCGGGGGTCGCCTGCACAGGAAAAGAGGCCTCGGCCACGGCATTGTACACAGCCACGGCAGGCTGCATGTTCTGCGCGGGCTGCGAAGGTGCCGGTGTGGGGAGTGCTGCCACCGGCCGGTCGCCGGATGCCAGTTCAACAGGGCCGGGGGCCAGAACGATCTCGTCGGCAGCCGCCCCCGCGCTGCCTTCAGCGGCGATGGCGTTGACCGCCAGCCCCTGATACGCCGCCTGACGCCCGCCCGGATCTTCCGGGGAAACCCGCATCGGCCCTTCCAGCGCCCGGATCACCGGCACGCCCGAAACGTCGCGCACCATCAACCGGTAGCTCCATACGCCGACCCCGGCCAAAAGCGCGACCGACAGGACCGCGCCGACCACATTCACCATCAACCCCACACGCAACGGCTCAACCGTGCCCTGCTGCGTCTGTCCCGGGGCATGGTATGCATCAAAATGCAACTGTGCCATGCTCGCCTCTCGAACCAGCCGGGTTGGTCCCGGTCTTGGCTGTCAATTTCTCGCGTCAGAACCCGGATCAGCCCGGATCTGCCGTCCTCCTGCCTGCGCTGGCCTGTAATTCAGCGCATTTCCTCGACCGGAGTAACGCCAAGGATACCAAGACCTGCGGAAATGACAACGCCCACGGCACGCGCAAGCGCAATTTTTGCGGCCATTGTTGCTTTGTCGTCCTGAATGAAGCGCAAACCGGGCTCATCATTGCCGCGATTCCAGTGGGTATGCAGGTCGCTGGCCAGCTCAGAGAGGAAGCCCGCGATGCGATGCGGCTCGTTCGCGCGCGCCGCAATCTCCACCTGACGCGGCCAGTCACCCAGCTTGCGGATCAGCGCCAGCTCGGTCGGATGGTCCAGCCCGTCCAGCGCCAGCCCGGCCAGCGCCGCATCCGAGGTATCGACCCCGGCCTCAGCAGCCTTGCGCAGGACCGAGGCAATGCGCGCATGGGCGTATTGCACATACCACACCGGGTTGTCGCGCGACTGCTCCAGCACCTTGTCGAAATCGAAATCAAGCGGCGCGTCGTTCTTGCGGGTCAGCATGACAAAGCGGGTGACATCGGCGCCCACCATCTCCACCACGTCGCGCAGGGTGACAAAGGTGCCCGCGCGCTTCGACATCTTGAAGGGCTCGCCGTTCTTGTACAGCTTCACCAGCTGGACAAGCTTGATATCCAGCGGCACCCGCCCGCCGGAAAGCGCCGAAACAGCGGCCTTCATGCGTTTGACATAGCCGCCGTGATCGGCGCCGAAAATGTCGATAAGCGCATCAAAGCCACGCTCGATCTTGTCGAAGTGATAGGCGATATCGGGGGCGAAATACGTCCAGCCGCCATCCGATTTCTTCACCGGGCGGTCAACATCGTCGCCATGCGCCGTTGAGCGGAAAAGGGTCTGCTCGCGCGGTTCCCAGTCTTCGGGCGTCTTGCCCTTGGGCGGCTCCAGCACCCCTTCATAGATCAGGCCCTGCGCCCGCAGCGATTCCAGCGCGGCCTCGATCCGGCCGGTGCCGTAAAGCGCCTTCTCGCTGGAATACACATCCATCTTCACGCCCAGCGCGGCCAGATCGGCGCGGATCATGGCCATCATCCGCGCGGTAGCGTCATCGCGGATAATCTCCAGCCATTCGCTTTCGGGCTGGTTGAGGAAACGATCCCCATATTCGGCCTTGAGCGCCTCGCCGACCTCGATCAGGTAATCGCCGGGATAGAGGCCCTCGGCAATCTCGGGCGACAGGCCATGCGCCTCGCGGTAGCGCTCATAGGCCGATCGCGCCAGCACATCGACCTGCGCGCCGCCGTCGTTGATGTAGTATTCGCGCGTCACCTGCCAGCCCGCGAAATCCAGCAGGGCGGCCAGCGCATCGCCGAAGACCGCGCCACGGGCATGGCCCACATGCATCGGGCCGGTGGGGTTGGCGCTCACAAACTCGACATTGACCTTCTGCCCGGCACCCAGCGCGGTGCGCCCGAAATCGCGCCCCGAACGCAGCGCCGCCCCGACCACCGATTGCCAGACAGCAGGCGCAAGGCGCAGGTTCAGAAAGCCCGGCCCGGCCACCTCGGCTGACAGGATGCGCGGATCGGCGCGCAGGCATTGCGCCAGCGCCTCGGCGATCTCGCGCGGTTTCATCGCGGCGGGCTTGGCCAGCACCATCGCGGCATTGGTCGCCATATCGCCATGCGCAGCGTCGCGCGGCGGCTCCACAGTGACGGCAGACAGGTCCAGCCCCTCGGGCAATGCGCCCTGCACCGTCATGGATTGCAGGCAGTCCAGCACGAGCGCGCGGATATCATTGAACAGGTTCATGTCATCGATCCTCTGATTGCCCCTGCACTACCATGGCAAACGCCAAGGTCAATCTCCGTGCACAGGCGCAACGCCTGATTTTGCGACGGGGGCCGGGCCGACAGCAGGTCAACGCGCTCCGGCCCCTTCCCGGGAGGGGGCTGGTTTTCGTGCTGGCCCCTTCCCCGGCTTTGCGCGATAACCGCTGCGTGCTGAGAGGACCAGACCTATGAATGATGACACCCCTGTTCAGATTGTCTTTGTAAAATGGGGCACCAAATTCGGCCCTGAGTATGTGAACGGGCTGGTGGATGGTGTGGCGGCGCATGCATCACTGCCGGTCACCTTCATCTGCTTCACTGACAGCGCTGACGGTATCGACCCCCGGGTGCAGATCCGGCCTTTTCCTGATCTGGGGGTGCCTGTCGCCACCATGACGGGGCGCGGCGGCTCCCTTCTCAAAATGTCGATGTTCCTCAGGGGGCAGCTGGCTACAGGCGTGCCGACGATCTACATTGACCTCGACAGCTCCGTGTCAGGCGATGTGGCGCGGCTGGTCGAGTGCCTGCGCAAGCGGCGGGGCCTGTATATGCTGCAACGCCATCTGGTGCCGCACTGGCGGTTCAGTGGCCTTGTCCACCGGATAGACCCCGAGCGATACTATCTTGGCAATACCGCGGTCATGGCCTTCTACGTCGAAGACTGGCACGGGATCACAGACAGGTTTCTGGTGGATTTCCCCCGCTATCTGGAAAATCCGGGCCAGTTGCCTGATCTGTTGCGCCATCTTTACGATGAGGGGAATGAAAAGATCATTTCCCATGCCGCGCGCCATGTCAGCCGGGTCTTTCCCCGTGATGTGGCAATCAAGTTCACCCAGGAATACATGGCGCCAATGCTGTGGCTGGCACAGCTGAAAGACAGACTGCCCTGGGTCAGAGCGCGGCGCGCGCGTCAGGCGATCATCTCGTATCAGGGCGAAGAGCTGAAACCCAAGGAACTGGTCAACGCCCGCATGGGGGATGTGATCCATTACAAGCACTACAAGACACGCTGGAACTATCCGCATCTGACCCGCTACTGGCAGGCGGTTCTGGGCAAATCCTGACACCGCCGGGGCTGCAACCTGTTTGGCCCGCGCCCCTATTCGCGCCCGGAAACCATATAGCGTGTGAACCGCGCGGCGTCTGAGCCCAGAAGCCGCGCATGTTCCTGCAGGGCGAAACGGTCGGTCATGCCCGCCACATAATCGGCCACGATCCGCGCCAGCGCCGCCTCGTCGCGGGCGGCGGCGACATCTTCGCGCCATTCGCCGGGCAGATGGCCGGGGCTGCGCAGGTAGAGGGTGAACAGGTCATGCACGACATCGGTGACCTCGGCGCGCATCGCCACCACGCGCGGCGCACGATACATGCGGGTGAACAGGAACTGGCGGATCACCTTGAGCTCGCGGAACAGCCGGTCCGAGAAGCGGATGATCGTGACCCCCAGATCGCGCACGGCATCCGCATCAGCCGGTTCGGCGGCCTCCAGCCGGTGGCGGGCGACCGCGATCACATCCTCGACCATGGTGCCAAACACCCGGCGCAGCGCCTCATGGCGCCTGCGCATCCGCTCAAGGCCGGGATAGAGCGCATCCACCTCGGCAAAGGCGGGGCCGGTGATGGGCAGTTGCATCAGATCGTCCTCATCGAACAGGCCTGAGCGCAGGCCGTCGTGCAGGTCATGGTGGTTATAGGCCACGTCATCGGCAATCGCCGCCACCTGCGCCTCGGCACTGGCATGGGTGTGCAGGTCCAGATCATGCAGCGCGTTGTATTCGGTCAACGCCAGCGGCAACGCCCCCTTCAGCGGCGCGCCATCGGCCCCCATCAGCGGGCCGTTGTGCTTGGCGATGCCTTCCAGCGTTTCCCAGGTCAGGTTAAGCCCGTCGAACTCGGCATAATGGCGCTCCAGCCGGGTAACGATGCGCAGGGCCTGAGCGTTGTGATCAAAACCCGCATAGGGCTCCATCAGGGCGGCCAGCGCATCCTCGCCGGTATGACCGAAGGGGGTATGGCCCAGATCATGCGCCAGCGCGATGGCCTCGGCCAGATCGGTGTTGAGGCCAAGCGCGGTGGCCAGCGTGCGCGCAACCTGCGCCACCTCGATCGAATGGGTCAGGCGGGTGCGGTAATAATCGCCCTCATGCTCGATGAAAACCTGCGTCTTGTGCTTGAGCCGGCGAAAGGCCGAGGAATGGATGATCCGGTCACGGTCGCGCTGAAAGGGTGAGCGGAAGGTCGAGATGCGCTCGGCGTGCAGCCGCCCGCGCGAACGGTCAGGATCGGCGGCATAGGGGGCAAAGGCGCTCATGCAGTGATATCTTCCTTGTCAGGGGCGCTGGCAGCGCGCGGGCCGGGCATTCAGGCCGGGGTCCGGGCTTGCCGCATCGCCATGGCTCGCTTATATCTGGCTTGAAGTTACAGGAAAACGACGAAAATCCATGAACCTGCCCCCAAAGGTTACAGAACGCGCTTTTGAGCGCCTTGCCGAGATCGCCGAGGAAACGGGCGAGGCGCAGGTCTTGCGTGTCGCCGTGGCGGGCGGAGGATGCTCAGGCTTCCAGTACGAGATCACGCTCGATGCAATCGCCGGTGACGATCTGGTGCTTGAGAGCAAGGGGCAGAAGGTGGTAATCGACCCGGTCTCGCTGCCCTTCCTGTCCAATTCGGTGATTGATTTCTCGGAAGAACTGATCGGCGCGCGGTTCATGATCGACAATCCCAATGCCGCATCAAGCTGCGGCTGCGGCATCAGCTTCTCGATGTAGAAGCCCCGAAGTGGGAAAGGCCCTTCGAAGGGCCTTTCTTCCTCCCCAACCCGAAAGCTGCACCCTGTTGCGCCTGGTCCCGGCCAATGCCGCTTTTCGCGGCAGCGCTTCAGCGCCGCTCGGCTGTCTCTGCCTCTGCCTCACCCTCATGCATGATCTTGCGCACCGCGCCGTCGGCGGCATCGTCAAAGGGCGCAAGGATCAGCGTTGCACCCAGATGGCGATACGCTTCCCCCTCTTCAAGCTGGTTTACCGTCACCGCCACTTCCCGCCCGAAACCCGCCGCCCTGAGCGCCTGAAGCAGCGCCGCATGGCCATCGGCCTCGGTCAGCGGCCCCCTGCTGCGCGGCACGGCGGAGATGACGCCCTTCACGCCCGAAAGCGGCAGATGCCCCACGAATTCTGGGTCGGTTGCATCGCCGAAATGCGCGTCCATCCCCATGGAACGCCAGCGGCGCAGCGCCTCGGGGTCGAAATCGACGCCCAGCAGCCGGAAGCCCTTGGCCCGGAGCCCCTGACCGATCCGGCAGCCATACCGCCCCAGCCCCAGAATGATGAAGTCATAATGCCCGCGCCCCTGATCCGGGCTGTCCTCTTCCAGTTCCCGGAACGGTTTGCGCCGCTCGAACAGGCTCAGAAGCGGCTCGCACAGCGCATAAAGCTTGTGCGACCAGGTGATCATGTAGACCGACAGCGCGATCGTCACCAGACCGACCAGCGTCACCAGCCCCATCGCCTGTTCGGTGACATGGCCCAGCGCGATCCCCATGGCCATGAAGATCAGCGAGAACTCCGAGATCTGCGCCACCGTCAGCCCGGCCAGAAACCCGGTACGCTTGCGGTAGCCCATATACCCCATGATCGCGAGCACGATCAGAGGGTTACCGATCAGCACGAAAAGCGACAGCACAATCGCCGGGCCGACCTGCGCACCAAGCGTTGACAGGTCCAGCCCCGCGCCGAGGCTGAGAAAGAAGAACAGCAGCAGGAAATCGCGCAGGCTCGCCAGCCGCGCGCTGATCGCGTCGCGCATCGGGGTCGAGGCCAGCGAAACCCCGGCAAGCAGCCCGCCCAGCTCCTTGCCCAGCCCGATCCAGTCTGCCACCGCCGCAAAGCCCGCCGCCCAGCCCACAGCGAAGATCACCAGCAGTTCGGACGAACGCGCAATCACCTGCAGCAGCGGGTTGGCCAGATACCGGATGAAGCCATAGACGAACGCCAGCATCCCCAGCGCGCCCAGCGTCAGAAACACCAGACTGCCGCCGCCGCCCTCCTCCACCGCGCCCAGCCCGATGGCCGAGACCACGACCATCGCCAGCACCACGAAAATATCCTGCACGATGAGAAAACCCAGCGCGATCTTGCCGTGCAGCGAGTCGATCTCCTGCTTGTCAGACAGCAGTTTCACGATGATGATGGTCGAGGAAAAGGTCAGCACCACGGCAATATACACCGCCGTCAGCCAGTCAATGCCCATCACAAGGCACAGAGCAAAGCCGATGGCAGCGGTGAAACCCACCTGCCCCAGTCCGGTCGCCACCGCCACCTTGCCAAGGTTGCGCACCAGACCGACATCCAGCTTCAGCCCCACAAGGAACAGCAGCACCGCGATGCTGATCTGGCTCAGGAGCGCAATGAAATCCTCAGAGCGCACAAGGCCCAGCACATCCGGCCCGGCAAGGATACCGGCGGCGATGAAGGCCACCACAAGCGGCTGGCGCAGCGACAGGCCAATCAGCCCCAGAACGGCGGCCAGCAGCACCAGCACCGCAATTTCATAGAAAACCGAGGAAAATTCGATACCAGCCATGCGCGTCCGTCCATTCTGAGCGCGCATCCCGCCGCTGCCGCATCCCTGCCGGTGCGCCGGTTACCCGCCCGTTTTCAATGGCATGCGGCAGGCGGGCGGGCAAGCGAAACCACTGTTCCGTTCAGGGCAGACGCAGGGTTGCGGACACCGGCACAATGGCCACCTGCCCCGCGCGCCCCTCCATCCGCCAGCCGATCAGCCCGTCGATGGTCTCAGGGTTGGCGGCACGGCCCACCACCACCACGCGCCCCTCCTGCTGGGCGCGGAAGGTGGCGCGGTCCAGATAGCGGCGGATGACGAACTGGTTTTCATCGTCGCCATCAATCACCCGGAAAACGCTGGTACTGGCAACACCGGCACTGGCGGCGCTTTGCTGCACCGGATTCAGGCCGCGCTCAAAGGTGATCAGCCCGTACCCGTCGGCATTCAGAAACGGCATGATCGCCTGCGCCATCCCCCGGTTGCCCTGAAACCCGCCCTCGGGCGATTCCAGCAATGCCACCGCCTCGGGCAGCGCGCGGAACCATGCGTCAAAGGTCACTTCCAGATCCGAGGTCGTGGCCCCCATCGGCAGGCCCGTCAACAGAATAAGCACCTCATGCCCCGCCGCCCGATAGGCGCGGGCGCGGCGGGGGGCATCAGGGTCATGCGGGTCCAGCGCCACAGCAACCGGCATCGGCAGGCCGACAATCGCGGCTTCGGCGCCAGGGTCGGCGGGGGCGTCCAGCAGGATCACGGCAAAAAGCGGGCCCGGCGCCGGGTCATAGGCGGCGGCGTTGCGCTCTCGTGCGGGAAGGGGCGGCAAGCCCGATGCCGCCTGCGGGGCGGTTCCGGCGGCGGCGTCCGCCGGTTCCCGGGGGGCCGGTTCTTCGGTTGCCCGTTCTTCAGTGGCCGGGGCCCGGCCGATGCTGGGCAGCCGACCAACCGTCACCCCCTCCACCGCCCGGTCCAGCCCGGGCGATGTGGGCACCGCGCGCAGCACCGGCGGCACCACAGGGGCGGTATCAGGCGCGACATCAGGTGGGGGCGCAGGTTCTGAGGGCGCTTCCGGCTCAGGCGCCGCAGCCGCTTCGGACGCCGCTTCAGGGGTCGCTTCTGTTTCCGCAGCCGCCGGAGGCGCCGGGACCGCTTGAGGCGCGGATGAGGCTTCGGCTTCGGCTTCAGGCGCATCCCCTGCCTGCGGTCCGGCAAGGCTCCCGGCCTCGCCCTCCGCCTCAGAAACCGGCGCGCCCGTCGTTTCCGGCTCCGGCTCTGCCACCGCCATCCGCTCCGGAGCTTCCTGCGGCCCGGCAATCGCGCTTTCCGGCTCCCCGTTCTCAGGACCCACAACGCTTTCCGCCCCAAGCTCCCGCTCAGGTTCAGTCCGTGCCGGGGCCTCCTCTGACAGGGGCGCGACAACCGGATCTTCCGTACCCGCCCCTTCGTCCCCTGCCGCAGGCTCGTCAACCTCACGCGCGCGCCCTTCCGACGCAGCACCGTCAATACCACCAGACGTGCCCACCACACCGCCCGCCAGACCGGAATCGTCGCTGACCGCCGCGTCGCCATGCTCAGCGAGCGATTCAACCGGCTCTTCCTCCTGCGCAGCAGATGCCGGATCAGCCTCCCCGCCGACAGGCTCTCCATCCCCCGGCATCAGGGGTTCGGGCGTCTCCGGCGCGGATTCCGCATCCTCATGCACAACCCCGACACCCTCCGCCTCACGGCCGTCATGACCCGCGTCACTGCCGGACTCACTGCCGAAATCATTGCGGTCAGGCTCCGGCAAGGCCTCAGGTCCAACGGCGAGCGGCGAGGCCGGTACCGGCTCATACACAACGGAAAGCACAGCGAAACCAAGGCTGAAGCTTGCCAGACCCACCGCCATACCTTTGATAAAACCGCGCATCCCGCCCCCGTTGCCACAAACCAGTCCCGCGCCCCGGTATAAACCCTAACCGCGCGGGTTTCACCCCTTTAACGATCCCCCGCGCCCCACCGGTTCTGTCCCGCCCCACCGGGCCCGAAGCACGCCTTGCTACGGGCCCCCGCCTTCATCTTGCCGAAAATACGCACAAAAAACCGCGCCGACACGCGGCGCCCCAGCCATGGCGCCCGTCCGGGATGAACACAGCCCTTGACCCCGCGCCACCCTCGGGGGCATGAAGAGGGCGCTTGCCACCGGAAGGCCCGCCATGCTGCTCCTGATCGATAACTACGACAGTTTCACCTATAATCTCGTGCATTATCTGGGCGAGCTGGGCGCAGATGTGGTGGTCAGGCGCAATGATGCGCTGGACGTGCAGGCGGCCATGGCGCTCAATCCGGCAGCGATCGTGCTCAGCCCGGGGCCGTGCGACCCTGATCAGGCCGGAATCTGCCTGCCGCTGGTCGCCGCGGCGGCCGAGACCCGGACACCGCTTCTGGGCGTCTGCCTGGGCCACCAGACCATCGGGCAGGCCTTTGGCGGCAAGGTGGTGCGCGCGGGCGAGATCGTGCATGGCAAGATGGGCCATATCCGGCATGACGGCAAAGGGGTCTTCACCGGCCTGCCCTCCCCCTTCAAGGCCACGCGCTACCATTCGCTGATCGTGGAACGGGAAACCCTGCCCGACTGCCTTGAAATCACCGCCTGGCTGGACGGCGGCATGATCATGGGGCTGAAACACCGCACGCTTCCGATCGAAGGGGTGCAGTTCCACCCCGAAAGCATCGCCTCCGAGCATGGCCACCAGATGCTGCGCAATTTCCTCGACAGCACGATGACCCCGGCATGAGCCAGCGCATCAAACCTCTGATCGCGGCGGCGGTCACCCGCCCGCTGTCCCGCGCCGAGGCCGAAGAGGCCTTCACCATCCTGTTCGAGGGTGAGGCCACGCCTGCCCAGATGGGCGGATTCCTGATGACGCTGCGCACCCGGGGCGAAACGGTGGACGAATACGCGGCGGCGGCAGCCGTCATGCGCGCCAAATGCGTCCGGGTCCGCGCGCCCGCCGGGGCGATGGATATCGTCGGCACCGGCGGTGACGGGAAGGGTACGCTCAACATCTCCACCGCGACGGCCTTCGTGGTGGCCGGGGCGGGTGTTCCGGTCGCCAAACACGGCAACCGCAACCTCAGCTCGAAATCCGGCGCCGCCGATGCACTGGGCGCGCTGGGGATCAATGTCATGGTCGGCCCCGCCGATGTCGAGGCCGCGCTTCATGAGACCGGCATCGGCTTCATGATGGCCCCCATGCACCACCCGGCGATGCGCCATGTAGGGCCGGTGCGCGCGGAACTGGGCACCCGCACGATCTTCAACATTCTGGGCCCGCTGACCAACCCCGCCGGGGTGAAACGCCAGCTCACCGGCGCCTTTTCGCCCGATCTGATCCGCCCCATGGCCGAGGTGCTGCAGGCGCTGGGGTCGGAATACGCCTGGCTGGTGCATGGCGGCGACGGCACCGACGAGCTGTCGATCGCCGCGCCCTCAAAGGTAGTCGCGCTTGAGAACGGCGCGCTCCGCAGTTTCGATATCCACCCAGAAGACGCGGGCCTGCCGCTGCATCCGTTCGAGGATCTGCTGGGCGGCGAAGCGGCAGAGAACGCGGCCGAGCTGCGCGCGGTCCTCTCCGGCGCGGGCCGCCCGGCCTACCGCGACGCGGTCCTGCTGAACGCCGCTGCCGCGCTGATCGTTGCCGGAAAGGCCCCGGACCTGAAGGAGGGGGTGGAACAGGCGCGCGCCTCCATCGCCTCGGGCGCCGCGCTGGACAAGGTCACGGCCCTTGCACGGCGCCTGCCGCTGACCTGACCTGCGCGCTCGCGGGAAAAAACAAAGAAGGGGGCTTTGCCCCCTCTGGGCCTGCGGCCCATTCACCCCCCGCGTATTTCCGGCAAGATGAATGGGAGGCGCCGCGCCCCTGCTTCACCTGTTCAGAAATATCCCGGGGGAGTCCGTCCATCGCAGATGGACGGGCGGGGGCAGCGCCCCCTTTTCTCAACAAAAAGGCGTCTGCGCAGCAGGCAATTGACTCTGAGATGAAGTCAGTGCGGTTTCCACGCTGAACCGCACTATTTCTCCAGCTTCGACAGTTTCGCCTCCAGCGCGGCCAGCTGGCGCTTGATTTCGCCCAGATCCTCGCCCTCGGCCTCGGCGGCTTTGGGCGCGTTGCCCGGCGCCTCCTCATCGTCCTTGCCGCCTTCGCGGCCGGGCATACCGCGCCAGCCCGTCATCATGGATTGCATGAACGCCTGTTGCTGGCGCTGCATCGCCTCGAACCCCGGCATTTTTGACATCTGGGCCATCATCGGGTTGATCGCGGTCATCTGCTCGGCGATCTTGCCCGGCCCCTGGCGGAGCATGTCAAAGGACATGGCCAGAAACTGCGGCACCACCGATTGCGCCTGCGCGGTATAGCTGCGCACCAGATCGGTCAGCACTTCCAGCGGCAGCACATTCTCGCCGCGGCTTTCGTGTTCGGCGATGATCTGCAGCAGGTATTGGCGCGTCAGGTCATCGCCGGTCTTGAGATCGATGATCTGCACCGCGCGGCCTGCGCGGATAAAGCGGGCGATGTCTTCAAGCGTGACATAGTCGCTGCTTTCGGTGTTGTAGAGCCTGCGGCTGGCGTAGCGCTTGATCAAGAGCGGCTTTTCGGTGTCCGGCACGGTTGCGCCCCCTTTTATTGCATTGCAGCAAGCCTAGACCGCAAATTGCCTTCTGGGAACAGAAATTCTTGGCCCCGGCCAGCGCGGGAGCTTAAAAAAGAGGCGCAGCCGCCCGTGAAACCCGGCACGGCATGAAAAAGGGCGGGCCAGAGGCCCGCCCTGTCGGGCGCCGGTACTGGGCGCAAAAGCGCAGCCCGGGTCCGTTTCAGCCCTGTCACGCCTGCCCCAAGGGGCCGCCGTAAAGGGCCGGGGGGGTTACTTCGCCGGGGCGCTGGCTTTTTTCGTAGCAGCCGTCACTTCGTCGGTCGCTTTTTTCGCAGCGGCGGTCACGTCGCTGGTCGCTTTCTGCATCACGGCAGTGGCTTCGGCGGAGATGTCTTTGCCGGCAGCCAGCATCAGCTCGACGGTGTCCATCTGAACGCGCTTGGCGATTTCAGCGAAAGCGGCCATGTGCTCGGCGGCGATTTCAGCCGAAGCCGAGGCAAAATCGGTGACCGACTTGCTGTATTCGACGGGCTCTTCCTTGACGGTCGAGACTTCGCCGATTTTGACCAGCGTCTGCTTGGTCCATTTGTTCGACACTTCGGCCGATTTCTCGGCAGCTTCGAGCACGACTTTGCTCATGCGCTCGCCCAGTGCGGCCTGAGTTTTGAACATGTCCTGCATCGCCTTGGTGTCGACCGGGAACGCGCCCATCATGTCTTGCATCATCTTGTTGAGATCGGTGGTAGCCATGTGAAATTCTCCTTACTCGCGCTCCGGTGGATTCCGGTTCTGCGTATGCAAGCAATATGCGTGCTGCAGCGCAGAATTTCAAGATGTTTTTTCTGCACTGCAGCATTTTCAGCCAAGTGCCTGATTTTACAGTGCAGGATGGGCCGTGACATAGGTTCCCGGAGCCGGGGCAAGGGACGAATCAGGCAGCGCGCGGGCGGGAATCAGCTTGCCGGAGCGGGGGCGCAGCCAGTCATCCCAGCGCGGCCACCACGAACCCTGATGGTATTCCGCCTGTGCTTTCCAGGCGTCAGGGTCACCCAGCGGGGCATCGCTGGTGTAATGGCCATATTTCTTTTTCGACGGCGGGTTCACGATCCCGGCGATATGGCCGGATTCGGACAGGATGAACTGTTTGTCCGCCGCGCCCATCTTCGATATCCCGCGCAGGCTGGAGCGCCAGGCGGCGATATGATCGGTCTCGCAGGCAACCGCGCAGAGCGGCACCTTGACGCCCTTGATGGAAACTTCTTCGCCCAGAACCGGGAATGTGCCGGTGGCAAAGCGGTCATTCTGGCAAAGGCCGCGCAGGTATTCGACGGTCATCTTGCCCGGCAGGTTGGTGCCGTCCCCGTTCCAGAACAGCAGATCAAATGCCGGCGGCGCCTCGCCCAGCATGTAGCTGCGGATCGCCGGGCCATAGATCAGGTCATTGGAGCGCAGGAAGGAGAAGGTCTTGGTCATGTAATACGAGCGCAGGATGCCGGTATCCTTGACCTCTGCCTCGATCCCGCCGACAAAATCATCCTCCAGGAAGACCCCTACCTCGCCCCGGTCCGAGAAATCGGTGAGCGTGGTGAAGAAGGTGGCCGACTTTATCGAGCGGTCCTTGCGCTTTTCCATCAGCGCCAGCGTCAGGGCCAGCGTGGTGCCTGCAATGCAATAGCCGATCACGTTGATCGCCTTGACGTTGCAGATCTCCTTCACCTTGGCGATGGCCTCCAGATAGCCTTCCTGAATGTAGTCATCCAGCCCGGTATCGGCATAGGCGGCATCCGGGTTGACCCAGCTGACCACGAAAAGCGTGTAGCCCTGATCGGTGATCCATTTGATCAGGCTGTTTTCCGGCTTCAGGTCCAGAATGTAGAACTTGTTGATCCAGGGCGGGAAGATCAGCAGCGGCGTGGTGTGGACCTTCTCGGTCGTCGGCGCATACTGGATCAGTTCGAACATGCGGTTGCGATAGACGACGGCGCCGGGAGAGGTGGCGATGTTGCTGCCCACCTTGAAGGCGTCGCGGTCGGCAAGGGTGACCAGCAGCTCCCCCTCATTGGCCTCGATATCGCGCACCAGATTTTCCAGCCCGCGCACCAGGCTTTCGCCCTCGGTTTCGACGGCGCGCATCAGCGCATCGGGGTTGGTGCCCAGAAAATTGGTCGGTGCCATCATGTCGATGATCTGTTTGCCGAAGTATTCCAGCCGCTTCTTCTCGCGCGGATCCAGCGTGTCCAGATCGGCGATTGCCTCTTCGATCGCCTGCGCCGACAGCAAATATTGCTGCTTGATGTAATTGAAATAAGGGTGGGTCTTCCACAGCGGGTTGGAAAATCGGCGGTCATCGGGGGTGTGGTCTTCGGGCGGGGTCAGCGTGCCGTCGCGCAGCGCCTCCTGCGCCTCGACGAAATGCTTGAGGGTCTTGCCCCAGTAGCCGACCTGATGTTCCAGAATTTTCGACGGGTTCTGCACCATTTCGGCCCAGTAGGCCGAGGCCGCGCGCAGGTAGATCGACGGGTCCGGCGCCTGAAGTTCCGAGCGCTGCGGCTTCTTTCTGGCGAAGGCCGCAACCAGACGTTGTGTCAGAACCTCCATCCGGGCCAGATTCTCGTTCAATTTTTCCAGATTGGCAGAATTGTCAAACTCCGAAGTTGCCATGTCCCAATTCCCCCCTTATCTTCCTGCACTGCAGCATAGACGGGCCAGGCCACGTTGGGAACATGCTTTTCCGGGCCACCCGCCGCATTGTGCCCGAGAACGCGCACAGGAGAGACGCATGAAGCAGATGGCCACCTATGATCTCATGGAAACTGTGCGCAATACCAACGAATGGCTGGGCGCTTCGGCGCGGGCCATGGGGTCGTATCCGGTCTGGGGCATGGTGCCGCATCCCATGTTCAGGATGATGTCCGCCTGGGGCCGGGTGACCGAGCGCAGTTTCGCGCGCATGGCCATCAAGCCTGACTGGGGCATCCGCACCGTGGTGGCCGAAGACGGGCGCGACCATCTGGTCGAAACCAAGGTGGAACTGGCGCGGCCCTTCGGCGATCTGGTGCGCTTTTCGGTGCAGAGCCGCCCGGAAAAGCCCCGCCGCATTCTGCTGGTGGCGCCCATGTCGGGGCATTACGCCACGCTGCTGCGCTCGACCGTGGCCAGCCTGCTGCCTGACAGCGAATTGTGGGTGACCGACTGGCATAACGCGCGCGACATTCCGGTATCTGAGGG
Source organism: Pararhodobacter sp. (assembly GCF_036802785.1). Classification (GTDB taxonomy): domain Bacteria; phylum Pseudomonadota; class Alphaproteobacteria; order Rhodobacterales; family Rhodobacteraceae; genus Pararhodobacter. The sequence continues at coordinate 23,066 of NZ_DAIRVN010000062.1, forward strand.
CAAGTTCGATATCGAAGATTACACCCGCTACCTTGTCGATTTCATGAAACATCTGGGGCCGGACACGCATGTCGTAGCGGTCTGCCAGCCGGTGCCGCTGGCGCTGGCCGCAACCGCGCTCCTCGCCGCCGAGGCGCCGCGGGCACAGCCGCTGACGCTGACGCTGATCGGCGGCCCGGTAGACCCTGACGCCGCCGCCACCGATGTGACCGATTTTGGCCGCCGGGTGACGATGGGGCAGCTTGAACATCTGGCAATCCAGCGCGTGGGCTTCAAATATGCGGGCGTGGGGCGGCAGGTTTACCCGGGCCTGCTGCAGCTGGCCTCGTTCATCTCGATGAACCTTGAGCGGCATTCGCAGGCCTTCGCCGACAAGATCACCGCCGCCGCGCGCGGCGAGGACAGCGAGCGCGACCAGCATAACCGCTTCTATGACGAATATCTGGCGGTGATGGACATGACCGCCGAATTCTACCTCTCCACCGTCGAACGCATCTTCAAGAACCGTGAGATTGCCACCAACAGCTTCATGGTCGAGGGCAAACACGCCGATATCGACGCGGTCAGCGATGTTGCGGTGATGATTGTCGAAGGCGCGAAGGATGATATTTCGGCCCCGGGGCAGTGCCTTGCGGCGCTTGACCTGCTGACCGGGCTGAAGGATTCGCAGAAGGCCAGTCATCTGGAGCCGGGGGCGGGCCATTACGGGATCTTTGCGGGCAAGAGCTGGCGCAACAACATCCGCCCGCTGGTGTTCCAGTTCATGGATACCCATGGCAAGCGTGAGGCGAAGGGCAGCCAGATCACGCTGGCGGCCAGCAATCCCTGACGTTGCGCCCGTCCGGTTCTGAAACCGCGTCTACGGCGCTTGCAAGCGCCGTAGACGCGGGCTTTTGAGGGCCCGCTTCACCGCCTCAGTCAAACCAGCTGACCCCGTTTTCGGTCACGACCCCATCCAGCCGCTGGTCAAAGCCGTCCACCGGCACCCCGGGAACCTCCTGCGCCGCGTATGCGTAGCCCAGCGCCAGAACCGGCCCAGCCGCGCGCAGCGCCGCAAGCGTGCGGTCATAGAACCCGCCGCCATAGCCCAGCCGGTAACCGCGCGCATCGAACGACAGCAGCGGCACAATCAGCACCCGCGGCACCATGGCCACGCCATCCGTCGGAACCCGCGCGCCGAACGGCCCCGGCGTCAGCGCGCATCCCTCGGACCAGCGATGAAAAACCAGCGCCTGCCCCGGCGCTACAATCACCGGCACCCCCACCGGGCCGCGATGCCCGGCCATCACCGGCAGCGGATCGGCCTCGGTGCGGATGGGCATGTATCCGGCCAGCGGAGCGTCCTCAAACCCGGCGAGCGCCGCGCGCAGATGCGCCTGCATCGCGCCCTCCGCCCCGGCAGCACCCGCCTGCGCCGCCGCGCGTACCGCGAAAGCGGCCTTGCGCGCCGCCGCTTTGGCCATCGCCACCCCGCTCACGGCGCTACAGCAGAAAGATCGTGGCGAAACCGAGGAAGGCGAAGAAGCCCATCACATCGGTCAGCGTGGTAACGAATGTGCCCGAGGCAAGCGCCGGGTCCATCCCCAGCCGGTTCATCGTCAGTGGCACCAGCACGCCGCCCAGCGCGGCCACGATCTGATTGCAGATCATCGCCATGCCCAGCACGGCCCCCAGAACCAGATCGCCGAAAATCAGCCAGCCCCCCAGCCCCAGCACCAACGCCAGCCCGATCCCGTTCAGCAGCCCCGCCCCCAGTTCGCGCCAGACCACGCGGCGCGCATTGGCGCTGGTCAGGCTGCGGGTGGCCAGCGAGCGCACCGCCACGGCCAGCGATTGTGTGCCCGCGATCCCCCCCGTTGAGGCTACGATCGGCATCAGCGCCGCCAGAATCACCAGCGATTCAATCGTCGCCTCGAACTGGGTGATCACCACCGCCGACAACGAGGCCGTGAAAAGGTTCACCACGAGCCAGGGCAGCCGCAGACGGGCCGTGGTCAGCGCCGAGTCGCTGACCGATGCCTCCATCACCACGCCAGAGAGGCGCAGCATGTCCTCCTCATGCTCTTCGTCCAGCACGTTCATCGCGTCATCGATGGTGATCACACCCACCAGCCGCCCCGCCTCATCCACAACCGGGGCCGAGATCAGGTGATATTTGTTGAACAGAAAGGCCACTTCGGCCTCATCTTCGGTCGCCTCGACGGTGCGCAATATCTCTTCGGCGATGTCCATCAGCGCGACATCGCGCTTGGCGGCCAGCACCCGGCCCAGCGTCACGTTGCCCTGCGGGCGGTGGCGCTCATCGACCAGAATCACATGATAGAACTGGTCCGGCAGCCATTCGGCATTTCGCAGATAGTCGATCGCCTGCCCCACCGTCCAGTCCTGCGGCATTGACACCGTCTCAGACTGCATCAGCCGCCCGGCCGAGGCCTCAGGGTAAGCCATCGCGCTTTCAACGGCGGCGCGGTCTTCGCTTTCCAGTGACTGAAGGATGAAGGCCTGATCGCGATGTTCAAGGTCTTCAAGGATATCAACGACATCGTCGGTATCCAGCTCGCGCATTGCCTCGGCGAGAATTTCGCGCGGCAGCGATTCAATCACGTCCTCGCGGATTGAATCATCCAGTTCGGACAGGATATCGCCATCGATCTGATCGGCGTACAGGGCCACCATCGCGCGGCGCTCGCTGGGGCTGATCTGCTCCAGAAGGTCGGCAATATCGGCAGCGTGCAGGGGCTCCAGTGCGGCGGCAAGCGCGCGTGCGTCGCCCGCATCCACGGCCTCCAGCGCGAGATCAATGCGCGCATGGTCCAGCACCGCATCGGTCTCGGACCCGTTCTGCTGGGGCTGCGTGCCCTCGGCAATCGTCGTCTGGTTGCGCTCGTCGTCGTTCATCGCCGCCTCCGTCGCTGACACCCGTACCGAGTTACCCGCCGCGTCGCCCGCCGAGTCACCCTTCGCCAGACGGTTGTTAAGGGGAAACTTCCGGGCGATAAAGAGCAACCTTCCTGAAACTAGGCAGTTCCCATGTCAGACCTTCTCATCGGTCAAACCCTGACCTTCGCTGCCGATCCGTTCATCGCGGGCGCCGGGGCCGCGCGCCATGACAGCCACGGTGGCGTGCTGGTTGAAGGCGGGGTCATCCGTGCCGTCGGCCCGGCAAGCGCGCTACGCAATGCCCATCCCGGAGCGCGGGTGCATGACTATGGCAAGCGGCTGATTTCACCTGGTTTTGTCGATGCGCATATCCACTATCCGCAGACTGCCATCATTGCCAGCTGGGGCAAACGGCTGATCGACTGGCTGAACACCTATACCTTCCCCGAAGAAATGCGCTTTGCCGATCCCGCCTATGCCAAGCAGGCGGCGGAGAGCTGCCTTGATCTGCTGCTGGCGCATGGCACCACCACGTTGTGCAGCTATGCCACCATCCACCCCGCCAGCGTCGATGCCCTGTTCGCCGCCGCACAGACGCGCGGCATGCGCGTGCTGGCGGGCAAGACCTGCATGGACCGCAACGCGCCCGAGGGGCTGCGCGACACGCCCCGAAGCGCCTATGACGACAGCAAGGCGCTGTTGGAGCGCTGGCACGGGCAGAACCGGCTGTCCTATGTGATCACCCCGCGCTTTGCCCCCACCTCAAGCCCTGAGCAGCTTGAGGCGCTGGGCGCGCTTTGGGCGGAATACCCCGATTGCCTGATGCAGACCCATCTGTCCGAGCAGACCGAGGAAATTGAATGGGTGCGCGCCCTGTTTCCTGAGGCGCGCGATTATCTGGATGTGTATGAGCGCTTTGGCCTGATCGGGCGCGGCGCGCTCTTTGGCCATGCGATCCATCTGGAAGCGCGCGAGCGGGCGCGGCTGCGGGAGGCAGGGGCGGCGCTGATCCATTGCCCCACCTCGAACGCCTTTATCGGCTCTGGCATGTTCGACATGGCGGGGTTGAAGGCCGGGGGGCAGCGGGTGGGGCTGGCCAGCGATATCGGCGGCGGGTCGTCTTTTTCGATGCTGCGCACCATGGCCTCGGCCTATGAGATCGCCCAGTTGCGCGGCACCGCCCTGCATCCGGCGCAGCTGTGGTGGCTGGCCACCGCCGGGTCGGCGGCGGCGCTGGGGCTGGAAGGGCGCATCGGCAGCCTTGCGCCGGGGAAAGAGGCCGATCTGATCGTCCTTGATCTGGAATCCACCCCCGCCATCGCCCAGCGGGCGCGCAACGCCGAAACGCTGTGGGAGGCGCTTTTCCCCACCATCATGATGGGCGATGACCGCGCCATCGACGAGACATGGGTGAACGGCAGGCCGGTGGCGCGGCCTGCGGCCTGATCAGGCGTTCAGCAATTCCAGCGCGGCGGCGTGGATTTCACGGTTGGCGGCGGCGATGACCTGCCCGCCCTGATGCACCGGGCCACCCTGCCAGTCGGTCACAACCCCACCTGCGGCCTCGATCACCGCAATGGGGGCCTGTACGTCATAGGCATGCAGCCCGGCTTCGATCACCAGATCGATCTGGCCGGCCGCCAGCAGCGCATAGGCATAGCAATCCATCCCGTAGCGCACCAGCCGGGCGCGTTCAGCCACACGGCCAAAAGCCGCACGCTCATTGGTTGTGCCGATCTCGGGGAAGGTGGTGAACAGCAGGGCCTGCTCCAGCGACCGGGCGGGGCGGCATTGCAGCGGCGCGCGGCCCATCGGCCCCTCGACAAAGGCCTGCCCCAGCCCGCCCCAGAACCGCTCGCCGATATAGGGCTGGTCGATGATGCCCAGCACCGGCCCCGAGGCATCGGACAGCGCGATCAGCACGCCCCATGTCGGTGTCCCGCTCAGAAAGCCGCGTGTGCCGTCGATCGGATCAATCACCCAGGTCAGGCCGCTGGTGCCGGTCAGATGCCCGCGCTCTTCGCCCAGAACGCCGTCCTGCGGGCGTGCCTCGGCCAGAATGGTGCGGATCGCGTCTTCGGTTGCATGGTCGGCGGCGGTAACCGGGTCAAAACCGCCCGCATCCTTGTTCTCAGCGGTCAGGCCAAGGCTGCGGAAATAGCGCAGCGCGACGGGGCGTGCGGCATCGGCAAGCGCATGGGCCGTGCGCCAGAGCTCTTCGGCCTCAGCCGCTTCGACGGGTGGGTTTGCCATGGCGGGGCCTCCTTAAGGCGCGTTTGACAGCCCCCCGGGGAAAGCCGGTTTCCCGCGCAGGTGGTGGGGCCGGGCCTGTCTATCCGGCCCGCCCCATCGCAGCAAGCACCTGTCAGAAAGCGCGCATCAGGCCGCTTCTGACAGCACCTGCGCAAGGTCGAACAGACGCCTGCGCTGCGCTTCCGGTATCGCGTAATAGGCGCGCACCAGATCCATCGCTTCCTTGTTGGCCAGCAGATCGGCCTCCAGCCCCGCGCCTTCTTCCTTGTCCAGCCCTTCAAAGAAAAAGCCGATCGCCACGCCAAGGGTGCGGGCGATGTCCCACAACCTGGAGGCACTCACCCGGTTCATGCCGGTTTCATACTTCTGGATCTGCTGAAACTTGATGCCAACCGAATCAGCCAGTTGCTGCTGGGTCATGCCCACCATCCAGCGTCGGTGGCGGATGCGTTTGCCAACATGCACGTCAACGGGGTGTTTCACGAAAATACTCCTTGTCATACGGTGCGGCGGGCGCCGCGATAATCTTACAAACACCACTCAAGCAATTTTCGTGCCAAAAACTCCCGGCTTCGAAAAAATAAGCTTCCCGCGTGCAAAAAAGCGCGCCGCTTCAACCAGAGGTGCCAAAAGAGCGGCGATTATTCAGCTTCGCGCACGCTCCGATAAAGTTGAACGCCCCTTACGCCCATTCTATTACGACGTGTTTTGCAAAATGCAAACAAAACTGCAAACAACTTTCGCGTGTATTACCAAAATGCAAACCGCCCGGGCGCCGATCGGTTCCGCAGATCGTTCCGTCGTGGCGTCAGCCTTTACCTGCCGCCCCGCAGCAGACATTCTCGCCCCAGACCCATCATCCGAACCGGAGCACCAGCATGCGCGCCTTCGTCCTGACCGCGACCGACACGCCCCCCACCGTCACCGAAATTGCCACCCCCTGGCTCGGAGACACAGCGGGCGCAGCCGACGAGCAGGCGCGGGGAGTGCGCGGGGGGCGCG
>NZ_DAIRVN010000063.1:0-29083 GCF_036802785.1 Pararhodobacter sp.
ACGAGACCTGAGCCTCCCCAGGCCGGAAAAAGGGCCCGAACCCGCCCTTGAGGCGGCTGCGCCCCTCTCTTTTCAAAAACAACAGCGGGCTTCGCCCCCGATTCTGTTCTTCAGAAGTCAGGAGGCTTCGCCCCCTCTGGGCCTGCGGCCCATTCCCCGGCCTCGCCACGGGCTCGGCGCTCAAAGCTGGGGCCTTCCACTGGAAGGCCCCCGAGACGCCGCTCACCCCCCGCGTATTTCCGGCAAGATGAAAGGGGCGCCGCGCCCCTGCTTCACCTGTTCAGAAATATCCCGGGGGAGTCCGGCCAGCGCAGATGGACGGGCGGGGGCAGAGCCCCCAAACCTTTTTCTACCCGATCCAAGCCACACAGACGCGCGCCCTCGCAAGGCAAGAATACCGGCCCGGACGCCCTCACTCCCGATGAAACGGCCCCCGCTGGAGTGGTGGCAAAGTGACGCCGGGTCTGCGCACCACCGGGATCGCGCCTTGCGCACCGGGTTGCGGCGGGAAGCTCCGGAAGCGGCGCCAGAAGTGGTAACCGCCCCGGGCGCGCCAATGCCGCAGGCACAGCGCTGCTCCCGCCACAAAACCGCCCGCATGCGCCCAGAACGCCACGCCCGCCCCGCCCGGCGGCTGGCTCAGCCCGCCCCAAAGCTGCAGCGCCAGCCACAGGCCCAGCAGCAGCCAGGCGGGCAGAATAATGATGCGGAAACCCACCACATACCATAGCAACACATCCACCCGCGCGCGCGGAAACAAGAGCATGGATGCGCCCAGAACGCCCGCCACCGCCCCGGATGCCCCGACCACCGGCACAGTCGAGCCCGGCGCCGCAACCCAGTGCACGAGCCCCCCCAGAAGCCCGCAGGCCAGATACAGAGCCAGAAACCGTATTCTGCCCAGTTCCTCTTCCAGTGTATCGCCGAAGATCCACAGAAACAGCATGTTGCCGCCCAGATGCAGCCAGCCGGCATGCAGAAAGGGCGCGCTGAGCAACCCCACCCAGCCTTCTCCACTGCTCAGCCGCGCGGGCACCAGCCCCCAGCGGTGAAGCAGGTGCAGGGCCTCTGCATCGCTCGCCAGCGGCCAATAGGCCAGAAACAGACCGCTGTTGAGCGCGATCAGCGCATAGGTGACCAGTGGCAGCGGGGTCATGGGGTGATGATGGCGGATCGGGATCATGCAAGCAGGTTTCACGATGCCGCGCGTCAGGTCAATCCGGCATGCTTTCCGCCTGACATCGGTCAGGGGCGCTGCGGCGGCATAAGCCGCCGATGCCGGGCCGGCCCTCAATGGGGCGGCCCGGCGCGCTCCCTAGCCTGAGACCGCCGCCAGAAGCTGGGCATTCCCGCCCGAGGCCGTGGTGTCGATGCACAGATGCCGCTCAAGATGGGTATGCGCGCGGTCGGGCCTTCCCGTGATCAGGGGCAGGATCGGCCCTTCGCGCGCGGCCAATGCCTGCGCAATCACGCGCGCCGCCTGCGCATCTCCCCACCAGAGGACGCCCGAGAACCCCTCGGCGCGACCCAGCCAGTCGACCGGCACCGCCCCGCCTGCCATCACCGCCACCCCGCCCAGCGCCTCAGCGGCGGCGCTTTGCGCGGCCTCGGTCGCCGCGCCCGGCCCAAGGCACAAGAGGGGCGGGCGCGGCGTCAGGCGCAGCCGGTTGGATTCGCCCGTGGGCCCCGGCATGTCTTCCGCTTCGGGCAGCGGGCCGCTGGGCACCGCCTCTGCCAGCCGTGCAGCAAGCGCCGTCAGGTCTGCGGCTGCGCCCGCAGCGCCGCCCCCCTCGCCCGCCAGCGGCCGGGCCAGACGCGCCACATATTCCGGCCCGCCCGCCTTTGGCCCGGTGCCCGAAAGCCCCTCGCCGCCGAATGGCTGGCTGCCAACCACCGCGCCGATCTGGTTGCGGTTCACGTAGATATTGCCCGCGGCCACGGCCTCCACCACCTCCTGAACGCGGCTGTCGATGCGGGTGTGCAAGCCGAAGGTCAGCCCGTAGCCGCGCGCATTCACATCCCTGATCACCTGATCCAGGTCGCGCGCGCGGAACCGGGCCAGATGCAGCACCGGCCCGAACACCTCACGCGGGATATCCCCGATCCCGCCCACACCGATCACGACGGGCGCCACGAAATGCCCCTCGGATGGCGCGCGCAACTCCTTCAGCACCCGCCCGGCGCGCCGCGCCCCGGCGACATAGGCACGGATGTCACGCGCCGCACCGGCCCCGATCACCGGGCCGATATCGGTGGCCAGATGCCAGGGGTCGCCCAGTGTCAGCTCCTCCATCGCGCCGAACAGCATCTCTGAGAGGTGCCCGGCGATATCTTCCTGCACATAGAGGCAGCGCAGGGCCGAGCAGCGCTGCCCAGCCGACTGAAACGCCGAGGCGAGGATATCGCGCACCGCCTGCTCGGCCAGCGCGGTCGAATCAACGATCATCGCGTTCAGCCCGCCGGTTTCGGCGATCAGCGGCGCGCCCGGGTCCAGATATTCGGCCATCGCACGGCGGATGGTCAGCGCCGTCCCGGTGGAGCCGGTGAACACCACACCCGCCACCCGCGGATCGGCGGTCAGTGCTGCGCCGACCACCGCCCCCTCACCCGGCAGAAGCTGGAGTGCGCTGCGGGGCACCCCGGCGCGGTGCAGCAGTTCAACAGCCGCAGCGGCAATCAGGGGTGTCTGCTCGGCAGGTTTGGCCAGAACGGCATTCCCTGCGGCCAGCGCGCCCGCAATCTGGCCGGTGAAGATGGCGAGCGGGAAGTTCCACGGCGAGATGCAGGTGATCACCCCGCGCGGCTGCATCGCGGGGGTGATGCGCGCGGCGTAGTAGCGCAGAAAATCCACCGCCTCGCGCAGCTCACCCAGACAATCGGCCTGCGTCTTGCCCGCCTCGCGCGCCAGCAGGGCAAACAGGGGGCCAAGCGCCGCTTCATAGAGGTCCGCCGCGCGGCTGAGGATGGCCGCGCGCTCTGCCGGTGTGCTGTCCCAGACCTGCGCGGCCTCCAGCGCCTGCGCCACTTCGGCAGGGGTTGTTGTGCGCAGAGTGCCCACCTGATCGGCAGGGCGGGCGGGGTTGAAGACCGGCGCGCCGGTGCCGGGCTCAACCGGCACTGCCAATATCGGCGCGGCGCTGAACAGCGCATCGGCATGGGGGGTGCGCGCGGCGTCGATCAGTGCCAGATCGGGCGCGGCGCTCAGGTCCAACCCGCGCGAATTGGCGCGTTCGGGGCGGAACAGATCGGGGCCGCGAGGGATGGCGCTGCCGCCCCGATGCGTGGCAAAGGGGCAGGCTGCCACCACCTCGGGTGGCACCGTTTCATCCACAATCTGGTTGACGAAGGACGAGTTCGCGCCGTTTTCCAGCAGTCGCCGCACCAGATAGGCCAGCAGATCACGATGCGCGCCCACCGGCGCATAGATGCGGCAGCGCGTGCCCTCAGCCTTGAGCACCAGATCATGCAACCGCTCCCCCATCCCGTGCAGGCGCTGGAACTCAAAGGCATCGCGCCCCTGCCCCTGTTTCTGCGCCATATCCAGCACCGCCGCGACCGTATGGGCGTTATGCGTGGCGAATTGCGGATAGATCCGGTCGGTCATGCCCAGAAGCTTGCGGGCATTGGCGATATAGCTGATGTCGGTGGCAGTCTTGGCGGTGAAAACCGGGAAGCCGGGCAGGCCCAGAACCTGCGCGCGCTTGATCTCGGTATCCCAGTAGGCCCCCTTGACCAGCCGCACCATCACCCGCCGGTCCAGCCGGACCGCCTGATCATACAACCAGTCGATCATGGCACCCGCGCGCGGCCCATAGGCCTGCACGACCACACCAAAACCATCCCACCCCTCAAGCGCCGGATCAGCCAGAACGGCGGCGATCACGTCGCGCGACAGCACCAGCCGGTCCTGCTCTTCGGCATCAATGTTGAAGCCCATCCCGCGCACCGCAGCCATCCGCGCCAGATCGGTGACCCGCGCCACCAGTTCGCGCAGCACGCGGCCGCGCTGCGCCTCTTCATAGCGCGGATGCAGCGCCGACAGCTTGACCGAGATGCCCGGATTGGCCCGCACATCACCCGCCGTGCAGCCCGCACCGATTGCCTTGATCGCGGCGGCATAGGCGGCGTGGTAGCGGGCGGCATCCGCGCCGGTGCGCGCGGCCTCGCCCAGCATGTCGTAGGAATAGCTGTAGCCCTCGGCCTCGGCCGCCTGCGCGCGCTTCATCGCGGAACCAATGGTTTCGCCCAGCACGAACTGGCGCCCCATTTCCTTCATCGCCCGGCCCACGGCAGTGCGGATCACCGGCTCACCCAGTCGCTTGACGGCGGCACGCAGATGGCCCGCCACACCCGGCGCGCCCTCATCCAGCACCCGGCCTGTCAGCATCAATGCCCAGGTCGAGGCATTGACCAGCGACGACGACGAATGCCCCAGATGCTGCCCCCAGTCCGACGGGGCGATTTTATCCTCGATCAGCGCATCCATGGTCAGCGCATCGGGCACCCGCAGCAGCGCCTCGGCCAGACACATCAGCGCGACACCCTCATCGGTCGAAAGCCCGTATTCGGCCAGAAATACCTCCATCAGCCCCGGTCTGGCGCTCGCGCGAATGGCGCGCACCAGATCGGCGCCCCGGGCACTGATGCGGGCGCGGGCGGTGGCATCCAGCCCGGCACGCGCGGTCAGATGGGCCACCACGGCGGCCTCATCCTCAGGGATCGGATGGGCGAGAGGGTCGGAAAGGGGCTGGGAAAGGGTCATGACGGGCCTGTGGGGCGAGGGTTTGCAAACGTCCCCCAATATAGGGCGATTGCAGACCTGATATTTCCCGATTACGCTGAAACGGCAGTCAGATTGACTAATTTTCAAGAGATGTTCAGCACAATGTCCCGCGATGACCTTGATGAGTTCGACCACGCGATTCTGCGCATCCTACGCCGTGACGGGCGCATCAGCGTGACCGATCTGGCCAGCCGCATCAGCCTGTCCAAATCCCCCACGCAGGCGCGCCTCAAACGGCTTGAGCGGGCGGGCTATATCACCGGCTATCAGGCGCTGGTCGATCACAGGCGGCTGGGGGCGGCGCATGTTGTGTTCGTCGAGGTGCGGCTGTCTGACACCCGCGAAAACGCGCTCAGGGCCTTCAACGACGCGGTGCGCGCCACTCCTGAGATCGAAGAGTGCCATATGATCGCGGGGGCGTTTGATTACCTGCTGAAAGTGCGCAGTGAGGATATCCAGAGCTACCGCCAGATTCTGGCCGAACATATCTCGAACCTGCCGCATGTATCGTCCACCTCAACACATGTCGCGATGGAGTCGGTAAAAGAGCAGGGCACCTGACGGGCCTTGAGCACTTGCACAACCCCGCTGGTGGCATATCTTATGATCACAGAACAACAACGCACCGAATGACATGATCCGCTTCAATCTCTGCTGCGAAAACGGCCATCACTTCTTCAGCTGGTTCGCCTCGAATGAAACATTCGAGCGGTTACAGACCAGTGGGCGGATCGAATGCACGGTCTGTGGCGTGAAGAAGGTGGAAAAGGCGCTGATGGCCCCCTCCGTCGCCACCAGCCGCGAGAAACCCGCCAAAGGCGCGCCCGACAAGCCGCTGAGCATCGAGGCCGAGTTTGAGCGCCGCATCAAGGCCTACCGCCGCCATATCGAGGAAAACTCGGATTATGTCGGCGTGAACTTTGCCGCCGAGGCGCGCGCCATGCATGTGGGCGAGGCCCCCGAACGCCCGATCTATGGAGAGGCCCGCATCGACGAGGCCAAAGCGCTGGCGGCAGAGGGTATCCCGGTGGCCCCCCTGCCCTTCCTGCCGAAGGCCCCGCCGCACTGAACCAATCCCGCGCGATGACAGGCGCGCTCTTGCGCTGATCAACCCTCGCGCGTAAGAGAAGCGCGCGCCGCGTATGGGTTCGGCGCGGCAGAACGGCGGGGGCAGGAATGCCGCTTTTGGTGATGAAATTCGGCGGCACCTCGGTGGCTGACCTTGCGCGGATCGAAAACGCCGCGCAAAAGGTTCAGCGCGAGGTTGAGCGCGGCTATGATGTGATTGTCATCGTATCGGCCATGGCCGGCAAGACCAATGAACTGGTCGGCTGGGTCAACCAGACCTCACCCTTCTATGATGCGCGCGAATATGACGCGGTGGTCTCTGCGGGCGAGAATGTGACCGCCGGGTTGATGGCGCTGCGCCTGCAGGAAATGGGCGTTCCCGCGCGCAGTTGGCAGGGCTGGCAGGTGCCGATCCAGACCACCAGCCAGCATTCCTCGGCCCGGTTCGTGGATATCCCGCGCGCCAATATCGACGCCAAATTTGCTGAAGGCATGAAAGTCGCGGTGGTCGCCGGGTTCCAGGGTGTCAGCCCGGAAAACCGCATCACCACGCTGGGCCGCGGCGGGTCAGACACCACAGCGGTGGCCTTTGCTGCCGCTTTCGGCGCCGAGCGCTGTGATATCTATACCGATGTTGACGGCGTCTATACCACCGATCCGCGCATCACGACCCGTGCGCGCAAGCTGGAAAAGATCTCGTTTGAAGAGATGCTTGAACTGGCCAGCCTTGGTGCGAAAGTGCTGCAGACCCGCTCGGTCGAGCTGGCGATGCGCTACAAGGTGCGGCTGCGGGTGCTGTCATCGTTTGAAGATACTGATGAGACCTCCGGAACTCTGGTCTGTGACGAGGAAGAAATCATGGAATCGAAAGTTGTCTCTGGCGTGGCCTACAGCCGCGATGAAGCCAAGGTCACCCTCATCACCGTCGAAGACCGGCCCGGCATTGCCGCCGCCATCTTTGGCCCGCTGGCCGAAGCGGGGGTGAATGTGGATATGATCGTTCAGAACATTTCCGAGAAAGATTATGAAGATCACCCCGGCGCGGTCACCGACATGACCTTTTCCTGCCCGGTCGATCAGGTCGAGCGCGCGCGCCGCGCCGTCGAGGCTGCGCGCGACGCGGGCACCATCGTTTATGACGATCTGGTGGTGGATACCGATGTCGCCAAGGTTTCGGTCGTGGGCATCGGCATGCGTAGTCATGCTGGTGTCGCATCGCGCATGTTCAAGGCACTTGCTGACGAAAACATCAACATCAAGGTCATCGGCACGTCCGAGATCAAGATTTCCGTTCTCGTGGACCGCAAGTATCTGGAGCTGGCCGTGCAAACGCTCCATGATGCTTTCGAGCTGGAGAAGGCGGGCTGAAACCTGGCCCTGGCGGCCTGGGAGGGGAAATGCCAGAACGCCTTGAAAGTCAAAGCCGTCGCTTGCTGCGCAGGCTCCGTGACTCCCTTGCCGAGCCCGGCAAGGGGCAGGAGCGGCTGAACCGCATCACGCAGCTGATTTCTGAATCGATGCATACCGACGTATGCTCGATCTATCTGTTCCGCGACGCCGATACGCTTGAGCTCTGCGCCACCCGCGGGCTCAAGGCCGATGCTGTGCACCTGACCCGGCTGCGGCTGGGTGAGGGGCTGGTGGGCCGGGTTGCGCGCGGCTCAATGCCGGTCAACACCGCCGATGCGCCGGGCGAACGCGGCTTTCGCTACATGCCTGAAACCGGGGAAGAGATTTTCTCCTCGTTCCTCGGTGTGCCGGTGCAGCGGCTGGGCGAAAAGCTGGGCGTGCTGGTGGTGCAGTCGCGCGAAAAAAGGCTATACTCCGACGATGAGGTCTATGCGCTTGAAGTAGTGGCAATGGTGCTGGCTGAAATGACCGAACTGGGGGCCTTTATCGGCGACGATGCCACGCTGGCGCACCCGCACAAGAACCCGGTCGTTATCCGCGGCGCCTCCGGGCAGGAGGGGACGGCCGAGGGGCAGGTCTGGCTGCATGAGCCGCGCGTGGTGGTCACCAACCTTGTGAATGATGACCCGGTCGCCGAGGCCGAACGCCTGCGCGCTGCGGTGTCACAGCTGCGCGTTTCGGTCGATGACCTGCTGACGCTGGCCAGCCCGACCGAGAAGGAACACCGCGAGGTGCTTGAGGCCTATCGCATGTTCGCCCATTCGCGCGGCTGGCTGCGGCGGATGGAACAGAGCATCGAAAGCGGCCTTTCCTGCGAAGCGGCCGTGGAAAAGGAACAATCCGAGGCCCGCTCAAGGCTGCAACAGGTGCCCGACCCCTATCTGCGCGACCGGCTGCATGACCTTGATGACCTGTCCAACCGGCTTTTGCGCATCCTCACCGGGCAGGGCAGCGAAACCGGCGCGGCTATGCCCGAACACCCGATTCTGGTGGCGCGCAACATCGGCCCCGGCGAGTTGCTGGAATACGGCCCCCGGCTGCGCGGTGTGGTGCTCGAAGAGGGCTCCATCGGCAGCCACGCCGCCGTGGTAGCGCGCGCGCTGACCATTCCGTTGGTGGTGCATGCCGGGCGCGTCACGACCGAAGCGCTCAACGGCGATGCGATCATCATTGATGGCGACGAGGGGGTGGTGCATCTGCGCCCCGATGAAAGCGTGGCTGTGGCATTCCGCGACAAGATCGCCATGCAGACCCAGGCACAGGCGCGCTTCCGGAAACTGCAGGACCTTCCGGCAACCGCGCGTTGCGGCACGACCGTGGGGTTGCATATGAACGCCGGCATCATGGCTGACCTGCCCTCGCTCGCCGGGTCCGGCGCTGAAGGGGTGGGGCTGTTCCGCACCGAGTTGCAGTTCCTGCTGCGCAACTCCATGCCCCGCCGCTCGGACCTTGCCGCGCTCTATGCCCGCGTCATGGCCGCCGCGGATGGCAGGCGCGTGGCCTTCCGCACACTTGATATCGGCTCCGACAAGGTCATGCCCTATATGAAGCGCCCGGATGAGCCGAACCCGGCAATGGGCTGGCGGGCACTGCGCGTGGGGCTGGACAAGACCGGCGTGATGCGGATGCAGCTTCAGGCCCTGATCCGCGCGGCGCGCGGGCGGCCCCTGACCGTGATGTTCCCGCTGGTCAGCGAGATGGGCGAATTCGTTGCCGCCCGCGACATGCTTCTGCGCGAGATCGAGCGCGAGGCGCATCTGGGTCACCTTCTGCCCGAGAAGCTGGAAATCGGCGCGATGCTGGAAACCCCGAGCCTTGCCTATGCGCCCGACGCCTTCTTCAAACTGGCCGATTTCATCTCGATCGGTGGCAACGATCTGAAGCAATTCTTCTTCGCGGCGGACCGCGAGAATGAGCTGGTGCGCAAGCGATATGACACGCTGTCTGCCAGTTTTCTGACATTCATCCAGAATATCGTGAATCGCTGCGCCGAGGCAGGCACGCATCTGTCCTTTTGCGGCGAGGATGCGGGCCGCCCGGTCGACGCCCTCGCGCTGGTCGCGGTGGGACTGCGCAGCCTGTCCATGCGGCCTGCGTCAATTGGCCCGGTCAAGGACCTGATAATCCGCTCGGATATCGCTGAGCTGCGCTCGATTATCGAGGCCGAAAAGCGCCGGGGGACCGAGCAGTTGCGCCCTGTCGTTCTTGATTACGTCAGACAATTACGCCAGCAGTGAGGGCGGCCTTGCGGCGCCGGAATGGCTGTTTTGCGACCGGCATTGAATGCCACTTTTGCAATCTTTCTTCGATCACAGACTCTCCGTGAACTGCGTCACCGTACCCTGCACCCCTTCCCAGCCGCCCGGCGCCAGTTCAAGGCCCAAGACCCGTTCAGGGTTGGTCGGGGGCGGCATTATCACGCCCTCCAGCCGCTCAAACCCGAAGCGCTGGTAATAGGGCGCGTCGCCCACCAGCATCACCCGCTCCCAGCCTGCCAGCCGCGCCCGGTTCAGGCTTTCGCTGATGACAATACCCGCCAGCCCCTCGCCCTGCCGCGTCGGATGCACCGCCACCGGCCCCAGCAGCAGCGCAGGCACGCCCCCCACCCGCACCGGCCAGTAGCGGATCGCCGCCGCCAATGCGCCGCCCTCGTCGCGCAGCCACAGGCACAGCTCTGCCACCGGCGGGACGCCATCGCGCAGCCGGTAGGAAGACAGTGCCTCGCGCCCCGGGGCGAAACACAGATCATAAAGGCCCTCAACCTCCCACCAGTCGCCCGGCTGCTCCTGCCCCAGTTCCAATGCCGCCCCCTGCTGGACAATGCTGGCGTCGCCCGTAGCATGGCGCTATGTCGAGAGCAAACAGATGGAGCAACGGATGTTCTACCGCCCCGCCGATGGCCATGGCCTGCCGCACAACCCGTTCAACGCGCTGGTCACCCCCCGCCCCATCGGCTGGATTTCAACGCGCGGTGCGGACGGGTCTGACAACCTTGCGCCCTATTCGTTTTTCAATGCCGTGGCCTATGTGCCGCCGCAGGTGATGTTCGCCTCCACCGGCACCAAGCCGGACCGCGACAACACCAAGGACAGCGTGGCAAACATCCGGGAAACCGGCGTATTCTGCGTGAATATCGTCGAAGAGGCGATGCTGGAGGCGATGAATATCACCTCAGGCAACTGGCCGCGCGAGGACGCCGAATTTGACCGCGCCGGGCTGGAACGCGCGCCCTGCCATGAGATCGACTGTGCCCGCGTCAAAGGCACCCCGGCCGCGCTGGAATGCCGCGTCACGCAGATCATCACGCTGCCGGGCAAGGCCAATACCGCGGTGTTCGGCGAGGTGGTCGGCATCCATCTGCGCGACGATTGCCTGAACGAGGGTATTTTCGATATCACCCGCTTCCGCCCCGTCGCCCGGCTGGGCTACCGTGACTATACGATCGTGCGCGACACATTTACCCTGTCTCGCCCGGATGAGTGATCAGCCGCGCAGCACGCCCTCAGGCCACCCCGTCTGCCCGCAACGCGCAAACAGCGGCGTCTGCGGGTTCACTTCGCTGAGCCTGCATCATTTTCTGTCCCTAAATATCCCCGCCGGAGGCTCCCGCAACAGCCAACCCGCACAAGGCCGGGCCTTCGCCTAGCCCGCATCCGTCCGCCCGCGCCGGTCCATCCGCAGATTGGCGTAAAGCACATGGTTGCGCCAACGTCCGTTGATCTGCAGATAGCTTTGCGCCACACCCTCGTATTTGAAGCCCGAACGCTCCAGCACCCCGCGCGAAGCGGTGTTCTCCGGCAGGCAGGCCGCCTCGATCCGGCTCAGGTCCATCTCGGTGAAGCCATGGTTGACCACCGCGCGGATCGTCTCGCGCATGTAGCCCTGCCGCGCATAGGGCTGGCCCACCCAATAGCCGATGGTAGCGGCCTGCGCCGGGCCACGGCGGATCTGATCGAGCGTGATCGCGCCGATCAGCGCATTGTCAGACTGGCGGACCATGAAGAGCGGCAGAGCCGTGCCCTGCGTCGCCGCCCGCACCGCCCATTGCACCCGGGTTGTGAAAGCGCGCCGCGTCAGATGGTCGGTGGACCATGTCGGCTCCCACGGCATCAGGAAGGCGGCGCTGCTGGCGCGCAGCGCGGTCCATTGCCGGAAGTCCCGATGTTCGGGCAGGCGCAGCAGCAGCCGCTCCGTCGCGATCCGCAGTCTGCGTTTCGGCGCCAGCGACCAGCCCAGCATCACGCAACCAGCCTGTCCCGCAGGGTGCCCAGTTCGGGCGCCCGTGCGACGGGGCCGTAAAGCGCCATGGCCAGCCGTGCCTCGCTGACCGTGCGTTCCGCATAGGCCCGGATCGCGGACAGATCGACCGCATCAATCCGTTCCACGGCCTCTTCCAGCGTGGGCACCCTGTCCCAGATGGCGAGCAGCCGTGCCAGCCGCTCGGCCCGCGCGCTGGGGCCTTCCAGCCCCATCAGCAGGCCCGCCTTCATCTGGGTGCGTGCGCGGTTCACCTCGGCCTCGGTCATGTCGCTGGCAGAGCGGCGGATCTCGTCGATGGTGAGTTCCGCCAGTTCGGTGACATCCTCTTCGCCCGTCCCGGCATAGATCGTGATCGAGCCGGTATCATCATGCGCGCCCGCCTGCGCAAAGGTCGTGTAACACAGGCCCCGCTCCTCGCGCAGTTTCTGGAACAGCCGCGATGACATGCCGCCCCCCAGAATGCCCGCGAAAATCTGCGCGGTGTAGACATCCTTGTGCTTGAAGGCCGGCGCCTCGATCGCCAGTGCGAAATGCGCCTGCTCCAGCCGCTTCACTTCACGCCGCTCGCCGCAGACAAAGCGCGCAGGCTCGGCATCGGGCATGATCAGGGGCGCCAGATGGCCGAAATAGCCGCCCGCCAGCTCGACCAGCCGGTCATGATCAACCGCCCCGGCAGCCGCCAGAATCATCTGGCCCGGCCCGTAATGGCTGGCGACAAAGCCGCGCAGATCACCCTCGCCATAGCCCGCAATCCGCTCAGAGGGGCCCAGAATGGGCCGCCCCAGCGCCTGATCAGGGTAGGTGGCCTCCTGCAGCCAGTCAAAGATCACGTCATCGGGCGTGTCCAGCGCCTGGCCGATTTCCTGCAGGATGACATGGCGCTCCACCTCGATCTCGCGGGCGTCAAAGGCAGGATTGAGCACGATATCGGCCACCACATCCAGCGCCAGCGGCACATCGGCCTCCAGCACACGGGCGTAATAGGCCGTGGTCTCGCGCGAGGTATAGGCGTTGATATAGCCGCCCACATCCTCGATTTCCTCGGCAATCTGCAAGGCGCTGCGCCGTTTGGTGCCCTTGAACGCCATATGCTCAAGGAAATGCGCGATGCCGTTTTCCTCGGGCCGCTCATGGCGCGCGCCTGCCTGCACCCATATCCCCACCGCGGCCGAGGCAAGGCCCGGCATCGCTTCGCTGACAATGCGAAAGCCATTGGGAAGCGTTGTAACCCTGACCATCAGGCCCCCGTCCGTTCCAGAATCAGCGCCTGAAGCGCCTGCCGGTCATTTTCCATCCGCACCACCCGCTCCGGCCGCTCAAAAAGGCCCGCCATGCGCGGCGGCAGGGCCGGGCGCGTGCCGGTGGCCTGCTCGACGGCATCGGGGAACTTGGCCGGATGGGCTGTCGCCAGCGTCACCATCGGCGCGCCGGTCAGATGCGCTTCGGCCACCGCCACGGCGACTGCCGAATGCGGGCAAAGCACCTCGCCCGTCTCGCGCTGCATCCGCGCGATGGTGGCGCGCGTCTCATCCTCGCTCACCCGGCCTGAGGCGAAGGTGGCGCGCAGCGTTTCCAGCGCCCCCTGACTGACCCTGAAGCCGCCGCTGGTTTTCAGCTCATCCATCAGCTGCGCAACCGCCCGCCCGTCACGGCCATAGGCGTCAAAGAGAACACGCTCGAAATTCGATGACACCTGAATATCCATCGACGGGCTGATCGAGGGCAAAACCCCCTCGGTGCGGTATTCGCCGCCGGTCAGGCAGCGGTGCAGGATGTCGTTCTGATTGGTGGCGATCACCAGTTGTTCAATCGGCAGCCCCATGGCCCGCGCGATGTAACCCGCGAAAATATCGCCAAAATTGCCCGTGGGCACAGTGAAGCTGACCGCCCTGTGCGGCGCGCCCAACGACACCGCCGCCGAGAAGTAATAGACCACCTGCGCCAGCACCCGCGCCCAGTTGATGCTGTTGACCCCCGCCAGCCTCACCCGGTCGCGGAAGGCGAAATCGTTGAACATGTCCTTGAGCAGGCCCTGACAGGTGTCAAAATCCCCCTCCACGGCGATGGCATGGACATTGGCCTCATCGGGCGTGGTCATCTGGCGGCGCTGAACCTCGGAGACGCGGCCATGCGGGAACAGGATGAACACATCGACATTGCTCAGCCCCTTGAACGCCTCGATCGCCGCTGACCCGGTATCGCCTGAGGTGGCGCCGACAATCGTCACCCGCTCGCCCGACCGGCCAAGCGCTGCCTGAAACAGCTGGCCGATCAGTTGCATGGCGAAATCCTTGAACGCCAGCGTGGGGCCGTGGAACAGCTCCAGCAGAAAATGATTCGGCGCAAGCTGGCGCAGCGGCGCGCGCGCCGGATGACCGAAGCCGGCATAGGCCTGTGCGATCAGGCTGCGGAACTCGGCCTCGGTGAAGGTCTCGCCGATGAACGGCCACATCACCCGGAAGGCGATCTCTTCATAGCTCTGCCCGGCAAGCGCCGCGATATCGGCTGTGGCCATGACCGGCACCGAGGCGGGCACATACAGGCCGCCGTCGCGCGCCAGCCCGGTCAGCATCGCCGCCTCAAAGCTCAGTTCGGGTGCCCCGCCCCGGGTGGAAATGTAGTGCATGGAAATTCCCCTCACGCCGTCCCGCGCCTGATACGCCACAGAAGAAACCCTGTCATCCCTGCCCAGACAAGCGCCAGCAGAAACCATGTGATCGCATATTCCAGATGATCGTTGCGAATGTCGATTGTGGCGACCGGCATCGTGGTCAGGCCGGGCACCGTAGCGCCGTCCTGACGCGCCACGATCAACACCTCCTCGGTGCCCAGATGCGCGGCCAGGGGCGCCACCGCGCGCGAGAACCACAGCCCGCGCCCCATATCCGGCGGCGGCGTCGAATCTGTGGTATCGCGCGGCCAGTGCAGATTGCCGGCAACCCTCACCGGGCCGCTGGCGAGATCGGCGCTCCCCCGCGCGGCATCGGGCAGAAACCCGCGATCCACCAGAACCCGCCGCCCCGCGCTGGTCTCAAGAACGGCAATCACCCGGCTGCCGGTGCCCTGCTCGCGCTGGCTGGAAAGCACATGCGCGGCCTCGCCGGTATACTGCCCCTCAACATGAACCGGCAGATAGCGGTCGCGCGCCTCCTCGGGCGCATCGGGCAGCGCGACCGGCGCCGCGCCGATCCGCGCTTCAATCTCGGCGATGACCACCTGCTTCTCATCCAGCCGCGAAAGCTGCCAGAAACCCAGCGCCATCAGCACCGCCACCCCGGCAATACCGAATATCAATGGAAGGATCAGCCGTGCCATTTCCGCGCCCCGCGCCCCTTCATCTGTTCAAAAATATCCTCGGGGGGAGTCCCCGTGAAACGGGGACGGGGGGCAGACAGCCCCCCGCCACATTCGCCACAGGCGAAACGCCGACAATCGAACCTACTGGCCCCAGACGTAGATCGACGCGAACAGGAACAGCCAGACCACATCGACAAAGTGCCAGTACCAGGCCGCTGCTTCCAGACCAACATGGCGCTCAGGCGTGAAGTGCCCTGCCCGTGCCCGCATGTAGCACACGAACAGGAAAACCGTGCCGATGACGACGTGGAAACCATGGAAGCCGGTCGCCATGAAGAAATTCGCGCCATAGATATTGCCCGCGAAACCAAAGGCGGCGTGGCTGTATTCATAGGCCTGCAAGGCGGTGAAGATCACCCCCAGAACCACGGCAATCAGCAACCCGGTCTTCAGATCCTTGCGGTTGTTCTCATGCACGATGGCATGGTGCGCCCAGGTCGCCGCGCAACCGGACAGCAGCAGCACCAGCGTGTTGATCAGCGGCAGGTGCCAGGGGTCAAAGGTTTCGATCCCGGCGGGCGGGAAGACACCGTCAATGGCCGGGCTCAGCCCTTCGGGATGCATGGGGTAGAGCGCGTGTTTGAAGAAGCTCCAGAACCATGCGGCAAAGAACATCACTTCCGAGATGATGAACAGGATGAAGCCGTAGCGCAGGCCGATCACCACCACCGGCGTATGGTCGCCGGTGTGGCTTTCGACGACAATATCGCTCCACCAGGCGAACATGACATAGAGCACACCCACCAGCCCCATGAGGAAAATCCAGGGGCCGGTATCATGCATCCACAGGACGGCGCCGGCCAGCATGACAAAGGCCGAAACCGCGGCAATGAACGGCCAGATGGACGGCGGCAGAATATGGTAATCGTGGTTCTTTTCATGCGCCATGGTGGGTTCCCTCAGACTTTCCCTTTGTGCACCGCTTGCGCGGCCCCTTGTTATTCTGGCGCCGTGCGGGCGCCGGTTCTCAGTTTGTCCCGCCGTCCACGGCCCGGCTGCCCAGCGCCGCCAGATCGGCGGCGGGTATCTCGGTCCGGTGGAAGGTATAGGACAGCGTGATCGTATGCGTATCGCGCGCATCCCGGTCATCCAGCATATCGGGGTCGACATAGAAGGTCACGGGCATCTCTACCCGTTCGCCCGGTTGCAACACCTGATACTGGAAGCAGAAGCAGTCGATCTTGGTGAAATAGAGGCCCGCATCATAGGGCGCCACGTTGTAGCTGGCAGTGCCGGCGATGGGCTCGTCCATAGGGTTGTAGGCCTCGTAAAAGGCGATCCCCACTTCTCCCAGCCGGATATCCATGGTGCGTTGCACAGGCCGGAATTCCCACGGGAAATCCCGCGCGACCGAGGCATCGAAACGCACCCTGACGGTCTGCTCCAGCACCCGGTCCGACCCGGAACCCACCTGCGTGGTGCCGCCATAGCCGGTCACCCGGCAGAACAGGTCATAGAGCGGAACCGAGGCCCAGCCGAGCCCGGCCATGACCACCACAACACCGGTCGCCTGTGCCGCCGTGCGCTGAATACCCGTCAGATTGCGCCACCAGCCGATCATTCGCCGCCCCCGCTCAGAGGCCGGACAGCAGGGTCCAGCGCCGGGCGATAGGTGTGGTCAAAAGCCTCGACCGTTCCGCCCCGCTGAACCTTTGCAATGGTCAGGCCGAAAACAAGAAAGATGAACGCCACAAGCACCAGACCCACGCCGACATTGCGGCCCAGGCGACGTTTGTGCAGTTCGTGATCACGGGTGATGGCCATCATGCCCCCCAGAATGCGAATTGAGCCCGCAAGGCGCCCGCCCAGGGCGTCGCCTCGATCAGGAAGCCCGCGAAATGGCCAAAGAGATAGGCCAGCGAGAAGGTGAAAAAGCGTTTTTCAACGCGGTAGCCATCGGCCTCGGCGGCCTCTTCCGTGCGGCGCCAGATGCGCCAGGCACCCAACACGAAGACCGCGTTCAGAACCAGCGCCAGCGCCAGATAAACCGGCCCGCCGATCGAGGTGAGGCCTACGCCCAGCGCCACCGGCACCAGCGCCAGCGTATAGACGATGATATGCGCCCGCGTCACACGGCGGCCATGGGTGACCGTCAGCATCGGCACCTTCGCCTTGGAATAGTCGCTGTTCATGAACAGCGCCAGCGCCCAGAAATGCGGTGGCGTCCACATGAAAATCAGAGCGAACATCAGAACCGCTTCAAGGCTGACGCTGCCGGTCGCCACCACCCAGCCGATCATCGGCGGAAAGGCCCCCGCGGCGCCGCCGATGACGATGTTCTGCGGCGTCAGGCGCTTCAGCCACATCGTATAGACGACGGCATAGAAAAAGATGGTGAAGGCCAGCAGGCCCGCCGCCAGCCAGTTCGCGGCCAGCCCCAGCATGAGCACCGACAGGCCTGACAGCGCCAGCCCCAGCCCCAGCGCCTCGCCGGGGGCGATGGAGCCTGCGGGGATGGGCCGTTTGGCGGTGCGCTTCATCAGCCGGTCGATATCGGCATCCCACCACATGTTCAGCGCGCCCGCAGCCCCGCCACCCAATGCGATGAAGATGATCGCCGCCAGCGCCTCCATAGGGTGCAGCCGGACCGGCGCAACCAGAAGGCCGACCAGCGCCGTGAACACCACAAGCGACATCACCCGCGGCTTCAGCAGCTGGACATAATCGCCGAACCCGGCCTCGCCGGTCCCGGTCTCGCCGCCCGCTATTTCTGCTCGAATGTCGCTCATTACGTCCTCAAGATGGGTTGGGCGCGGCAAGGCCGCAAGGACCACACCACGCCCGCCTGTCAGTCTCAGTCCTCGACGGCAGCCAGTTCGACAGCGCCGCGGATCTGGTCATAGCCCGGCGCCAGCGCCAGGTTCTCGGCACCTTCGCCTTCAAGCCAGGCGATGTAATCGGCCTCGGGCACGGCGCGCACGGTGATCGGCATGAAGGCATGGGCCTGCCCGCACAGCTCCGAGCACTGGCCGAAATAGATGCCCGGCTCATCGACATTGAACCACAGCTGCGCCAGACGCCCCGGCACCCCGTCCTGCTTCACGCCAAAGGCCGGGATCGTCCAGGAATGGATAACGTCAGCCCCGGTCACCTGCACCAGCACGTTGCGGCCCACGGGAACAACCATCGCGGTGTCGGTCGCCAGCAGGAAATGGCGCTGCTCATAGCCGTATTCCTCCAGCTCATCGCGCTGCAGCATGAAGCTGTTGAATTCGACATTATGGTCCACATATTCGTAGCCCCAGAACCACTGGTAGCCGGTCACTTTGATGGTGACTTCGGCCTCAGGCATGATCTGCTGGCGGAACAGCGCCGGAACGCTGAACGAGCCGATGAAGACCAGAATCAGGATCGGCACCACGGTCCATGCCACTTCCAGCGGCGAGTTGTGCGTGAAGCGTGCAGGCACGGGGTTGGCGCGGCGGTTGTGGAACACGATCACCCAGATAAGAAGCCCGGTCACGAAAACCGTGATCGGCGCAATGATCCAGAGCAGCATGTTGTCCAGCCAGACCAACTCGCGCATCAGCGAGGTCGCGGGCGGCTGCAGGCTCATCTCGCCCGGCTGCGGCTCGCCGCGAAACGGCAGATCCTGTGCCATCGCCTGCCCGGCTACGGCCATGGCCAGCGCCGTTCCCGCGATACGCGTGACGACACGGGTAAGGTCTTTTGTAAGGTGCATCTGTTGTTCCCGTATAAAGCGCGGCACGTCGACCGTCATTCGTCCTTCCGCCGCCCGTCCCTGCCTTTTGTCCGGCCCCGGAGGCTGAAGCAAAGGCAGGTTCGGAAATCGGCGGTTTCCAATCCTCCTAAAACCATATTAGCATCGTCAGGACAAGTCTTGGTGCTGCGTCAGTTCGCCGCCAGTTGACCCAAATCAAAGACGCGCCGTTTTCTGAGAGGACCGCCATGCCGCCCGAACCCGTCACCCGTCCCGCCCCGGACAGGTTCCGCCCCTTTGAAACCGATCTTGACCAGACCCGCGCCCTGGCGATTTTGCGCGATGCCGTGGCAGGTGCCGACGACGGCGAGCTGTTCCTTGAGCGCCGGCGTTCCGAATCACTTGTGCTCGATGACGGGCGCATCCGCTCGGCCGGTTTTGATGCCGCCGAGGGTTTTGGCCTGCGCGCCGTGCGCGGCGAGGTTGCGGGCTATGCCCATTCAACCCACCTGACCGAGGCTGCGGTGAAACGCGCCGCCGCCACCGCGCGGCTGGCGGTGGGCGGCGGCGGCGGCACTCTGGCCGCCCCTCCCGCAGGCACCAACGCGCGCCTTTACACCGATGCCGACCCCATCCTTGATGCCAGCTTCCCCGCCAAGATCGACACCCTGCGCGCCATAGATGATTACCTGCGCGGGCTTGATGCACGGGTGATGCAGGTCTCGGCCTCGCTTTCAGCCTCGCTGCAGGAGGTGGTGATCCTGCGTCCCGAAGGCGGCATTCTGACCGATATCCGCCCTATGTCGCGGCTCAATATCTCGGTCATTGTCGAACAGGATGGGCGGCGCGAAAGCGGCTCGGCAGGTGGTGGCGGGCGTGCCGGGCTGACGGCGCTGCTGGAAAGCGGCCACTGGCAGGGCGTTGCGCGCGAAGCCCTGCGCATCGCCGTGGTCAACCTCACCGCTGAACCGGCACCGGCCGGGATGATGGATGTGGTTCTGGGCCCCGGCTGGCCCGGCATCCTGCTGCACGAAGCCGTGGGCCACGGGCTGGAGGGCGATTTCAACCGCAAGAAAACCTCGGCCTTCGCCGGGCTGCTGGGCCAGCGCGTGGCCGCCCCCGGCGTGACCGTGCTGGATGACGGCACCCTGCCCGACAGGCGCGGCTCCCTCACCATTGATGACGAGGGCACGCCCTCGGCGCGCAATGTGCTGATCGAGGACGGGATCCTGACCGGCTTCATGCAGGACCGTCAGAACGCCCGGCTGATGGGCGTGGCCGCCACCGGCAACGGACGGCGCGAAAGCTATGCCCACGCGCCGATGCCGCGCATGACCAACACCTATATGCTGGGCGGCGATGCCGACCCGGCCGCGCTGGTCGCCGAGATGCGCGACGGTATCTTTGCCGTGGGCTTTGGCGGCGGGCAGGTTGATATCACCAACGGCAAGTTCGTGTTCAGCTGCACCGAGGCGTATCGCGTGAAAAACGGGCAGATCGGCGCCCCGGTCAAGGGTGTCACACTCATCGGCGACGGGCCGACGGCCCTGAAGAACGTGCGCGGCATCGGCAATGACATGGCGCTTGATCCCGGCATGGGGAATTGCGGCAAGGCCGGGCAATGGGTGCCGGTGGGCGTGGGCCAGCCCAGCCTGCTGATCGGAGGGTTGACGGTGGGCGGCGTTGCCTGATGGCCGTCTGGCGCTCGCAGCCGGCGGGTGACCGGCTCCTGAACCGGCGCGACTGGGCCCTGGCCTCGGTCGTGGTGTGGCTGGGCACCGTGCCGCTGGGGCTGGGGCTGGCCGGGCTTGCTTATCTCGCCAGCGCAGGCGTCAACCCCCCTGACCCGGTCGAGCTGCCCCGCCTGCTGGTCGCGCTCTATCTGCTGGGCTATCTCCTGATCTTCTCACCGATTCTATCCTGGGTGGGGGTGTTGCTGGCGCTGGCCCCGGTCTGGTGGCTGCTGCGCAATGGTGCAGGCGGCTGGGGAAGCTTTGCCGCGCTCGGTCCGGGGGCTGGGGGCGTGGCGGGCGCCCTGTTTCACGGCGTGGTCATCGCCGCAGCCTGGGGCCTGCTCGCCGCGCTGTGCTTCCGCCGGATATTATTTCTTCGCCGCCCGGGGATCTTTACCAGCTGTTAACCTTATCGCCGCAATCTACGAATCGAATGAGGCGAGGTTGCAATGGACGGGAATTCACTTTCTTCTCCCACACCCTTCACCCCACCCACCACGGAAGAAGATCGTCTGGCGTGGCTTCGTCTCATTCGCTCGTATCGCGTGGGTCCCGGCACCTTTGCCCGGCTGATCGCGGAACACGGCTGCGCCAGCGCCGCGCTTGATGCCCTTCCCACCATCGCCCGCGCCTCGGGCCTGAGCAGCTACACGCCCTGTCCCGCCGATCAGGCCCTGCGCGAATACCACGCGGGCCTCAGGGCCGGTGCCCGGCTGCTGTGCCTTGGCGCGCCGGACTACCCGCAGGCCCTTGCCAGCATCAGCGATGCCCCGCCCGTCCTCTGGGCGCTGGGGCGCGGCAATCCGCTGGCCCAGCCCTGCATCGCCGTTGTCGGCGCGCGCAACGCCTCCAGCCTGGGCCAGCGCACCGCGCGCAAACTGGCTGAGGGGCTGGGCCACAGCGGCTTCACCGTCGTCTCCGGCCTTGCGCGCGGCATCGACACCATCGCCCATGGCGCGGCGCTGAAAACCGGCACCATCGCGGTGATGG
The DNA here is from genome assembly GCF_036802785.1 of Pararhodobacter sp. Lineage (GTDB taxonomy): Bacteria > Pseudomonadota > Alphaproteobacteria > Rhodobacterales > Rhodobacteraceae > Pararhodobacter. The sequence continues at coordinate 21,263 of NZ_DAIRVN010000063.1, forward strand.
CGGGCGGCGTCGATCATGTCTATCCGGCTGAGAACGCTGCGCTGGCCGCCGCGATCGCCGATCAGGGCCTGCGCCTCTCCGAACAACCCATGGGGCTGCAACCGCAGGCCCGCCATTTTCCCCGCCGAAACCGCATCATTGCCGGGCTCGCGCTGGCCACCGTGGTGGTCGAGGCGGCAGAGGGGTCTGGCAGCCTGATCACCGCGCGCGATGCCCTTGAACAGGGGCGCGAGGTGCTGGCGGTGCCCGGCCACCCGCTGGACCCGCGCGCCGCGGGCTGCAACGCCCTGATCCGTGAGGGGGCGCGGCTGGTGCGCGACACCGGCGATGTGCTTGAGGCCGTGGGCCCCGCGCAAAGCAACCCGCATACCATCCAGCCGGTCAGCCCCCGACCCGGTCCGCGATCCGCACCGCACTCTGCCGCGCCGTCCGCCGCCGCCCCGCCGCCCCCGGCCCGCCAGCGCGCGCCGGACACCCTCACCCTTCACCGCCTGATCCTTGACCGCCTTGGCCCTGCACCGCTGGCCGAAGATCAGCTGATCCGCGATCTCGCCCTGCCCGCCGCAACCATCGCCCCTGCCCTTCTGTTCCTCGAACTTGACGGACGTGTGCAGCGTCAGCCCGGCGGGCTGCTGGCAAAAACCTAGACAAGGCCCCTTCATCTTGCCCTCAATACGCCGGGGGGTGAGCGCGGCACGCGCGAGGGGGGCAGCGCCCCCCTTTCCTGCCCCGGTTGCAGGCCGTTTCACCGCCCGGAATGGCCTGCCCAACCGCACCAGATTGACATCACCGGGCATTCCGCCCCATCTATGCCCCGCGCAAACCGGTCTTCACCCCCGCACCCGGGGAAAAAGTATCGTTTTTAATCAGAGGTTTATATGGCAGTCGTCGTCGTCGAGTCGCCCGCAAAGGCCAAGACCATCAACAAGTATCTCGGCCCCGGCTACACCGTTCTGGCCTCTTTCGGCCATGTGCGCGACCTGCCGCCGAAGGACGGGTCGGTCGATACCGACAACGATTTCGACATGAAATGGGAGGTGGCGGCGGACAGCCGCAAACATCTTCGCGCCATCACCGACGCGCTCAAGGACGACAACGCCCTGATCCTCGCGACCGACCCTGACCGTGAAGGCGAGGCCATCTCATGGCACCTGACCGAAGCGCTCGCCAAATCCCGCGCCATCAACAAGGACACGCCGGTCCAGCGCGTGGTGTTCAACGCCATCACCAAAACGGCGGTGACCGAGGCGATGAAGAACCCGCGCGCCGTCGATATGGAACTGGTGCGCGCCTATCTCGCCCGCCGCGCGCTTGACTATCTTGTCGGCTTCAACCTCTCGCCGGTGCTGTGGCGCAAGCTTCCGGGCGCCAAATCGGCGGGCCGGGTGCAATCGGTCTGCCTGCGCCTGATCGTCGAACGCGAGATGGAGATCGAGGCATTCCGCGCGCAGGAATACTGGTCGGTCACCGCCGCCCTGACCACCCCGCGCGGTCAGGGTTTCAGTGCCCGGCTGGTCAGCCTCGGCGGCAAGAAACTGGACAAATTCGACCTGCCCACAGCAGAATCCGCGGAAATCGCCGTTGAGGCCGTGCACAAACGCGATCTGTTCGTTCAGTCGGTCGAGGCCAAGCCCGCCAGCCGCAACCCCTCGGCTCCTTTCATGACCTCAACTTTGCAGCAAGAAGCCAGCCGAAAATTCGGCATGGGCGCGAAGCAATGCATGTCCGCCGCCCAGCGCCTCTACGAGGCCGGTCTGATCACCTATATGCGGACCGACGGCATCGACATGGCGCCCGAAGCCGTGATGGCGGCCCGCGATGAAATCGCCCGCCGCTTTGGCGCGAACTATGTGCCGAAATCGCCGCGCATGTATAAGAACAAGGCCAAGAACGCGCAGGAAGCGCATGAATGTATCCGCCCCACCGATATGGCGACCGGCCCTGAAAAGCTGCGCCTGACCGATGCCGACCAGCGCCGCCTGTATGATCTGATCTGGAAACGCACGATCGCCTGCCAGATGGAAGCCGCCCGGATGGAGCGCACCACCGTCGATATCGCCAGCCGCGATGGCCAGGTCGGCCTGCGCGCCACCGGGCAGGTGGTGCTGTTCGACGGCTTTCTCAAAATCTACGAGGAAGGCCGCGACGACATCGCCGATGACGACGACAAGCGCCTGCCGCAGATCATGCAGGGCGAAGCTGCCGCACTGGAGCGCGGCGCGCAGTCCGAGGCTTTCGCCAGACTGGCGGGCAAGGATGATTCGGTGCTGGAAAGCACGGCCAGCGGCATGCAGTGCATTGCCGGGGCGGTGCTGGATGATGGCGGCGCGGTGCTGGGTCAGCAGCATTTCACCCAGCCGCCTGCCCGCTATACCGAAGCCACGCTGGTCAAACGCATGGAAGAGCTGGGCATCGGCCGCCCCTCCACCTATGCCAGCATCGTCAGCACCATTCAGGAACGCGGCTATGTCCGCAAGGACAAGAACCGCCTGATCCCCGAAGACAAGGGGCGGCTTGTGACGGTGTTTCTGGTCAATTACTTCCGCAAATATCTGGAATACGATTTCACCGCCGACCTGGAAGAGCAGCTGGATGACGTCTCGGCAGGCAACCGCGATTACAAGGAAGTGCTCGCCCGCTTCTGGCGCGACTTCTCCGCCGCCATTGCCGAGACCGCCGATCTGCGCATCACCGAGGTGCTCGACAAGATCGACGAGGTTCTCTCGCCGCATCTCTACCCGCCGCGCGCCGACGGCTCGGACCCGCGCTCCTGCCCCACCTGCAGCGTCGGGCGGCTGCATCTGAAAACCTCACGTTCGGGCGGGGCCTTCATCGGCTGCAACAATTATCCTGATTGCCGCTACACCCGGCCCCTCGCCGGCGAAGAGGGCGACGGCGAATTGTCGGGCGAAGGCAAGCTGCTGGGCCATGATCAGGGCGATCCGATCTCTCTGCGCACCGGCCGCTTCGGCCCCTATGTCCAGCGCGGCGAGGCCACCGCCGAGGTGCCCAAACCGCCCCGCGCCAGCCTGCCCAAGGGCTGGGCGCCCGAAACGGTTGATCTGGAGCGCGCGCTGGCGCTGCTGAACCTGCCGCGCCATGTGGGCCATCACCCCGAAGACGGCGCGCCGATCGAGGCTGCGATCGGGCGCTACGGCCCCTATGTGAAGCACAACAGCACCTATGCCAACCTGCCCGAGGTTGACGAGGTTTTCACCATCGGCATGAACCGCGCGGTCGAACTGCTCGCCGCCAAGGCCAGCCGCGGCCCCCGTGCCAGCGCCGCCGCTCCGCTGCGTTCGCTGGGCGATCACCCCAGCGGCGGGCCGGTGCAGGTCATGGCCGGGCGCTATGGCCCCTATGTCAAATGGGAGAAGGTCAACGCTACCCTCCCCGGCGAAATGACGCCCGAGGAGGTGACGCTGGAACAGGCGCTCGAACTGATCGCGGCCAAGGCGGGGAAATCGGGCAAGGGCAAGAAAGCCCCGGCGAAAGCAAAGGCCCCTGCCAAGGCGAAAGCGGCCTCCAAGACGACGGCGAAAACCACCACCAAAGCCGCAAAACCCAAGGCCCCGGCAAAACCCAAAGCCGCACCAAAGGCCAAGGCCGCAGCAAAGCCCAAGACTGCCGGCGATCAGGACGAGAGCTGACCCCCCTCATCTGTTCGAAAATATCCTCGGGGGGTGAGGGGCCGCAGGCCCCGAGGGGGGCGGAAAGCCCCCCTTTTCTGCGCCCCTGAAACAACGCCACGGGCGCGTAATGATTGACTTCGCACCAGCGCCACGCCACAACGGGCGTCGCAAAGAATGCGGGGAACATCATGCAGAAAATCCACGGCTCCGCCGCCGAGGCCCTGGACGGGCTTCTGTTTGACGGAATGACAATCGCGGCGGGCGGCTTTGGCCTGTGCGGCATTCCCGAGCTTCTGATCGCTGCAATCCGTGACGCGGGCACCAAAGATCTGACCGTGGCCTCCAACAACGCGGGCGTCGATGATTTCGGGCTGGGGCTTTTGCTCCAGACCCGGCAGGTGAAAAAGATGATCTCGTCCTATGTCGGCGAAAATGCCGAATTCATGCGGCAGTATCTTTCGGGTGAGCTGGAGCTGGAATTCAACCCGCAGGGCACGCTGGCCGAGCGCATGCGCGCAGGCGGCGCGGGCATTCCCGGCTTTTATACCAAAACCGGCGTCGGCACCGTCATCGCCGAGGGCAAGGAACTCAAGGATTTTGACGGCGAGACCTATGTTCTTGAACGCGGGATCGTGGCCGATCTGTCCATCGTCAAGGCCTGGAAGGCCGACACCACCGGCAACGCCGTGTTCCGCAAGACCGCGCGCAATTTCAACCCGCCCGCCGCGACATGCGGCAAGGTCTGTGTGCTTGAGGTTGAGGAAATTGTGCCCGCCGGCAGCCTTGACCCTGACAACATCCACCTGCCCGGCATCTATGTGCACCGCCTGATTCAGGGCGAGCATGAAAAGCGGATTGAACAGCGCACCGTGCGCAAGGCTTGAAGGAGGGTTTGACCATGGCTTGGGACCGCAACCAGATGGCCGCCCGCGCGGCGCTCGAACTTGAAGACGGGATGTATGTCAACCTTGGCATCGGCATCCCCACACTCGTGGCCAACTACATCCCCGAAGGGGTGAACGTCACGCTGCAATCGGAAAACGGGATGCTGGGCATCGGCCCCTTCCCCACCGAAGACGCGGTCGATCCTGACCTGATCAACGCGGGTAAACAGACCGTGACGGCGCTGCCGCACACCGCCTATTTCGACAGCGCCCAAAGCTTCGCCATGATCCGTGGCGGCAAGATCGCCATGGCGATTCTGGGCGCGATGGAAGTGGCCGAAAACGGCGATCTGGCGAACTGGATGATCCCCGGCAAGCTGGTCAAGGGCATGGGCGGCGCGATGGATCTGGTGGCCGGTGTCAAACGGGTGGTCGTGGTCATGGACCACACCAACAAGGCCGGTGAATCGAAGGTGCTTCAGGCCTGCACCCTGCCGCTGACCGGCAAGGCCGTGGTCAACCGCATCATCACCAATCTCGGTGTGCTGGATGTGGTCGAGGGCGGGCTGAAGATTGTCGAATGCGCCGAGGGTGTCAGCGAGGCCGATCTGCGCGCCGCGACCGAGGCCACGATCGTCGGCTGAGGCAGGATGCGGGGGCGCACCGCTTGACACGCGCCCCCCGGCACCGCATGAAGCGCCCTGACTGCCGCTCCCTGCGGGGCGCGGCATTTTTTGTGGATTCCGGCAGGGCGGGCACAGCATGAACAGCGCAAGCGGCAAAAGCGAAGGTTGGATCGAATCGGTGAAAACCATCGTCTGGGCGCTGGTGATCGCGGGTCTGTTCCGCACGCTCTTCTTCCAGCCTTTCTGGATTCCCTCGGGTTCGATGAAGGAAACGCTGCTGATCGGCGATTTCCTCTTTGTGAACAAGATGGCCTACGGCTATTCGCGCTGGTCCTGCCCCTTTGGCCTCTGCCCCATTTCCGGCCGCGTCCTCGGCTCCGAGCCTGAGCGCGGCGATGTCGTCGTCTTCCGCCACCCCGTCTCCGGCGCCGACTATATCAAGCGCCTGATCGGCCTGCCCGGTGACACGGTGCAGATGCGCGAAGGCGTGCTTTACCTCAATGGCGAGGCGATCCCGCAGGAACCTGACGGCGTCTTTACCGAAACCTATGAGCGTCAGGGCTCTGCCGGGCAGTATCCGCGCTGCGAGAATGCGCCGGTCGGTCAGGGGGGCGCCTGCACCAAATCGCGCTACATCGAGACCCTGCCCGGCGGGCGCCAGTTTCCGGTCCTCAACATCGAGGAACGCGGCTTTGCCGATAACACGCCCCTCTATACCGTGCCTGAGGGGCATTTCTTCTTCATGGGCGACAACCGCGACAACTCGGTCGACAGCCGCGCACCGCGCAACATCGGCGGCGTGGGTTTCGTGCCCTTCGATCACCTGATCGGGCGCGCGGACCGGGTGATGTTCTCGTCGGCGGGCGCCTCCATGCTGGCTTTCTGGACATGGCGAAGCGACCGCTTCTACCACCGGATTCAGTGATGAAGGTCTCGGCCGAACTGCTGGCCTTTGCCGAACGCCTCGGGCATCGCTTCACCCGGCCTGAACTTCTGGCCCGCGCGCTGACCCATTCCTCGATCGCGTCCAAAACCCGGCCAGACAACCAGCGGCTGGAGTTTCTGGGCGACCGCGTTCTGGGTCTGGTCATGGCCGACACCCTGCTCAAGGCCGACCGCGGCGCCACCGAGGGCCAGCTTGCCCCGCGCTACAACGCACTGGTGCGCAAGGAAACCTGCGCCGATATCGCGCGCGATATCGGGCTGGGCGATGTGCTGCGGCTGGGGCGCTCGGAAATGCTCACCGGCGGGCGGCGCAAGGATACCCTTCTGGGTGACGCGATGGAGGCCGTGCTTGCCGCCGTCTATCTTGATGGCGGGCTGGATGCCGCCCGCAGCGTCATTCTGAACCACTGGGCTGACCGGCTTGGCAGCGACGAGCTGGATGCGCGCGACCCCAAGACCGCACTGCAGGAATTCGTTCAGGCCCGCGGCGAAGCGCCGCCCGCCTATCTTGAGATCAACCGCGAGGGGCCGCCCCACGCACCGATCTTCACCATCGAGGTGCGCCTTGCCGACGGCATGGCGGGCAGCGCCACCGCAGGCTCTAAACGTCAGGCCGAACAGGCCGCCGCCCGCGCGCTCCTTGAACAACTGGAGGTCAAGCCATGACCGCAGACATCCACGAAGGCACCCCGGAAGAGATCCCGGCGCAGAACCCCGCCGCCGACGCTTCAGGCTCGCCCGAAAACGCCCGCGCGGGCTTTGTCGCCCTGATCGGTGAACCCAATGCGGGCAAATCGACCCTGACCAACCGCCTTGTCGGCGCGAAAGTGTCGATCGTCACCCACAAGGTGCAGACCACCCGCGCCCGCATCCGCGGCGTCGCCATCGAAGGGCCCGCCCAGATCGTCCTCGTCGATACGCCCGGCCTGTTCCGCCCCCGCCGCCGACTGGACCGCGCCATGGTCGCCGCCGCCTGGAGCGGGGCCTCCGACGCCGATATCGTGGTCCTGCTGATCGAGGCCCATCGCGGCCTGACCGAGGGCGTTCAGGCCATTCTCGACACATTGAGCGAACGGATGCAGGCCGGTCATCCGGTGGTTCTGGCCATCAACAAGATTGACCGGGTCAAGGCCGAAGTTCTGCTGGCGCTGGCCGAAAAGCTCAACGCCGCCTTCCCCTTTGCCGAGACCTTCATGATCTCCGCCGAAAAGGGCCATGGTGTGGACAAGCTGCGCAGCTGGCTTGGCACAAACCTGCCCCCGGGCCACTGGCTCTACCCCGAAGACCAGATCGCCGACCTGCCCATGCGCATGATCGCCGCCGAAATGACGCGCGAGAAATGCACCCTGCGCCTGCATCAGGAACTGCCCTATGAGCTGACGGTCGAAACCGAAAGCTGGGAAGAGCGCAAGGACGGCTCCGTGCGCATCGATCAGCTTATCTATGTCGCCCGCGATGGCCACAAGGGCATCGTGCTGGGCCACAAGGGCGAAACCATCAAGGGTATCAGCCAGGCCGCCCGCGTCGAGATCGCCGAGTTTCTGGGCCGCCCGGTGCATCTGTTCCTTCAGGTCAAGGTCCGCACCAACTGGCTGGAAGAGGCCGAGCGCTACAGCGAAATGGGCCTTGATTTCAAGGACGGCAACTGACGCCCCGGCCCTCTTGACGCGCCCCCTTCCCCTTTCATCTGTTCATAAATATCCTGGGGGGTGAATTGGCCGCAGGCCAAGAGGG
>NZ_DAIRVN010000064.1:0-27995 GCF_036802785.1 Pararhodobacter sp.
CCCTAGGATGCCGCCTGTCCGCCACCCCAGCGAAAAGCCCGAAATGAGCGCACCCACCGCCCCGCAACAGCCCCACGACAACCGCGCCCCGGCGCAACTGTCGCCGTTTGAACGCTCGCGGTTGCAGTTGTGGCTTCTGGGCATCATCGCCTTTGCGGTGATCCTGTTCCTGCTCGTTCAGGCGCGCTTCATCCTGATCTCGCTGGTGATCGCGATCATCCTCTTTTCGCTGACCACCGATGCCATCGGCTCCATCTCGCGGCTCAGAATCGGTAACTGGCGGATCACCAACTGGCTGGCCTCGATGGCCGCCTTCGTGCTGATCTCGTCTGTCCTGCTGGCGCTTTCCGGGATTGTGCTGGTGCAGGTCAATACCGTGGTCACTACCACCATCGCCTATACCGATCAGGCGGTCAGCGCGATTGCCGCCCTCTTCGCCTGGATGGGGCCGGATACCGAGGCGTCGATCGCCGCCTCGATCCGCTCGATCGAGCTGTCGGGCTATATCCGCACCGCTGCCGGGCAGGCGGGCAACGTGCTTTCCGCGACGACGCTGGTGATTTTGTTTGTGGGCTTTCTGTTTGCCGAGCGCATCTGGTTCGATACCAAACTCGAAAGCCTGATGCAGGACAAGACGCGCGCGCGCCAGATCAGCCTGATCATCCGCTCGATCATCCGGCGCGTGAACCACTACCTGCTGGTGAAAACCGGGGTCAGTGCGGTGACCGGGCTGTCGGTCTATCTGGTGATGGTGTTCTTCGGGCTGGAATTCGCGGCGGCGATGGGCATCGTGACCTTCATCCTGAACTACCTGCCCTCGGTCGGTTCGATCATCGCCACCGGCCTGATCGCGCTTGTGGCCTATCTTCAGGTCACTGACCCGGCCTTCGCGCTGCTGATCTTCGTGATCGTGGGATTGTTGCAGTTCGTGCTGGGCTCGGTCATCGACCCGATGCTGATGGGGCGGACGCTGCGGGTGTCGTCCTTCGGGATCATCATTGCGATGGCGTTCTGGGGCGCGGTATGGGGCGTGCCGGGGATGTTTCTGGCCGTGCCGATCATGGTGGCGATCATGATCATCTGCTCTCACATCCCCTCGGCGCGCGCGGTGGCCATCCTGCTTTCGCGCGATGGTCTGCCCGAGATGGACCCGTCCGAGCAGATCACCGCTGATTTCCCGCCCCGCCCTGCCGAAGCGGCCGAATAAGCGCCTCACAGCCAAGGGTGCGCGGGCTGCGGGCGCCGTGTCAGGCGCGCCACGCTAGACCAGCAGAAGCGTCACGCGCCGGTTCTGGCGGCCCTTCTTTTCGATCTTGCCCAGCGCCACCCGCCCGATCTCGGCGGTGCGCGCCACATGGGTGCCGCCGCAGGGCTGCAGGTCCACCTGACCGGCGCCTGTGCCAATGCGGATCAGCCGCACCCTTCCCTGCCCTTTCGGCGGCGCGACAGACAGGGTTTTGACCAGCCCCGGACTGGCCGCCAGTTCGGCCTCGGTGATCCAGTCCTCGGTCACCGGCAGGTCGCGCGCGATCAGCTCGTTCAGCGCCGCTTCCAGCGCGTCCTTGTCGCCGGGCTTCGGGCATGTCGAAGTCCAGCCGCCCCTTGCCCGCACCGATTGACCCACCAGTCACCGGCAAGGGCAACACCACCGACAACAGATGCAACGCGGTATGGACGCGCATGTGCAGGTGGCGGCGGTCCCAGTCCAGCACCATCCGAACGGTCTGGCCAGTCGCCGGGCCATTCGCTGCCGGATCGCAGACCAGCGCCAGAGCGTCGCCCGCCTTCACGGTATCGGTGATCTCCAGCGCGCCGCCGTCCCATTCCAGCCTGCCGCTGTCGCCCGGCTGGCCGCCGCCCGCCGGATAAAACACCGAGCGGTCCACGATCAGCGCGCCGGTCTCGGTCAGGCCGGTCACCCGCGCTTCACAGTCGCGCAGATAGGGGTCGGTGCGGTACAGGGCTTCGGTCATTCGTTATTCTCGTCGCTGTTGCTTTCCGGCTCGTCGTCGCTGTCAAATTCCAGCTCAGGGCTGGGGGCCGAACGAGGATCAGCGGCCGAGCCCGCCACAGGTGCTCCTGCCAGCGCGGTTCCCGCCAGCAGCGCCGCCCCCCCGGCAGCCGCCGCAGGTGCGGCAGCGCCCGTGGGGCTACCAGCGGCACCCTGCGCGGCGCCCGGCAGCACCTCAGGGTTGCGCAACCAGATATCGCGCTGCGCGAAGGGAATTTCGATCCCTTCGGCAACAAAGCGGCGGGCGATTTCATGGTTGATATCCGACATCACCCGCAGCTTGAAATTGACATCGCGCAGGATGGCGCGGATCTCAAACTCCAGCGCATCACCCCCGAAGCGCATGAACAGCACGCTGGGCGGCGGGCTCATCACCACCAGCGGCTGGGCCTCGATGATCTCGCGCAGCAGCGCTTCAACCCGGCGGGTGTCGGTGCCATAGGCCACACCCACCGGAAGGATCAGCCGGCCGGTCTTGTTGGATTTGGTGTAATTGGTGACCGAGCTTGAAATCAGGTCGGCATTGGGCACGATCACTTCGGAACGATCAAAGGTTTCAATCACCGTCGAGCGCACCGAGATACGGCTGATCGTGCCGGTGACCGGCCCCACATCAACCCAGTCGCCCTCGGAAACCGGGCGCTCGATCAGCAGGATAAGGCCCGACACAAAGTTCGACACGATGTTCTGAAGGCCAAAGCCGATACCGACCGACAGCGCCCCGGCGACAATCGCCAGCCCCGACAGGTCAATCCCGGCGGTAGAAAAGGCCACCAGCGCCGCCGCCACAATCCCGATATAGCCGACGCCGGAAACCATCGCCTTCTGCGCGCCGCGTTCCATCGTCGTCTTGGGCAGGACCGAGGAGGCCAGCGCCCCCTGCAAAGCCCGCGTGATCAGGAAGCCGACCACGAAGACCAGAATGAAGGACAGGATATTGGCGGGCGAGATGCGCGCCTCGCCCAGGGTAAAGCCCTCGCGGAAACGCGCCCAGAGTTCCAGCAGTTCGGTCCCGCGCACCCCCCAGATGAGCGCCAGCACCGGCATCGCCATGATCGCCAGTGCCATCCCCGCCAGCGCAGGCACCAGCGCCTCGGAAGCGCCCTCGTGATCATCCCCCACCACGGCGTCATAGATCGCCGTGATGAGCCGGTGCAGGATGATGGTCACCGCCACCAGCGTAAGCGAGGCGATCAGCGGAATGACAATCTGCAAGGCTGCGGTGACATAGCCCACCGCCCCCAAAACCACCGCGACGACCGACAGCACCATCACCGCCTTGGCGCCCAGCCGCAGCATCCGGTCAAAGAAACTGGCCGAGGTTTCAGGCCCGGCGGCGGCCTCCAGCGACTGATGGCCCCAGAGCAGGCGGCCCATACGGAACAGGAACAACCCGGCCAGCACCACGAGCGGGAACATCAGCGCCGCATTGGCCGCATCCGTCTGCAGGTCCGGGGCGATAAGCGGCTCATACAGCAGCCGGATGGCCACCGTCACGCCCAGCACAAGCGCCAGCACACGGCCCCGGCGGCGCTCGTCATCCTCCAGCCGCAATGGCAGGCCCGGGTCAGGCAGTTTCGGAAAGACCTGCAACGACACCCAGCGCGCCAGAAACACCACCATCCCGGCATAGACCAGCGCTTCGGCCAGCGCCTCGACAGTGGGGCCGCTCAGGCGGCTGGACTGGATCGCGGTGGAAAGCAGCGTCAGGCCGACAAAGGGCACCAGAAGCTGCGCCAGCGACAGAACAAAGGCCGCAACCACCCGCCCGCGCAGCATGGCGGTGCTTTGCAGCAGGCGCACGGTCAGCTGCTCCATCCAGTGCCGCCCGCGCAACAGCAAAAGCGCGGCCAGCGCCAGCGCGCCCAGCGTGATCGGCAGATCCGCGACCAGTTCCTCGCGGCGCGCCGGGTCAAGCCAGGCGTTATACACCTCGCCATACACCGTCAGGCCCGAGCTGATCAGCACATTGCCGCCCGCCCACCAGTTGGCCGGGTTCAGCGGCGTGGGCCAGAGGGTCAGCAGCGCATCGGCCTGCCGCTCCCGCAGCACCCGGTCGATGGCGCGCACGATGCCGTCCGCCCGGCGAAAGGCCTCGTCGGCGGTCAGAAGCGGCGCCTGCCGCTGCGCCAGCCGCTCGTTCAGATCAATGCGCCGCGCGGCAATCTCGGGCGCCTCGGTCTCACCCTCGGCGGGTACCGGGCCCAGCGCCGCGATCTGCTCGCGCAGGGTCTGGGTGCGGTCAAGATTGGCGGTCTGCGTTTCCAGAAACTGAAGGCGGAACGCCACAACGTTTGCGCGCAGGGCCTCCAGTTCGGCAGAGGGTGTCCGGGCACTTTCCACGGCGGCTTCGGCGCGCTCGGCAAGCAGATCCCAGAGGGCATAATTCGGGCCCTCGGCCTCGCCGGTCTGGGCCTGAGCGCTGCCCGCCGACACAAGCACGGCCAACAGGAAAAGGGCCGCGAGAAACCGCAGCCCGGCCAGCACCGCCAGCGCATGACGTAAACCAGCACCCATACCAGCCAGACCCGCTTTCATGTGCCTCAGTCGATGCGCACATCCGGCAGGGTGCGCGCAGCACGGTCCATCCATTCGGGCACCGGCAATCCCTTATCCTTCAGGAAGGCGGGATTGAACAGCTTTGACTGGTAGCGCGTGCCGTAATCGCACAGAACCGTGACGATCGTATGCCCCGGCCCCATGGCCCGCGCCATGCGCATCGCCCCGGCAATGTTGATCCCCGATGAGCCACCAAGGCAAAGCCCCTCCTCTGCCAGCAGGTCAAACACCACCGGCAGCGCCTCGCTGTCCGGGATGTTGAAGGAATGGTCGGGCGTGAATCCCTCCAGATTGGCGGTGATACGCCCCTGCCCGATCCCCTCGGTGATGGAGGAACCCTCGGATTTCAGCTCACCCGTGGTGTAAAAGCTGTGCAGCGCCGCACCGTCCGGGTCTGCAAGGCCGATCTTCACGCCCTTTGGCTGAAGCGCCATCGCCACCCCGGCCAGCGTGCCGCCCGAACCCACGGCACAGATGAACCCGTCCACCTTGCCGCCGGTCTGTTCCCAGATCTCGGGGCCGGTGGTTTCGATATGGGCCTGACGATTGGCGGTATTGTCGAACTGGTTGGCCCAGATCGCGCCGTTCGGCTCGGTTTTGGCCAGCGCTTCGGCCAGACGGCCTGAGTAGCGGACATAGTTGTTGGGGTTCTTGTAGGGCGCGGCGGGCACCTCCACCAGCTCGGCCCCGGCAAGGCGCAGCATATCCTTCTTTTCCTGGCTCTGCGTCTCAGGAATCACGATAACGGTGCGGAACCCCATCGACGACCCCACCAGCGCCAGCCCGATCCCGGTATTGCCCGCCGTCCCCTCGACAATGGTGCCGCCGGGCTTGAGCGCGCCGCGCGCAACCGCATCGCGGATGATGAAAAGCGCCGCGCGGTCCTTGACCGACTGGCCGGGGTTCAGAAACTCGGCCTTGCCCAGAATTTCGCAGCCCGTGGCCTCGCTGGCCTTGTTCAGCCGGATCAGAGGGGTGTTGCCGACAGCCTCGGCCAGATTACGACGGATCATTGCGCTCCCTTTCGTTCAGACAGCCCGTTGGCCGCAAAGCCCTTCAGGCACAGGCGTTTCGCAAGCGGTTCAGTGCAGCACACCGCGCCGCTTCTGCCCGCGCGCATAGAGCCAGCCCAGTGTCGGCATCAGCGCCAGCGCGGCGACCATTCCGTGCCATCCCGGCACCGCCAGCGGCCCCGCAAGCGCCACCGTGACCCCGGCCGCAGCAAAGGCCCCCAGCACCGCCAGCATGGCGACCGCAGCGGCAAAGATCAGCAGGACCGAGGCGTCATCGGCAAGCAGCAAAAACGCCGCGCCCAGCAGCCCCAGCCAGACCGCCATCGCCCAGACAACCTTGAGCCAAAGCGCGTCCAGCGGCAGCGCCGCCATCAGGGCGGGCGCATCGGCGACAAGGTGGAACCGCTCATTGAGATAGTCAAACCCCAGCGCAGCGTGCCAGAGCACCAGAAGCAGCGCGACTGGCAGCAGATGCCAGGGCCGGTCGGAAGTGGCAGGGGACATGGCGATGCGCCTCGCTTCAGGTTGCATTTTCCCCAACCTGACGCGCCCCGGCGAAACTGTCCAGCCCCCCCGCCCCTCAGGCTTGTGGTCCGGGCCGTTTGCGGTTGGGGCTTGCCCGTGCGCGCGGGGCGGGCTAGACCGCGCGCCCTGAGTAAAGCAGAGGGCACGGGGGCATATGGCACGCAAACGCAAGGGCCGCGCGATCAATGGCTGGCTGGTGGTGGACAAGCCTGCGGGCGTGACCTCGACCACTGTTGTCACCAGGGTGCGGCGCGCGCTGGATGCGGCCAAGGCCGGGCATGCGGGCACGCTGGACCCCGCCGCCACCGGGGTCCTGGCCGTGGCGCTGGGCGAGGCCACCAAGACCGTGCCCTTCGTCACCGATGCGATGAAGGGCTATCTGTTCTGCGTGCGCTTCGGGCAGGCCACCACCACCGATGATGCCGAAGGCAGCGTGATCGCAACCTCCGATCTGCGCCCCACCGATGCGCAGATCGAAGCCGCGCTGACGGGCTTTCGCGGCGATATCATGCAGGTTCCGCCGCAGTTCTCTGCCGTGAAGGTGGAGGGTGAGCGCGCCTATGACATCGCCCGCGAGGGTGAGGCGATGGAGCTGGCCGCGCGCCCGCTCTTCGTTGAGCGGCTGGAAATGACCGCGCATCCGGATGCAGACCATGCCGAATTTGCCATGGTCTGCGGCAAGGGCGGCTATGTGCGCTCCATCGCGCGCGATCTGGGCGCGGCGCTGGGGTGTCATGCGCATGTGGCATGGCTGCGGCGCGAATGGTCCGGCCCGTTTCTGGCCGATGACGGCCTGTCGCTGGACCAGATCGAGGCGATGGCAGGTACGCCCGAGCTGGACGCGCGGCTGCTGCCGCTGGAAGTGGCGCTGGCCGATCTGCCGCAGCTTCCGCTGACCGCCGAAGGGGCGGTGCGGGTGCGTAACGGCAACCCCGGGCAGGTTCTGTCCGCGCAGGCCCGGCCCGGCGATACCGCATGGGCCAGCTTTCAGGGCCAGCCGGTTGCGGTGGGGGTCTATATCGGCGGCGAGCTGCATCCAAGCCGGGTGTTCAACCTCTGATCAGGGGCGCCACAACTGCGGCTCAGTCAAACCGACCCCTGCACAGCGAAAGCACCGGGCCGGTTGTGAGCTGTCGCACAGCGGGGCTGCGCTTTTGCCCGTTTTCTCCGCCCTTTGGCAGGCCTATCTATGGGTCATATCCAACCCGGAGAGCGCATCATGCCCAGCCAACCCGCCATTGCCCCCGCCCAGACGCGAATCGGCCATGTCCATCTGAAAGTCGCCGATCTTGATCGCGCCATCGCCTTTTACCGCGATCTGCTGGGGTTTGAGCTGACCCTGCGCTACGGGCCGGGCGCGGCCTTTCTGGGCGCGGGCGGCTATCACCACCATATCGGGCTGAACACCTGGGAAAGCGCCGGTGCCACGCCGCCCCCTCTGGGCCATACCGGGCTTTACCATACCGCCATCCTGTATCCGGACCGCCGCGCGCTGGCCCAGGCGCTCAAGCGCGTGCTGGCCGCCGGCATCGCGCTGGACGGCGCCGCCGATCATGGTGTCTCGGAGGCGATCTATCTGCGCGACCCCGATGGCAACGGGGTGGAGCTGTACCGCGACCGCCCCGAAAGCACCTGGCCGCGCGATGCGCAGGGCCAGATACAGATGACCAACACGCGCCTTGATCTCGCCGCCCTTCTGGCCGAGGCCTGACCCCCTCTGGACGCCCGCGCGCTGTGGTGCTTTAGTCACCGCAACACGCATGGAAGGACAGCGACATGGCCACGGGCACCAACATCCGCACCTATTTTGAAGGCGCATGGCATCAGGGCGATGTGCCTGTGATGCGCGCCGCCGATCATGGCGCATGGCTTGGCACCACGGTGTTTGACGGCGCGCGCTTCTTTGACGGCATGACCCCGGATCTGGAGGCGCACTGCGCGCGCATCAACCGCTCTGCCGAGGCACTGATGCTGACGCCCACGGTTTCGACCGAAGACATGGTCGCCATCGTGCGCGAAGGGCTGAAGGGGTCCAGCGCGCCCTGCTATATCCGGCCCATGTACTGGGGTCTTGACGGCGGCGCGCTGGGGATCGTGCCCAAACCCGGCGCAACCGGCTTCTGCATCTGCCTTGAAGACATCCCGATGCCCGCGCCCGATGCCGCCACCACGCTGACCACCACCCGCTTCCGCCGCCCGACGCTGGACAATGCGGTGGTCAACGCCAAGGCAGGCTGCCTCTATCCCAACAACGCGCGGATGCTGGCCGAGGCCAATGCAAAAGGCTTCGGCAATGCGCTGGTCTGCGACAGCCATGGCAATGTCGCCGAAAGCGCCACCGCCAATGTCTTCATGGTGCGCGATGGCGTGGTCTTCACCCCCATCCCCAACGGCACCTTTCTGGCCGGGATCACCCGCGCGCGCCATATCGCCAATCTGCGCGCTGACGGGATGGAGGTGCGCGAATGCGTGCTGACGCTGGATGATTTCCGCAAGGCGGATGAGGTGTTCCTGTCCGGCAATCTGGCCAAAGTGACCCCGGTTTCCGCCTTTGATGATGTGTCCTATCCCATCGGGCCGGTGACGAAACGCGCACGCCAGCTTTATTGGGACTGGGCCGCCAGCACGCGCTGATGCGCCGGGCGCTGCACGGCGTGGTGACCGCCGTCTGTATGGGCGGCACCGCGCTGGGTACCGGGGCCGTGCTGCAGCAATCCCCGTTCACCGCGCCCTTTGTCGAACGCAGCACCCATGACGTGCAACGGGCGCTGGAGCGGGCGACCGCCCGCACCGTCACCCCTGAATGGCTGCTGCCCCGGCTGACCGAGGCACTGGCGGAAGAAGACCGCGACCGGGTCACCATGCTGACCGCCCTCGCCCAGGACCACGCCATCACCCTGCCCGCGCCCCTGCCCGAACAGATCGCCGCTTTTGAGGCCGCGCAGGAAGGCTGGCTGCGCGGCGCCACCGATTGCGCGCTCTGCGCCTATGACATAATGTCCTGCCCCTCGATCACGCTGATCGGCGCCTGCGCCGTCCCGGTTGAGCTGACCCCGCTGGGCGATATCAACGCCCTGCGCCGCGCGGCGGTGGCGGCGCTGAGCGGCGAAGAGCCGGACCAGCTGGAAGTCGGGCTGGCGGTTGTCGGGCTGGGCGCCACGGGGTTGGTGGTGGTCAGCGGCGGTAGCACCGTCACCCTCAAGGCCGGTGCCACAATGCTGCGACTGGCGCGGCGGCTGGGCACGCTCACGCCGGGCCTGATGCGCAGCCTGCGCAGCGCCAGCGACATCCCCGTGGTCTGGTCGCGCATGCCCGATTTCGCGCTTGGCCGCGCCCCGCTCTCGGCGGTCACCGACACGGCACGCCTGTCCGATCTGGGGCGGATGACGCAGAATGTCGGCACCCTCGGGCGCAACACCTCAACCGCCGATGCGCTGGTCCTGCTGCGCCATGTCGACAGCGCCGAGGATGCCGCGCGCATGGCAAGGCTGAGCACGGCCGCAGGTCCCGGCACCCGCCGAACGGTCGAGGTGCTGGGCAAGACCCGCGCCTTCCGCGCACTGGTCCGCCTCAGCAACGCGGCAATCGCCGCGCTTGCCCTGATCTATGCTTTGGCGCTTCAGCTCCTGCTTCTTGCCGGTTCATGGGCAGGCAGCAGGTTGCTCAGAATGCTGACCCGCCCGCGCGCTGGACACAGCCGCGCGCCGGTGTCATGATAATTGAAACAGGGAGCCATGAATGCGCAAGTTTCTCGTCGTTCTCGACGACAGCCGCGAATGCCTGAACGCCATTCGCTTCGCGGCACTGCGGGCCTCGCATACCGGGGGCGGGGTGCAGATATTGTCGATCATCCCGCCGGACGAGTTCCAGCACTGGATCGGCGTGGCCGATCTGATGCGCGCCGAAGCCCGCGAGCGGATTGAGGCCCATTTTGAGGTCTTCGCCAAATGGATGCGCGACCGGCAGGGAATCGACCCGGAACTGGTGATCCGCGAGGGTGAGCCGGTGGATGAAATCCTCGCCCAGATCCGCGATGACCCGCGCATCGGCATTCTGGTGCTGGGCGCAGGCACCGACCGCTCCGGCCCGGGGCCGCTGGTGACACAGCTGACCCGCAGCTCGGGCGCGCTGCCGGTTCCTATCACGATTGTGCCGGGCGGGCTGTCGAAGGAACGCATGGAATCCATCGCCTGATGCTTGCATCACCCCCGGCCCTGCGCCAAAGAGGCGCGACCCGCCAGCGCACAGGAGCCGCCCATGCCCGCCCACACAACCGCTACTGCCGCCGATGACCGCCTGATCGTCGCACTCGATGTCCCCGATGTGCTGAGCGGGCTGGAACTGGCCAAGACGCTGGGCGACGGGGTGAGCTTTTACAAGATCGGGCTGGGCATGCTGACCGGCGGCGGGTTGGCTTTGGCCAATGAGCTGAAGGCCGAGCACGGCAAACGGATATTCCTTGACCTTAAGCTCTTCGACATCAGCGCAACCATCGAAGCGGCGGTGCGCGGCATTGCCCGCTACGATCTGGATTTCCTGACAGTGCACGGCGACCCGCATGTGGTGCGCGCAGCCTGCGAAGGGGCGGCGGGAACGGAGCTGAAAATCCTGGCAGTAACCATCCTGACCTCGCTTGACCGGCAGGATCTTGACGAGGCGCTGCTCGTCCCCGGCGAACTGAGTGACATCGCCACCCAACGCGCCGCCCGCGCGCTCGGCGCGGGTGCCCATGGCGTAATCGCAAGCCCGCATGAGGCCGCCCTGATCCGCGCCCTGCCCGAAGCGGCAGGCAAACTGATCGTCACCCCCGGCGTACGCCCCGCAGGCACGTCAAAAGGCGACCAGAAACGCATCGCCACCCCCGCCGATGCCATCCGCGCGGGCGCCGATCACATCGTCGTGGGCCGCCCGGTCTGGCAGGCCGCCGACCCGAAGGCCGCTGCCGCCGCCATCCGCTCGGAAATCGCCGGTATCTGACCCCCCGGCGCGGCGCGGCGCGGCTCCCGCCCGTCTTCGCATCGCGGCTGCGCCGCAACACTCATCCCGTTTGGCCAGGCCGCGCGGCATCAGGGGGCGTTGCCCCCTCTTCTTTTTCAGGTGTCAGGGGGCTTCGCCCCCTCTGGGCCTGCGGCCCATTCCCCGGCCTCGCCACGGGCTCGGCGTTCGCGGCTGGGGCCTTCCACTGGAAGGCCCCCGAGACGCCGCTCACCCCCCGCGTACTTCCGGCAAGATGAAAGGAGGCGCCGCGCCCCTGCTTCACCTGTTCAGAAATATCCCGGGGGAGTCCGGCCATCGTAGATGGACGGGCGGGGGCAGAGCCCCCCTTTCTGAGCAAAGAGACTTCTGCGAAGCAGGCATTCAGGTCAACGGGCAGGTCAACGGGCAGGTCAACGAGGCGCGCAATGCACGCATGGCCTTGATTCTGGCGCGGCATGCCTTTACGGGTGGCCAAATTCTGACAGGAGTCATCCGATGCCCGCAGCCCCTTCGCCTGCCAAGCCGACCGCATGTCTTGTTCTTGCCGACGGGACCATCTTTTACGGGCGCGGGTTCGGCGCGACCGGTGAGACCGTGGCGGAGCTCTGCTTCAACACCGCGATGACCGGCTATCAGGAAATCATGACCGACCCCTCCTATGCCGGTCAGGTCGTGACTTTCACCTTCCCGCATATCGGCAATACCGGCGTCACCCCCGAGGATGACGAGACCGCCGACCCCGTCGCGGCCGGCATGGTGGTGAAATGGGACCCGACCGAGCCCTCGAACTGGCGCGCCACCGGCGATCTGGTGGAATGGCTGACCCGGCGCGGCCGCATCTGCATCGGCGGCATCGACACGCGCCGCCTCACCCGGGCGATCCGCCAGCAAGGCGCTCCCCATGTCGCGCTGGCCCATGACCCCGAGGGCAATTTCGACCTGGAGGCGCTGGTGGCGAAGGCGCGTGCCTGGAAGGGGCTTGTGGGCCTTGATCTGGCGAAGGATGTAACCTGTGCCCAGAGCTATCGCTGGGATGAGATGCGTTGGGCCTGGCCCGATGGCTATCTGCGCCAGACCGCCCCGATTCACCGGGTGGTGGCGATCGATTACGGCGCCAAGCGCAACATCCTGCGGTGCCTCGCCTCGGCGGGATGTGATGTCACCGTCCTGCCCGCCACCGCGACCGCCGAAGAGGTTCTGGCGCTGAACCCCGATGGCGTTTTCCTCTCCAATGGTCCCGGCGACCCGGCGGCGACGGGTGACTATGCCGTGCCGATGATCCGGGGTGTTCTGGCGCAGGATATGCCGGTTTTCGGCATCTGTCTGGGTCATCAGATGCTCGCGCTCGCGCTCGGTGCGCGCACGATCAAGATGAATCACGGCCATCACGGCGCCAACCATCCGGTCAAGGATCTGGAGACCGGCAAGGTTGAGATCACCAGCATGAACCACGGCTTCACCGTTGACAGCCAGACCCTGCCCGAAGGGGTTCTGGAAACGCATATCAGCCTGTTCGACGGCTCGAACTGCGGGATCCGCATGGCCGGTCGCCCGGTCTTTTCGGTGCAGTACCACCCCGAGGCCAGCCCTGGCCCGCAGGACAGCTATTACCTGTTCGAGCGTTTCGCGGCTGCGATGGCGGCGCGCAAGGTGGCCTGAGGGTTTCCGTTCGCACTTTAACGCTCTGTTAACCGCTCGCTGGGTAAGGTGGACGGGAACCGGGCTGAACCCGGCTGGCCTTGGCCCCCGCAGGGCCGCAAGCGGGAGGGTGCGATGGGACTGGCGCGCTTGCAGCGTGATTGCTGGCCCGATGAAGCGGCAGAGGTGCCGGGCGCCACGCCTGACCACCCCGCCGATACCCCGCCCAGCGCCTCCGGTCGGCGCCCGCTGGGCATGATCATGCTGGAAGCCGGGGCGCTGGCCTCGGCGGATCTGATGCGGGCGCTGACCATCCAGCGCCGTGAGAACGCGCGGCTGGGTGACATCCTGCGCGCGCATGGCATGGCCAGCGAAGAGGCGATTGTTCAGGCGCTGGCCGTCCAGCACCAGACAACGGTTCTGAACAGCGCCACCAGCCGTCCGGACCCGCGACTGATCGACCTTCTGGGCCCTGAGCGCTGCCTTGCCATGGGCTGCCTGCCATGGCGGCGGGCGGGGGCGGTCACGCTGGTGGCCACAGCCATGCCAGACCGTTTCGCCGAACACCGCACTGCGCTGGAAACCATGCTGGGCCCCGTGGCAATGGCTGTCGTCTCGGAAAGCGAGTTGCATCGCGCGCTCATCAGATCACGGCGCAACCTTCTGACACTGCTTGCAGAAACCTGCGTTCGCGCCGAAGAGAGCTGCCGGATCTGGAACGCGCGGCGCTTCAGCATCCTGCTGGGGATCTCGCTGGCGGTGATGACCTTTTCGGCGGTGATTGCCCCGGTCGCCAGTTTCATGGTCCTTTTCGGCATCGTCGTGGTCGCGCTCCTGCTGGGGACGGTGCTGCGCGTCGCCGCCACGGTCACCCAGTTGCGCAGCCTGCGCCATGCAAGGCCGGTGATGCCCCGCCCACCTCCGCCGCAGGCCACCGCGCAGGCCCCGCCGGTCCGCAAACCCGTGATTTCGATGATGGTCCCGCTGTTCCGGGAGCCAGATATCGCCGCGCGGCTGGTGGCGCGGCTGGGCGCACTGACCTATCCGCGCGAGCTGCTCGATGTCATGCTGGTGGTGGAGGAGGACGATGACCTGACGCGCGCCGCATTGGCCCGCGCCCGCCTGCCGCACTGGATACGCATCATTCCGGTGCCTGATTCGGCCCTGCGCACCAAGCCGCGCGCGCTGAACTATGCCCTGAATTTCGCCCGCGGCAGCATCGTCGGCGTCTATGATGCCGAGGATGCGCCCGCGCCTGACCAACTCCACCGCGTCGCCGGGCGCTTTGCGCAGGGCGGGCCGGATCTGGCCTGTGTGCAGGGTGTGCTGGATTACTACAACCCCGGCACCAACTGGCTGTCACGCTGCTTTACCATCGAATACGCCGCATGGTTCAGGCTGATTCTGCCCGGTTTTGAAAAGCTGGGGCTGGCCGTGCCGCTGGGCGGCACCACGCTGTTCTTCCGGCGCGATATCCTTGAGGAACTGGGCGGCTGGGATGCCCATAACGTGACCGAAGACGCCGATCTGGGCATCCGGCTGGCCCGCCACGGCTACCGGACAGAACTGCTGGATACGATCACGCTGGAGGAGGCCAATTGCCGCGTTCTGCCATGGATCCGGCAGCGATCACGCTGGCTGAAAGGTTATGCGATGACCTATGCGGTGCATATGCGTGACCCGTTGCTTTTGTGGCGGCAACTGGGGGCGTGGCGCTTTTTCGGCTTTCAGGTGCTGTTTCTGGGCACGCTCATCCAGTTTCTGCTCGCCCCCATCCTCTGGAGCTTCTGGCTCATGCTCTTCGGTCTTGGCCACCCGCTTGCCGATGCATTGCCGGGTGCCGCGCTTCTTGCCATCGCCGCCGTGTTTCTGGTGGCTGAGGTCACCAATCTGGCCATCAACCTCTCGGCACTGAGTGCGCGCGATCACCGCGCCCTGCGGCCATGGGCGATCAGCCTGCATTTCTATTTCCCGCTGGCCGCCTTTGCCGCCTACAAGGGCTGCTGGGAGATGATCCTCAGCCCGTTCTACTGGGACAAGACCGCCCATGGTGTGCATGACAGCACCAGCCAGCCCGCAGTGCTCAAGGCGTGAGCCGCCCCGCGGCACCGGCCTGCGCCCTCAAGGCCCCGGCCACGCCCGCCCTACTGCCGCCAATGCCCGCACCGCAACCGTCAGGCACCCTGCCCGTTCAGGGCCCTTGCCGCCGCCGGTCGCCCGATTCCAGCTTGAGCCGCGTCTCGAACGCATGCGAAATATGGGTCTTGAGCGCGGCGGCAGCCCCGTCCCCGTCCCCGCGCGCAACCGCCTCGACGATGGCGCCATGTTCATCCAGGGCCTCATCACCCCGCCCCTCGGCGGCAAGCGAGGTTGTCGCCAGCAGCGCCATCGAGCGGTGAACAAGGTCCAGTTGCTGCACCAGAAACCGGTTGTGCGAGGCCAGATGGATCTGCTTGTGAAACCGCTTGTTGGCCCGGCTCAGCGCTGCCGGATCATCCACCAGCCGCCGGTCAGCCGCAACCATATCGCGCAGCACCCGCACCTCTTCAACGGTGGCATGGCGTGCGGCCAGACGGGCGGCCAGCCCCTCCAGCTCGGCGCGCACCACATAAAGCTCGGCCAGCTGGTTATGGTCCAGCGAGGCCACGATCAGCGAGCGCCCGTCGCGCGACAACAGCGATTGCGTCTCAAGCCGCTGCAAAGCCTCACGAATCGGCGTGCGCGACACACCGAACCGCTCCGCCAGTTCCGATTCCACCAGCCGGTCGCCGGGCCGGTAAATCCCCTCGTCAATCGCGGCAAGGATCAGCGTATAGGCATCGGCCTGCTGCATACGCGTTTCAGCCATCGGCGCTTCCCCTTGTGGCCCGGTCATGCGGCCTTTCCATTGGGCGCGCAGCCTAGTGGCAAGCGCCCCCGCTGGAAACCCTGTTTTTCGCCCCAAAGGCTTGAGTTGGCGCCGTTTTCGCGTTAGCTCAGCGCCATGGTCAGCGCATCCTTCAGCCATGTTGATACCTGGGTCTTCGACCTGGACAACACCCTTTACCCGCCCGCGATGCGCCTCTTTGACCAGATCGACGCGCGGATGACCGATTTTGTCATGCGCACCACCGGCACTGAGCGCGCGCAGGCCGATATTCTGCGCAAGAAATACTGGCTGGATTACGGCACCACCTTGGCCGGGCTGATGACCCATCACGGTGTCGATCCGGTCCCCTATCTGGTAGAGGTGCATGAGATCGACTTCTCGGTTCTCAGCCCTGATCCGGCACTGCGGGCGGCGATTGGGCGGCTGCCGGGGCGGCGGATTGTCTATACCAACGGCTCGGCCCCCTATGCGCAGCGCGTGATTGAAAAGCGCGGGCTGGAGGGGTTGTTTGACGCGGTTTATGGCGTGGAACATGCGGGTTATCACCCCAAACCGCAGCCGCAGGCCTTTGAGGCGGTGTTTGCCGCAGACGGGCTTACCCCCTCGCGCGCCGCGATGTTCGAGGATGATCCGCGCAATCTGCGCGTGCCGCACGGGCTGGGCATGCGCACCGTGCATGTCGCCCCCGCGCCGCTGCCGCCAGCCGATGCGGCCCATATCCACCATCATACCGATGATCTGGGCGGGTTTCTGGCGGGGCTTTAGCCCCTGCGTCAGCGACCCCTCCATCATCGCCCCCTGCGACCAGCTGCCGCACTGCGGCGACACGTCCGATGGTGCGGCGCGCAGAAAACATATCTGTGGGGAAAATCATATCCTGTGGAGTCATCAATGAGCACCCTGACCCTTCATCCCCAGTCCCCGGCCTCCCAGTCCCCGGTTCCCCATCACCCCCAACCACTGATCCGCCGCATACCGCTTCTGGGGCCCATCGCCCGCGAACTGGCCGATGGGGATGCCGATTATCCCTTTTACCTGCTGGCCGCCCTGCTCAGCGCCTGGGGTTGCGCCTTCATGCTCTGGGGGCTTCCGGCGCTGGTGATGCCCGCGCTGGTGGCCGCGCCGCTGATGCTGGTGGTGCTGGTTCTGATCACCCGGGGCTGAATACCGCCGGTGAAAGCGGGCTGATCGTCACAGGGCTGACGGTTCCCCTCGCCCAGCGGCGCGCGCGGCGCTATATCCGGCAGGATAGCAGCGCGATGAGGGCAGTATGCGTGAGACGGTCGATATCCTGATCTCCGGCGGCGGTGTGGCCGGGCTGGCAGCCGCGGCGGCATTCGGTTCTGCGGGCTGGTCGGTGCTCTGCGTCGATCCGGCCCCCCCGGTGACCGAGGCGCAGGCCCCCGGTGCCGATCTGCGCACAACCGCCTTCCTGCAACCCTCGGTCCCGGTGCTTGAGGCCGCAGGCCTCTGGTCGCGGCTGGCCCCACATGCGATGCCGCTGCAGGTGATGCGCATTGTCGATGCCGGCGGGCCTGAGCCGGTGGCGCGCGTGGTCCATGATTTTGACGCCGGTGATGTTTCGGCCCGGCCCTTTGGCTGGAACCTGCCCAACTGGCTTCTGCGGCGTGAGTTTCTGGCGCGGCTGGATGACCTGCCGGATGTCCGCTTCCGCCCCGGTGTGGCGACCACGCGGCTGATCACCCGCGAGGCCGAGGCGCTGGTCAGCCTGTCGGACGGCAGCCTCGTTTCAGCCCGGTTGCTGATCGCCGCCGATGGTCGCAACTCGCCCATGCGTCAGGCGCTGGGGATCGGCGTGCAGACCCTGCGCTATGGCCAGAAGGCGCTGGCCTTTGCCGTCACCCACCAGGCGCCGCATGACAATGTCTCCACCGAGGTGCATCGCGCGGGCGGCCCTTTCACGCTGGTTCCCCTGCCTGACCATGAGGGCCAGCCCTGCTCAGCCGTGGTCTGGATGGATACCGGGGCCGAGATTGCGCGCCTGCAGGCGCTGCCGGTCGCGGCGTTCGAGGCCGCGATGAATGAGCGCTCAGCCGGGCTCTTCGGGCCGTTGCGGCTGGCCTCGGCCCTGACCGTCTGGCCGATCATCGCCCAGATCGCGGATCGCTTCAGCGGCGAGCGCACGGCGCTGATGGCCGAGGCTGCGCATGTGGTGCCGCCGATCGGGGCGCAGGGTCTGAACATGTCGATCGCCGATCTGGGCGCACTGCTGGATCTGGCGCGTGACGAGACGCTGGGCACACCCGCGATGCTTGATGCCTACCACCGCAGGCGCTGGCCCGAGGTGAAGCTGCGGCTGCACGGGGTTGACCTGCTCAACCGCGCCTCGATGCTGCAGGCCCAGCCGCTGCGCGACGCCCGCGCCGCGGCGCTGAACACGCTCTATACGCTGGGGCCGGTGCGCCGGGGGCTGATGCAGCTGGGCATCGGGATGCGCTGAGGCTGAAAGGCTGAAGCCGCCTCCGTGGTGGCAGAACCAAACCGCCCCCGGATCAACCGGGAAATCCCGGACACCTCTGACGAAACGAAGCACCACCCCTGCAACCTGTTCCCCCGGGGGGTAACGGGCCGCAGGCCCGGAAGGGGGGCAGCGCCCCCCTCTCCCCGCCCCCGCAGGGCGGGCGCGCTTACAGCGCGGCCTCGATCTCGGCCACCAGCCCGCCGACGATATCGTCAAGCAGCCCCTGATCCTCGCATTCCGCCATCACCCGCACCAGCGGCTCCGTCCCTGACTTGCGGATCAGAAGCCGCCCGCAGCCCTCCAGCCGGACCTCGGCCGCACGGATCGCCGACTGCACGCTCTCCGCCGTCATCGGTGCCTGACCCGCCGCAAAGCGCACATTGCGCAGCAGTTGCGGCACCGGCGCGAACTGGCGCATCAGGTGACTGGCCGGTTCGCCCTGATCGACCATCGCCTGCAACACCTGAAGCCCCGCGATCAGCCCGTCGCCGGTGGTCGCGTAATCGGTCATCACGATATGGCCGGACTGCTCGCCACCCAGATTATACCCCCCCGCGCGCATCCGTTCGACCACATAGCGGTCGCCGACCGAGGTGCGCTCAAGCCGCAGCCCGTGGCTGTGCAGATAGCGCTCAAGGCCAAGGTTCGACATCACCGTTGCAACAAGGGTGCCGTCGTTGAGGCGCTCTTCCTCGGCCCAGCGGCGCGCCATCAGCGCCATGATCTGGTCGCCATCGGCGATCTGACCATGTTCGTCGATCATCACGATCCGGTCGGCATCGCCATCAAGGCACAGGCCGATATGCGCGCCATGCGCCACCACCGCCTCAGCCGCCGCGCGCGGATGGGTCGAGCCCACCTCGCGGTTGATGTTGAACCCGTCCGGCGCCACGCCCAGCGCAATCACCTCGGCCCCCAGTTCCCACAACACCTCGGGCGCGGCCTTGTAGGCGGCGCCATTGGCGCAATCGACCACGACCTTCAGCCCGCGCAGGCTGGCACCGCGCGGCAGCGTGGTCTTGGCGTATTCGACGTAGCGCCCCAGCCCGTCATCAATGCGCTTGGCACGACCGATCTTCAGCGGCTCGGCGGGGATGATCTCCCCCGCCATGATCCCCTCGATCGCCGCCTCGGCCTCATCCGACAGTTTGAACCCGTCAGGGCCGAAAAACTTGATCCCGTTGTCGGTGGCCTGATTATGGCTGGCCGAAATCATGATGCCGACATCGGCGCGCATCGAGCGGGTCAGATACCCCACCGCAGGTGTCGGTACCGGCCCCAGCAGCAGCACGTTCATCCCGGTCGAGGTCAGCCCCGCCGTCAGCGCGTTTTCCAACATGTAGCACGAGCGCCGCGTGTCCTTGCCGATCACCACCCGGTGGCCGTTCTCGCCGCCCCGGCTGAAATGGCGCCCCGCCGCCGCCCCCAGCCGCAGCGCCATATCGGCGGTCATCGGCCAGCTGTTGGCCTGTCCGCGCACACCATCGGTTCCAAAAAGTTTCCGGCTCATTCCCCATGTCCTTCGATTGACAGCGCGCGCCAAAGCGCCAGCGCCTGCACGGTCTCAGTCACGTCATGCACGCGGATGATCTGCGCGCCCTGCGCGGCGGCCTGAAGCGCCACCGCCACCGAGCCCGGCATCCGCGCCGCCGCCGTCTCCACCCCCGAAAGCGTGCCGATGAATTTCTTGCGCGACGCGCCCAGCAGCACGGGCACCCCCAGATTGTGATAGAGTGAGAGGCCGGACAAAAGCATCAGATTATGCCGCAATGTCTTGCCAAAGCCGATGCCGGGGTCAACGATCAGCCGCTCGCGGGCGATCCCCTGATCCAGCGCGAATTCCATGCGCGCAAGCAGGCGATCATAGACATCCAGCAGCACATCGCCATAGCGCGGGTCGCGCTGCATGGTCTGCGGGTCGCCCTGTGCATGCATCAGGCAGACCGGCACCCCGGCGCGCGCCACCAGCCCCGCCATTTCGGGGTCATAGCCCAGCGCCGAGACATCATTGACCATATCCGCTCCCGCTGCCAGCGCCGCCCGGGCCACTGCGGCCTTGCGCGTGTCGATCGAGATGGGGATGGTAATGCCCGCCGCGCGGATCGCGGCAATCACCGGCGCGGTGCGGGCGATTTCGATGTCAACCGGCACTTCCCCGGCCCCCGGCCGGGTTGATTCACCGCCGATATCCAGCATATCCGCCCCCGCGCCTGCCAGTTCCTGCGCGCGCGCCAGCGCTGCCTCCGGCGCATGGGCCAGCCCCCCGTCAGAAAAGCTGTCCGGCGTGGTGTTGACGATACCCATGACCAGCGGGCGGTCGGTGGGCAGGCCCGGCAGCAACGGGCGCGGGGCGGCCAGACGGGCACAATCAGCGGGTACCAGCTCATCCGCCAGAAAACGCTGGGTGGGCAGGCCCCGCAGTGTCAGATCGGCCTCGCTCCACCAGACATGGGCACTGCCCGCCAGCGCCACAGCATCCGGCGGGCGGGGCAGATCGGTTCGCGGTAAGGGGCGCAGATAGGTCATGGCCCTGCTGAAGCAAATGCTTGCGGGCTTGGCAAGGCCCCGTCAACCGGCGGCGGGAAATGTTTCAACCGGCACGCGGCTTCCCGCCGAAAGCCCGGTGCCCTCGGGCACCACCACGGCGCGCGCCGCCAGAATTTCGGCCAGCCAGAGCGCCAGCGCCGGGCCGTCGCCCGCGCGCGCCAGCGGGCCGTCGGGCGTATCCAGCACCAGTTTCGATGGCGCCCAGACAATGGTCTGCCCCTGCCGCATCGCCCAGTCAATCTCGGTGCGGCTGGCGACGACCAGGCAGCGCCGGTCACGCGCGGCAAGGCGCCAGGCGTTCTGCTCGATCGCCAGCAGATCAATGCGCCGCTGAACCGCCGCGGGCAGTGCCGCGGCCTCCTGCCCGGCCATCGGCGGCAGCCCCACACAAAGAACCAACGGCGCCCCCCGCCCCTCCAGCGTGTCCAGCCGTTGCGGCAGGTCGGGGGCGGTGATGGCGGCATTGTCCAGGTAAACAACCAGCGGATGCAGGGCATCATCGCTGCCATCCTCGCGCAGCTGGCGCAGGGGGGCGGCGGCCCGGCTGCGCACAATCTCGATGCCCAGCGCGCCCGGCCCCCGGTCCAGCTTTTCGATGCGCACGAAAACCCGCTGCGCGCGCGGCTCTGCCAGAATGCGCTCGGCAATCCGCTCGGCCAGCGTTTCCAGCAGGTTCAGCCGCTCTGAGGCCAGTTCATCGGCGATGGCCTCGGTAATCCGGTCGTAGGACAGGATACGGTCGACATCATCCTCCAGCGGCGCGGGCGGCGGTGCCACCTCGACGACAACATTGAACAAAAGCCGCTGCCGCTGGCCGCGCTCGGTCTGGAAAGCGCCGATATCGGCCTCCACCGGGTAATCGCGCAGGGCGATCCGGTCGCGTGGATCGGTCGAGGCGGTCGCCTCGGCGCGCTCTTCCGGATGGGCAAATGCCAGTCGGATATCGGTGCTCATGGGGCCGCCCCGCTCCAGTAACCGGGCACGCGGTGGTGCCAGAAAATCAGCTCACGCGCCTTCTAGCCCATGCCACGCCGCCCGCCCAGCCCAAAGGCGCCGCTTGAGCGGACAGCCGCGACCCCCCAGCCCCCGCAAAGGCCGCCACCGGGGCGCGACCGGCACCAGAGGGGGCGCAGCCCCCTCAAGGGCGCGTATGCGCCCTTCCCCCGCCCTCAGTTGCTCGAAAGCCGGACTGGTTCGCGGTAAAACAGATGGGTGCCGATCTGCGCAGTCTGCGCAAAACGGCGCGACCAGACGGGGCGCACCGTATGGGTGTGGAAATGCGTGGCGCCGTCGGTCAGATCACGCGGCGCACCGCTGAGCATGACCTGCGCGATCCGCGCCGCAACGCTGCGCGCGCCGGGCTCGGTCATCGCCCGCGAGCGGCCGTTGCAGGCATAGCTGAACTGGCAGCTGTTGCGCAGATGCGCATTCTGGTGCACCACCCCGCAGACACTGCCCGGATAGCTGCCCAGATCGACCCGGTTCAGGATCACCTCTGCGACGGCGAACTGGCCGGTGATCGTTTCCCCCCGTGCCTCGTGATAGATGGCTTCCTGCAGGCAAGCGAACTGGTCGTCGCCGGCCAGGGTCACGTTCTGCCGCATCAGCCACTCGCGTTCATAGCGCCGCGCGGCGAGGGCTTCCTGCGCCTCGCTGGCGCGACTGATCAGGGCTGCCGGCACCTGCCGGATCGCCTCACGTTCCGCATTCAGCGCGGCCAACAGCCCCTGTTGCACCCGCGCCTCGGCCAGGGCGGGCTGTGCCGCAAGCGTTGCCAGAAGGCAAAATGCCGAAGCGGCCCCGAAGGGCCTGATCCGTTTCCAAAGTCCCATACCGTCCATCCTCTGTGTCAGCCAAAGGCAGCGTCAAGCTTTGCCAGCGGCGGTCCGGTGCGGCCACTTGAGGGGTGGCCTTGTTATGGCAGTGTGTTGGTCATCCGTCTGCCGTTCGCCCGTCAGTTCCCCCCTTCCGGGCGGCAGACAGCGCCAGAGCCATACGCCAAAACCGGCCTAGCGTCCAGTTTGCGGCCCCTCGCCTGACGGAAGCGGCGGCAAAGGGCCGCCGGAAAGCGGCTGCCGCGCCATGCCGGAAAAGCGCGCCGGTTGCCAGCGCGCTTCTTAACATTTTGTTAACAAGTTACTTTTCTGCCTCAGCGCAGGTCAGGCATCGTATTCTGCGCATCGCGGGCGCTGATCGTCAGTTGTGCCGCCGCCAGCCGCGCCACCGGCACCCGGAAGGGTGAGCAGGAGACATAATCAAAGCCCGCCGCGCGGCAGAAGGCGATTGATTCGGGGCTGCCGCCGTGCTCGCCACAAATGGACAGCGTCAAGTCTTTCCGGCTGCGCCGCCCCCGTTCAGCGGCGATCAGTAGCAACTCGCCCACTCCTTCGGCGTCAAGCACATGAAACGGGTCTTCGGGGAATACGCCGTGCTGCACATAATAGGACATGAACCGCCCCGCATCGTCGCGCGACAGGCCATAGGTCATCTGCGTCAGGTCATTGGTGCCGAAGGAAAGAAAGGTCACATGCTGGGCGATTTCCGCCGCGCGCAGCGCCGCGCGCGGGGTTTCGACCATCACGCCCAGCCGGTAATCCAGCGCCGCGCCCTTCTCGATGCGCACCGCCGCCGCCACGGCATCAATACGCGCCTTCACCAGTTCGACCTCGCGCATGGCCGATACCAGCGGGATCATGATTTCCGGCACCACCGGCGCCCCCCGGCGGGCCGATTCAATGGCGGCCTCAAAGATGGCGCGGGCCTGCATGTCGTAAATCTCGGGCATGGTGATACCCAGCCGGACCCCGCGCATGCCCAGCATCGGGTTGAATTCGGCCAGTTCCTCGGCCCGGCGGGTAACCTCGGACAGGGGCTTGTCCAGCGCATCGGCAAGCTGGCGCAGGCCTTCGCGGGTATGGGGCAGAAATTCGTGCAGCGGCGGGTCGAACAGGCGGATACAGACAGGAAGCCCCTGCATGATCTCGAACAATTCAATGAAATCAGAGCGCTGCATGGGCAACAGCCGCTCCAGCGCGGCGGCGCGGTCTTTGGAGGTATCGGCGAAGATCATCTCGCGCATCACCGTCAGGCGGTCATCCTCAAAGAACATATGCTCGGTGCGGCACAGGCCGATCCCCTCGGCCAGAAAGCCGCGCGCGATACGGGCATCGGCGGGGGTGTCGGCATTGGCGCGCACCCCGATGTCGCGCAGCTCATCAGCCCAGTCCAGCAGCGTGCTGAACGGCGCATCCAGCGCCGGTTCCAGCAGATCGACAGCGCCCATCAGCACCTCACCGGTGGTGCCGTCGATGGTGATCAGATCCCCCTCGCGCAGCACATGGCGCCCGGTGTGCAGCTCACGCGCGCGGGCATCAATCCGCAGGCCCGAGGCACTGACGATGCAGGGCAGGCCCAGCCCGCGACCGATCACCGCCGCATGGCTGGTCATGCCGCCCCGCTCGGTCACCACGCCCGAGGCTGCGTGCATGCCGCGGATATCCTCCGGCGCGGTTTCACGGCGCACCAGAATGCAGGGCTCACCCCGCGCGGCGCTGGCCTGCGCGGCGCTGGAACTGAAGACAATCTGCCCCACCGCCGCACCGGGGCTGGCCGCCAGACCGCGCGCCAGCACATCACGCTTGCCGCGCGGGTCAACCTGACGGTGCAGCAATTCCCCCAGACCGCGCGGGGTGATGCGCATCAGCGCTTCCTTGCGGGTGATGATCCCGTCTTCGGCCATGGTCACCGCAACCCGCACCGCCGCCCGGCTGGAGCGCTGGACCTTCAGCGCGTCAAGCACCCACAGATGGCCGTTTTCCAGCGTGAATTCGATCTGCATCTCTTCGCGCAACTTCTCGCGGCAGATCGCGCCGTGGCGCAGAAGCTGGGTGAAGGCATCCGGATGCTGCTCTTCCAGCGAGGGGCCGCGACGGTCGCGACGCAGGTACATCGCCTGCGGATTATCCGAGACCGCATCGCGCCCCTGCCCGTGCACCGCATAGCGCCCGGTGATCTGCGACACGCCGGTCACAGGGTCGATGAACTGGATCACCCCCGCCCCACTCGCCCCGGTACCAAACCCGCCCGCCATGGCCTGCACCACAAGGCCCAGCCCGGCCTCGGCCGGGGCGCCCTTGGCCTGACGCAGCAGGCGCGCCGATGTCCCCTCCCAGGCGCGGGCCATCGAGCGCAGAACTTCGGCCAGCTGGTGCTTGGGGTCTTGCGGAAAGGGTTCCTCCAGCTCGGCCTCATAGCCGCGCAGGGCGGCGTGAAGGGCGGCAAGGCTGGGCTCGCGGGCCTCGAACAGGTCAGGGTCCAGCCGGGCGACGTGCTGGGCATAGGTCTGCACGAACCGCAGATAGAGGGCGGTGGCGACAGGCTCCCCCAGCCGCTCGGATATCGCGGCGTGGCGCTCGTCGTTCATGCCGATGTTGAGCAGCGCACCCGGCCCGCCCCAATCAGGGTTTTCCGAGCTGGGGCGCACGGACAGAAGCTGGCCCGCGTCGAATTTCGACATCAGCCCGTTCATGTTGAGCACCTGACCGGCAGCGATGGCGCGCACAGCATCAAACGACAGCGCGATGGTGCGCGGCACCGGCAGATCCAGCCGCACCAGTCGCTGAAGGCATTTCGCCCGCCAGCCATGCGTGCGCAGCGCAATCGGCGCGGAACCGGTGATTTCGGTATAATCCACAAGGGTGAGATTGGTGGATTTCATGGGCATGGCGCACTCCGGGCTGGGGCGCAGGATAGGCTTTATGGGTCAGTGTGCAAGCGCAGAAATCGCCGGAAGGGGGGCGTTGCCCCCCTCGGCCCTGCGGGCCTCACCCCCCAGGATATTTTCAAACAGATGAAGGGTTCAGCCTTCGAGTTTTGTCAGATCGGCCACGCCAAGGCAGATGGTGCGGATCCGGTGGAGCAGATTGAGACGGTTGCGGCGCAGTATATCGCTGTCGGTATTGATCTGCACCTCGGTGAAGAAGGCGTCGATGGGCGCGCGCAGGGCGGCCATGGCGCGCATGGCTTTGGCGAAATCCTCTGTCTCCATGGCCGGGGTGATGGTCGCATCGGCGGTATCGAGGGCGGTGAAGAGGGCGCGTTCGGTGTCAGTCTCGGCGAATTTGGGGTCGGCGCCGAAGGAGTATTCGACCCCGTCTTTCGTTTCGGCCTGCGTCAGGATGTTGTTGGCGCGTTTGAAGCCCTGGATGAGGTTTTCGCCGTCATCGGTCTTGAGGAATGCCGCCAGCGCCTCGGCCCGTTTGACGAGGAGGGTAAGGTCGTCGCTGTTCGGCATCGCGAGGCAGGCGTCGATGATGTCGTGACGGATGCCCTGATCGCGGAGGTGGGTTTTGAGGCGGTCGTGGAGAAAGGAGATGAGGTCGGCGGTGAGCTCTGGGACGCGCTCTTGGCGATACAGGTTCATCAAACCGCTATCCATAGCATCATCGAAGAACTCAGCGAACTTCTCCGGCGTCCCGCGATAGCGCTCTAAAGGCGCGGCGTATTTTTCCAGGAATGCCTCAGAGAAATATTCCTTCGCTGCCCTGACGGCGATCAAGAAGCTTGCTTGGTTGTTTCGAAGCCTTGACCACTCCGCCTCAACGAAACCTTTTTCAATTAAGCTGGAAAGATTAAACTTGAGCTCGCTCCCCAGCACCAACCGAATAACCCCCAACGCCGCCCGGCGCAGCGCATACGGGTCTTTCGAGCCCGTCGGCTTTTCGTCAATCGCCCAGAACCCGGCCAGCGTGTCGATCTTGTCGGCCAGTGCCACCGCCACGGAAACCGGGTCGGTGGGCACGTCATCCGAGGGGCCGAGCGGCTGGTAATGGGCCTTGCAGGCCTGCGCCACTTCCTCCGGCAGGCCAGCCGCGCGGGCGTAATAGACGCCCATTGTGCCCTGAAGTTCGGGGAATTCGCAGACCATGGCCGATTGCAGATCGGCCTTCGCCACCCGGGCGGCCTCGGCGGCCAGATCGGGGGAGGCGCCGACGAGGGGCGCAATCTCACGCGCCAGCGCCTCGATCCGCTCAATCCGGTCTTTCTGCGAGCCCAGCTTGTTGTGGAAGGTGACATTGGCCAGCCCTTCGGCCATCCCCTCCAGCCCGCGCTGCGCGATCGCGCGCAGGTCGTTGTCCCAGAAGAACCGCGCGTCTGAGAGGCGCGCCGCCAGAACCTTCTGGTTTCCGGCCAGAATGGTGGCCCCCTGATCGCGGGTTTCGCGGTTGGCGACGGTCACGAAGCGGGTGATCTGCCCGGTCTTCGGATCGCGCAGCGAGAAGAATTTCTGGTGCTCTTTCATCGAGGTCTGCAGTACCTCGGGCGGCAGGCCCAGAAAGTCGGCGCCGATTTCGCCGACCAGCACCACCGGCCATTCGACCAGCCCGGCGACCTCGGCCAGCAGGCCCTTGTCCTCCACCAGTTCCAGCCCGAGGGCGAAAGCCTGCGCCCGGGCCTCATGTTCGATCATGTCCGCGCGCGCGGCGGGGTCGAGGATGACAAAGGCTTTCTTAAGCTTTGCCGCGTAATCCTCGAAACTGGTCACCGCAAAGGCATCCGGGGCCATGAAACGGTGGCCGCGCGTGGTGTTTCCGGCCGTGATGCCATCCACCTCAAGCGGCACCACCTCGGCGCCCGCGTCAGAAGAAAGGATACACAGGACCGAATGCAGCGGACGGACCCAGCGCAAGGTACCAGCCCCCCAACGCATGGATCTGGGCCATGGGAAATTGCGGATCGTGCGTTCCAGCACCTCGGCAAGGATATCGGAAGCGGGGCGGCCCGGGCGCTCGATCAGGGCGACATAAAAAGCGCCCTTCTTGTCCTCGCGGGTTTCAAGCGCTTCCATCGTCAACCCGGTGGCGCGCAGGAAACCGTCAATCGCCGGCTGCGGCGCGCCGACCTTCGGCCCCTTGCGTTCCTCGCGCAGGGTGGGGCTTTGGGCGCTCAGCCCCTCGATGGCCAGCGCCAGCCGCCGGGGCGTGGCAAAGGCACCGGCATGGGCATAGTGCAGACCGGCCTCCACCAGCCCGTCGGTGACAAGGCGCCTGAGGTCATCGGCGGCGCGGGCCTGCATCCGGGCGGGGATTTCTTCGGAGAAGAGTTCAATCAGGACATCGGACATGAGATCAGCTTTCTGGTGCGGGCGGGCAGCCCTGCGGCAGGGTGCGGCCATCGAAATGGGCATCTCCGCAGGCGTTCATCTGGTGCCACAGGAAGGCGCGGCCATCGGGGTAAAGGGCCATCACGCGGTCAAAGCCGTAGCGGAAATTTCCCTCGATGAGAAAGGCCTGCGCCTGCCCGGCGGCAAGGTCGGTTTCCAGTTGTCCGGCATCAAAACAGCCGAACCAGCGCGGCGCGTTGAGGGGCTGGGGG
>NZ_DAIRVN010000065.1:0-27458 GCF_036802785.1 Pararhodobacter sp.
GAAATGGCCGCCGCAACGCCCCCGCCGATGCCAGAGATCGTCACCCGCGTTTCACCCTCGGGCGGGCGGGTCTGGGCGGTCGATCTGGGCCTCTACCCCTCGCGCTTCGATGCTGAGCGCACGCTTCTGCGCGTCGCCTTGTCGGAAAACAGCACTCTGGGTGCCGGTGTGCGCCGGGTTGGCCAACGCTCAGGCCGGTTTGTCGCGGGCATTCACAGCCTGTCGCAGGAACAGGCCGAACTGGCCTGTCTGCGCCTCAGCGCG
Source organism: Pararhodobacter sp. (assembly GCF_036802785.1). Lineage (GTDB taxonomy): Bacteria > Pseudomonadota > Alphaproteobacteria > Rhodobacterales > Rhodobacteraceae > Pararhodobacter. The sequence goes on from NZ_DAIRVN010000065.1 coordinate 265, forward strand.
CGCTCACAGGCCTGCGAGGTTGTCCACCCCTGACGGCGCTCAGGCGGCGTCAGGCTTTCCGGCAGATCAGGCCTTCCGGCAGACCAGCCGCACCGAATCGTATTTTTGCGATGCGGGGGCCAGAGCGGTTCTCAGCAACAGCCGCAAGGCGCGCCACACATGCCGTTGGTTGCGGGCCTCCTCAGCCCGCCGCCCCGCCAGCACCGCCTCGATCACGGCTTCGTCGGCAATCCAGTCCGGCAGAAACTGCCTTGTGTAGCCGTCATGATCCACGCGCAGCACGCGCAGCCCGGCCTGTGTAACAAAGGCGCGCAGGCTTTCCCCGGTGAAGAAATTCAGATGGCGCGGAACATCCAGCCAGCGCCAGTACGCGCCGGCCTGCCGCAGCCCCAGCGCGGCATTGTTGGGCACCTCGATCACCATCACCCCGTCGTCGCTTAGCAACCCTGCCGCCTGCGCCAGAGCCAGCGCCGGATCGGCGCAATGCTCAAGCACATGCATGAAGAGAATCGCATCGAAACGCCGCGCCGACACAGCCTCGGGTAGTATTTCGGCGGTGCCCTCCAGCACTGTAAGCCCCTTCTCCTGCGCCTTCTTCCGGGCTTTTACGTCCGGCTCCACCCCAACGCATTCTGTCACGAACGGGGCGATATCCGTCAGCCGGTCGCCATTGCCGCAGCCCAGCTCCAGCGCGGGGCCACGCGGCAGAACATCGCGCCAATAGGCAGCGTCCGGCGGGCAGCCCCGGTCCAGCCGCCAGGCCAGTGCCACCATCAGCCGCCCCAGCATTCCCTGCCGCGCGGCGCTGCCCATGTTTTCATGCGTGTAATAGGCGGGCAGATCATAAAATCCACCGATCGCCGCTGCATCGGGGCGGGGATAGACCTGCCCGTAATGCCCGGCCTCGCTCCACCAGAGCTGCCAGCCACCCGGGTGCCCGGGGCGGCGCCAGTCCCGGCTGACGCTGAGCCAGGGGCGCATCGGTCTGCCGGTAACCGGGCAGGGGGGCGGGGTGGTTGCATCAGCTGTCATGAGGACGGGCCAGTTCATGTTCATACGCTCACACTGGCTTATCCGCATCGGCCCCCGTTATGCAAACCGTTCAGGCCCTGATACGCGCCCAGATGCCGCACCCCGTTGCCAGCCGCAGCGGGCTTGCGTATTCAGGCTGGATGAGCGTGAACCTTCCTTCCCCCGCTGAACCCCTGAAAATCGGCACCCGCGGCTCTCCGCTGGCGCTGGCGCAGGCGTATGAAACCCGTGACCGGCTGGCGCGGGCCTTTGATCTGCCGGACGAGGCCTTCGAGATCGTGGTCATCAAGACCACGGGCGATGACCGCGCCATGATCGAGGCCGACCGCCCGCTCAAGGAGATCGGCGGCAAAGGCCTGTTCACCCGCGAGATCGAGGAAACGATGCTGCAAGGGGGCATCGATATCGCCGTGCATTCGATGAAGGATATGCCGGTCCGCCAGCCTGAAGGGCTTGTGCTGGATTGCTACCTGCCACGCGAGGATGTGCGCGATGCCTTTGTGTCGCAGCAAGGTGTTGCAGGGATCGCGGCGCTGCAACCCGGGCAGGTCGTCGGCACCTCCAGCCTGCGGCGGCGCGCCCAGTTGCTTTTCCGGCGGCCGGATCTGAGCGTGGTCGATTTTCGCGGCAACGTGCAGACCCGGCTGCGCAAATTATCGCAGGGTGTGGCCGATTGCACTTTCCTTGCCATGGCGGGGCTGAACCGGCTGGGTATGGCCGAGGTCGCCACTGCGGCCATTGCGCCGGAAACCATGCTGCCCGCCGTCGCACAGGGCGCGATCGGCATAGAGCGACGCGCGGAGGATCAGCGCGCCCGGGCCCTGCTGGAGGCCATCCATGATCTGCCGACCGGCCAGCAACTGGCCGCCGAGCGCGCCTATCTGACGGCGCTCGACGGCTCGTGCGAGACACCGATTGCGGGGCTCGCGCTGCTTCAGGGGGGCGAGGTCTGGCTGCGGGGCGAGATCCTGCGCCCCGATGGCTCTGAATGTCTGGCGGCTGAGGGGCGTGCGCCGATTGCCGACGCCGCCGCGCTGGGTGAGGAAATTGCGCGCCAGCTTCTTGCCCGCGCGCCGAAGGGCTTTTTCGACTGGCGCACCGGATAGATCGTATTTCTGCTATTTTCTGGCGGTCCTTTGGCGATCAGCACGGTGCATACATTGAAAAACGAACAGCTTAGCCAGAGCATGGCGCGTAAAAGTGGAACCTGTTTTGCGTTTCCCGGCCATGGGTAAACAGATCTAACCCAGCCGCGCCACAATGCGCTCTGCCAGCGCCGCCCGCTCGGTGCTGTCCAGTGAGGCTGCGTTGAAGACCGTCTCGGGCGCCTCCGTCCGACGGCTGCGGGCATAGCGCGGGTCGTAATGATGCGCCATCAGCCCGGCGGCCAGCGCCTGAAATTCGCCTGCCGCGGCCATCGCCTGCCACTGCGCGATCCGCTCGCGCGGCTGATAGGGCGCAAGCGCCGCGATCCGCGTCTGAAGCTGCGCGGGGTCCCCGACCAGATCGGCATAGGCGGTGGCCAGCCAGCGCGCCCGCGCCTCCAGCGGGGCCTCGACCACCAGCCGGGGCGCATCCCGCATCGCCTGCCAGAGGGCGGGCGGCAACCGCAAGGCGCCGATCCGGTTCGACTCGGCTTCAACCAGCACCGGGCGCGTCGGGTCCAGCCCGGCCATGGCCATGGCCAGCGCGCTTTCAAACCCCTTCTGGCTGGGCTGCGCGCTGCCCGGAACCAGCCCGAAGAGCGAGCCGCGATGCGCCGCCAGCCCCTCCAGATCAAGCACCTGCCCGCCGCGCGCCGCCACCTCCTGCAGGATCGCAGTCTTGGCCGTGCCGGTGTTGCCGTCCAGCATGAAAACCGGGGCGGGGAAGGGGCGGTCATACAGCGCATCGGCGACCAGCCTGCGGTAGCTGCGCCAGCCCCCGTCGATCACGCCCACCTGCCAGCCGATCTGGCCCAGAATCAGCGCGAATGATCCGGACCTCTGCCCACCGCGCCAGCAATAGACCAGCGGGCGATAACTGGCGGGTTTGTCAGCCAGATACCCCTCCAGATGAAGCGCAGCGTTGCGCGCGACCAGCGCGGCACCCATCCGCCGCGCCCTGAACCGGCTTTCGCGGGTATAGACGGTGCCGACCTGCGCGCGCTCACTGTCATTCAGGACGGGCAGGTTCACGGCACCCGGCACATGATCTTCAGCGAATTCAGACGGCGAACGCGCGTCGATCACCTCGTCAAAGCCAAGGCGGGAAAGATCGGCAAGGGTGGTCAGGGTAATCTGGCGCATCTCCTGCCCTTACCGCGTTGCACACCCGCCGGGGAAGAGGCAAACGCTGCGGACGCGCCTCAGCCCGTCAGACCGTTCTCACCGCAGGCCGGATGGCCGGCACCCCAGATGCGCCGGGCGTCGCGCGCGACAAGCCCGGCCTCGACCCGGGCAATCGCGGCAAGCGCCTTGGCGCGATCGCCCCCTGTGCTGCCCAGTGCCTTAGCCCAGAGCCGCCGGACAGAGCGCGGGCTCCACGGCAAAGCCGCGCTGTGCAGCCACTGGCGCAGTTCGGCGGGCAGCGCATCAAACTCCCGCATCGGGTTATGCCCGGCGCGGCGTTTGAGCGTGCTGCGCAGGTTGCGCCCTTTCACGGCAGGCATGGTCAGGCCACTTGCCTGCGCCCCCAGGAGGGGAACGGATCGGGCAGGCCGGCCCAGGCCTGCGGGGTGAAATCCTGTGCCTCCACCAATGCTGCATCCAGCGCGGCAGTGATGGCAACGCGGTCCATGCCCGCGCCGATGAACACCAGTTCCTGACGCCGGTCGCCCCAGGGCTCGGCCCATTTTGCGGCCACTTCATTAAGCGAATCGGGGTGCGTCGGCCAACGCTCCCGCGGGACCGAGGCCCACCAGCCGCCGAGCGGTGTGACCGAGGAGATCGCCCCCGCCAGACTGAATTCTGCCACCCAGCCCGGGCGCGTGGCGATCCAGAAATGCCCTTTGGCGCGGATCACCCCATCCATCGCGCCGTTCAGAACCGCATGGATTCGGGCGGGGTCAAACGGGGCGCGGGCGCGATAGACGAAGGAAGAGATCCCGTATTCCTCGGTCTCAGGCACATGTTCGGCAAAGCCATAGAGCTCCTTGGCCCACATCGGATGCATATGCGCGCGGTCGAAATCAAAGAGGCCGGTGTCAAAGATATCGGCCGCTGCGACCACCGACTGGTCGGTTTCGATCAGTTTCGCATCCGGGTTGAGCGCCTTGATGATCTTGCGCGCCGCATCTGTGCGCGCGGGGCCAGCATCGCTGACCTTGTTCAGCACCACCACATCGGCAAATTCGATCTGCTCGGTCAGCAGGTTGACCAGGGTCCGGTCATCCTCTTCGCCCAGCGATTCCCCCCTGTCAGACAGGAAGTCATGGCTGCTGAAATCATTCATCAGGTTCACGGCATCAACCACCGTCACCATCGTATCCAGCCTTGAGACATCTGACAGGCTCTCGCCGTCCTCATCGCGGAAATCAAAGGTGGCGGCGACCGGAAGCGGCTCGGCGATGCCGGTGGATTCGATCAGCAAGTAATCGAAGCGGCCCTCGGCGGCCAACCGGCGCACTTCGGACAGCAGGTCATCGCGCAGGGTGCAGCAGATGCAGCCATTGGTCATTTCAACCAGCTTTTCCTCCGAGCGCGACAGTTCGGCCCCTTCGCGCACCAGATCGGCGTCGATATTGACCTCGGACATGTCATTGACGATGACCGCCACGCGCCGCCCCTCGCGGTTGTTGAGCACATGATTGAGAAGCGTGGTCTTGCCCGCTCCCAGAAAACCCGAAAGAACCGTGACCGGCAGGCGTTTGTCCGACATTGCCCTGTCTCCTCTGAAAAGCGTGTGGTGGTCTGAGGGGATAGTTATGATATAATATAACACACTTCAAGCCCGGCTCTGCGCGCGGCCAAGGTTTGCGGTTTGTGCAAATTTGTCGCAAGGAGCGGATCAATGCTTGAATATGTTGCCGCTTTGGCAACAAATCAGAGTTGGTATTGGTGCAGTCTCCGGTATTGTTAAGTGAGGCGCTGAAAATGAAGCTGCTGCTGATCGGCATTGCCTTTCTGTGCCTGTTTCTGGTCATCAGTCTGGCGCTGGCCCGCTGGCTTGGCCTGTCGATCAGAACCGAAAGCGATCGCCCGCGCGGCCTCTGGCGTCGGTGACTGGCAGGGAGATACGGGCGGAAAAGCTTCAGGCAGCGTCGGAGTTGCCACGCGCTCGGTCCGGGAAGAGGGTGCCAGGTCCCCTGAACCGCATCTGCCGATCTGCCGATCTGACGTCAGAGGGTCAGAGAGGGGCGATGTTCAGCGCACACGCCAGCCCAAGCCAGCGCAAACGAAGGCAGGCGCACCGGATAAAGCCAGCGATTTCTCTTATTAACAATGGGGTATAATGGTAGCGGAGGAGGGATTTGAACCCCCGACACGCGGATTATGATTCCGCTGCTCTAACCAACTGAGCTACTCCGCCACAGGCTGGCGGCTTCGTATGTCAGCGCCCTTTCCACGTCAAGCGCAAAAACGCCCGCCCGGCGCCCCTAGCATGGCTCAGCCCGCCCACACCACAGTGCAACCCTTTGTCCTCTCGCTTTTGCCCAGTATGCGCGCTATCGCTCGGGCATGTGACGAAAGGCCCGCGATGCTGCCCCTGCCTCTGACCCGTGACCTTGTGCTGATCGGCGGCGGCCATGCCCATGCGCTGGCTTTGCTGGACTGGGCGATGAACCCGCTGCCCGGGGCGCGGCTGACCCTGATCAACCCGCAGCCCACGGCGCCCTATACCGGCATGTTGCCCGGCCATATCGCCGGGCATTATCCGCGCGCCGCGCTGGAGATGGATCTGGTGCAACTGGCGCGCCACGCCGGGGCACGGCTGATCCTTGGCCGCGCCGAGGGGCTGGACCCGGCAGCAGGGGAAATCCACGTCGCGGGCAGGCCCCCCATCGGTTTCGATGTGGCCTCGGTCGATATCGGCATCACCTCTGACCTGCCGGATCTGCCGGGCTTTACAGCGCATGCCATCGCCGCCAAACCGCTGGACCGCTACGCCGCGCGCTGGGAGCACTTTGTCGCAGCGGTGCAGGCGGGGCAGGAGAAGCCGGAGATCGTGGTGCTGGGCGCGGGTGTGGCCGGGGTCGAACTGGCGCTGGCCATGGACCACCGCCTGCGCGGGCTGCCTGAGCGCCGCATTACCGTGATCGAGCGCGGGGAGCAGGCGCTGCCGCAGCTTGGTGCGGCGGCGCGCAACCGGCTTCTGGCGCTGCTGGCAGCGCGCGGTATCCTCCTGCGTACCAGCACCGAGGCAGAACGCATCGACGCGGGCGGGCTGCGCCTGTCAGACGGCTCCGCGCTGAGCGCCGCACTGATACTGGGTGCGGCGGGCAGCCGCCCGCAGGACTGGCTGAAAGGCACCAGCCTCCACCTGACCGACGGGTTCATCACCGTCGATCCCTGCCTGCGCGCCCTCGGCCGGCCGCATATCTTCGCGGTGGGGGATTGCGCCCATATGGCCGATGCGCCTCGCCCCAAGGCCGGGGTATTTGCGGTGCGGCAGGCGCCGGTGCTGGCGCATAACCTGCGCGCCGCGCTCTCGGGCGGGGCGTTGAAGCGCTATGATCCGCAGCGCGATTACCTCAAGCTGATCTCGCTGGGCGGGCGCGCCGCACTCGCCGGAAAATGGGGGCTGGCGTTGCAAGGGCGCGGGATGTGGCGGTTGAAAGACCGTATAGACCGGCGTTTCATGCGGATGTTCCACACGCTGCCCGCCATGGAGGCGCCGCCCCTGCCTGCCCCGGCCGCGCTGGGCATGGCCGAGGCGCTGGGGGACAAGCCCCTGTGCGGCGGCTGCGGGGCCAAGATCGGGCCGGGGCCACTGCGGGTGGTGCTGGCCTCGCTGCCCGCACCCGCCGTTGCGGGGCTGACACTGTCGGCGGGCGATGATGCGGCGGTGCTGCGGATGGGTGCGGTATTGCAGGTCATCGCCACCGATCACCTGCGCGCCTTCACCGAGGACCCCTTTCTGATGGCCCGCATCGCGGCCACCCATGCGCTGGGCGATATCTGGGCCATGGGGGCCGCGCCCCAGCTGGCGCTGGCCAGCCTCACCCTGCCGCGCCTGTCCGAGCCGCTTCAGGAACGGACCTTGCTGGAGATCATGGCAGGCGCAAACGCGGTGTTCACCGCCGCCGCGGCCGGTATCGCAGGTGGGCATACGGCCATCGGGGCCGAACTGTCGATCGGGTTTACCGTGACAGGAACGGCGCAGGGGCGGGTGCTGACCAAAGCGGGCGCGCAGGCCGGGCACCGGCTGATCCTGACCAAACCGCTGGGCAGCGGCACGCTTCTGGCCGCAGAAATGGCCCGCAAGGCCAGCGGGCGGGATATCGCCGCGCTCTGGCCCTTCCTGACCCAGCCACAGGGTGCGGCCAGCGCGATCCTTGCGCCTGTGGCGAGCGCCATGACCGATATCACCGGCTTCGGGCTGGCGGGGCATCTGGACGAAATCCTGCGCGCCAGCGCGCTGCGCGCCTCGCTCAGCCTTGCCGCCCTGCCGCTTTTCCAGGGCGCCGAAGAGCTGGCGGCACAAGGCGTCACCTCCAGCCTTGAACCGGCCAATCGCGCGGCACTGGCCGGGCGCCTGCAATCACCCGACAGCCCCCGCGCCCGACTGCTCTTCGATCCGCAGACCGCAGGCGGCCTTCTGGCCTCGGTGCCCGCCGATCAGGCCGCGCCGCTTCTCGCCCGCCTGTCCGCCGCCGGGTACACCGCCGCCGATATCGGCCTGCTGGAACACCCCTCCGGCCAGCCCGCCATCACCGCCCGCTGACCCCTCGCGCCGCGCCCCTCCTTTCACCTGTTCTTAAATATCCCGGGGGAGGCCGTTCTGCGCAGCAGAACGGGCGGGGGCAGCGCCCCCTCTGTTACTACTTTTGAGCCAGCAAAGTGCCCAGTTGCCCGGCAATGGCTGCCATCTCGGTCTCGGGCAGGCGCGGCGGGATGGTGTAGCTTCCGGGGCCGTCCGTCATATAGGCCTGGGAGGAAACATCATGCGGGTGATGCATCGGCACCACATGGGCGTGGACATGGGGCACATGAATGCCGGTATAGAACAGCGCCACCCGTTCGACCTTGTAAAGCGCCTTCATCGCCCGGGCCAGCGACTGGGCGCAGCTGGTCACCCGCGTTGCCAGTTCGGCCGGCATATCCTCGAACCAGACGTGATGCGCGCGGGGAATCACCAGCGTATGGCCGGGGCGGATCGGATGCAGGTCTAGAAAGGCCAGCACATGCTCATCCTCATGCACCTTGTGGGCGGGCAGTTCCTCGGCGGCGATCCGGCAGAACAGGCAGTTCGCGGTCATGATCCGCTTCCCTCCTCCACGGCGTAAAGCAGGCGCGCCACTTCGGGCCCCAGCCCTTCGACGATCAGCGCGACACCGGCGGCATTAGGGTGGATGTGATCAGCCTGCATCAGATCGACATAGCGCATCCCGGCGTCCCGTTTGTCGGTAATGGGCTGCAACAGGTTGGGATAGAGCATCGCGCCGTATTCTTCGGCAAGTTCGGGATACATGGCGTCGAATGCCTGCTGGAACTCCGGCCCGTAGTTGCCCGGGGCGGGCAGGCCGACCAGCAGCGCGGGGACTCCTTCGGCCTGAAGCCGCGCCAGAATGGCGTCAAGATTGGCGCGGCTGGTGGCGGGGTCGATCCCGCGCAACAGGTCATTGCCGCCCAGCGCCACGATCATCGCATCGGGGTTGTCGGCCAGTGTCCAGTCCAGCCGCGACAGCCCGCCCGCCGTGGTATCGCCACTGACGCCCGCGTTCAGCACCTCCACCTCGTGGCCTTGCGCGTGCAGCCATTCCTGCAATTGCGGCACCAGCCCCTCACCCTGCGCCAGCCCGTAACCCTGGGTCAGCGAATCGCCCAGCGCGGCCAACCGGAGGGACTGCGCCTGTGCTCCGGCAACGGAAATCACCGTTGCCAGCGTAAAAACCGCAAGCGCGATGCTGCGGCGCAGCTTGCCAGCGCCCCGCGCGACCCCATATGGCATGGTAGCCATTGCTTTGAGGAATGTTTTCATGACCGATCCTGTTTTGTCGCTGAAAGATACCGCGCTGACCCTCCAGGGCAATGCCGGGCCGGTCGAAATTCTGCGCGGTATCACCCTGGATGTCGCGCGCGGCGAGACGCTGGGTCTGGTGGGGCCTTCGGGTTCTGGCAAATCATCGCTCCTGATGCTGATGGGCGGGCTGGAACGCGCCACCGGGGGCAGTGTGCAGGCCCTTGGCCATGACCTGACGGCGCTGAATGAGGATGCGCTTGCGCGCTTCCGCCGGGGTAATATGGGGGTTGTGTTCCAGTCTTTCCACCTCATTCCGACCATGACCGCACTGGAAAACGTGGCGACCCCGCTGGAACTGGCAGGGCGCGACGATGCGTTTGAGCGCGCCGAGGAAGAGCTGCGCAGCGTCGGTCTGGGCACGCGGATGAACCATTACCCGGCGCAGATGTCGGGCGGTGAGCAGCAGCGCGTGGCACTGGCCCGCGCCGCTGCGCCGCGCCCGGCCATCCTTCTGGCCGATGAGCCGACCGGCAACCTTGACGGGGTGAATGGCGAGGCGATCATGGATCTGCTCTTTGGCCTGCGTGACCGGCACGGCGCCACGCTGGTGCTGGTCACCCATGCGCCTGAGCTGGCAGCGCGCTGCGACCGCGTCGTGCGCCTGCGCGACGGGCGCATCGAGGGTGAGGACCGCCGGCTGGCGGCGGCGCAATGAGTGTGCTGCCGGTAGCATGGCGGCTGGCACGGCGCGAATTGCGCGGTGGCCTGCAGGGTTTTCGCATCTTCCTTCTCTGTCTGGCACTGGGTGTCGGGGCGATTGCCGCCGTGGGCTCGGTCCGCGCGGCAATCGAGGCCGGGCTGGCGCGCGAAGGCGCCGCGCTTCTGGGCGGCGATGCCGAGTTGCGTTTCACCTATCGCTTTGCCGATGCCGATGAGCGCGCGTGGATTGATGAGCAATCTGCGCAGGTATCAGAGATCGTCGATTTCCGCTCGATGGCTGTGGCAGGGGAAGGGCTGGAGGCTGAAAGGGCCCTGACGCAGGTCAAGGGCATTGATGATAGCTGGCCCCTGATCGGTGCTGCGGTTTTTGATCCGCCGATGCCCGTGGCGCAGGTTCTGGCCGGCCAAAATGGCTTGCCCGGCGGCGCGATGGACCGTATCCTTGCCGAGCGGCTGGGCTTGGCGCTGGGTGACAGTTTCCGCCTTGGTGTGCAGGAATTTGCGCTGATGGCTGTGCTGGAGCGTGAACCCGATGGCGTGACCGCTCAGTTCGGTTTCGGCCCGCGCACATTGGTGGCAACTGGGGCGCTGGCCCAGTCGCAACTTCTCGGGGCTGGCACCCTGTTCGACGTGGCCTATCGGGTCACGCTGCGCGAAGGCGATGACATCACCCGCCTGCGCAACGACGCGCAGGCGCGCTTCGAGGGGGCCGGTGTCCGTTTCCGCGATTCAAGTCAGGGCGCGCCGGGTGTTGCCCGCTTTGTCGAACGGATCGGCGCGTTTCTGGTGCTGGTGGGGCTGGCCGGGCTGGCAGTAGGTGGCGTCGGGGTTTCCGCCGCCGTGCGCGCCTATCTGGATGGCAAGACACCCGTAATCGCCACGCTGAAAACGCTGGGCGCCGAGGGGCGGGTGATCTTTGCCACCTATTTCCTGCAGATCGGCGTGCTGACCGCGCTGGGCATCATCGCCGGGCTGGTGCTGGGCGCAGGCGTGCCGCTTCTGGCCACGCCGCTGCTGGCGGCGCAATTGCCCGTGCCGATTGCGGCGGGTATCCACCCGGCACCGCTGGCCGAGGCCGCGCTTTACGGGGCACTGACTGCGCTTGTCTTCACCCTGTGGCCGCTGGCACGGGTGGAGCGGGTCCGCGCAGCCGCCCTCTTTCGCGGTATAGGCGGCGAGGCGCAGGCATGGCCGAGGGCGCGCTATCTGGTGACGCTGGCTTTGGCGCTGGCCGCGCTGGTGGGGGCCGCAACATGGTTTTCCGGCATCTGGCAACTGGCGCTCGGCACGGCGGCAGGGATCGCCGGTGCCCTGGTGGTGCTGATGCTGGCCGCAACCGCGCTGCGCGTGCTGGCGCGGCGTCTGGCACGGCTAAGGGTGATGCGGGGGCGCACGGCGCTGCGTCTGGCGCTGGGCGCCGTCGGCAACCCGCGCGAAGGGGTGGTGGCGGTGGTGCTGTCGCTGGGGTTGGGGCTGACGGTTCTGGCCACGGTGGGGCAGATCAGCGCCAATCTGCGCAACGCCATCGCCGGTGACCTGCCCGCAAGCGTGCCCTCCTATTTCTTTATCGACATCCAGAATGCGCAGCTGGAAGGGTTCCTTGACCGGCTGCGCACTGACCCCGGCGTCTCTGACATTGAAACCGCGCCGCAGTTGCGCGGGGTGGTGGTGGCCATCAATGACCGCCCGGCCAGTACGCTGGGCGATCACTGGGTGCTGCGCGGCGACCGGGGCCTGACCTATGCCGACCGCCTGCCCGCCGGCACCACGCTGGTCGAGGGGGAATGGTGGCCTGAGGGGTACACCGGCCCGCCGCTGATCAGCTTTGGCATTAACGAGGCGCGCGAACTGGGGCTGCAACTGGGGGACAGCGTGACCGTCAATGTGCTGGGCCGCGACATCACCGGCACCATCGCCAATTTCCGCGAACTGGATTTCCGCACCGGCGGCATCGGCTTTGTGATGACCTTTGACCCCGCCGCCCTTCAGGGCGCGCCGCATACCCATATCGTCACCGTCGATGCCTCGACCGAGGCTGAGGGGGCGATTGTGCGCGATCTGTCGAATGCCTATCCCAATGTCACCGCCATCCGCATCCGTGAGGCGATGGACCGCGTGACCGAGGCGCTGACGGCGCTTGCCGCCGCAACCTCCTATGCCGCGCTGGCAACCCTGCTGACGGGGTTCGTGGTGCTGATCGGTGCCGCTGCGGCGGGTGAGCGCGCGCGCATTTTCGAGGCGGCGGTGCTCAAGACCATCGGTGCCACACGCGGGCGCATCCTGCTGAGCTTTGCGCTACGCTCAGCGCTGATGGGTGCAGCGGCGGGGATCGTGGCAATCGGCGCGGGCGCGCTGGCCTCATGGCTGATACTGACGCGGGTGATGGAGCTGTCCTATCGGTTTGAGCCGGTCTCGGCGCTTGCCATCGTGGCGGGGGGTGTGCTGGCCACGCTGCTGGCCGGGCTGGTCTTTGCGCTGCGCCCGCTTGCGGTGCGCCCGGCGCAGATTTTGCGCACGCAGGAATGAGGCGCGGGGGCTGTCTGGCCCCGCGCTGCGCGATCTCTGAACGATCGGCCCTCACGGCGCGGCGCAGAGAGCGCTCTGCTTCGTCACGTCTTGCCCGATAATTATGCCCGGCAACCGGCGCGTGGCGGGGAACACGGGCAATCAACGCCGCGCCGCTGACCCGAGGCTTGGCTTTCTGCGCTGCGGCGTCTATGCAGAGCGCAGCGAACATGGATCCGGGTGCAAACCCCGGATGGCTCTTCCGGCCGCCGACCCGCCGGACAACCTGAAAGAACCGGCCCCGGGATTTTCGCCCGCAAGGGTCCGGAAACGGGATTTGAATGATTTCTCTGGATGTGTATCGTCGGCAATGGACCGGCAATATTCGCGGTGACCTGTTGTCAGGTCTGGTGGTGGCGCTTGCGCTGATCCCCGAGGCCATCGCCTTTTCGATCATCGCGGGGGTGGACCCCAAGGTGGGGCTTTACGCCAGCTTCTCGATCGCGGTGATCACCGCGATCACCGGCGGGCGGCCGGGCATGATCTCGGCCGCCACCGCAGCAACAGCCGTGCTGATGATTACATTGGTGCGTGATCACGGGCTGGAATACCTGCTGGCGACGACGGTTCTGGCAGGGCTTTTGCAGATCGGGGCGGGGGTTCTGAAGCTGGGTTTCGTCATGCGCTACGTGTCGAAATCAGTGATGACCGGCTTTGTAAACGCGCTGGCGATCCTGATCTTCCTTGCGCAGTTGCCGGAACTTGACCCGCGTGATGTGACCATGATCACCTATGTGCTGCTCGCGCTCGGTCTGGCCATCATCTATCTTTTCCCGATGCTGACCAAGGCCGTGCCATCGCCCCTCGTCACTATCATCGTGCTGACCGCGCTGGCATGGGCACTGGGGCTGGATGTGCGGGTTGTGGGCGATATGGGTGCCTTGCCTGATACGCTGCCGGTCTTCCTGATCCCCGACATCCCGCTGACATTCGAGACGCTGATGATCATCCTGCCCTATGCGGTGGCGGTGGCGGTGGTGGGCCTTCTGGAAAGCCTGATGACGCAGAACATCGTCGATGATCTGACCGATACCACATCCAACCGCGATCAGGAGTGTATCGGGCAGGGTGTGGCCAACACCGCCACGGGTTTCATCGGTGGCATGGCGGGTTGCGCGATGATCGGGCAGTCCATCATCAACGTCAAATCCGGCGGGCGGGGGCGGCTGTCGTCGTTCACTGCCGGGGTTGTTTTGCTGATCATGGTGGTGGGGCTGGGCGATCTGGTCCGCAACATTCCGATGCCCGCGTTGGTGGCGATCATGATAATGGTCAGCATCGGGACCTTCTCATGGTCATCAATCGGCAACCTGCGCGCGCATCCGCGTTCAAGCTCGGTGGTGATGATCGCTACTGTGGCGACCGTGGTTTACACCCACAACCTCGCCATCGGCGTGCTGGTGGGCGTGCTTCTGTCGGGCATCTTCTTTGCCGGAAAGATCGCGCAGTTGTTCCATGTCACCACCGATATCAGCCCGGACGGGCGGGTGCGGACCTATCGGGTTGAAGGGCAGATGTTCTATGGCTCGGTCGAGGATTTCATGGCAGCCTTTGATTTCAGGGAAGCGCCCGAGCGGGTCATCATCGACGTCAGCCGCGCGCATATCTGGGATATCTCATCGGTTCAGGCGCTTAACATGGCCGTGCTGAAATTTCGCCGCGATGGTGCCGAGGTGGAGATTGTGGGCATGAATGAAGCGTCTGAAACCATCGTCGACAAGCTTGCCACGCATGACAAGCCGGGCGCGATGGACAAGTTGATGGCGCATTGAGGGAGGGTGACATGACGACGGGAAAGATCATCGCGCTGATAGACGGCTCGGTCTATTCGCAAAGCCTGTGTGAACATGCTGCCTGGGTGGCGTCGCGCAGCGGCTGGAGTGTGGAACTCCTGCATATTCTGGGGCGGCGTGAGGGGGCAGAGAAGGGCGATTACTCAGGCTCCATTGCACTGGGCGCGCGGTCGGCGCTGCTGGCCGAACTGGCGGCGCTGGATGAGCAGCGCGCGCGGCTGGTGTCGCAGCGCGGGCGGGCCATTCTGGAGGATGCCCGCGCCATTCTGGATGCGGCAGGGGTGAACGAGATCACCACGCGCCTGCGTCACGGCGATATTGTCGATACCGTTGTTGCGCAGGAAGCGGGCGCCGACATGGTGATGATCGGCAAACGAGGCGAGGCTGCCGATTTCGCGCGCGGTCATCTGGGCTCGAACCTGGAGCGGATTGTGCGCAGCTGCACGCGTCCGGTCTTTGTGGCCTCGCGCGCCTTCAGGCCCATCGCCCGGGTGCTGGTCGCCTGGGATGGCGGGGCCTCGGCCATGAAGGCGGTGGATCACATTGCCCGGACGCCCTTTTACGCCGGGCTTGAGGTGCATGTGGTGACGGTGGGCACAGCCACGCCCGAGGTCAGGAAAGGGCTGGACGATGCAAGCGCGATGCTGGCTGCCGCCGGTATCACCGCCGAAACCAGCGTCATCGCGGGCCAGCCTGACCGTGCCCTGAGCACGTTTGTCGATGAGGCGGGCTTTGACCTTCTGGTCATGGGCGCTTACGGCCATTCGCGCATCCGCAGCCTGATCATCGGCTCCACCACGACCGAGATGATCCGCTCTTGCAAGGTGCCGGTGGTTCTGATCCGTTAGGGCGCATGAGCGACCCCAATCCCGATTCCGCCCCAGAAGCCCGTGCGCTGCGCGACCGCTACCAGCCCCGCCTGACGGCGGAGGCCGGGGCGCTGCGCGCAGCGTCCGGCAGCAGTGGTGAGCGCAGGCCGGTTCTGCTGGATCAGCAAAGCGTGGGCCGGCTGAGCCGGCTGGATGCGGTGCAGCAGCAGGCCATGGCCGCTGCGCAGGAAGTGCGCCGCGCCGGGCGGCTCAGGGCGATCGAGGCTGCATTGCTGCGCCTTGAACAAGAGGAATTCGGCTGGTGCGACGATTGCGGCGATATCATTGGCCTGAAGCGGCTGGATCCGGACCCGTTGCTGATGCCTTGCATCGCCTGCGCGGGCTGACAGGGGCATCATGGCGGGGCTGATATCGTTCCTTCGGGCGAATGCGCCCTGGCTGCTGGCGGGTTTCCTGCTGACCTTTGCCTCCAGTTTCGGACAGACGTTTTTCATCGCCGTCTTTGCGGGCGAGATCCGCGCGGCTTTTGGCCTGTCGCACGGCCAGTGGGGCGGGATCTACGCGCTGGCCACCACCGCCTCGGCGGCGGTGATGCTCTGGGCGGGCAGCCTGACCGACCGCTTCCGGGTGCGCCATATCGGGCTGGCGGTGCTTCTGGGGCTGGCGCTGACCGCCGTCCTCATGGCCCGGGTCAGCGATACCTGGCTTCTGATCGGCGCGATCTTCCTGTTGCGGCTGTTCGGGCAGGGGCTGATGGGCCATGCCGCGATGGTCGCCATGGCGCGCTGGTTCGTGGCCTCGCGCGGGCGCGCCGTTTCGGTCGCAGGGCTGGGCGTGGCGCTGGGTGAGGCGCTGCTGCCGGTCGCCTTTGTGGCGCTGCTGGGCTATTACGACTGGCGTATCCTGTGGCTGGCGGCGGCAATGGCGCTGGTGGCGCTGGCGCCGGTCCTCTGGGCGCTGCTGCGCAACGAGCGGACGCCGCAATCCTTCGCCGCAGCCACCGGCAGCGCCGGGATGGACGGGCAGATGTGGACGCGCAAGCAGGTGTTGCGCCATCCGTTGTTCTGGCTGATGGTGCCTGCGCTGCTGGGTCCGGCGGCATGGAACACCTCGTTCTTCTTCCATCAGGTGCATCTGGCCGAGGCCAAGGGCTGGGGCCATGTCGCGCTGGTGGCGTTGTTTCCGCTCTACACGGCAATGAGCGTGGCGACGATGCTGCTGGCGGGCTGGCTGGTGGACCGCTTCGGCAGCCGCCGACTTGCGCCCTTCTATCTGCTGCCGGTTGCCGGGGGATATCTGGTCTTTGCTCTGGCGCAAGGCGTGCCTGCCGGGGCGCTTGGGATGGTGCTGATGGGCCTGTCGGCGGGCATGCATGTGACCATGATGGCCACCCTCTGGGCCGAGCTGTATGGCACGCGCCATCTGGGGGCGATCCGCGCGATGATGGGCGCCGTGATGGTGCTGGGCACTGCGCTGGGGCCGGGCATCACGGGCTGGCTGATCGATCAGGGCATCAGCTTTCCGCAGCAGGGGTATGGAATCGCGGCCTATTTCGTGGTCGCAAGCCTGTTGGCGGCCCTGGCAATGCGCAGCGCTCACCCCGGCTCCCGCGCCCAGTGACCGGATAGCCTGCTGCGCAGACGCCTGCCTGCTTTGCCGCTGCGCGGCGTGGGGGCGCTGCCCCCGCCCGTTTTGCTGCGCAAAACGGCCTCCCCCGGGATATTTCTGAACAGGTGAAAGGGGGGCGCCGCGCCCCCCTTCATCTTGCCGGAAATACGCGGGGGTGAATGGGCCGCAGGCCCAGAGGGGGCGAAGCCCCCCTTACATCTGAAAAAGAAGGGGGCGAATCCCTTGGATGCCGCGCGGCCCCGCCAAACGGGATGAGGGTTGCGGCGCAGCCGCGATGCGAAGACGGGCGGGAGCGGCTCCGTTGCCGCGCCGTTGCGTCAGAAATGCACGTCCTGTCCGCGCCCGTCTTCGATGGCGCGGGTCAGCACATGCTGCGCTGCCGCCAGATCCTGCGCGGTGACGCCCAGCGAGCGGTAGAGGGTGATCGCCTCACGCTGCTGTCGCCCGGGCGCCTGACCGGCCAGAACTTCACCGATTTCGGCCTTCAGATGCGCCTCATCCAGGGTTCCTGCCTTGATCATCTCAACGATCTCGCCCGCCTGGGCAAAGAACGAGGGGCGGTAATCGGTATAGACCTGCGCGCGCAGCACGGCTTTGTCGTCGATCTCGCGCTTGACCGGGATCGAGGCGCCGACCACGTTCAGATGCTGCCCTTCCTCCAGCCAGTCGCCCATCACCACCGGCGTGGCCGAACTGGTGACGGTGCAGAGGATATCCGCGCCGCGCACACCTTCCTGCACATCGATGCCATGGGTGATTGTCAGCGCAGGATAGCGCGCGGCGGCGTGGCGGGCGAATTCGGCGGTTTTTTCGGCGCGGCGGCCCACGACATGCAGCGCGCGGACCGGGCGGACGCTCAGCATGGCCTCAAGGTGGTGCTCTGCCTGTTCGCCGGTGCCGATGATGGTCAGGCGGGTGGCATCGGGGCGGGCCAGTGCGCGGGTTGCCACGGCGCTTGCGGCGGCGGTGCGGATGGCGGTCAGAAGGCCTGCGTCCATCATCGCCACGGCGCCGCCGGTTTCCGGCTCGAACAGGACCAGCGCGCCGCGATGGCCGGAAAGGCCGCGCGCGGGGTTGTCGGGGAACAGGCTGAGCAGTTTGACGCCGTAGCAATGCGGCGTTTCCAGCGCGCCGGACATGACCCCCATCATGTTGCGGCCCCCCACCGGCACCGCGTGGCGCAGCGGCAGTTGCGCCCCGCCGGCCGAAACCACGCGCATCACGGCATCGACCACCTCGATGGCTTCAGCCATGGGCAAGAGGGCCGCGACATCGGCGTTGGAGAGTATCTTCATGCCTCAGGAACCTCGTTTTCTGTCCATTCCGGTGCCAGCGGTTCCAGCCCCAGCCGCGCCGCAATCAGGTTGGTGTAAAGCTGCGGGCGCAGTACATAGGGGAAATGCCCGCCCCAGAGAAACCGGAAGCCCGTGACCCCCGGCAGGCGCGCGCGCACGGCATCGCGCATCGGCGGCGGGATCAGCGGGTCATCGGTGGACTCAATACTTGTCAGCGCCGCGCCAGGCAGGGTTATGGCGGGCAGTTCCGGCCCGTGTTTAAGCGCGGCGAGGCGCGCGCGCATCTCGCCCTCGGTGATGCGCCCGCCGACCTCGGCCAGCAGAAATTCCACCAGATCGGCCTGATCGGGGTGGCTTTCCCCCCAGGCCTGCATCGCCATGGTGAACCCCGCGCGCAGGGTTTCAATCGGCGCATTGGCCAGATCGGCGGAATAGGGCGGGCGGGTTTCCAGCCCTTGCACCGAATGCAGGGTATTGGCGGCAAACAGGTGACTGACGCGCGCGGGCGCGGCCCCGGCGATGGTCTGTGCCAGATAGCCGCCCAGCGATGAGCCCAGCACTGCGGCCTGTGTGACGCCTTTTTCATCCAGAAGTGTCAGCATATCGGCGCACCAGTTCGCTATCCCGCCCGCATCGGGGTAGCTGACGGCCAGAATGCGCAGGCGTGGCGCCAGTGCCTCGATCTGCTGCCAGAAGATATCGCCGCGCCCCAGCGTGCCGGGGATCAACAGCAGCGTCTGGCTGCCGGATCCCGTGTCGGTCAGCCCCCAGTCGCGCCCGTTCAGGGTGATGCGGGTTTCAGGGTTTTGCGCGGCGAATGCATCGCGGGCGGCAATCAGCGGGTTGGTCATGCGAAAGGGTCCTCGACCTTGGGCCAGTAGTTGGGCGCGCGGTTCCTGTAGGGGATGGCTTTGAAGTCAGGGGTGATCGCGCCGGGTGTGGCGACCGGGATGATTTGCGCGGCAATGGGGGCGAAACCGGCGCGGTAATGGTTGGAGGATTTCACGCAGATATGGCGTTTGGTGGACAGGTCGACGCCAAGCTGGGTGAAGGCCTCAGGATGGAAGGTCTGGGTGCGGGCATCATTGATCACCAGATCAATGCTGTTGTCGCTGGCCAGCGTTACCCAAGCCATCTGCCCCAGCGCCACCGGCAGGCTGCCGAAGCGCTGGGTCAGGCCGGAGGCCAGCTTGCGCACCGTCACCACCAGATCCAGCGGGTCGCCCGACATGGGGCCGAATTTGCCGCCCAGCCGGACCGGCAGTGTCGCGCCTTCGCCTGCGTCCTGCAGCACCCGCAGCGCCATCGGGTCATAGTAAAGCCCGCTCGCGATCGATGTCAGGCCGCGTTCCAGCATCGCGCGCAACAGAAAGGTCGCGTCCGAGGGTGCGCCGCCGCCTGCGTTGTCCGACATATCGGCCAGCACGAGCGGGCCCGCAGGTGCGGCTGCTGCCATATCAAGCGCGGCGGGGATGTCATGCACCGGCTGGAAAATCGCGTGGCGCTCAGAAAACAGCTTCTCGCCCAGTTCGCGCGCCATGCGCGTCGCCCTATCCGCATCACCATCCGTCACCGCCAGCGCCCGCGCGCCGGTGCGTTCATGGTCGCCCCATGGAAAGCCGTGGATCAGCGACAGCGACAGCACACCCGGCTCGCTTTCGCGCGCGCTCATCGCATCGACATAGGCGCGCATTGCCCCTTCGGGCGTGGGCATTGCCATGATGATGCGGCAGTCATAGTCGCGCATCACCGGGTTGGTGCGGCCCTCGGCGGCATCCGCGATCAGGCTGAACAGCTCTTCGGCGCGCGCGGGCAGGTCGATATGGGGATATTCTTTGAAGGCGATCAGTGCGGTGGCCCCGGTCAGCATCGTCTCGGTCAGGTGGCAGTGCGGGTCCAGCAACCCGCCGATTTTCGCATCGGGGGCAATGGCGCGGATATGGGCGATCAGGTCGCCCTCGCAATCGTCATAGCCATCGGCAATCATCGCGCCGTGAAGCTGGAGCAGCACCATATCGACCGGCATTGCGGCGCGCAGGTCGCTCAGGATTTCCTCGCGGAAGGCCTCATAGACCGGGCGTACCGTCGGCCCGGCGGGCTGGGCGAAGGCTGCAAGGCTCTCATCCACCTGCCAGCCCCGCCCCTCGGCCCGTTTGCGCCAGATATGCAGCGCGCCGGTCCAGTAATCGGGGGGGCCTTGGGTGGCGGTACCGTGGTGGATGCCGCTTTCCGCAAAGCCCGCATAGCCGGTGGGCAGGGGGGAGAACGAGTTGGTTTCAGTCGCAAGGCAGGCAATGAAGAGCTTCATGAGGGTTCCTTGGGGGTCTCATTCTCGGGGTCGGTCAGGCGCATGGCAAGCCCGGCCAGCATGTGCAGCACGATCAGCGCGAAAGCGATGGGCACGGCGGCGGTGAACCAGATCATCAGTACCGGAATCATCTCGGCGGTGCGGTCAAGCGAGCGGCCCAGAAAGCCGCGCGCCATGTTCATGTTGGGTCCATAGAGCGAGAACCAGAGGACCGGCGCGGCAAACAGCGCCACGCCTGCCGCCCGGATCAGTGCCAGTAACAACCCCAGCTTGCCGCGGATTTCCACCATATTGGGGAAAAGCGAGGGGTCGGCGCCCGCGCGGAACGCCGCCGAGGCCCCCAGCATCCCGGCCCAGACCATGGCGCGGCGCGCCAGTTCTTCGGTCCAGACGGGGGGCGCATCCAGCAGGTAGCGCGCGATGACCTGCCAGCCGGCGGCATAGACCATCACCAGCACCGCCAGCACCGCGCCCCAGAGCGCGATGCTGTTGAGTGCCGCCGACAGCCGGTCAAGGGCAAGGGCAAGCGCGCGCATCGGCTCTAGCGCCCGATCGCGGTTTCCCATTCCGCGATCTGCTCGGCGGTCAGCACGCCATTGGTATAGGTCGCCTCCGAGGCCGTCTGAAAGGCGGCGCGCGCCTCGGGCGTCAGTTCCACCACTTCCACACCCGCGGCGATCAACTGGTCGATCACGCCATCCTGCGTGCCCAGCCACGCGCGGTTGGCGGCATCGGCGGCCTCGGTCGCGGCATCGACCGTCGCGCGATCTTCATCGCTGAGGCCCTGATACCAGTCTTCCGACGCGATGGTGATGCGCAGCGAGGGCGACACGGCGGCCTCGGTGAAATGCTTGATGAACTCGGTATGCCCGAACAGCAGCGGCACGAAGGCCGGGTTCAGATAGCCATCGGCCACGCCGGTCTGCAACGCGTTCGGCACCTCGGCCCAGGCGACGATGGTGCCTGCGGCACCCCATGCGGCAAAAAGATCGATCTGGCTTTCATCAAGCGCGCGCATCCGCAGCCCGGCCATGTCTTCGACCGAGGTTACCGGGCGGCGGGTGTTGAAAATGCCGGTCGCCGGGCCCACGGTATTGACGCCCAGCACGCGCACCCCCGCAGGCGTCGTCGCTTCGTTGATGCGCGCCAGCATGCCGCCGTCATAAAGCGCGCGGTCAACCTCT
The DNA here is from genome assembly GCF_036802785.1 of Pararhodobacter sp. GTDB lineage: Bacteria > Pseudomonadota > Alphaproteobacteria > Rhodobacterales > Rhodobacteraceae > Pararhodobacter. The sequence continues at coordinate 21,724 of NZ_DAIRVN010000065.1, forward strand.
TCCATATCGGCGAAGAAATAGGGCAGGCGCAGGCCGAAGATCAGCGGGTCAACCGAGGCCACGATATTGAGCGGCGCCATGCCCACTTCCAGCAGGCCCTGACTGACCTGATCGAACACCTCGTCATCGCCGCCCAATGCGCCGCGCTGGTATTCTTCGGCAGCCATCCCGTTTTCGCTGAGATAGGTGGCAAAGGCATGTGCCCAGACATAGCTGCCCGAGCCCTCCAGATCGGCGGGGCTGTCGAGTGCGATTTTCACCTGCGCCTGCGCGGTGCTTGCCAGCACCAGCGCCAGCGCCGTGGCGGCCAGCATTTTCATCGGTTTCATCTTCGGTTCTCCTGTTGGTGTTTTATTCGGTTCTAGCCGCCGATCAGCCCCATTTGCCGGGGTAACCAGAGCGAGATTGCGGGCACCTGGACCAGCACGATCAGCACAATGATCTGCACCAGGAAAAACGGCATGACGGCGCGCGCCAGCCGCCAGTAGTTCAGCCCCGTGACGGTGGAGACCACCAGCAGGCAGCCCCCCAGCGGCGGGGAGATCAGGCCGATGCACAGGTTGAAGCACAGGATAATGCCCAGATGCACCGGGTCCGCGCCCTGCGCGATTGCCACCGGGGCGAGCAGCGGCACCAGCAGGGCCAGCGCCACCGGGATATCCAGCACCATGCCTGCCAGCAGAAAGATCACGTTGAGCAGGATCATGTATTGCAGCGGGCCAAGGCCCATGTCGTCAACCCAGGCCGCAATCGCCTCGGGGATGCGCTCCAGCGCGCCGAGATAGCCCAGGGCCGAGACGGCGGCGATGATCATGAAGATCGCGCCCGACAGCATGGCGGTGCGGCGCAGGGCCTCCAGCAATCCGCGCGGGCCAAGCCCCTCATAGAAATAGCCTGCAGCCACGGCGGCGACCACGGCGACGGCGGCCGCCTCGGTCGGGGTCATCAGGCCAAAGACGATGCCGCCGACAATCACCAGCGGGATCAGCAGCGCGGGGAGCGCATGCAGCAGCGTAGGAAAGAAGCGCGGCACTTCTTCGCGGGTCAGGCGGGGGTGGTCATCGCGCCAGGCGAAAAAGGCGTTGGTGCCGATCAGCGCCGCCGCCAGCAACAGCCCCGGTATGATGCCCGCCATGAACAGCGCCGTGACCGAGGTGCCCATCAGCGCGCCGTAGAAGATCATCACGATAGAGGGCGGCACGATCGGTCCGATGATCGACGAGGCCGCCGTGATCGCCCCGGCATAGCTCAGCGTATAGCCCCGCTCGCGCATCGCAGGCACCAGCGTGTTCGACAGCGCCGCCGAATCGGCCACCGCCGAGCCCGAGATACCGGCGAAAAACACGCTGGTCAGCACGTTCACATGCCCCAGCCCGCCCCGCAGCCGCCCCACCAGCGACATTGCCAGGTTGATCAGCACGCGGGTGATGCCGCCCCGGTTCATCACTTCGCCCGCCAGAATGAACAGCGGCATGGCCATCAGCGCGAAGACATCGATTTTCGAGAAGATCTGCTGCGGCAGGATCGCCAGAAAGCGGGTCTGGTCGGTTGCAATGAACGCCAGAACGGTCGCGCCGCCGATCACATAGGCAATCGCCAGCCCCGAGGCGAGCAGGACGAGGCCGACAAGGGGAACGAGCTGGATCATGCTGCAAGCGCCTGTCTGCGCGGGGCAAGGGCATCGGCAGTGACGCCCTCGGCCGCAATGTCATCGGGGATGGCGCGGCCCAGTGCGAGGGCCGCAGCGGCACGCGCCAGGGCGGGCGCGCTTTGAATGCCATAGCCGCCCTGACCGGCCAGCCAGAAGAAACCGGGCGCATCGGGGGCAAAGCCCGTCACCGGGCATTTGTCGGCCACGAAAGACCGAAGGCCCGCCCATTTATGGTCAATCCGGCGCACCGGCAGGTCAAACGCGGTCTGGATGCGGTCGATGCAGATGGCCACATCCATCTCATCCGGCTGGGCATCGCAGGGCGGTGAGGGGGTTTCATCGGCGGGCGACAGCAGCAGTTTCCTGGCATCGGGCTTCATGTAGAACTGCTCATCAACATCGACGATCATCGGCCAGTTTTCAGGGTTCTGCCCGTCAGGGGGCGCGACCAGCAGCGCCGTGCGCCGCTTGGGCACCAGCCCCACCGGCGCAACACCGGCCAGTGCGGCGATCCCGTCAGCCCATGCGCCGGAAGCATTGACCACGATACCGGCGTGCAGGGCGCCCGCCGGGGTCTCTACCCGCCAGCCTGCACCGTCGCGCGACAGTGCCAGAACCTCGGCCCCGGTGCGCAGGGTGCCGCCCCGGGCGGTCAGCGCGCGCAGATACTGCCGGTGCAGCGCGTCCACGTCGATATCGGCGGCAGAGCGGTCGAACAGGGCACCGGCGGCATAATCCGGGCGCAGGATCGGCAGGCGCGCGCGGGCATCTGCGGCGTCGACGTGTTGCGCGGCATTCCCCAGCTCCGCTGCCAGCGCGGCCAAGGAGGCCGCCTGATCGGCGCGCGCGATGAACAGCGCGCCGCGCGGGCGCAGCAGCGGATGGGGGCGGGCGGCGTCAGGCGGGGCATTAAACGCCGCAGCCGAGGCGCGCGACAGCGCCCGGATCACGCGCGGGCCATAGGCGATGGTGAAAAGCGCGGCAGAGCGCCCGGTGGTGTGGTAGCCCGGCTGCGCTTCACGTTCCAGCAGCACCACCCGCGCACCGAGCGCGGCCAATTCCGCCGCTACCGAGGCCCCGGCAATGCCCGCGCCAATGACCGCCACATCCCAGCTTTCCATATATTTCGCCATCCGTCTCTGCTTTGAAACATCAGGCTAGCACCGATTTTCCTATCGGAAAAGAAAATTTTCGTATCGGAAAAACATTGCCTTGGCCACGCCCTTGTCTACTCTGTCACCATGAGCATCCAGCCCCCAGACAGACCCGACACCCCCGACAGCCCGGCTGAGACCCCCGACAGCCAGCGCGCCGAATTCGGCCGCCGCCTGCGCGAATTGCGCCGTGCGCGCGGCTGGACACTGACCGAACTGGCCGAGCGTTCGGGGTTGGCGATCTCGACCATTTCCAAGGCCGAGCGGGGGGTGATGGCGCTGACCTATGACCGCATGCTGCAACTCGCGCGCGGTATCGGCGTGGATATGGCCGAGTTCTTTTCCAATGAAGGGGAGGCCTTTGCGCCCGGCAGCTTCACTGTCGCCCCGCGCGGCACCTTCCGGCGGCAGGAGACGCGCAACTACGTCTATGAAATGCTGTTTCCGGAAATCCGCAACAAGGCGATGGTGCCGATGATGGGCACGCTCAAGGCCCACGATATTCTTGATTTCGACGATTTCGTGCGCCACCCCGGGCAGGAATTTCTGCTGGTTCTGGAAGGCGCTGTGACCGTTCATGCCGAAGGGCGCGACCCGGTCACGCTGCAGGCGGGCGACAGTATCTATTTCGACAGCGCGCGCGGCCATCTCTATGCCTCGACCGGGGCCGAGGATGCGCGGATTCTGGTGGTCTGCACCGAGGTGGAGACCGGCTGAACCGGAAAGCGGCGGGCACAAAAGCGCCCGCCACCCGGTGTCACCGCATCAGGTGAACATGTCGGCGATGATGCCGTTATACCAGCCGATGCTTTCCTCATAGGTCTGGCGGCGCAGTTCGGCATCCTCGCCCACCTGACTGATGAAGCCCTCGACGCTGGCGATCTTTTCCTCGGTCGGCTCGTAATTGGCGCCCACTTTCACCCCGTCATCGGTGCCGATCAGTGACCAGCAGGTGTTGGAATAGCGCGCCGGGAACAGCCGCGAATCGGTCAGTTCGTGGCGGATCGAATTGGCGGCCACCTTGGCCTGACTGTTGGCCGAAAAGCCGGATTTCGGCATGTCACCCTGCGCGCTGGCATCGCCCAGTACATAAACATTGTCGTCCATGCGGCTTTTCATGTTCGCAGGCACCACCGGCGCCCAGCCCGAATCGGCGGTCAGCCCGGCCAGTTCGGCGATGCGCCCGGCCTTCTGTGCGGGGATGACATTGCAGACATCGACCTGCTCGATGGTGCCGTCGATATCAACCTCCATCGCATCGGGGTTGACCGAGATGTTGTCCGCGCCGAATTCCGGGCCGATCCGCTCAATCATGCCGGGATAGTGGCGGCCCCAGCCATCCTCGAACAGGCTTTGCTTGGAATAGGTCTCCTTGGGGTCGATGATCAGGATCTTGGCGGTCGGATTGCGCTCTTTGAGGATATGCGCAACCATCGAGATGCGCTCATACGGCCCCGGCGGGCAGCGGTAGGGGTTGGGCGGGGCGACCATGGCGAAGGTGCCGCCCGCGCGCATGTTATCGACCTGCGCTTTCAGAAGCTCGGTCTGGCTGCCCGCCTTATAGGCATGGGGCATGCGGTTTTGCGCGGCGATCGACCAGCCCGGCACACTGTCTTCGACAAAATCGATCCCCGGTGAAAGGACGAGCCGGTCATAGGGCAGCACCCCGCCCCCCGCCAGCGCGACGGTTTTCGCGTCCCGGTCCACGGCCACGGCCCAGTCATGCACCACGTTGATGCCGTGGCGCGCGGCGAGCGTGCCGTAGGAATGGCCCAGATCGGCCAGTTCCCAGAAGCCGCCCAGATAGAGGTTCGAGAAATAGCAGGTGTAATAGCTGCGCGTCGGCTCAACCAGCGTGACATCAATCGCGCCGTCGCTGTCGCGGGCGATATAGCGCGCGGCGGTTGCTCCGCCCGATCCGCCGCCGATCACCACCACGCGGGGCCGGGACTGGCCCAGTGCCACGGGCGCGGACAGGAAGGCGGCGGCAGCAGCCATGCCACCCAGCATTGTGCGTCTTTTCAGGTGCATCAGAAATCCTCCGGTTGGTTGTTCATTCGTCAATCGTGGCAAAATAGGCGGCCAGCGCGGCGATATCCTCATCCGTCAGCCGCCGGGCGACCGATTGCATGACCTGATGCGGGCGCAGCCCTTCGCGGTAGGCATGCAGCGCCACCACGAAGCGGTCTTCGGGCCAGTGGGTGATCGAGGGGATGCCCTGCGCCGCGCCGTCGCGTTGGTGGCAGGTGGTGCATTCGCTGGCGAGGTATTCGCCCCATTCCCGGTCACCGCGCAGCGCCAGCACCTCGGGCGGCAGTTCAACCTCAAGGCGGCGGGCGGTCGGGGCGGCTTCGGGGATGTCGGTGGGCATGTCGGAATGCAGGCGGATGAAGGCGAGCAGGTCAGCCCGCGCACCGGCGTCGTCCAGCCCGGGATAGGCCATGCGCGTGCCGGAAACCAGCGTATAGGGGTTGGCGATATAGGCATCGAGGGTGCGCATGTCCCAGAACAGCCCGTCACGCCCCATGCGAAGGATCGAGGCGGAATAGGCGAAACTTTCCAGCGCGCCCGCCCGGCGCCCGAACAGGCGGTTCAGATGCGGGCCGATGTCATGTGCGGCGCCCGGCCCCATCAGATGGCAGGCGGCGCATTCGGCCTCCCAGACAGCGGCGCCACGTTCGGCATTGCCAAGGGCCTCGGCGGTCGGGGTTTGCGCTGTGGCCCGGGTGGCGGGCCAGAGGGCGGGTGTCAGGCTCATCAGCGCCAGTATCATCAGCGCCGGGAACGCGGCTCTGGCGTTGCCGGAAAATGCCATATCCTCCCCCCTCCTTTGCGGCGCCCGATGCCTGCCGGGCGGACAAAATGCCGCAGTCATCGTAAGGTGGGGCCGGAAGCGCGGGGCGGCAAGAGAAAAATCGCTGTGTCAGGGG
>NZ_DAIRVN010000066.1:0-27316 GCF_036802785.1 Pararhodobacter sp.
GGCTTTCATCTTGCCGAAAATACGCTGGGGGGTGAATTGGCCAAAGGCCAAGAGGGGGGCAACGCCCCCCTTGCCCGGCCCGGCACAGGCCGCTTTCCTCGCCCCTTTTCCCTCCGCCCCCTTTTCAAACCCGCGAAACTGCTCTATTGGCCCGCGGATGCGTGCATCCACCCTTGGAGGGGCGCGCTTCACTTATTGGAAACTGGAGTATCCAAAATGGCTGGTGAGATCCCTGATCTGATCGCCGAGGTACGGACGGGGACAGGCAAGGGGGCCGCCCGTCAGACCCGTCGCGACGGCAAAGTACCTGGCGTGGTTTATGGTGGCGGCACAGACCCGCTCGCCCTGACCTTCGACTACAACTACCTCATCAAGAACCTCAAGGCAGGCCGCTTCCTGTCGACGCTGTTCAACCTGAAGCTCGAAGGCCATGATGACGTGCGTGTCATCTGCCGGGGCGTGCAGCGCGATGTGGTCAAGGGTTTTCCGACCCATGTGGACCTGATGCGCCTGCGCCGCACCTCGCGGATCAACCTGTTCATCCATGTCGAGTTCATCAACCACGCAGCCGCACCCGGCCTCAAGCGTGGCGGCACGCTGACCACGGTGCGCTCCGAGGTCGAACTGAACGTGCTGGCAGGCGATATCCCGGAAAAGATCATCGTTGATCTGACCGGCCGCGAAATCGGCGATGTGATCCATATCGACGACATCACGCTGCCCGAAGGGTCCAAACCCGCCGTGGCGCGCAACTTCGTGATCGCCAATATCGCAGCACCCTCGGGCCTGCGTTCGGCGGATGCCGAAGAAGGCGATGCGGGCGACGAAACCGAAGAGTGATCGCATGTTGCCGCCCTGCGGGGCCGGCGCATCGGACCGGAAGGCGCGCGGGGTTCCGCGCGCCTTTTTCGTTTGCGGCCTTCAGGCCTTGATATGCTGAAACGATTCGAACACTTCCAGCGCGTTGCGATCCACCATCAGGTCGCTGGCGCTGGGGCGGGGCTTGGCGGCAGCCTCGCCCTCTTTGCTGCGGCCCACCCCGGCATGCGCGCCGCGAAACGCGTCTGACTGGGTCCAGGCCTCGAAAGCCGCTTTCGATTCCCACATCGTATGCGAGGAATAGAGCCGGTATTCATCGCCTTCCGGCCCGCGCAGCATGTGGAATTCCACGAAGCCCGGCACCTGGGTCAGCTTGCTTTCGCGGCTCAGCCAGATCTCTTCGAACGCCGCCTGCGACTCGGCGTCAGGCTTTACTTTGAATCGGTTCATCGTCAGATACATGCGCATGCTCCATGGGTAAGGGGATAAAGGCTGGACCACGGGCCGCACCCGTCAATCTGGCATCGCGGCGCATTTCGTTGCATTCAGGGGGAAAGGTCAAGAAGGGTGTGACAAAATGAGGCTATGGACAGGGCTGGGCAATCCGGGCGCGAAATACGCGATGAACCGCCATAACATCGGCTTCATGGCCCTTGACCGCATCGCCGAAGACCATGGGTTCAGCCCGTGGAAGGCACGCTTCAGCGCTCTGGTGGCCGAGGGGCGGCTGGGCGGCGAGAAGCTGCTGCTGCTCAAACCGCAGACCTTCATGAACCTCTCGGGTCAGGCGGTGGGTGAGGCCGCGCGCTACCACAAGCTGACGCCCGCCGATGTGACTGTCTTTCATGATGAGCTTGACCTTGCGCCCGGCAAATGCCGTCTGAAGCAAGGCGGCGGGCATGCGGGCCACAACGGTCTGCGCTCGATCATCGGCCATATCGGCGATGATTTCGCGCGGGTGCGGCTGGGGATCGGCCATCCGGGCCGCAAGGAGCTTGTGGCAGGTTACGTGTTACATGATTTCGCCAAGGCCGACGGCGACTGGCTGGAAGATCTGATGCGCGGCATCAGCGAGGGCGCAGGTGCGCTGGCGCAGGGTGAGGGCGCGAAATTCCTCAATGCCGTGGCCAACCGCACAGCGCCCGCGCGTAATTCCGGCACGCAGGGTGCGGCGCCGGGCAAGGCACCGGGCACGGCAACGGCAGTCGCGCAGAAGGCCCCGCAGAAAACCCCGCAGAAAACCCCGGACAAAACCCCGCTTCCTTCCCCCGAAAGCCCGCCGCCGCCCGCCCCGCAAACTGCCGAGGCCGCCGATACCCGCAGCACGCTGCAAAAACTGGTGGACCGTTTCCGATGAGCCAGACACTGCGCGACGCATTCCACCGGCAGGCAAGGGCCTGCGATTCGCTGGGCTCGCCCTTCATGGCGCGCCTCTGCACGCTGCTGGCCACCCGCCTTGAGCCGGACAGCCCGCTGACCCGGCGGCTGTTCGACTGGCCCGGCGATGTCACCGCGACGGGTGACGCGGTGCCGCTGCGGCTGACCGGCGCGCTGCATGCGCTGCGCCTGCAAGGGCATCCGGCGCTGGCAGCGGCCTATCCCCCCGCGCAGGTCACCGACGCCGCGCTCTGGCAGGCCGTGCAGAGCGTGCTGGCCACCGAAGGCGCCTTCATCGACCGCTTCATCGACAGCGCCCCCCAGACCAACGAGGTGCGCCGCGCCGCCGTCCTGATCGCCGCCGGGCACTGGCTGAGCGACCGCTTCGGCCTGCCGCTGGACCTGTCCGAACTGGGCGCAAGCGCCGGGCTGAACCTGAACTGGGATCGGTATGCGCTGGCCCTGCCCGGCTGCACCCTCGGCCCGGCCGATCCGGTCCTGACCCTGACGCCGGACTGGTCCGGCCCCCTGCCCCCGCCCCGCGCGCCGGTCATCGCCAGCCGCGCCGGTGTCGATCTGAACCCGATAGATCTGGACGATCCCGCGCAGCGGCTGCGCCTTCTGGCCTATCTCTGGCCCGATCAGCCCGACCGGCTGGAACGCAGCACCGCCGCCATCGCCGCACAGCCGCCCCGGCCCGAGGCGGGCGACGCCATCGACTGGCTGGAAGCCTGGCTACAGCCGCGCCCGGGACGGCTGCACCTGATCTGCCACACCATCGCCTGGCAATATTTCCCCGCCGCAACCCGGGCACGCGGCGCCGCCCTGATCGCGGCGGCGGGGGCAGCGGCGCGGCCCGATGCCCCGCTGGCATGGCTCGCGTTCGAGGCGGATGGCAACGCGCCGGGTGCGGCACTGTCCCTGCGGCTCTGGCCCGGGAATGCGGGTTTTCAGCTGGGCCGCGCCGATTTTCACGGGCGCTGGGTCCAGTGGAACCCCACACCGGCAGCGGGTCAGGCCGGGGCCGATGGCCCGCTCACGGCCTGCCGCGCCACCGAATGATGAAAGGAACACCCAGACCGATGACCGACACCGCCTTCGACACAAACAAAACCCGCGCCGCCGACTGGTTCCGCACCCTGCGCGACCGCATCACCACCGCGTTTGAGGCGCTGGAAGACAGCCACACCAGCGGCCCGCTTGCCTCCCGGCCCGCCGGACGCTTTGAGGTGACCCCGACCCAGCGCGACGAGGGGCGCGGCGGCGGCGGGCTGATGAGCGTGATGCGCGGCGGGCGGGTGTTTGAAAAGGTGGGGGTCAATATCTCGACCGTGCACGGAACACTGGGCGCGCGCGCGCAACAGGCCATGGCCGCGCGTGGTGTGCCAGGGATGACGGAAGACCCGCGCTTCTGGGCCTCGGGGATCAGTCTGGTCGCCCATATGCAGAACCCGCACTGCCCGGCCGTACATATGAATACCCGCCTGTTCTGGACCCCGCAGGCCTGGTGGTTCGGCGGCGGGGCCGATCTGAACCCCTGTATCGAATACCCGCCGGACACCGCGCATTTCCACGCCACACTGCAGGCCGCCTGCGATGCCCACCAGCCGGAATATTACCCCCGCTTCAAGGCCTGGGCGGATGAGTATTTCTTCATCCCCCACCGCGGACGCGCGCGCGGCGTCGGCGGCATCTTTTTCGACGATCTGAACACAGGCGACTGGGAAGCCGATTTCGCCTTCACCCGCGCGGTGGGCGAGGCCTTCCTGCCCGCCTTCCTGCCACTGACCGAACGCCGCCGCATGACGGGGTGGTCGGAGGCCGACAAGGACACCCAGCTTGTCCACCGCGGCCTCTATGCCGAATACAATCTCGTCTATGACCGAGGCACGAAATTCGGCCTTGAAACCGGGCATGACGCCAATGCCGTGCTGATGAGCCTGCCGCCGCTGGCGAAATGGGTCTGAGTGACCTTATTGCCTGCTGCCGCAGAAGTCTTTTGTTCAAGAGAAGGGGGGCGCTGCCCCCGCCCGTCCATCTGCGATGGCCGGACTCCCCCGGGATATTTATCGACAGAAAATGAAAAGCGCCGGGCTCGCTCATTTTCTGTCTGGAAATATCCTGGGGGTGAATGGGCCGCAGGCCCAGAGGGGGCAAAGCCCCCTGATCTTTTATTTGAAAGGAGAGGGAGCGAAGCCCCCTCAAGGGCGTGCGCGCCCTTCCCCGGTGGCACGTCGGCGCGGCGCGGATGTGGAATATGACCCGTCGCAGCATCCATGCTGCTTGTGCAACATTCTTTCGCGGGTTATGGACTTTGCGCACGAACAGCAAAGTCCGGCCCTGTGCCGGGCCAGAAGAATGGGGGACCTAGCGTGAAGATCGGCGCTCCAAAAGAGATTTTTCCGGGCGAGAACCGGGTGGCGATGACGCCGGACTCGGCGATCCAGCTCACGAAGCTGGGGCATGAATGCCTGATCGAGGCCGGGGCCGGTGCGGCGGCTGGCTTCGAGGATGCGGCCTATGCGGCCGTCGGGGTGACGGTTGTTCCCACCGCCGAGGCCCTCTTTCAGGAGGCGGCGGTCATCGTCAAGGTCCGGGAACCTTCGGTTTCCGAGATGGCGCGCCTGGCACCCGGCAAGACGCTGATTTCCTTCTTCTGGCCCGCCCAGAACGCGGAAGCGCTGGAAAAGGCCCGCGACAGCGGCGCCAGCGTCATTGCCATGGATATGGTGCCGCGCATCTCGCGCGCGCAGAAGATGGATGCCCTGTCTTCCATGGCCAATATCGCCGGTTACCGCGCCGTGATCGAGGCCGGGAACAACTTTGGCCGCTTCTTCACCGGACAGGTGACGGCAGCGGGCAAGGTGCCGCCGGCGAAGGTTCTGGTAGTGGGTGCGGGCGTGGCCGGTCTGGCCGCCATCGGTACCGCGACCAGCCTTGGTGCGATCACCTATGCCTTCGATGTCCGCCCTGAAGTGGCCGAGCAGATCGAATCGATGGGCGCCGAGTTTGTCTATCTCGATTTCGAGGAGGCGCAGGACGGCGCCGCCACCGGCGGCTATGCCGCCCCCTCCAGCCCCGAGTTCCGCGAAAAGCAGCTGGCGAAATTCCGCGAACTGGCCCCTGACGTCGATATCGTCATCACCACCGCGCTGATCCCTGGCCGCCCCGCGCCCAAGCTGTGGACCGAGGACATGGTGGCGCTGATGAAGCGCGGCTCGGTCGTGGTGGACCTTGCCGCCGAGCGCGGCGGCAACTGCGATCTGACGGTGCCCGACGAGAAGATCGTCAGCGCGAACGGTGTCACCATCGTCGGCTATACCGATTTCCCCTCACGCATGGCGGCGCAGGCTTCGACGCTTTATTCCAACAACATCCGGCACATGATCAGCGATCTGACGCCGGGCAAGGACGGCGTCATCAACCACAATATGGAAGATGACGTGATCCGCGGCGCGACGGTCGCCCATGCCGGTGCCATCACCTTCCCGCCACCACCGCCCAAGGTAAAGGCCATCGCCGCTGCCAAGCCCAAGGAAAAGGCCAAAGAACTGACGCCTGTGGAAAAGCGGGCAAACGAAACCGCCGCCTTCCGCGCCCAGACCAGAAGCCAGGTCACGCTTCTGGCCGTCGGCGGGGTGCTGGTGCTGGGGGCGGGGTTGTTCGCGCCGGCAAGCTTCATGCAGCATTTCATCGTCTTCATCCTGTCGGTCTTCATCGGCTTCCAGGTGATCTGGGGGGTGGCGCATTCGCTGCACACGCCGCTGATGGCCGTCACCAACGCGATCTCGTCGATCATCATTCTGGGGGCGCTGATGCAGATCGGCTCCAGCTCATTCCTGATCACGATCCTCGCGTCCCTCGGCATCTTCATGGCCGCGGTGAACATCTTCGGCGGCTTCCTGGTGACACGGCGCATGCTCGCCATGTTCCAGAAATCCTGAGCGGGCAAAGGTAGGAAAAATGGATTTTGGTTTTACCATTGCGGCTTATGCGGTCGCGGGCGTGCTCTTCATCCTGTCGCTGGGCGGGCTTTCGGGACAGGAAAGCGCCAAGCGGGCGGTCTGGTACGGCATCGCCGGCATGGCAATCGCGGTTGCCGCCACGATGATCGGGCCGGGCGCCGGGCTCTGGTGGCTGTCGCTGCTCCTTATCGCTGCGGGTGCGGCGGTGGGTTTCCAGCTGGCCACGAAGGTTCAGATGACCCAGATGCCCGAGCTGGTTGCGATCATGCACAGCCTTGTTGGCCTTGCCGCCGTCGTCGTCGGCTTCAACGCCCATCTTGAACTGGTCCGCGTGGCGCAGACCTTTGCTGCCGCGGGGCTCCCCTTCCCGCAGCCTGCCGGGCCGCTGAGCCTGCAGGCCTATGACCTGCTGGGCACCCTGTCGAATTTCGGCGCGCTGCTGGGCAAGAAGACGGCCGTCGAGGTTGGCATCCTGCGGGTTGAGCTGATGCTGGGCATCTGGATCGGCGCGGTCACCTTCACCGGCTCGGTCATCGCCTATGGCAAGCTGGCGGGCCGCGTTGATACCACCGCGAAAAAGCTGCCCGGCGGGCATATGCTGAACGCGGGTGCGGCTTTGCTGTCGCTTCTGCTGGCGGTGCTCTATCTGCAGGGCTGGGGCATCTGGACCCTGCTGTTGCTGACGGTTCTGGCGCTGTTCATCGGCTATCACCTGATCATGGGCATCGGTGGGGCCGACATGCCGGTCGTGGTGTCAATGCTCAACTCCTATTCGGGCTGGGCGGCGGCGGCGATCGGCTTCAGCCTTGGCAACGATCTGCTGATCGTGGTCGGCGCGCTGGTGGGGTCATCGGGGGCGATCCTCAGTTACATCATGTGCAAGGCGATGAACCGCTCGTTCGTCTCGGTCATTCTGGGCGGCTTTGGCGGCACCACCGGCCCGGCCATGGCCATCGAGGGCGAGCAGGTCGCCATTGATGCCGAGAGTGTGGCGGCCGCACTCAATGATGCCGATTCGATCATCATCATCCCCGGCTACGGCATGGCGGTGGCGCAGGCGCAGCAATCGGTGTCTGAGCTGACCCGCAAGCTGCGCGCGCGCGGCAAGAATGTGCGCTTTGCCATCCACCCGGTGGCGGGCCGCCTGCCCGGGCATATGAACGTGCTGCTGGCCGAGGCCAAGGTACCCTATGACATTGTGCTGGAGATGGACGAGATCAACGAGGATTTCCCCTCGACCGACGTTGCCATCGTCATCGGCTCCAATGACATCGTGAACCCGGCCGCGCAGGAAGACCCCAACTCGCCCATCGCCGGGATGCCGGTGCTGGAATGCTGGCGCGCGAAGCAGGTCTTCGTGTCCAAGCGTGGTCAGGGGACGGGCTATTCCGGCATCGAAAATCCGCTGTTCTTCAAGGAGAACACGCGCATGTTCTACGGCGATGCGAAAAAGTCGATCGACTCGCTGCTGCCGATGATCGACTGACCCACCCGCCCGCGAACACAGGAAAGGCCCCCGCCCGGGGGCCTTTTCCATTTCCCGCGCCTGTGCGAGGCTAAGGCCGACCGGAGGAAAGGCAGGAGGTCCGCGCGCATGTTCACGCATATCATGGTGGGCGCCAATGATATCACGGCGATGGTTGCGTTTTACGATGCTGTGCTGGCGCCGCTGGGGCTGCGACGCACGACAGATGTTGACGCAACCGATACGGGCACCATCAGCCCCGCCGGGGTCATCTGGCAATACCCGGGACAGCGCTGGCCGCAATTCGCGCTGCGCCACCCGGTAAATGGCGAACCGGCCACGGCGGGCAACGGCGTCCAAATCGCGTTCAGATGTCCCAGCCGCAAGGCCGTGCGCCGCGCCTGGGAAACCGCGCTGAACCGGGGCGGCAGCGATGAGGGTGCGCCCGGCGACCGGCCAATATACAGCGATGACTTTCACGCCGCCTATGTCCGCGATCCTGAGGGCAACAAACTGTGCTTCCTGCACTGCCATGCTTTCAGCGAAAGCGCCCCCTGAAAGGCGCCCAGACCTTGCCCCGCCCCCCTGACCCTCGCTATCCATGGGCGCAACAGGACCAAGTATAAGGAAGACCCCCATGAAACTGCTGCGCCACGGAAAAGCCGGGCAGGAAAAGCCGGGCATGCTGGCCCCGGACGGCTCTGTCCGCGATCTATCGGTCCATGTCGCCGATATCGCGGGGCCGGTCCTGTCGCCGCAGGGGCTGGCGGCGCTGGCCGGGATTGACGCGATGGCACTGCCACGGGTTGCGCCGGGCACGCGGCTGGGCGCGCCGGTAGCGGGGATGCTCAATTTCGTCTGCATCGGCCTGAACTATGCCGACCACGCCGCTGAAACCGGCGCCACCCCGCCGACCGAGCCGATCATCTTCCTGAAATCGCTGGGCGCCATCGCCGGGCCGGATGACCCCATCCTGATCCCGCCGGGCTCCGTGAAAACCGACTGGGAATGCGAACTGGCGGTCGTCATCGGCACTACCGCGCGGCGGGTCTCAGAGGAACAGGCGCTGGCCCATGTCGCGGGCTATACGGTCTGCAACGATGTCTCGGAACGCACATGGCAGCTTGAGCGCGGCGGCACCTGGGACAAGGGCAAGGGCTTTGACAGCTTCGGCCCGCTTGGCCCCTGGCTGGTCACCGCAGACGAAATAGCTGACCCGCAGAACCTCGCCATGTTCACCGATATCGACGGCAGACGCATGCAGAATGGCACAACCGGCACCATGATCTTCAGCGTGGCCGCGCTGGTCAGCTATGTCAGCCAGTGCATCACCCTGCATCCGGGCGATATCATCGCCACCGGCACCCCGCCCGGCGTGGGCCTTGGCCAGAAGCCGCAGCCGGTCTTCCTGCGCGCGGGGCAGACGGTGCGGCTGGGCATCGAGGGGCTGGGCGAGCAGGTCCACAAGACCGTCGATGCCTGAGCGCGCCGCCGCCTTTTCATCTTGCCGGAAATACGCTGGGGGGTGAGGCCGCAGGCCGAGGGGGGCAACGCCCCCCTGCCCGGCCCCCAAAAACAAAAGCCCCGGGGATCACCCGGGGCCGTGCCAAAACCGACACTCAGCGCAGAGCGGCGCAGAAGGTCTGGATGCGGGTGCAGGCCTCGCGCAGCGCCTCGTCCGAGGTGGCATAGCTGACGCGGAAGTTCGGGCTCAGACCGAACGCCGCACCAAAGACCACCGCCACGCCGTTTTCCTCCAGCAGCGCCGTGGCAAAGGCCTCATCATCGCTGATCAGCGTGCCCGCCGCCGATGTCTTGCCGATACAGCCCGAGATATCGGGATAGACATAGAACGCGCCTTCGGGTGTGGGGCAGTTGATGCCCTCGGCGGCGTTGAGCATCGACACCACCAGATCGCGGCGGCGCTGAAAGGTCTTGCGGTTCTCGGGCAGGAAATCCTGCGGGCCGGTCAGCGCCTCAAGGGCCGCATATTGCGAGATCGAACAGGGGTTTGAGGTGGATTGCGACTGGATCGTGCCCATCGCCTTGATCAGCGCCTGCGGCCCGCCCGCATAACCGATCCGCCAGCCGGTCATCGCATAGGCCTTGGAGACACCATTGCAGGTCAGCGTGCGCTCATAAAGGCCCGGCTCCACCTGCGCCGGGGTGCAGAACTCGAAATCATCGAACACCAGATGCTCATACATGTCATCCGACATCACCCAGACATGGGGGTGGCGCATCAGCACATCGGTCAGCGCCTTAAGCTCGTCGCGCGTATAGCCCGCGCCGGTCGGGTTCGAGGGTGAGTTGAAGATGAACCACTTGGTTTTCGGCGTGATCGCCGCTTCGAGCGCCTGCGGCGTCAGCTTGAACCCGGTTTCGATCCCGGCTTCCACCGGCACCGGCGTGCCGCCCGCCAGCAGCACCATATCGGGGTAGCTGACCCAGTAGGGCGCCGGGATGATCACCTCATCACCCGGGTTCAGTGTCGCCATCAGCGCGTTGTAGAGGATCTGCTTGCCGCCCGTGCCCACCGTGATCTGACCCGGCGTATAGCTCAGCCCGTTCTCGCGCGCGAATTTCTCGCAGATCGCCTTTTTCAGCTCAGGCAGGCCATCGACGGCGGTGTATTTTGTCTTGCCCTCATCAATCGCGCGCTTGCCGGCGTCCTTGATATTCTGCGGCGTGTCGAAATCAGGCTCACCCGCGCCCAGTCCGATCACATCGCGGCCCGCGGCCTGAAGCTCGCGCGCCTTGTTGGTGACGGCAATAGTGGCCGAGGGTTTGACGCGGGCAAGGGTGTCGGACAGGAAGGGCATAAGGGGCGCTCCGGTTTGTGTTTTCACGGCCCATCTTCTATGGTGCGGCCTGATCCCGTTCAAGGGCATTCGCCGCCGCGCGCTCACGCTGCGCACAGGCTGTTGAGCGGGCACACCGCATGGAGGAAGAGACAGTGAGCAGTGATACCGAAGACGCGTGGTTCTCGGACAGTCAGGCAACGCTGGGCGACCGCCTTTCCGCCGCACGGGAAGCCGCTGGCCTCAGCCAGTCAGGGCTGGCGACACGGCTGGGCGTGCGGCTGAAAACCCTGCGCGGCTGGGAGAATGATCTGGCCGAGCCGCGCGCGAACCGCTTGCAGATGCTGGCGGCGATGCTCGGTGTCTCGCTGCGCTGGCTGCTGACCGGCGAAGGCGATGGCGTGGCGCCCCCCCTCAACGAGGAACAGGCCCGCGATGAATCGCTGCAACGCACGCTGGCCGATCTGCGCCGGATGCGCGCTGAAATGCTTTCCATGAGCGAGCGTGTGGGGCAGATTGAAAAACGTCTTCGCCAGCAGATCGGAGCGGCGCATGTCTGAAGATACGGAACTGAAGCGGCTGCGCATGCGCTCCTGGCGGCGTGGCATCAAGGAGATGGACCTGATCCTCGGGCCCTTCGCCGACACCGCGCTGGCGGCGCTTGACGCCCCCGCCCGCGCCCTGTTCGACGCGCTTCTGGAAGAGAATGACCATGACCTCTACCTGTGGCTGACCGCGCGGATCGGCCCCAACCCGGGTGCGCCGGGTCCGGCACGCTATGGCGATCTGCTTGACCGGATCGCCGCGCATGCCGCCAGCAGGATTGTGCCCGGCTGACGCATGCCTCGGCAGAACCGGGGCGCTGCCCCGGTTCGGGCCGGCCTTACTTGGCCGGCTGCGCGGGCACCGGCATCGACCGGCGCGGGACCGAGGCCACATTGATCGTGGCTTCGCAAAGCGCATCCCCATAGGTGCCCACCCAGATATCATAGCGCCCGTCACCCGCCGCCTCGAATGTGATCTGCGGATTCAGGCCCTGATGATCGTCATTGAAGGCCCAGCCGGTGCCCGGGTCATTGACCAGCAGCACGGTGTCACAATTCGCCTGCGCGCTGATCTGAAGCGCCGCGCCGCTGTTCTGAGCATCATAATAAAGCGTGAAATCAGGCGCTTCGGCGACATGACCATGCCCGCCGGTGCCGCATTGGCTTACAGAAAGGTTGACCGATCCCCCCGCCACAACGGCGCGCTGAAGGGACTGACCGCTTGCCAGTTGCAGCTCAGTCCCGCCCAGCGACCAGTCCGGGCAGCTGGAGGTCCCCATCGAGGCCGGGAAGGTCTCCAGCACAAAGGTCGCCGCACAGGCCTGCTGGCTGTAGGTGCCGACCCAGACATCGTACACGCCCGAGGGCGCAGCGGCGAGCCGCAGGCGTGGGCTGACCGTGCCGTCCTCGTCGTCGTTGTAATGCCATGCGGCACCGGCATCATTGATCAGCATCACCGTATCGCATTGTGATTCAACCCGGAAATCAAGGTCATGCCCGGCGTTGCGGTCATCATAGCTGATGGTGAAATTCGGCGCGGCGGTCACATAGCCGACACCGGGCGCCTGACCACAGCGTGACAGATCCAGCCCGCCACCCGCCGCCAGCGGATAGCGCTGCGGTGTCCAGGCGGTTTCCGCATCGGTGGTGACGGTCACCCCGTTCTGCCGCCAGTCCGGGCATTGCTGCGCGCTGGCTGGTCCGGCAAGGGCCATCACCAGAAGGGTGGCGCAGGCAACGGGCGCCAGGCGCTGTTTCAGGGGAAAAAAGGAGGGCATGCGGGGCTCCGGGGTACAAAAGAACGGGGGACAGGGAACAGGCAGCCTTCCCCGATGGTCCATGAGGCGCGCCCTGTCCTGCGTCATCAACACACAACCCGAAAGCGCAACGCACGGCCCGGCCGGAGAGGCAGGGCGCAGCGGCAGTTTCTGTCCGCCGCGCCTGTCGTTTCAGAATGTTTCGACGATCAGCCGCGCCGAGCAGAGGTTGGAGTCAAAGGTGCCGATCCAGATATCATAGATGCCTTCGGGCGCATTGCCGATGCGGATGCGGGGGTCAATGCCCTGATCATCATCGTTGAAATACCAGCTGGCGCGCGCGTCATTGACCAGCAGCACCGTATCGCAGCTGCCCTCAACCCGGAATTCCAGTGCCCGGCCCATGCCATTGCCCGAGAACTGCATGGTGAAATCCGGCGCGGTAGCAACATAGCCATGGCCCGGCTGCGGGCAGCCCGCAAGGTTGACCGACCCACCCGCGGTCACCGAATGGGCGCGCGGGGTATAGGCCTGATCGGAGGTATAGTTCAGCCCGGCGCCGTTCATGCCATAATCAGGACAAGCATGCGCAGCCAACGGCAGGCCGACAGCCAACACCGCTGCCAGCGCGGTACGCGTAACAATAGACATGGGAATCTCCAGAGGTTTCTACGCGCGGATCATGCGCATCGCCGAATAGCCGGTCAACTCGGATCATGCACCATTGCGGATATATTTGTCTCTTTTTTTTCAGCAGGTTTAACCCGATGTTTTCCTTTCTGCATCACGCTTACCGGAACCCCCACTGTCCGGAGAGACGGATGAGTTTTCTTGCGCGTATGAAGCCCCCCGCGAAACCCTATGGCCAGGGGCCGTCGGTGACGCCGGGCGCCCGTGAAACTGACGTGCAGGTTCAGGCCGGGGGCACGCCGAAGCCGGATATCCTGCCCTGCTATCTTGAAAGCCTCGCGCTGGTGGAACGGATGCACCGGCTGCTGCTGGATGTGATCAAGGATGAATTCGAGCGCCTTGGCGTGCTCGATGTCAACGCCGTGCAGGCGCTGATGCTGTTCAATATCGGTGAGCAGGAGCTTACGGCCGGGGAGCTGAAAACCCGTGGCTATTATCAGGGCTCGAATGTTTCGTACAATCTGAAGAAACTGGTCGAAACCGGCTATATGCACCACCAGCGCTGCGCCATCGACCGCCGCTCGGTGCGGGTGCGGCTGACGGGCGAGGGGCAGAAAATCAGAACCGTCGTCGCGCAGCTGTTCGAGCGCCACGCCCTCGGCCTGACCGAGCGGCAGGTCACCGGGATGGATGAGCTGGACAGGATCAATGCCGCCCTGCGGCGTCTGGAACGCTACTGGAGCGACCAGATACGCTATATCTACTGATCCGCCTGCGCCGCCTCAGCGCGCCCGTTGAGCCCGGGTGGCGCCCATGCTCACCGCCGCGCAAGCCGCTCCTGCCGCGCCACGCGCAGGCGCTCGAAATCATCGCCCGCGTGGTAGCTTGACCGCGTCAGCGGCGTGGCCGAAACCATCAGGAACCCCTTGCCATAAGCGGCCTTTTCATAGGAAGCGAATTCCTCGGGCGTCACGAAGCGGTCAACCCGGTGATGCTTGGGCGTCGGCTGCAGATACTGGCCGATGGTCAGAAAATCGACATCCGCCGCGCGCATGTCATCCATCACCTGCAGCACCGCCTGACGGTCCTCGCCCAGCCCCACCATGATGCCGGATTTGGTGAAAATGGCCGGGTCCATCTCCTTGACGCGCTGCAACAGCCGCAGGCTGTGGAAATACCGCGCGCCGGGGCGCACCTCGGGGTAAAGCCCCGGCACGGTCTCAAGGTTGTGGTTGAACACGTCCGGCCGCGCCGCAACCACCGTTTCCACCGCCGAGACCGGGCATTTCAGGAAATCGGGGGTCAGAATTTCAATCGTGGTCTCTGGCGCACGGTGGCGCACGGCGCGGATGGTCTGGGCGAAATGCTCCGCCCCGCCATCCTCCAGATCGTCACGGTCCACCGAGGTGATGACCACATGCTTCAGCCCCAGCGTGGCCACCGCATGCGCCACGCGCCCTGGCTCGAACGCATCCAGCAGCTGCGGCTTGCCGGTGGCGACATTGCAGAAGGTGCAGCCCCGTGTGCAGATCTCGCCCATGATCATCATGGTCGCGTGGCCCTGGCTCCAGCACTCGCCCACATTCGGGCAGCCCGCCTCTTCGCAGACCGTGGTCAGCTTGTTGTCGCGCATGATGCGCCGCGTCTCGTTATACGCCTCGCCACCCGGGGCCTTAACGCGGATCCAGGCGGGCTTCTTGGGCTGCGCCTGATCAAGGCGATGGGCCTTCTCGGGGTGGCGCTGGTCGGGCAGCGTGAGATCGCGCATGGCGGCTCCCTTTCTCGTGGCTGCTTTGCTAGATAAACCCGCAAGCGGCGCCTGTCCATGACCGAGGCGCGCCGCCCCCCTTCATCTTGCCGGAAATACGCCGGGGGGTGAGGCGCGCAGCGCCGAGGGGGGCTGGCCCCCCTGCCCGGCCGCCCCGAAACGCGGCCCCGGAAATCTGCCGCCCGCAGCCCGGATCAGCGCCGCAGCAGGCGCATCCCTTCGGTCAGCCCTTCCAGCGTCATCGACACCATCCTGTCCTCGAAAACCTCACGGATCAGGCGGATGGAATGGGAATGGTCCCAATACTGGCCCGGCGTGGGGTTGATCCACAGGTTATCGGGCCACTGGCTCCGGGCGCGGGCCAGCCAGGTGGCGCCGGTTTCCTCGTTCCAGTGCTCGTTCGCGCCGCCGACATAGGCGATCTCATAGGGCGACATATTCGCATCGCCGACAAAGATACATTTGTAATCACTGCCATAGGTGCGCAGCACCTCCCAGGTTGGGGTGCGCTCGGACCAGCGCCGCGCATTGTCGCGCCAGACATATTCATAGAGGCAGTTATGGAAATAGTAATATTCCATATGCTTGAATTCGGCCTTGGCGGCGCTGAACAGCTCCTCCACCACCTTGACGTAGGGGTCCATGGAGCCGCCGACATCGAGAAAAAGCAGCACCTTCACCGCATTGCGCCGCTCGGGCCGGGTTTTCACGTCCAGCCAGCCCTGTTCGGCGGTGGCGCGGATGGTTCCGTCGAGGTCCAACTCCTCATGCGCGCCGTCGCGGGCCCAGTGGCGCAGGCGTTTGAGCGCGACCTTGATGTTGCGCGTGCCCAGTTCGACGGAATCATCCAGATTGCGGAATTCGCGCTTGTCCCAGACCTTGACGGCACGGCCGTGCCGCCCCTCTTTCTGGCCGATGCGTACCCCTTCGGGGTTATAGCCATAGGCCCCGAAGGGCGAGGTTCCGGCGGTGCCGACCCATTTGTTGCCGCCCTGATGGCGCCCCTTCTGCTCTTCCAGCCGCTGGCGCAGGGTCTCCATCAGCTTCTCGAACCCGCCAAGCGCCTCGATCTTGGCGCGTTCCTCGTCGGTCAGGTGCTTCTCCGCCATCTTCTCCAGCCATTCGGGCGGGATATCCACGGCCTCCAACACCTGATCGGCGGTGATCGCGTCCAGCCCCTTGAAGCTGTGGGCGAAAGCGCGGTCAAAACGGTCGATATGGCGCTCGTCCTTCACCAGTGTGGTGCGGGCGAGATAATAGAACCCTTCGGCATCGAACTGCGCCAGCCCCGCCTTGAGCGCCTCAAGAAAACTGAGGTATTCGCGCAGACTGACCGGGACGGCATGGTCGCGCAGGCTGTCAAGGAAGGGGCGGAACATCTCAGAGCATCCGTTCGATACCGATGGTCGCGAACATGCCCAGAATGCCGCCGATGATGCCGCCGACCGCCGCATACTGCGTGATATCCAGCCCCGAGCCGTTGCGTTTGCGGGCATTGGCGGCGCCGATCAGCGCCCCGATGATGATGCCTGCGATGATGATCATGCCTTGCCTCCGGGCCCTCTGGCCGCTTTTGCGTGTTTCGCCGCTCAGCGCGCGGCAACCCTGATCGCGGCGCCGGTCAGCCGGGCGATCTCGTCCAGCCGGGCGCGCGCGGCGGCGTCCGAACCGAAGCCATAGCGCGCGGCGGCCATACTGTCGAGCCTCAGCCGCTCGGCGCGCTCACCCTCACCCAGCTGCGCAAGCGCCTCAGCCCGGATGAAGGCCAGCGAGGCCAGAAAGGCCGCGTTTTCCGTGCGTTCGGCCATCGGTCGGGCGCGGTCGGTCAGGTCGAGCACCATTTCATACTGGGCGGTGGCCAGTGCCTGTACGGCCAGATGCATGTCCAGATGCGCCACATGCACCTCGCCGCCGGGCAACTGGCGGTAGATCTCGGCAGCGGTCAGCAGCGCCATCAGCCCCGCATCGCCCCGCTCGCGCGGGGCAAGGCGCGCGGTCAGCATCAGGCTGAGCGCCAGCCGCGACCCCGACCAGCCCTGCGCGCGCGCCAGATCCAGCGCGCGCATCGCCCCTTCGCGCCGCTCTGACAGGCCGTTTTCGCTGGACAGCGCCTGTTCGATCGCCTGCACCCATTCGCGCGGCGTGGGCCCGGCGGCGGGCCCGGCTGAGCGCCTGCCGGCCGGGTTGAGGCGGTTGAAAAGCGTGGGCAGCCGCGCCGCCACCTCGTCGCGCGTCATGCCCGGGCGCAGTTCGGGCGCGTTCCAGACGCGCAGGATCAGCATGTCAAAGCCGGTCAGCGTGGTCTGGAAATTGTCATCGTTGAAGACCGTATCGGTCAGGCGATACAGGTCATTGAGCGGCCCCAGCGCCTGCGCGATCTCCTCATGCAGGCAATCGCGGATCTCTTGCGGGGTGGTGTCGGCGGGCACGAAAACGATCGCCGCGCGGCGCTGGCTGACCCGCGTCCAGTCAATCAGCGGGCTGCGGCGGTTGGAGGCGAATTCATCCCAGCTGCTGATATTGGGCACCACGAAACAGGCCGCCGCCGGCACCACCGCGCGCATCACCCGGCGCGGCACGAATTCGACGGTCACCACATTCTCGCCCGGCGCCACCTCGTTGCGCGGGGCGCGGGCGATGTCGATACCGGCCTCATTGCGCAGCCGCGCCAACAGGCGGTCCAGATCGGCCTGCGAAAGCGGCGTCACCTCGCCCCGGGTGACCAGCTTCACCGGCCCCTCAAAGCGCGAAAACTGCGGAATCTCCCGCCCGCTTTCCATGAAAAAGCCCAGTTCCAGCAGGTCTTCGACCATTTCGGCATTGGCGCGCATCGGTGGCAGCGGGCGCGGCGCGCCGGGGTCATAGACGCGCAGCACCGGGGCTGCGGGCGCGGTCTGCAGGCGCTGCGCCTCGGTGCCGACGGCGCATCCGCCGAGAGCGGTGGCCAGGGCCAGACCCAGAAGCGCGTGTTTCATGCTGCCACCTTTTCGCAAAGTTCCAGAAGTGCGTGGTCGTAATCATCAAGCGTGCCGCCCGGCGCGGCCTCGGACAGGCGCCGCCGCCATGTCCGCGCGCCCGGCTGGCCGGAAAAGAGGCCCAGCATATGCCGCGTCACGCCGCTCAGCCGCCCGCCGCGCGCCAGATGATCGGCAATCTGTGGCCGCATGGCCTGCGCCACGGCGACCGGGTCGGCATCAGGGCCGGGCATGCCAAAGATCCGCCGGTCGGCACCGCTCAGCACCGCCGCGGGGTGATGATAGGCAGCGCGCCCGATCATCACGCCGTCCAGCCCCTGCGCCAGCAGCGCCTCGGCCTGATCCAGCGTGGCAATGCCGCCGTTGATACAAATGGTCAGCCCGGGATAGGCGCGTTTCATCGCCACCACCAGCGCGTAATCCAGCGGCGGAATCTCGCGGTTTTCCTTGGGCGACAGGCCCTTGAGCCATGCTTTGCGGGCGTGGATGATCACCCGTTTCACGCCTGCATCGCGCATGGTCTCCAGAAAGGCGGGCAGCACCTGCGCGGGTTCCTGATCATCGACACCGATACGGCATTTCACCGTGATCTCGGCCCCACAGGCCGCAGCCATGGCGCTGACGCAGTCCCCCACCAGCGCCGGATTGAGCATCAGAACCGCGCCGAAACAGCCGGACTGCACCCGGTCCGAGGGGCAGCCGACGTTGAGGTTGATCTCGCCATAACCCTCATCCGCCCCCATCCGTGCCGCCTGCGCCAGTTCAGCCGGGTCCGAGCCGCCCAGTTGCAGCGCCACCGGCTGTTCAGCCGGGTCAAAGCCCAGCAGGTGGCGCGCGCCCCCACGCACCAGCGCCGCCGATGTGACCATCTCGGTATAAAGCAGCGTGTGCCGCGACAGGTGGCGGTGGAAGCGGCGGCAATGGCTGTCCGTCCAGTCCATCATCGGCGCAACAGAAAGCCTATATGATTGATTTTTATGCATTTTTATTGTATCTTCAATCCGTTGGCGAGTATGCCCCTGCTCCGGACTATGCCCTGATATTCCCGAATTTCCTCTGCTACGACTCATCGCACACCTGAGCCGCACACGAAATGGCTCTCTAGACCCAAGTTAACTTCCGGTGCCTGCCGGGTCCAGATCAGACGAAAGACTGGCGCATGCGGGCGAGACATTGTTGCACCGTGACGACGCCCGTAAACGGGCCCGGGCCCTGCCGGGGCTCTGATCGATCAGGCGCCCAACACATCGACCGTCGCCCGCCGGCACCCTTTCAGCGACCTGGCTAACCTTCCTATAACCGATATCTGCTCTGCAGGGAAACCACCTCGTTGCGGGCCAGGGTGGCAGCGCTTGCGTCTCTGAAGCGCGACCCGGGAAAGGAAAAGGTTGGCCACTTCGATCGCCCCAACTGATCGGGTACGGTCGCAAACGGGCAGATCAGGGTGCTGGCTCCCTGACGCTGGGTATCGACATCGGCGTGATCAGGATGATCCTGACCCATGGCGCTGCTTTACACGTTTCGTCGCCCCAGCGCCCATGCCGGTGTCTCCGCCCTTTGAGGAACGAAAGCCTTCCAGAACAATTCCAGGAAAGAGGAAACCGACTTTCCGTCAGGAATCACAGAAAAACAAAATGATAGAGCATTTTCGCGATTCCGGGGAAGCGCAGAAATGCGCTAACCCTCGTCGTGGCCGTCGCTTTGGGCATTCCATGACGGTGCCTGTTGGTTGGCAAGGCAACGCATGGGCGATGTTCCGACAGTTTTCCGGAACTTGCGATGAAACTTCCCGTGCTGTGATAGCCAAGCTCAGCAGCGATCTGCTTGAGCGAAATGCCGCTCGCCAACGCCCGGACCGCAAGAACGACGGCAAGCTGGCGGCGCCAGCGCCCGAAGCTCATCCCCGTATTGTGCACCATAAGACGCGCCAGATTCCGCTCGCTGAGTGCCGCCCTGCGCGCCCAGGCTGAAACCGGCGCCCGACTGTTCCATCACACCAACGGGAGAGAATCTTCCGTGCCACCACTGGGCGCGAGGAGCCGAGACGCGACATTGATCGAGGAGCACGGACAGACTGTGGCTCACAGTCATTCTCCTACGACCATGCCCTTTGCAGTTCTGTCCCTGACGTCCTTGCTTGCAAATGCACCGGGGGAAAGGCCCTCGTGCCGGAGAAAGGCGGTGCCGAAGGCGCTGGCGGATCCGTAGCCGGTGCGTTGAGCGATCTCTGCATTGCCCAGCCTGCCCTGCCGCAGCAGGGTCTTGGCAATGGCCATGCGCCAGTCCGTCACGTATTCCATCGGCGCGCGACCGATTTCCTTGCGGAACTTCTCGAAGAAGCCGGAGCGGGACATGCCCGCCTCCTTCGCCAGCCGGGCCACGGAAATGTCGCCACCCGCATCCGCGTGGATACGCTGCAAGGCGGCGGCCAGTTGCGGATCGGCCAGCCCGCGCAGAAGGCCCGGCGGCATGGCCACGGCTGGCCCCGCGCGAAACGCCTCGATCAGCAGCACCTCCAGCAGCCGATGGAGGATCAGCCCACGTCCGGGCCGGGCGGCACGGGTTTCCTCGTGGATCACCGGCACAAGGGCCATCAGGCGGTCGTGGCCGGAGACATGGATCATCCCGGGCAACAGCGACACCAGCAGCTCGCTGGCGGGCGCCTCAAAGCGGCAATGCCCGACCAGCGCGCGCATCTCCACAGGGGCGTCCACTGGTCCGAGGCGGACACGGCCGGGGCCGGTTTCAAGCGGCCGGCCCGGCCCCCGCAGCTTCGGAGGCGCCGCGCTGGTCATGCGAAATCCCTGCAGATCGGGGATCAGGATGAAGTCTCCGGCCGCCAGCGTGACGGGTGCCCGGCCAGCAAGCTCGATCCGGCAAACCCCCTCGACGATCGCGCAATAGAAGGGGTGGGCCATGTCTTGCCGCACGACCTGCCACTGGCCACCTGCTTCCACCAGCTTTGAGAGGGAGACCGCCGGTCGGAGCATCGTGACGACGCTGGACAGGGGATCTTCGAGATCATCAAGCATGATTCCGGACTTTCGATAAATCATTATGGACTATCTTGTATAGATTGAACGGGTATCGCCGTCTATCTCTCCTGCACATCAGACAAGGAGACCAGATATGCCCCGCATCCTCATCACCGGCACCTCGTCAGGCTTCGGCCAGGCCATCGCCGCGCATTTCCTTGACCAGGGCTGGGAGGTCGTCGCCACGATGCGCAACCCGTCCGCCGGGGGCCTGCCGGTTTCGGACAAGTTGCGCATGTTGCCGCTGGACGTCACCAATGCTGACAGCATCGCCGCCGCTGTTGCCGAGGCAGGCCCGCTCGACGCGCTGGTGAACAACGCGGGCGTCGGCATGCTCAACGTGCTGGAAGGCACTGAGCTCACCCGCGCCCGCGAACTGTTCGAGACCAATGTGCTGGGCACCATGGCGATGACCCGCGCCGTGATGCCCGGCATGCGCGCCCGCCGTAGCGGCGTGATCGTCAACATCAGCTCCAGCGTGACACTGCGCCCCCTGCCCGCCCTGTCGGTCTACAGCGCCAGCAAGGCCGCGGTGAACGCCTTTACCGAAAGCTTCGCGCTGGAGGCCGCGGAATTCGGCGTGCGCGCCCGGCTCATCCTGCCCGGCAGTGCGCCGGAGACCTCGTTTGGCCGCAATGCCGTGGCCCGGATGGGCATGGACGTGCCGGAAGCCTATGGCCCCTTCGTGCAGGCCTGTTTCCAAGACCTCAGATCCGCCACCCAAAAAACGCAGGCCCGCGATGTCGCGCAGGCCGTCTGGCGCGCCGTCACGGATGAGAACGCCCCGATGAAACTGCCCGCCGGTGCCGATGCCGAAGCATGGTTCCGCGAAGAAGGCCTCGCCGCCGCCTGACCGACGGGGCGCGGCACTGGCGCCGCGTCCGTTTCTTTAATACGAGGCTGACACATGAACCGGTTGATCACCCTGTCCCGCACCCTGCCGGTGCCGGACCCCGCCCTGACCGTGGCCTACGCGCCGATCCGCCTGCAGATGCCCGGCCGCCAGCCGCTGGAGCTGCGCCTGACCGCGCCCGCAACCGGGGACGCCCTGCCGATCGTGATCCTGTCGCACGGCTTTGGCCCGTCGAATTATCTCCCCTCAAAAGACGGCTACGCCCCGCTCGCCCAGTTCTGGGCCGAACGGGGGATCGCGGTCATTCAGCCGACGCATGCCAGTTCGCGGGTCGGCGGGCTGGACCCCGACTTGCCCGGGGGGCCCTTCTTCTGGCGCGAGCGGGTCGCCGAGATGCGCGCGATCCTCGATCAGCTGAATGAGATCGAACGGCAAGCCCCGGCCGTGGCAGGACGACTGGACCACACCCGCATCGCCGTGGCGGGTCACTCCTTCGGCGGCCACACTTGCAGCCTGCTGCTTGGCGGGCGTCTGGACGGGGAGGATTTTTCCGCCCCCCGCATCCGGGCCGGCATCCTCCTCGCGGCCCCCGGTCGCGGCGGCGCCGATCTGACGCCTGAGAATGCTGCGCGCTTTCCCTTTTTTGAGGTGGATTTCAGCGGCATCACTGTGCCGACCCTCGTGGTTTGCGGCGCGGAAGATGATCCGCATTTCACGCCCCGTGGCCCTGACTGGCACGCGGATGCCTTCCACGACGCGCCCGGGGCCGATGCCCTGCTGACCATCAACGGCGTCGGCCATGGCTTGGGTGGCATCGCGGGGCTGGATGCGAAGGAAACCGAGGTGGAAGACCCCGACGCGCTGGAGGCGACCCGGCGGCTGACGCTGGCATGGCTGAGGAGCGTCTTCGCCATCGACCCGGACGCCTGGAGCCTGAGCACGACCGCGCTACGGGACAGCGCAGCTACCATCGCGGCGATCACCGTGAGAGAGCCAGGACGAGGTGCCGTGGTCGACAAGAATGACGCCTGTTTCAGCGCTGATGTTCCTGTCGGTGATGTCGTCATAGATGGTGCTGCGAATGCCCCCCTCAGGCCGTGAAGGTCGCCAGATAAGCGCGGCACATGGTGGTCAGATCCTGTCGCAGCTCGGCCGCCTCCTGCGCAGACAGGCCACGCTCAAAAGCATTGCGCACGGTGCCGTAGATCACCGTGACCAGCGCGAGGTTTGTGCGCGGCACGTCAGCGAACAGCGCGTCGCAGGCGCCTGAGAACATCGCCGTCGTCGCGCGGTCTACCCGTTCGGCAAAGGCGTGGATCAGCGCATCGTTGTTCAGTTCCGCTACTGAGCGATAAAGCGCCCGAGTGATATCGGCGCGCTCGGTCTTGGCGGTCCAGTAGGTTTCGATCAGCGCTTCGACCATCTGCCCGAGAGGGGCGCCCGCTTGTTCCCGGCAGGTGGTCTCGATCCGCGCGGCCAGCGCATCCAGATATCGCTCGTTGAGCGCATAGATCAGCGCCTGCTTGTTCGGGAAGTATTGATACATGGTGCCAACCGACACACCGGCGCGTTCGGCCCCGTGGGTTGTCGTCAACTCGTTCATGCCACCCCGCAGCAAAACCTGAATGGTGGCTTCATAAATCGCCTCCACGGTCACGCGCGACCGGCTCTGGGTCGGTGTTTTTCTGGGCTGCAGGGTGGTCGGGGGCGAGGCGGGCATATGCGAATCCAAAACCTGAAGCTTTCCTCATATTCTGACGATATCCGCAGAAAAGGAAAGACTCATGACACATGCACGCATCGCCCTCGTCACCGGCGGCAACAAGGGGATCGGCCTGGAGATCGCGCGTCAGCTTGCGCAGGCAGGCATTCACGTCATCATCGGCGCGCGCGACGCCGCCCGGGCCAGTGGCGCATTGGCAGATCTGGCAAGGGACGGCCTGAGCGCAGAGAGCGTTGCGCTCGATCTTCTGGACCATACCATGATCACCGATGCGGCAGCGCAGATCGAGGCACGGCACGGTCGGCTCGACGTGCTTGTCAACAACGCCGGCATTTTCGATTTTGCCGATGCCACCCCCAGCACGGCCTCGATTGCCGCTGTCCGGCAGGTGATGGAGGTCAATTTCATCGGGACACTCACAGTCACGCAAGCCATGCTGCCGCTGCTGCGCAAGGCATCTGAGGGCCGGATCGTCAATCTGTCGAGCTCGCTGGGCTCCCTGACCCTGAACGGCGATCCGGCGTCGCCCTATTATGCCAGCCAGTTCATCGGCTACAACGCCTCCAAAGCCGCGACAAACATGCTGACGGTGCAGTTGCATGAGGAGCTGAAGGATACCGCCATCAAGGTGAATTCCGTCAGCCCGGGCTTCGTGAAAACCGATCTGACGGGCTACGGCACCATGACGCCTGCTGAGGGTGCACAACTGCCGGTGAAATACGCACTTGGTGGTGATGACAGCGGACGCTTCGTGGAACCCGAGGGCATGACACCCTGGTGAAGCTTCGGGCGACGGCCGCGAACGCATGCCGTTGCCCGAACCTGCGGTTGCCTCTGCCATGACTGATCAGTCCCGCATCGGCGACATTGCCCGGTCAGGATCGCTGCGGCAAGTATGCGTGGCCGTTCCGGGCCGGGCCCTGCATTAGAGGGTCAGCGGGACACTTCTGCACCGTGGCGCCACATGTCCGGCTCAGATCCGCCATTGCCTGCCCCTTAATGTTCCCCTAACGTTCCTGAACCGCCATGCAGGAGAAAGCCGGATGTCGCAAGCCAGGCCGCAGGAGCACCGCGCCGACAATATTCCCCTTGCGGTCAGCGTCATCATCCTGACTGTACTGGCGCTATCGCTGGGCGACGCACTGATCAAGCTGACGAGCGGCAGCTTTGTCATCTGGCAGATTTTCGTGATCCGCTCGCTGATCGTCATCCCGGTCCTGCTTGGGGTTCTGGCTGTGAAAGGACGGGCAAGGTTCGCGCTGCCGGATGCGTTCTGGTGGGTCGTCCTTCGCAGCCTGATGCTGGTGGGCATGTGGGTCTGCTACTATCTTTCACTTCCCGAACTGACGCTTTCAGCGGCGGCGGCGGCCTATTACACCCTGCCGATCTTCATCACCCTGTTCTCGGCCACGTTCATCGGAGAGCGTATTTCACCCATCGGCTGGTCCGCCGTCTTCATCGGGTTTCTGGGCGTTCTGCTGATTCTGCGCCCCGAAGCGGGGGATTTCAACGCCTATGCGGTCCTACCCCTGATATCGGCCATGCTCTATGCCGGGGCAATGATCCTGACCCGCAGCAGATGCCGCCGGCAGGACCCCGTCATGCTGTCACTGGCCCTCAATATCGGCTTTGTCATCGTCGGCGGGCTGGCATCCGCAGCGATCCTCCTGCTGCCAGAAAGCGCGCGGCAAGGGTTTCTGCTTGCGCCATGGGCGGGCATGGGGCCGACCGAATGGTTGGCCATGGCACTGCTGGCGACGGCGCTCCTGATCGGAAGCATCGGC
Organism: Pararhodobacter sp.; assembly: GCF_036802785.1. Lineage (GTDB taxonomy): Bacteria > Pseudomonadota > Alphaproteobacteria > Rhodobacterales > Rhodobacteraceae > Pararhodobacter. Next base: position 24,997 of record NZ_DAIRVN010000066.1, read on the forward strand.
GCCGCCATTGCCTATCAGAACGGGCCGCCTGCGATGATCGGCGCTTTTGACTTTGCTTATGTGGGGTTTGCCGTCCTCTGGGGGTTGGTCTTCTTCGCCGAGGTGCCAGACATGATGTCGACGCTCGGCATGCTGCTCATTGTCGGTGCCGGTATCCTTTCCCTGCGGCAATGACCGCGAAGGGGCCGCCCCTGCGACGGGCGGTCAGCTTGACATCCGCGCCCCGCCGCCCCACTGACCACCCATTGCCTGAAAGGAGCGCCGCCCGTGACCCACCCTGCCGCCACCGACCGCCCCACCAAGACAATCCTGCGCGCCCTTGCGGGCGAGGTGCAGGCCGTGCCGCCGGTCTGGATGATGCGTCAGGCGGGCCGCTACCTGCCCGAATACCGCGCCACGCGGGCGCAGGCCGGTGACTTCCTCAGCCTGTGCTACAACCCCGAACTGGCCGCCGAGGTGACGCTGCAACCGATCCGCCGCTATGGTTTTGATGCCGCGATCCTGTTTGCCGATATCCTTTTGTTGCCGCAGGCTCTGGGCGCCGATCTGTGGTTTGTCACCGGCGAGGGGCCGCGCCTGTCCACCATCACCGGGCCAAAGGACCTGGCCGCGCTCAAGCCCGTGGATGTGATCCATGAAACGCTGAACCCGGTCTATCAGACCCTGCGCATCCTCTCGGGCGCGCTGCCGCGCGAGACCACGCTGATCGGTTTCGCGGGCGCGCCCTGGACCGTTGCCACCTATATGGTCGCCGGTCGCGGCACCAAGGATCAGGGCCCGGCGCATAAGCTGAAGGATGAGCAACCGGCGGTGTTTGACGCGCTGATGGAGCGGATCACGCTGGGCACGATCGAATATCTGTCCGCGCAGGTTGAGGCAGGGGCCGAGGTGATCAAGCTGTTCGACAGCTGGGCCGGATCGCTGAAGGGCGATGATTTCGACCGCTACGCGCTGGAGCCTGCGCGCCGGATCATCACCGCGCTGAAAGCCCGCCACCCCGGCGTGCCGGTCATCGCCTTCCCGCGCGAGGCAGGCGCGCGCTACATCGGTTTCGCCCGCGCCACCGGGGCGGATTGCGTCGCGCTCGACAATTCGGTTTCGGCGGATTGGGCGGCGCAGAAGGTGCAGGTCGACGGCTGCGTGCAGGGCAATCTGGCGCCCGGTCATATGGTCACCGGCGGCGCCCCGCTGGTGGAGGAGACAAGGCGCATCGTTCGCGCTTTCAAAGGCGGGCCGCATATCTTCAATCTGGGCCACGGCATCACGCCTGATGCCGACCCGGACAATGTTGCCCGCATGATCGAAGCGGTTCGCGGCTGAACACTAGATGCTGGCAGCGTTGGTTTTCGCCGCCAGTTTGCCCTTGGCCCAGTCCGTCATCACCCGCAGCGCCACCGTTACCGTCAGCGCGGTTCCCGCCAGAAGCAGCCCGGCCCCCAGCGCCAGCCCCGCTGTTGACGCACCGAAAGCATAGGTCACGGCACCCGCGCAGGCCGCCAGCGGGAAGGTCAGCGCCCCCCAGAGCGGCGAGAAACCCGCCGCCAGCAGCCAGCGCCCCGAAGCAACCAAAGCCGCCAGTAGCGCCAGCGCCAGCAGGGCAAAACCCGTGGCCCAGCCGCTCCAGCCCAGCAGCGCGGAGATTGTGGCGCCAAGGCTGGCGGGGGCGAGATGGATCGCCAGCAGCGGGCGCAACGGCGCGGGCGGCACGCGCCGCAACAGCTGCACCGCGCTGACCGCCCAGATCAGCACTGCCGCGCAGATCGTCAGCACCAGAATGAGCGTGGACAGGCGCAGGAAGCCCAGTGGCACCAGTGTCAGCGGTGCAAGGATATGGCCCACGAACAGCAGGTGAAAGACCGGCGTCACCACCCGCCCCTCGGCTGGCCCGCGCGCCAGCACCCAAAGCACCAGCGCCCCCAGCCCCAGCAACAGCGTGCTGGAGACAGCGACCATGATCAGCGCCAGCCCCGGCGCATAGGGCACCATGACGGCGGCCAGCAGCGAAAGGCTGAGCACCCCTGCCGCAACACCCGCCCGCCCCGGCAGCACCTGCAATTCATCGATCAACGCGCCCGGGCGGCGCAATGGCTTTGCCAGCCATGCCACCGCGCAGAACAGATAGAGCAGCGCCACCGCCCCCAGCGCGGCCTCGGCCAGCGCCGCGATGGCCGGGTTGGCCAGCATCTCCGCCAGAAGCCGCCAGCCCAGCCCCAGCCCCAGAAGCCCCATCACCGGAGGAAAGATCGCAGGCGGTGTACGCCGCCACAGCCCCGCCGGCTGTGCGACAAGCGGCGGAGGGGGCGGGAAATGGCGCCTGGCG
>NZ_DAIRVN010000067.1:0-26780 GCF_036802785.1 Pararhodobacter sp.
GCCCTCCTGCTGCCCGGCGTGACCTTTGCCCCCCAGCGCGCGGCTGTCGTCATTCCCGGTGCCTTGCCCGCCCCGGTGCCCCAGGCTGCAGAACCTGCCACTGCCCCCGCCCCTCTGCCACCCACCACTCAACCGCGAGCGGTCAGCACCATCCCCTACGAGAAGGACAGCCACACGCGCTTCGTCACCGTCGATACGGTCGCCGCCATCCGGGCTGAGGGGCATTATACCGTGCTCTATGTCGGCGCGCAGAAGCTCTTCTGCCCCTGGTCGATCACCGAGGCCGAGGCGCGCGTGCCGCAAGCCGATTTTGTGCGCACCCATCGCAGCTATCTGGTCAACCGCAACCACGTCAGCGGCTTTGAACGCAAGAAAGACACCGGGGTCTGCTTTTTCGACTCAGTTCCCGCACTCGGCAAGGTTCCCGTCAGCCGCGCCCGCCTTCCTGAGGTGCGCGCCGTTCTGGGCCTGTGAACCCGCCTGATATCCACGACCCCGGTTGACTGCACAGCGCGTCGCTGCCGCAAGTCAACAGGAGGGGCTTTGTCCCCTGCTTCTCGGTGCTGCGGCTGCATACGCCGTTCGTGCAGCCATTTCGCCGCTCGTGCAAAAGCCCGCGAAGTTGATGTCCTGCCGTTCGGCGCGCCTTCCATGCCCGTTCTACCCCTTGTCGCAGAGAGGCCCGGCAACCGGGTGAGGGAGGATATCATGATACCAGCCGCTTTCGCGTATCATCGCCCCGCGGACATCGCATCCGCCGTGGGTTTGTTGCGGCGCCTTGGCGACGAGGCGCGGGTTCTGGCCGGGGGGCACAGCCTGATCCCGATGATGAAGCTGCGCATGGCCGCCATTGAGCATCTGGTCGATCTGCAGGACATCGCGGCGCTCAGGGACATTCACATTGAGGGCGGCGCCGTCACCATCGGTGCGATGGTCACGCAGGCCGAGCTGATCGCGCACGAAGGGCTCGCCCGTGCAGCCCCGATCCTGCGCGAAGCCGCGCTGCAGATCGCCGATCCGCAGGTTCGTTACATGGGCACGCTGGGCGGCAATGTCGCCAATGGCGATCCCGGCAATGACATGCCGGGCCTGATGCAGGCATTGGGCGCGGATTTTCTGCTGACCGGCCCTGACGGTCAGCGCGAGGTTGCTGCGCGCGATTTCTATGAGGCCGCCTATATGACTGCCCGCGAGGACGACGAAATCCTGACCGCGGTGCGCTTTACTGCGCTGCCCGGCGGCTATGCCTATGAAAAGCAGAAGCGCAAGATCGGCGATTATGCCACCGCCGCCGCTGCGGTTCTGATCGGCAAGGAGGGCGGGCGCGTCTCCCATGCCTCGGTCGCGATGACCAATCTGAGCGACACGCCCGTCTGGTCTGAGGCCGCCGCCGCAGCGCTGAGCGGCACCGATTGTAACGCCGGGGCCATCAGGGCCGCCACCGACGCCGCGCTGGCCGATATCGACCCGACCGAGGACAACCGCGGCCCCGTCGAATTCAAACGCCATGTGGCCGGTATCATCATCACCCGGGCGATCCAGCGCGCCTGGTCGCGCGCCTGAGGGGGGCATCATGACCAAAATGCACATCAAGCTGACCGTGAACGGCAAGGCCGAAGAACTGCTGGCCGAGCCGCGTGAACTGCTGATCCATGTCCTGCGCGAGCGGCTCAACCTGACCGGCGCGCATATCGGCTGCGAGACCAGCCATTGCGGCGCCTGCACCGTCGAGATGAACGGCAAGTCGGTGAAATCCTGCACTGTTTTTGCCGCGCAGGCGAATGGCGCCGAGATCACCACCATCGAGGGGCTGGGCTCACCCGATGCGCTGCATGTCCTGCAACGCAGTTTCCGCGAGCATCACGGGCTGCAATGCGGCTTCTGCACGCCGGGGATGATCACCCGCGCGCACCGCCTCTTGCAGGAAAACCCCGCACCCACCGAGGCGGAGGTGCGCTTCGGCATGGCGGGAAATCTGTGCCGCTGCACCGGCTATCAGAACATCGTCAAATCGATCCTCGCCGCCGCCAGCGAGATCAACGCCGCGCAGGAGGCCGCCGAATGAACGATCTTTCGCCAAGCCGTGAAGAACGCATTGCCAATCTCAAGGGTCTGGGCTGCTCGCGCAAGCGGGTCGAGGATGTCCGGTTCACGCAAGGAAAGGGCAATTACGTCGATGACATCAAGTTGCCCGGCATGTTGCAGGGTGACTTCGTGCGCTCGCCCTATGCCCATGCGCGTATCCGCTCGGTCAACAAGGAAGCCGCGCTGGCCCTGCCCGGCGTCATCGCCGTTCTGACCGCCGAAGACCTCGCGCCCCTGAATCTGCACTGGATGCCCACGCTGGCCGGTGACAAGCAGATGGTGCTGGCCGATGGCAAGGTGCTGTTTCAGGGGCAGGAGGTTGCGTTTGTCGTCGCCGAGGACCGCTATATCGCCGCCGACGCCGTTGAGCTGGTCGAGGTGGATTATGAGGAACTGCCGGTTCTGACCGATCCTTTCAAGGCACTGCAAAGCGATGTCGTGCTGCGCGAGGATCTGGCGGGCCAGAGCGCCGGTGCCCACGGCCCGCGCCGCCATCACAACCACATCTTCCTGTGGGAGGAGGGCGACAAGGCCGCGACCGAGCAGGTGCTGGACAGCGCCGATGTCGTGGCCGAAGAGATGATCTATTACCACCGCACCCACCCCTGCCCGCTGGAAACCTGCGGCGCGGTGGCGAGCATGGACAAGGTCAACGGCAAGCTGACGCTTTGGGGCACCTTCCAGGCCCCGCATGTGGTGCGTACGGTAGCGAGCCTGCTTTCGGGTATCGAAGAGCACAATATCCGCGTGGTCTCGCCCGATATCGGCGGGGGTTTCGGCAACAAGGTCGGTGTTTACCCCGGCTATGTCTGCTCCATCGTCGCCTCCATCGTCACCGGCCGCCCGGTGAAATGGGTTGAGGACCGGATGGAAAACCTGATGGCCACGGCCTTTGCGCGTGACTACTGGATGCAGGGCAAGATCGCCGCCACCAAAGAGGGCAAGATCACCGGCCTCTGGTGCCATGTCACCGCCGATCATGGTGCGTTCGATGCCTGCGCCGACCCCACCAAATTCCCCGCCGGATTTTTCCACATCTGCACCGGCAGCTATGACATCCCGGTGGCCTATGTCGGTGTCGATGGCGTCTATACCAACAAGGCGCCGGGCGGCGTGGCCTATCGCTGCTCGTTCCGGGTGACGGAGGCGGCCTATTTCATCGAGCGGATGATCGAGGTTCTGGCGATCGAGCTGGGGATGGATGCCGCTGAGCTGCGGCGCATCAATTTCATCCGCGCCGACCAGTTCCCCTATCACTCGGCGCTGGGGTGGGAATATGACTCGGGCGATTACCACACCGCCTGGGACAAGGCGCTTGCCGCCGTCGATTATGCCGGGCTGCGGCGTGAACAGGCGGAAAGGGTGGAAGCCTTCAAGCGCGGTGAAACCCGCAAGCTTCTGGGCATCGGCCTGACCCATTTCACCGAGATCGTGGGTGCGGGGCCGGTCAAGAACTGCGACATTCTGGGCATGGGGATGTTCGACAGCTGCGAAATCCGCATCCATCCCACCGGCAGCGCCATTGCCCGCCTTGGCACGATCAGTCAGGGCCAAGGCCATGCGACGACCTTCGCGCAGATCCTTGCGTCAGAGATCGGCCTGCCCGCCGACAGCATCACTATCGAGGAGGGCGACACCGACACCGCGCCCTATGGTCTGGGCACCTATGGTTCGCGCTCGACCCCGGTCGCGGGGGCGGCGACGGCCATGGCGGGGCGCAAGATCAGGGCCAAGGCGCAGATGATCGCGGCATGGCTGCTGGAGGTGCATGAGGGCGATCTGGAATGGGATGTGGACCGCTTTGTGGTCAAGGGCGCGCCCGAGCGGTTCAAGACCATGAAAGACATCGCCTATGCCGCCTATAACCAGGCCATTCCGGGGTTGGAGCCGGGGCTGGAGGCTGTCAGCTACTATGATCCGCCGAACATGACCTATCCGTTCGGGGCCTATATCTGCGTGATGGAGATTGACGTGGATACCGGGGAGCACGAGATCCGCCAGTTCTATGCGCTGGATGACTGCGGCACGCGGATCAATCCGATGGTGATCGAGGGGCAGGTGCATGGCGGGCTGACCGAGGCGCTGGCCATCGCCATGGGGCAGGAGATTGCCTATGACGAGATCGGCAATTGCAAGACCGCCACGCTGATGGATTTCTTCATTCCCACCGCGTGGGAGACACCGCATTACACCACCGATTTCACGGAAACCCCCAGCCCGCACCACCCCATCGGGGCCAAGGGCGTGGGGGAAAGCCCGAATGTGGGCGGGGTGCCTGCGTTCTCGAATGCGGTGCATGACGCCTTCCGCGCCTTTGGTCTGCGCCATGCCCATATGCCGCATGACCATTGGCGCATCTGGAAGATCGCCAACCAGCTTGGTCTTCATGGATAAGCCGGGCAGGGACAAGGAGGGCGGGGCGCTTGCGGGCGCCCCGCGTCAGCCGATGGAAAACTGGCAGAACCTGCAGGAAAGGCTGGCCGCGCAAGGCTACGTCGCCGCCCCCGATCTGGCGATGGCGCTGCATCTGGCGATGGCTCTGGGCCGCCCGCTGCTGCTGGAAGGCGCCGCCGGGGTGGGCAAGACTGACGTGGCACGGGCGCTGTCAGCCATGCTGGGGGCCGAGCTGATCCGCCTGCAATGCTATGAGGGGCTGGACGCCGCGCAGGCGATCTATGAATGGAATTACCAGCGCCAGTTGCTGGCGATCCGCGCCGCGGCCGAGGACGGGGAAAGCGCGCGGGAGGCCGAGAAGCGGCTCTTCTCCGAGGAATTTCTGCTGGAGCGCCCGCTTCTGGCCGCGATCCGCCGCACTGATCCGCCGGTGCTGCTGATCGACGAGATCGACCGCGCAGATGAGGAATTCGAGGCTTATCTGCTGGAGGTGCTGTCAGATTTCCAGATCACTGTCCCCGAACTGGGCACCATCCGCGCCACCTCGCGCCCCTATGTCATCCTGACGGCGAACGGCACGCGCGATCTGTCCGATGCCCTGCGCAGGCGGTGCCTGTATTCCTACGTCGAATACCCTGACCGCGAGACCGAACTGGCGATCCTGCGCGCGCGCTGCCCGCAGGTGGAGGACGCGCTGGGGCGGCAGATCGTGGGTTTCGTTCAGGCACTGCGCGCCGAGGATCTGGAAAAGAAGCCCGGCGTGGCCGAGATGCTGGATTTCGCCGCCGCGCTGGCCGGGCTGGGGGTGAATGACCTGACGGCTGACCCCGCCGCGCTGGTGGCGGCGCTGGCGACACTGCTGAAAACGCAGGCCGACCGCGCGGCGATCCCGCTGGAAGTGGCCGCACGGCTGGCGGGGAAGGCGGCATGAGCCGCGATCTGGTCCTTGCGCGCCCGTCCCGCGACCTTTCGCTCGCGCGCCCGTCCCGGGCGACACGCTTCGCCGCGCGCGACCCCGGCCCGGCGGCGCGCCTGTCGGGCTTCATGGCGCATCTGCGCGACAACGGCTTCCGGCTGGGCGTGGCCGAGACCGAGACCGCGCTGTCGGGCCTGACCCATCTGGATGACCTTTCGCCTGATACCGTCCGGCTGGCGCTGAAAAGCCTCTGCGCGGGGTCAGCCGATGAGGCGAAGCGCTTTGGTGATCTGTTCGATGCCTTCTGGCTGAACGCAGGCCAGGTGCGCCCGATGGTGACCGCCAGCCCGCGCAGCCACGGCCAGAACAGCCGCTCTGCCCGCGACGGGGAAAGCGCGGGCACCAGCACGGCAGACCAGCCGGATGATGGCAAGGGACAGGGCGAAACCCATTCGGAGGGCACCGGCAAGCTGATCGCTACCGAAGTGGCAAATCTGATGCGTCAGGACCTGCGCAAACTTGTCTCGCCCGAAGACATCCGCGCGGCCGAAGTCATCGCCGCGCGGCTGGGCCGGGCGATCCGTGATCGCCGCTCGCGCCGCCGCCGTGCCGCGCGCAAGGGCAGGGCGATCGACCTGCGCCGCACCATCCGCGCCTCGCTCGCTACCGGGGGTGAACCGCTGAAACTGGCCCGGCGGCAGCGGCCGGACAGGCCGGTGCGGATTGTCACGCTGTGTGATGTTTCCGGCTCGATGACAGGTTATGCGCGGCCCTATCTGGCCTTTGTGGCCGGGCTGATGCGCGCTGACCCGGATACCGATGCCTACCTGTTCCACACAAGGCTGGTGCGGATATCTGACGCGCTGCGCGACGATGACCCGCTGCGCATGCTCAACCGGCTGACGCTGCTGGCAGAAGGGTTTGGCGGCGGCTCAAAAATCGGTGCGACGCTGGATCAGTTCGCCCGCACCTATGCCCGGCGCTTCGTGAACGGGCGCACCGTGGTGATGATCCTGTCCGATGGCTATGACACCGGCGCGCCCGAGGTCCTGCAATCGGCAATGGCCCGGCTGCGTAAACGCGGCTGCCGGATTATCTGGCTGAACCCGCTCAAGGGCTGGCAGGGATATGCGCCCGTGGCGCAGGGGATGGCCGCCGCCCTGCCCCATGTGGACCTCTTCGCCCCCGCCGCCACGCTGGCCGATTTCGCAGCCCTCGAACCGGAGCTTGCCCGCCTATGACGCTTTCCGCCAGAAGCCAGACCCGTCTGAACGAAGAGATCGAGCGCCTGCGCCTTGAAGGGCAGGTCTTTGCCGTGGCGACCGTGGTGCGCACCGTCGATGCCACCTCGGCCAAGCCCGGGGCCAAGGCGCTGGTGCTGGCCGATGGCACACTGGCGCAGGGCTGGGTGGGCGGCAGTTGCGCGCGCGCCGCTGTCGCCAAGGCCGCATTGGAGGCAATGCGGGCGGGCGCGCCGCAGTTTGTATCATTGCGGCCAGAAGAATTGCTGGACGCCGAAGGGGTGCATCCTGGCGAAGAACGCGCAGGCGTGCGCTTCGCGCGCAATGGCTGCCCCTCCAAAGGGTCGATGGATATCTTCGTCGAACCCGTGCTGCCCCTGCCCCGGCTGGTGATCTGCGGCGACGGGCCGGTGGCGCTGGCGCTGGCGGATCTGGCCGGGCGGTTTGATTTCTTCCGCATGCTCTGCGCACCCGGCCAGATGGCCGCCCCCCTGCCCGAGGTGGAGGCGCTGCGCGACAGTTTTGCCTTTGATACCGCGCCAGGGGTGCAGCGCTTCGTCGTGGTGGCGACGCAGGGCAAGGGCGACGCCGCAGCACTGCGCGCCGCCATCGCCAGCGGGGCGGAGTACATCGCCTTTGTCGGCAGCCGCCGCAAATTCGCAGCGCTGGCCGAAAAGCTGCGCGCTGACGGTGTGGAGGCCGAAGCGCTGGCGCGGGTTCAGGCCCCCGCCGGGCTGCATATCCACGCCATCACCCCGGACGAAATCGCGCTGTCGATCCTTGCCCAGATCGTGGCGGCGCGGCGCACGGGCAAGCGCGCATGAGCAGGCTGGCCCGCTTTTTCACCCGGTTCTGGCCCCGCATGACGCCTGAACAGGCCGAACTGGTGGCCCGGATCAAGTTTCCCTGTTGCTGAAAGGAACCCTATGGAACTGCAAGACGAAATCCTGATCAAGGCCCCCCGCGACGTGGTCTATGCCGCGCTAAATGACCCCGAGGTGCTGCAGGCCTGCATCCCCGGCTGTGAGGAACTCATCAAGCATTCCGACACCGACCTTGAGGCGAAGGTGGTGCTGAAGATCGGCCCGGTGAAGGCGCGCTTCGGTGGCAAGGTGACGCTGAACCCGGAAAACCCGCCTGAGCGTTTCACGCTGACCGGCGAGGGGTCGGGTGGGGCGGCTGGTTTTGCACGGGGTGGTGCCTCGGTCGATCTGGTGGCGCAGGGCGACGAGACCTTGCTGCGCTACGAGGCCCGCGCCGAGATCGGCGGCAAACTGGCGCAACTGGGCAGCCGACTGATCCAGAGCACCGCGAAGAAACTGGCGGCCAGCTTCTTTACCGCATTCGCCGCGAAGGTCGGCGCACCCGAAGACGCCTGAAAGACGCCTGAACACCCGCAGACAGACGGAAAACGCCGCCGTAGGGAAAACCCGCGGCGGCGTTCTTTTTGTTGCCCTCGTGGCGGGGCTTTACGGCCCCATGAACCGGCGGATGATGATATTCGTGCCATCCCCCGGCGCAGTGCCCGAAGCCGTCCAGACCACGAAGAAGTTCCGCGTCGTGCCGACCCGCGCCACCGCAGGCTCAAACTGGTTGCCAGCGATGGTGCTGTTCACCCGTTCAGGCGCACCGATCGGCAGGCCGTCGCGGCCAACGGTCTGCACCCAGACCCCGTTCAGCCCGCCATCCGGCGCGCGCCATGCCGTGGCCAGCCCCATGCGCCGCAACCCTGAAATCGCCGGGGTGCGCTGGTCGCCGTCGATGATGCGCTGCATCGCCAGTGCATCGCCCCACAGCGGCCCGCGCTGCCGCAGGCGCTGCACCATCACCCGGTAAGGGCCGGGCTGGTTCAGCCGGTCGCTGGCCTCATGGGCCACGGCGAAGTTGCCGTTATCAAGCGCGGCCACCCGCACCTGCGGCATGAGGCTGTTGCCCGCCTGCCCGACGATGCTGTCGTTGCCCAGCGGCACACCGGCCAGAGAGGCGCGGCGCACGAAGGCCCCGAAGCCCGTGGCGGTCGGCCCGGCCCAGGACACGACGATATCCCCGCCCTGCTGCACCGTCACATCCGGCCCGCGCTGATCGCCTGCCGTGGTCGAATTGACCACGACCTCGCCGGTGCGCGGCGCGCCGGAGGCCTCAAACAGCCGCATCACGATACCGTCGCCATTGCCATCGGCGCTGTCGGACTGCCAGACCACCACATAGCCGCCGTCCTCCAGCGCGGCCACGCGCGGCGCTGTCTGGTTGCCCCGGTTCGAGGCATTTACCGGCTGCGGCAAACCATCAATCGCCCGGCCATTGGCGCGGAAGCGGCGCATGAAGACATCCTGCCGCCCGCCCTGCCCCATTGCCTCCCAGACGACAACCCAGCTTCCGCCCGCCATCTGCGCGACATGCGGAAAGCTGGTGCCCTCAGCCGGGGGAGCAACCTCGATCGCATCGCCATTGGGGCTGCCCGCCCAGTTCACCCGCTGCGCGGTGATCCCGAAGGGGCCGTTCGCAACAAGCTGGTCCTCGAACACCACCACGGCGGCGCGGCCCAGTGCCGAAATCACCGGGCGTTGCTGGTTGTGCCGGGTGCGCTGGTTGACCGTGGTTTCAGTCCCCATGACAGCGCTGACCAGCACGGTTTGCGCCGCCGACTGACCCGCGTTATGCGTGCCCGTTCCCAGATAATGCGCAATTACCGAGTTGCTGCCAACCGGCAGCGTTGCGTTCAGCGTGGCCCGCCCGGCACTGAGCGTGGCATTGCCCACCGTGGTGCCATTGGCGCTGAACCGCACCGTGCCCGAGGGAGTGCCCGTCGCCGGGTTCACCGCGCGGACATCGGCCACCAGCCGCGCCGGAGCCCCAGGGCGGACAACGCCGCCGGGCACGCTCAGGCTGACCTCCACATCCGAGGAGCCGCCGCCCGCAGCCGCCACGTTGAGGACGATATTGCCGCTGTCAGTAGCAGCGTAGCCTGCCACCGCGATGGAATAGACGACACCGGCCTGCGCGTTGAACTGCACGCGTGACTGAAGGCCACCCGAATCGTCATTCGCGGCAACAGGCGTCAGCCCGTTCACTACGCTGCCGGTATAGACCGCCAGCACCGTATCGAAGTTGCTGCCAAACGTGTCGATGGTGGCCAGCCCGCTGACTGCGGTCGTGCCGCGCCACCAGACACTGTTGCGCGCACCCGGGATCCCCGCATGAAGCGGCTCACCCGGTTCGGCCGTGGCGCCCACGTTGCTGCCGGTAAATCGGCCTGTGTCGGTGAGGATGATGGCATTCGCGAAATCGTCATTCACCGGGCGTGTGCCGCCGCCCGCTGTGACCGTATGCGTCAACACCGCCGAGGTTGACGGGCCATGCGTGCCCGAGCCGCCATAGGCCGCGGTGATCTGGTTGCTGCCCGCTGGCAGTAGCGCGGTGCTGAAGCTGGCAGTCCCGCCTGACAATGCGACCGTACCCAGCGCGGAGCCGCCGTTGCGGAAGGTGACCGAGCCTGTGGGTGTGCCACCGCCTGTCGTGCTGACCGTCGCGGTGAAGGTCACCGACTGACCCGGCGTCGAGGACGCGGGGCCGGTAAGGTTGGTGTTTGTCGGGCGGGCGCCGTTCAGAACCCCCAGTGCAAGATCCACATTGATCCGGCCGCGTGTAACCCCCCCTGCGGTGATCGGTGTGCCGGTGCTTTGCAGTGCCGCTAGGATCTGGTCAACCGAAGCGCCGGGCACCGCAGAGCGCAGCGCGGCGAACGCACCTGCCACATGCGGCGTGGCCATCGAAGTGCCGTTGTAGGATTCATAAGCGTTGTTCGTGTTGACGACCGAGGAGACGATGTTTGAGCCGGGCGCGACCAGTCCGACCAGGCTGTTCCAGTTCGAGAACGAACTGCGCTGATCGGTGCTGGTGGAACTGGCGACGGCGATCGCCGACGAGATACAGGCAGGCGCGCCGATATACGAGGTGCTGCCGTCGTTTCCTGCTGCGATCAGCGTCGCGATCCCGGCGGCGCGAAGCTGGTCGATGATCGGTTTGCGGGTATCGGTATCACAGGCCGAGAAACGCTGGCCGCCGCCAAGGCTCATGTTCACGGCGGCGATGTTCATCGAATTGCGCAGGGCATAGACGCGCTCAAGGCCCCTGATCTGGTCGGTGACATAGGCCAGTGCACAACCGCCGGTAAACTGCGGGCCAAGCGAGCCGCAATTGCCACTGTCGCGGGCAAATTGCGAGAATACGTTGATCGAGATGATGCGGGCATTGCGCGCCACGCCGAAGTCAGGGTTCACGCCGTTGGGGTTCAGGTTGAACCCTGCCGCTGTTCCCGCCACGTGGGTGCCGTGCCCGCAGCCGGCAATCGTGGCCCGGCTGCAATCATCGGCGGAAGCGATGTTTGTCGATGACGACGCGCCGCCGGGGCAGATGCTGGTGGAGCCCTGGCTGGCATCCGTCGTGCTGTAGCAGGCCGCTGCCACAATCTGCCGGCTAAGGAACTCATGCGAGCGCCGCCCGCCGGTATCCAGCACCGCCACGCGCCAGTTGTTGCCGGTGGCCCCGGCGGCAAAGGCGGCGGGCATGCCGATCAGCGGCAGCGAATTGCGCATCATCGGCGCATCCAGCCCGTCAAGATGGATACCCACCACCATCGGGTCGGCCGCCAGACGCTCCAGCAGCGCGGCATCCGCCACGATGCCGAACATCGGCGAGAAATCCATCCGCTTGATGTTCAGCTCATCCGAGGAGAGCGCGGCAGAGAAAGCGCCCGCATCCGGAAGCTCCAGCACTCGGGCCAGAATTGAGCTTTGCGCGCCATGCACTGCCGCGGTCAGCGCCGCATCGGCAGCCTCTGATACTTCGACAGAGCTTCCGGCGCTTTGGACGGCCAGTGCGGGCAATTCCGGTGTGGCGAATTCGACAATCACCGGAATTCGGCCAGACGTGCTGTCTGACAGCGCGTCAACGATTGCGCGTGGTTCTGTCAGCCGCTGAAGGGTGGCACTGGAAAGGTTTTCATTCGCGAGGGCGGGGGCGGAAAAACTGGCCGCAGCGGCCAGAACAAGTGCCCCCAGTGCGCCGCGCAGGCGACTGGTACACAACATCAACATCAAATCTCTCCAGATGACAGCGATGGAACAGGGAACGCACGGTAATGCTGGCGCACGAAAACGTTAACTCCTTCCGATTCTTTTTTCAATGAAATCATCAGCGCTTGCCCCTCGCACGCTACTCAGGGTTAACGGCATGCCGAAAACTGCCCTGAAATCAAGGATCAAGAGGGGGTTTTGGGGGGAGAAGCCGGTCGCCCGGAGCGTTGTTTTAGGCTGCTGCGGAAACAACAAAGGCCCGGGCAGGGTGCACGGGCCTTTGGTGATATGGTGAGCCGGACAGGATTCGAACCTGTGACCCGCTGATTAAAAGTCAGCTGCTCTACCAACTGAGCTACCGGCCCACAATGCGAGGCTAACTAGAAAGAACTGGTGCCGGGGTCAAGGGCGAAATACGAAGAAATGCGCCCGGCTCCTGCATCGCTCAGCGCAACCCGTCATTGATTTGCGCCAGCGCCGCGCTGCCGGGGCACAGCGCATCCTCGCGCAACTGGTTCAGGGGCATGTCGGTGGTGTTCAGCCGCCCATGCAGATCCCGCCGCGCCGGGTCATAGTAAAGCAGCCCGGTGGTGACCATCCCGGCCTCTTCACGCGCCTGAATATACGACAGCGCGGCGGCCTTGTTCGAAGGGTCATAATCCTCGGCGACCTTGTGCAGCTCAAGGCGTTCGCCGTTGGGCTGCTCAATGATCACGCTGGTGCCGGGCGCATAATCGGCCGTCATCGGGTCGGTGCCCATGATCACGTCCAGCCGGTTCAGCGTCGCGTTATGCTCGCGCACATAATCATAGCTGCGGGTGGAGCCCTTGTGGTTGTTGAACGCCACGCAGGGCGAGATGACATCCAGTATCGCCGGGCCGGGATGGCTGATCGCGGCCTTGATCAGCGGCACAAGCTGCCCCTTGTCACCTGAGAACGAGCGCGCGACAAAGCTTGCGCCCATCAGGATCGCCAGCGAGGCCAGATCAATGCCGGAATCGGTGTTGACCGCGCCCTTCTTGGCCTTTGACCCCTTGTCGGCGGTGGCCGAAAACTGCCCCTTGGTCAGCCCGTAAACCCCGTTGTTCATCACCATATAGGTCATGTTCACACCGCGCCGCATGATATGCGCGAACTGCCCCAGCCCGATGGAGGCGCTGTCACCATCGCCTGACACGCCCAGATAGATCAGGTCACGGTTCGCCAGATACGCGCCCGTCAGCACCGAGGGCATGCGCCCGTGGACGGTGTTGAACCCGTGGCTGGCACCCAGGAAATAGGTCGGCGTTTTCGATGAGCAGCCGATGCCCGAAAGCTTGGCCACGCGGTGCGGCTCTATCGATAGCTCGAAACAGGCCTGCACGATGGCGGCCGAGATCGAATCATGCCCGCATCCGGCGCAGAGCGTAGAAATGGCCCCCTCATAATCGCGCCGGGTAAAGCCCACGTCGTTGCGCGGCAGCGAGGGGTGGTGCAGCTTTGGCTTGGCGATATAAGTCATGATACAGCCCTCTCAAAAGGGGCAAGCGCGCCTTGCTGGATATGGTTTCGGATGCTCTGACCGATGAAACGCGCGGTGATCGGCGTGCCGTCATAGTGCAGCACCGGCACCAGCCGCACAGGGTCGATGCCCAGCTCGTTGACGATGAGGCTGCGCATCTGCCCGTCGCGGTTCTGCTCGACCACGAACACCTGCTCATGCGCCTCGATAAATGCGCGCACGGAATCGGGGAAGGGAAAGGCGCGCAGGCGCAGCGCGTCGAGGGGCTGGCCAGCGGCGGCGAGATGGTCCAGCGCCTCGTCCATCGCAGGCGCAGTGGAGCCGAAATAGAGCGCGCCCAGTTTCGTGGGTTTGTCGGCCTGACGCAAAATCGGTTGCGGGACCAGCTTTTTCGCCGTGTCGAACTTGCGCTGAAGCCGCTCCATATTCTCGACGTAATCGGCCCCTTCCTCGGAATACTTGGCATAGGCGTTTTTCGTCGTGCCGCGCGTGAAGAATGAGCCCTTTGCGGCGTGGGTGCCGGGCAGCGTGCGCCATGGGATGCCGTCGCCATCGACATCCAGATAGCGGCCAAAGGTCTTGCCCGCTTCAAGTTCAGCCGCCGTCATCACCTTGCCCCGGTCCAGCCTGCGGCTTTCATCCCACTCGAACGGCCTGCACAGGCGGGTGTTCATGCCGATATCAAGGTCTGACATGAGAAAGACCGGGGTTTGCAGCCGGTCGGCCAGATCCAGCGCATCGGCGGCGAAATCAAAGCATTCGCGCGGGTCTTCGGGGAACAGCAGCACATGTTTCGTGTCGCCGTTCGAGGCATAGGCGCAGGAGAAAATGTCCGATTGCTGGGTGCGGGTGGGCATGCCGGTGGAGGGCCCGCCACGCTGCACATTCATGATCACGGCGGGGATTTCGGCGAAGTAGGCCAGCCCGATAAATTCGGTCATCAGGCTGACACCGGGGCCGGAGGTGGAGGTGAAGGCTCGCGCCCCGTTCCAGCCCGCGCCGATCACCATGCCGATGGAGGCCAGCTCATCCTCGGACTGGATGATCGCGTAGCGCGCCTGCCCGGTTTCAGGGTCGGTGCGCAGTTTCTTGCAGTAGCCCTCGAAGGCCTCGGCCACTGATGATGATGGAGTGATCGGATACCACGCACAGACCGTGGCACCGCCATAGACCGCGCCCAGCGCCGCCGCCGCATTCCCCTCGGCAAAGATCATGTCGCCCACGGCATCACGCCGTTCGACCTTCAGCGCGCAGATATCCGCGGGCAGGTTGTCGCGCGCCCAGTCGCGGCCCAGGTGCAGCGCCGTGCGGTTGGAGGCGATCAGCGGCTCCTTTCCCTTGAACTGCTGGGCAAACAGCGCCTCGATCACCCCGGCCTCGATCCCCAGAAGATGCGAAAGCGCCCCGACATAAATGATGTTCTTGAACAACTGGCGTTGGCGGGGGTCGGTATAGGTGGCGTTGCAGATGGCAGTCAGCGGCACGCCGATGGCGGTGATATCGTCGCGGAAGGCGCTGGCGGGCAGCGGGCGGGTGCTGTCATAGAACAGATAGCCGCCCGGCGTGATGGCGGCCAGATCCTGCTTCCATGTCTCAGGGTTCATGGCCACGGCCATATCGACCCCGCCACGCCGGCCCAGATACCCGGCCTCGGACACCCGGACCTCATACCATGTCGGCAGGCCCTGAATGTTGGAGGGGAAGATATTGCGCGGGCTGACCGGCACACCCATGCGCAGGATCGCACGCGCGAACAGCTCATTCGCACTGGCCGATCCGGAGCCGTTCACATTGGCGAACTTGACGACGAAATCGTTGATCGCGCTCAGTCTCGGTACCATGCCTTATCCCGCCTGCGCTGTTTCGATAAGATATTTCCGCATGTCCCAGGCACCCGTGGGGCAGCGTTCGGCGCAAAGCCCGCAATGCAGGCAGACATCCTCATCCTTGGCCATCACCCGCCCGGTATCGAGCCCGTCAGCAATATAGACCGGCTGATCGGGGTTCAGTGCCGGGGCTTTCAGGCGCGCCCGCAACTCGGCCTCGTCGCCGTTTTCGGTGAAGGTGATGCAGTCCATCGGGCAGATATCGACACAGGCATCGCATTCGATGCACAGCGGCGCTTCAAATACCGTCTGCACATCGCAGTTCAGGCAGCGCTGCGCCTCTTTCCAGGCCAGTTCAGGGTCAAAGCCCAGCTCTACCTCGGCATGCAGGTTGCCCAGCGCGCGGTCCTTGACCAGATGCGGCACCTTGAAACGGGCATCGAGCGCGATGTCGTTGTCATAGCTCCACTCATGAATGCCCATCTTCTGGCTGGCGATATTCACCCCCGGCGGGGGCCGCTCAGAGACGTCCTCACCCTCAAGATGCTTGTGGATGGAGATTGCGGCGGCATGGCCATGCGCCACCGCCCAGATGATGTTCTTGGGGCCAAAGGCCGCGTCACCCCCGAAAAACACATCGGGCAGCGAGCTTTGCATGGTGACGGTGTCCACCTTCGGCATGTCCCAGCGCGGGTCAAATTCCAGCCCGATATCGCGCTCCACCCAGGGAAAGGCATTTTCCTGACCCACGGCAACCAACACATCGTCACAGGGGATAAACGGGTCAGGCTCGCCGGTGGGGACCAGCTTGCGGCGGCCCTTCTCATATTCGGCACGGACAATTTCAAAGGTCATGCCCTTCAGCGTGCCATCCTCGACCACGAAAGCCTTGGGAACATGCCAGTTGAGGATCGGAATATCCTCAGCCAGCGCATCCTCTTTTTCCCATGGTGAAGCCTTCATCTCATCAAAGCCCGAGCGCACGATGACCTTGACCTCGGCACCGCCCAGACGCCGCGCGGTGCGGCAGCAATCCATCGCCGTATTGCCGCCGCCCAGCACGATCACCCGCTTGCCGATCCGGCTGACATGCCCGAATGAGACGGAGGCCAACCAGTCAATCCCCAGATGGATGTTGGCATCACCTTCAGCGCGGCCCGGCAGGTCCAGATCACGGCCCTTGGGCGCACCGGAGCCGACAAACACCGCATCCCACCCCTCAGCCCGCAGCGCGGCAAGGCTGCCGATGCGCCGGTTCTCGATGGTGATGGTGCCGATGGCGGTGATATTCGCCACCTCCTCGTCAATCACCGCCTCAGGCAGGCGGAACTTGGGGATCTGCGTGCGGATCAGCCCGCCCGCCTTGGGGTTATGGTCAAAAAGCGTGACCGCATAGCCCAGCACCGACAGATCGCGCGCCACGGTCAGCGCGGCAGGCCCCGCCCCCACACAGGCGACCCGCCGCCCGTTGGGCTCTGGCGCCTGCGGCAGACGGTCGGTGATGTCATCCTTGAAATCCGCCGCCACCCGCTTGAGGCGGCAGATCGCCACCGGCTCGGTCCGTTTGCCGGTCAGCGTTTCATCTTCCACCCGGCCACGGCGGCAGGCGGGTTCGCAGGGGCGGTCACAGGTGCGGCCCAGAATGCCCGGGAAGACATTGGACTGCCAGTTGATCATATAGGCATCACTGTAGCGACCGTGGGCGATAAGCCTGATGTATTCGGGAACCGGGGTGTGGGCCGGGCAAGCCCACTGACAATCCACGACTTTCAGGAAATAATTCGGATTGGTAATATCCGTTTTTTGCAACAGGATCTCCCTTGCCCTTTTGCCCGCCCGCAGGGGCCAGGCCACCCCTCTGAACGCGCGCTGCGCGGCACAGTACCGGCGCAGCCCCTCCTGATGGCAGGATCGGAGATCAGATCTGAAATTGCAAGGAAATGCGTGTATACCCGGGTGTACAAAGTGGTGATCGCGCTAGAACGCGATTTCCGCACTCGTGATGCGCACCGGGCCCAGATAAGGCGCGGAATGCAGCAGCACCAGCCAGATCGCCGCCGCCGCCGCTATGGTGAAAATCTTCAGCGCAGTACGCCCGGCGCGGGGCTTGTCACGGTGCACGAACGCGATCGACACCATCGACATGAGGCCCAGCATGATCACCAGCGCCCATTTCAGCGGCTGGATATCGCCCGCCCCGATGGCCAGCCGTTTGGTGCGGGCATCCTGCAATTCGTCAAAGTCCGAAATCATCTTGCCCACCAGCACCGTCGGCACATCCGTTGCCGCCGCCGCCAGCAGCGCCAGCCGGATGGATTGCAGCGCCACCTCGGCCTCGGGCGCAGGGGCGCGGTTGCCGTTTTCATTCCATTCCGAGCGGGACACCGCGATGACATACCGATGCAGCGCGCCCTCCAGATCAGGCAGATCCAGCGCAGCGGCATCGGCCATACCGGCAAGGCGGATCAGGGCTGAGCGCTCTTCCACGGCCGCAACCGCAGCGCCTGAATTGGCCGACCAGACATCGGCGGCAACAAAACCGAAGACCAGAGCCCAGATCGTGGTGATCGCCCCGAAGAAAGAATTGACCGGCACCGCCGATGTCTCGCCGTGCAGGCGGTTGTTAAACATGCGCAGCAGCAACTGGGCCGCGTAGAGCGCCACAACGCTGGCCGCCACGATCCAGCCCAACAGGATGAAGGCGCCCGGCAGGTCATTCAGATGCAGCATGCTTCGTATCCTCTTGCCCGCGCCCCACTCCCATCCGCACCCACTTTGCCGCCAAAGACGGGTTCTTCCCTGAATAGAGCGGCACCCGGCCCTGACCGCAAGCTGAAACTGACGATAAACCGCCCTGTCAGGATGCGGGGAATCGCTTGGCAAGGTCCGGCTCCTGTGGCAGGCTTTTGCCTGACGTTGCCGCAAGCACAGACCCCGCCATATGCGCAGGCACCGCATGTTCAGTAACGGGAAACGCGCCTTGCCCAGCCTGCCCTTTCGTCAACGCCCCGGCAGATGCATTCCCGGTCTTGCCACATTGATGCTGGCGGCGGCACTTGGGGGCTGTTCGGTCTCCGATACCGGGCCCATCAATACCGTCTCGCCGGTGCCCATGCGCGCATCCACGCAGTTCATCAATGATTTCGGCGATGACGGCGCGCTGGTGGTGGGGGTCTCCTTCTCGGGCGGGGGCACAAGGGCGGCGGCTTTTGCCTATGGCGTCCTGCGGGAACTGGATGCGGCGGTGATCGACGAAGACCCGCGCGAACGCTCGGTGACCGACAGCATTCACATGGTTTCGGGCACCTCGGGCGGGGCGGTGACAGCGGCCTATTTCGCGCAGCACGGGCCAGACCAGTTCCATGATTTCCGCGAGCGTTTTCTGGTGCAGGATGTCGAGGCGAGCATGCGCACCTCGGTCGCCTCGCCCGTCAACCTGTTGCGCGCATGGTCAGGCGGCGTCAACGACCGCAGCAGCCTTGCCGACTGGATGGACCGCAACCTGTTTGACGGCGCAACCTTTTCCGCCTTTGATTACCCCGATGCGCCCACCGTCTGGCTGACGGCATCGGATGTCTTCAACGGTGTGCCGTTCCTTTTCACGCATGACACCTTTGCCGCGCTGTGCAGCGATCTGAACCAGTTGCGCATCGCCGATGCGGTGGCGGCCTCGGCGGCGGTGCCGGTGGTTTTTGCCCCGCTCGACATCACCGCCGACAGCCCTGACTGCGGCTACCGCCGCCCTGCGTGGCTGGAGCGCGCGCTGGACGACCGCGAAGCGCCGGTGCGCCTGAACGCGCATGCCCGCGCGCTCGACAGCTACCGCCGCAGCGACCGGCTGACCACGGTGCGGCTGCTGGACGGCGGACTGACCGACAATCTGGGCGTGACGGGCTTTGCGCTTGAGCGCGCCTCGGCCGATACGCCCCACGGGCCGCTGACCGCCGAACAGGCGGTGCGCCTGCAGCGGCTGCTGTTCATCGTCACCGATGCCGGGCGGCAAACTCTGCCGGAATGGGGAAGCCGCGCGCAAAGGCCGCGCCTTTCCGAACTGTTGCCAGCCGTATCGCAGACCACCATCACCTCATCCGTGCGCAAGGGGTTCGATGCGCTGAGGCTGGCGGCGCAGCAATGGCAGGAAGATATCATCCGCTTCCGCTGTTCGCTGTCCGAGGCGCAGGTGATCCGCCATCGCGGCAGCCTGAACGGCTGGAACTGCCGTGACGTGCGCATCACCGTTGAGTTGCTGTCCTTCCACGACTTCGACACCGAGACACAGGAAGCGCTCAACCGTATTCCCACCCGCCTTAGCCTGCCAGAGGATCAGGTTGATCTGCTGATCGATGCCGGCCGGCGCGCGGTGCGCGAGAATGCCGAGATCCGCGAAACCGTTGCCGCCATCCGCCGCCACGCGGGCGTGCGCCGTTCACCCTGGCCGCAGCAATAGCGCGTCACGCACCGGGGGTCAGGAAACCCGCAATCGCGTCCAGCTCGGTCTGGCGCAGCTCATGCCCACCGTCATGCAGCGACAGGGTGAGCGGCGCGCCCTGCTCCCTCAGGTAGTCGGCCAGCGCCTGCGTCAGCGGTAAGGGGCAGATCGGATCGCGCTTGCCAGCGGTGAGCAGCACGCTGACCGAGGCGAGCGCCGGGTTGGGCGCAGGTTTCCACGGGATCAGCGGATGCATCAGCACCACCCGGTCGAACAGGTCAGGCGCCCCGAACAGCACCGAGGCAAGGATGTTCGCGCCATTGGAATAGCCCAGCGCATAGACCGGCACGCCGGGATTGGCCGCGCGGTGGGCGCTGATGAAGCCGGTCATTTTCGCCGTGCGGGTGGCAAGGTCGGCCATATCATAGACGCCCTCGCCGGTGCGGCGGAAATAGCGGTTGGCGCCGTGTTCCAGAACATCCCCGCGCGGCGCAACGAGCCCGGCCCCCGGCAACAACTGCGCCACCAGCCCGGTGAACTGGTGTTCGTCACCGCCGGTGCCGTGAAAGGTAAAGACCAGCGGCGCGCCGGGTTCGGACCGTCTGGCGATGTGGTGATAGGCATCAAGGGACATGGTTTCGCTCCGTTTTTCCAAGCCCGCGCAGGTCTGCTGCCTGCGCGGGAAGCCACGGGAAGTGAACAGGATCAGTCAGCGATCGGCGGCAGCATTTGCGCGATCCGGTCGCGCAGATGGGCGTGTTGCGCAGGAATGCGCAGCGCCTCGCCCAGATGCGCGGTATCCTCGTCACGGTCAAAGCCCGGCTCGTTCGTGGCAATCTCGAACAACACGCCGCCGGGGGTGCGGAAATAGATTGCCCAGAAATAGTCCCGGTCAATCACCGGGGTGACGTGATAGCCGGTGTCCATCAGGGCCTTGCGCACTTCCAGCTGTGCTGCGCGGTTCTCGACCGCAAAGGCAACGTGATGGACCGAGCCCGCGCCTTGCCGCGCTGGTGCTGTTCCCGGCAACACCTCCAGATCAACGAAATCCGCGCCGTTGCCGCCCTTGACGCCATAGCGGGTGACATTGCCGCGCCGGGCAACTTCCTCATAGTTCATGAACTTCAGCAGCTCACCCGTGGCACCGCCGTCGCGCAGCCGCATGGTCACGCCCTGAAAGCCGTGCACTCCTTCATCGGCAGGCACCGGGCCACCGCCGTAGGCTGCGCGCGGATCGCCATCGACTTCGGCAAGCACAAAGCCGTCACCATCCGGCCCCTGAAAGCGCAACCGCTTCTCGCCGAAGCCTTCATGCGCCTCCAGCCCGGAAACGCCGTGGTTGCCAAGGCGCTCCTGCCAATAGCCAAGGGTGCCTTTCGGCACTGCAAACACGGTCTCTGACACCTCGCCCGCGCCGGGGCGGCCGCGCACGATATGGGGGAAGGGGAAGTAGGTCATCACGCTGCCCGGCGTGCCGGTCTCATCGCCGTAATACAGGTGATAGACGCTGGGTTCGTCAAAATTCACCGTTTTCTTGACCCGGCGCAGGCCAAGCAGCTTGGTGAAGAAATCGTTATTCTCCTGCGCATCCGCCGCCATTGACGTGACATGGTGCAGGCCTTTGATCTGGGTAAGCATGGAAAGTCTCCGATCCTGAGGTCGATTGTATGACCCCGGATATAGGCCCGGCGATAATTTTACAGAATGGGGATAATGTTGCATTATCTATTGCGAAAAATGTAATAGTGGCGCCATGGGAGAGCTTGAAACGATACGGGTATTCCTTGCGGTCGCCGAGCAGCGCAGCTTCGCGGGGGCCGCGCGGGCGCTGGGAATGACCCCGGCCTCGGTCACACGGATGGTTGCGGCGCTGGAAGAGCGGCTGGGCGTGCAGCTTTTCAAACGGA
Source organism: Pararhodobacter sp. (assembly GCF_036802785.1). Classification (GTDB taxonomy): domain Bacteria; phylum Pseudomonadota; class Alphaproteobacteria; order Rhodobacterales; family Rhodobacteraceae; genus Pararhodobacter. The sequence goes on from NZ_DAIRVN010000067.1 coordinate 21,375, forward strand.
CGACGCGACAGGTCTCGCTGACCTCAGCCGGGACGATTTACAGCGCCCGCGTGGGCCAGCCGGTCATCGCCTTGGCCGAGGCCGCGGAAGCGGTGCGCGAGTCGCAGGGCCTGACATCGGGGCTGATCCGGGTTTCAGCGCCCATGTCGCTGGGGATCAGGGTGCTGCCTTCGGTGCTGTCGCAATTCGCGGCACTTCACCCGCAAACCCGCGTGGCGCTGACCCTGTCAGACAGCTTTGTCGATATCGTGGGAGAAGATTTCGATCTGGCAATCCGCATTTCTGGCCCGCCCACTGATAAATCGACCATCTGGCGCAAGATCTGCCCGGTGCCGCGGGTTCTGGTGGCCTCACCGCCCTATCTGGCGGCGCAGGGCACACCCCGCACGCCCGGTGATCTGGGTGAGTTCCGCTGCCTGAGCTATGCGAACGGGCCGAACCCCGAAGAATGGCGGCTTTCGCGCGGGTCGCGCCACCACACCCATATCGCCAGCGGCGCGTTCTGCGCCAATAATGGCGATCTGCTTGCGCAACTGGCCATCAATGGCGAGGGCATCGCGCTGCTGCCCCGGTTCATCGTGGCGCAGGCGCTGGAGGCGGGGCAGCTGGTGCAGGTTCTGCCGGACTGGAGCGTTCCGGAGATATGGCTTACGCTTTTTTATCCGCCCTATGATCGGCTGCCGCTGCGCGTATCGACATTTTCCGACTTTTTCGAGGTTCATGTCCGGGAAACCCGGCCGCTCTGAGCGCCTGGCAGCCTAGATTCCTCAGCCTGGTCGCTGGGGACTCAGCCAGCGGTTACCCGCCAACCGCATGAGAAAACAGCAAACGGCACGTCACACGCGCCCGGCGCCCCGAAGGGTTTGCCTTGAATTCAAAGGAAATCTGGCAGTCAACAACTGAAAAGCTTATCCGTGCTTTTCACTGTTTAACTTGGTGGAGCCAAGCGGGATCGAACCGCTGACCTCTTGAATGCCATTCAAAAATCGAAGCCAAACATGGCCTAACGACTCAAAACATCATGGAGACGAAAAACCCTTGTTTTGCTTGACCATGACCTCAAAGTTAGGCATTGTGACTAACAACGGGTAACGACCAAAAACAAGCCAATCTGTTACCCCTGTGTTACCCCTAAGCGATTTCTTGACGCTCAGGCACAGGGAAAATGGGCGGCGAGGGGCGCGAACCGGCAAGGCATTGGCAACCCGAACAAATGGCCGGGTAACAGCGGGGTAACACATGGCACGCGCACTCAAAGCAAAGACAGTCGAAACGGCGAAGCCTGACCCGGACAAGCGCCGCGAAATCCCGGACGGGATCGTGCCTGGGCTTTATCTGGTGGTCCAGCCGAGCGGCGCTAAGGGCTGGGCACTGCGCTATCGCTACGCGGGCAAGCCTGCCAAGCTGACCCTTGGCAAGTGGCCGATGATGACACTCGCACAGGCGCGGACAGTGGCGACAGAGGCGCTTGAACAAGTCGAGGCGGGCCAGAACCCGGCACAGGCAAAGAAGGCCACCAGAGCCGCGCAAGTCGAGGCGCAGCAAGATGACCGCGACCAATTTCAGAGCGTTGTCGAACAGTTCCTGAAACGCCATGCCAGCCGCAACCGCCGCGCGGATGACGTGGCTGCGATGTTTCGCCGCGAAGTTCTCGCCGCATGGGGCGGGCGAAAGATCCACGACATATCCAAGCGCGATGTGATCGAGGTTCTGGATGGGATCGTTGACAGGGGAAGCCCTGTCACGGCGAACCGGCTGCGCGCGCATCTGAACACGCTGTTCAACTGGGCCAAGGGCCGCGACATTGTGCAGTCCAATCCGCTGGACGGGATTAAGCCCCCTGCCCCTGAGAAGCCGCGCGACCGCGTGCTGACGGATGACGAAATCAAGTTGTTTTGGCAGGCGTGCGACAAGATGGGCCAGCCGTTCGGGCCATTGTTCCAGATTATGCTACTCACAGGCCAGAGGCGCGGCGAAGTCGCGGGGATGACCGAGCGCGAAATCAGGGGCGAAGAATGGACCATCCCGGCGGCGCGCTCGAAAAACGGCGATGAACACACCCTACCCTTGCCCGAGGCCGTGCGCGATGCGCTGGGGAACGTGGTGCAGATCAGGGGCAAGGCCGGGCTGTTCTTCACCACGACCGGCGAAAGCCCTGTTTCGGGCTTCACGCGCGCAAAGGATCGACTTGGCAAGTTGATGGGTGAGATTGCCAGCGAAGGCCAGCCGGAACCGGTCGAACTGGACGCATTCACCCTACACGATCTGCGCCGCACCGCCGCCACAGGCATGGCAGGGCTGGGCTTCCCACCGCACATTGTCGAGGCCGTGCTGAACCATCGCAGCGGCACGCGGCGGGGCGTTGCTGGGGTCTATAACCGCTTCGACTATGCAGGCGAAAAGCGGGCCGCATTGGAGGCATGGGGGCGGTATGTTCTGGCGCTGGTCGAAGGCCAACCGGGCAACGTGGTGCAGATGCAAGGGGCGCGGGGATGAGAGAACAAGAATCAATTGCGCCTACTCAGGAAAGTAAGGCCGCACGCGACTTGTTGTTGGCACACTTTCCTAAATACGAGTGGACAGAAAAAGAATTAGAATCTGAAGCCTTTTTCCTGACGAGTTCATGGCTCATCGCAGGCGATCTTGTTGAGGCTATTGACAAAAAGAACGTGCAGGAACGCCTCGATAAGATCGAACGCCTGACAAACGAACTTTGGAAAGAGTATCACGCGTTGCCGCTTAAGATCCGTAGCGATAGAATTGACCTTTGGCGACGACTGATGCGTATCAAGTATGACTTGACGGGCAAAACGCCCTTTGTTTCTTCGTCCAAACTTTTTCAGTCCCCTTATGAATTCGCCATGCCGCGCAAGAAGGGGCTTCTTTCAACGATGCGAGAACGAGTGGATGATTTTTTCTCAATGCATCAAACCCAAAGGGATGCAGAATTTTCAAATAAAGTTCGGCTGTGCGAAATCGCCGTCGAACTTTGGTTGAAATTTGAGAGAAAAAAAGCACCGCTTAAAGCTTCGCAGGGAACTAGGTATCACAATTTTATTGCCGACTTGATCGATTTTAGCGGGAAGCAATGGAGCGTCGATCGCACGATGAATGCCTACCGTGTTTTCCACAAAAATGACGATAGGGGAATGTAAGCCCAAAAATTCGAACTTACCCCACCGTGCGGGGAGGGAATTCGCCATGCAAGAACTTGTCATGTTCTAACCGAAAGGAACGTGACAATGTCCGAGAAAAGAATTCAAGCTTCAGCAGTACGCGCCCTGTGCGGTGATGTGTCTGACATGTGGGTTTGGCGCAAACTGAACGATCCGAATTCAGGGTTCCCCAAGCCCTTTTACATCGGCAACCGCCGGTTCTGGCGCGAAGCCGAGATAATCACATGGCTGGATGCCCAAGAAATGCGCGGGGCCGCGTGATGAACTGGGAACGTCAATTTACCCGCCCGGTTATGGCACGATGCGCAGGACACAGCGCCGCACTGATGCAGATACTTTGCAACAGGGCCGAAGATCACCCCGCGCTTGCCCGGCACATGCTGGCCGCGCTGGATGATCTGCGCATCGCCTGCAATCTGGACACAACCGGGACGCCAGAACCCGCAATCATTCAAAAGTAAAACCCGCCCGCATGACGCGCGGACGGGGCAGGTATTCAATTGAGGCAGGTTGAATATTAGCACGTTGCCGCGCCTTGGGCAAATATCCGAGGCAGTAAAATGCAACACAAAACCGACTTTCAAACGCCAGAGTTGCGTTTGCGCGCGGAACTGTCAGCGGCACTTTCCTATGCAATCAGTCAGTGCCATCCCGAAGATGCAGCCCAGATCATGGCGGCATCGCTGGATGATCTGGCCGCAGGCGATCCGCCGAAATCTGACCCCTTCGGAAACTTGCGTGCGGATGCCGCTTTTTGGGCAGACACCGCACACGTGGCAGAACTTGAAGTCTATTTTGCAGCGGCCCTTAAAAGCTTGGGCAAGCGCGCGCTGGGTATTCAAATGCGCAAGCGTCTGTTTGTTGCGATCTGGGCCAGCCTCACCGATGCAGACCGCAAGGCTTTTTTAAGCCGCGTTGATGCGCAAGGAAGCTTTCTTGGAAGGGGCGCACCATGAAAATTCATGACCCTTTCCATAGCATCCCGCCCATGCCGCCGATGGAAGCCTATATGGAAGAGCAGGACAGCGCGCCGCGCAGATCGTCAATGTTCTTTCCGGCTTCGGATCTTGAGGGCGAGCACATACCGCCGCGCAAATGGCTGGTGGATGGGCTGGTGCCTTCTGGAACCGTCACGCTTCTGGGCGGGGATGGTGGCACCGGAAAGAGCCTGCTGGCGTTGCAGCTTGCCGTATCAACAGCCCTTGGCCGCGCTTGGCTGGGCCAACCCGTCATGGATGGCCGCGCTACGTTTATCAGCGCCGAAGATGACCGCGACGAACTGCACCGCCGGATTGCCGACATATGCCGCGCAGAGGCCGTAACACCCGCCGACCTGCACCGCGTGACCCTTCGCAGCCTTGCGGGCGAGGATGCACTGCTAGCCGCGCAGAATGGCCGCACAGGGGCGCTGCGCCCGTCTGCCCTGTATGAAGAGCTTGATAGACGATTGCAGGAGGATGCACCTTCGCTCGTTGTTCTCGATACCCTGGCAGATCTGTTTCCCGGCAATGAAAACGACCGGGCACAGGCGCGCCAATTCATCGGCATGTTGCGCGGGCTGGCAATCCGGCACCAGTGCGCCGTTGTCGTGCTTGCGCACCCGTCCTTGTCTGGGCTGAATTCCGGCAGCGGCACCAGTGGCTCAACCGGCTGGAACAACAGCGTCCGGTCGCGCCTGTACCTCGAGCGCGTCAAAGATGAAGGGTATGAGGCAGACCCAGACGCCCGCGTACTGAAAACCATGAAGTCGAACTATGGGCCGACAGGCGGCGAAATCCCCTTGCGCTGGCAAGCTGGTGTTTTCGTCGCACACGCACAGGAAACCGGGTTGGACCGCATGGCAGGAAACGCCAAGGCCGAGCGCGTGTTTCTCAAGCTGCTGCGCCAGACAATCGAACAAGGAAGGCGCGTCAACCATGCAGGCGGGCCAACCCATGCGGGGAAGGTGTTTGCGCTGTTGCCGGATGCAGAAGGCGTCAACAAGCGCGCCTTTGGCCGGGCTATGGATTCGCTCTTGGCGGCTGGCAAAATCGTCATCGGCGAAGATGGGCCGCGCTCTAAGCGGCGGCAGTTCCTGACATTCCCCGAGACTTCCAACCCACAAGGCGAACCCGAATGACGCTTCCAACCCCCTTCCAACCCGGTTCCAAAGTACCTGCGGCGCCCCCGGGCGGGGGTGTCGCGGATAGTCATCAGTGGCTGGGGGAGGTCGTACGGGGGGGGCGCGCGG
>NZ_DAIRVN010000068.1:0-26762 GCF_036802785.1 Pararhodobacter sp.
CCCCCCGCCCCCCCGCCCGCCGCGCGCGCCTGTTCACCCGCATCAACCGGCTGGATGGCTGGTTTCAGGTGCTCGGCCTCTCCTTCGTCACCCCCGTTCTGCGCGCGCTGGCAGGCGACAACCCCGCCGCCCGGATGCGCGAGATCTGGCAGCTTCTGGGGGTGCCGGTGCTGTCCATTCTGGTGTTCCTGATGCTCTGGGGTAATCTGGCCCCGCGCGTGGAAACATCGCTGGGCGCCATTCCTGGCCCTGCGCAGGTCTGGGATCAGGCGCTGGTGCTGCACGCCGACCATGTGGCCGAGCGCAGCCGCGCCGCTGAATTCTACGCCCGCCAGGATGCCCGCAATGCCGATCTGATCGCGGCGGGGCAGGAAGACCGGGTACGCGAGCGCGTCTATACCGGCCCGCCCACCTTTTATGACCAGATCTGGACCTCGGTGAAGACCGTCTTTTTCGGCTTCATGATTGCCACCGCTGTCGCCGTGCCACTGGGCATTGCCGCAGGCCTGTCACCCACCGCCAATGCCGCCTTCAACCCGCTGGTGCAGATCTTCAAACCCGTCTCGCCGCTGGCATGGCTGCCGATTGTCACCATGGTGGTCTCGGCGCTCTACACCACGCAGGATGGCGCCTTTTCGCGCTCGTTCCTGACATCGGCCATCACGGTGACGCTCTGTTCGCTCTGGCCCACGCTGATCAACACCTCGCTGGGGGTGGCGAGCATTGACCGTGACCTGATCTCGGTCAGCCGCGTGCTGAAGCTGAACACCTGGACCAAGATCACCCGCCTTGTGCTGCCCTCGGCGCTGCCGCTGATCTTTACCGGCATGCGCCTGTCGCTGGGCGTGGGCTGGATGGTGCTGATCGCCGCCGAGATGCTGGCGCAGAACCCCGGCCTTGGCAAATTCGTGTGGGATTCGTTCCAGAACGGCTCTTCCTCATCGCTGGCGCAGATCATGGTTGCGGTGCTGGTGATCGGCCTGATCGGCTTTCTGCTGGACCGGCTGATGTTCGCACTGCAATCGCTTTTCACCTTCTCGAACAACCGGTGAGCATCATGGAAATTCTTGAATTCCGCAATGTCTGCAAAGGGTTCGGCGCAGGGCTTGAGCGCAAGGAAGTGCTGCGCGATATCTCGCTGAAGGTCCATAAGGGTGAGTTTCTGGCAATCCTCGGCTTCTCCGGCACCGGCAAGACCACGCTGATCAACCAGATCGCCGGGCTGGATACGCCCGACAGCGGGCAGGTGCTGTTCAAGGGCCAGCCCGTCACCGGGCCGGGGCCTGAACGCGGGCTGGTGTTTCAGTCCTATTCGCTGATGCCGTGGCTGACGGTGGCGGGCAATATCGCGCTGGCGGTGGATGCCGTGCACCGCTCTGCCAGCCGCGCTGAGCGCGCAGCGATGGTGGACAAATTCATCACCATGGTCGGCCTTGGCCATGCCCGCGCCCGCCGCCCGGCCGAGCTTTCAGGCGGGATGCGCCAGCGCGTTGCGGTTGCCCGCGCGCTGGCCATGAACCCTGAGGTGCTGCTGATGGATGAGCCGCTCTCGGCGCTTGACGCCCTGACGCGGGCCAATCTGCAAGACGAGATCACCCGCATCTGGCAGGCCGATCAGAAAACCGTCGTGCTGATCACCAATGACGTGGATGAGGCGCTGTTGCTGGCCGACCGCATTGTGCCGCTGAACCCTGACGGCACGCTGGGGCCTGATTTCAGCGTCAACATCGCCCGCCCCCGCGCCCGCACCGCCATGAACCATGACCCCGCGTTCAAGAAGCTGCGCGCCGATGTGACGCGCTACCTGATGGAGATCGGCATCGCCGCCAAGGTGACCGAGACCCGCCGCCTGCCGCAGGTCACCCCTCTTCACGCCACGCCGCGCGCCTATGCCAAGGCCGCGAAAAGCCCGCTTGAGAACCGCTATCTGGATTTCTCGGAACTCTCAAAGACCTACCCCACGCCGGAAGGGCCGCTGACCGTGGTGGACCGGTTTGACCTGAGGATGAAGAAAGGTGAATTCATCAGCCTGATCGGCCATTCCGGATGCGGCAAGTCCACGGTGCTGACCATGGCTGCGGGCCTCAACGATATCTCGGGCGGCGCGATCAAGCTGGACGGGATGGCGGTGCGCGGCGCCGACCCAGAACGCGCCGTGGTGTTTCAGGCGCCCTCGCTGTTTCCATGGCTCACCGCCAAGGAAAACGTCGCCATCGGCGTTGACCGGGTTTACCCGCGCGCCAGCCGCGCCGAGCGGCAGGAGGTGGTGGAATACTACCTTGAGCGCGTGGGGCTGGCCGATGCGATGGACCGTCAGGCATCGGAAATGTCGAACGGCATGCGCCAGCGCGTCGGCATCGCCCGCGCCTTTGCCCTCAGCCCCAAGCTGCTGCTGCTCGATGAGCCCTTCGGCATGCTCGACAGCCTGACGCGCTGGGAACTGCAGGAGGTGCTGATGGAGGTCTGGTCACGCACCAAGGTCACCGCGATCTGCGTCACCCATGATGTGGACGAGGCGATCCTGCTGGCCGACCGCGTGGTGATGATGACCAACGGCCCCCGCGCCCGCATCGGCAAGATCATCGACGTGAACCTGCCCCGCCCCCGCACCCGCAAGGCCCTGCTGGAGCATCCTGATTATTACGCATACCGCGCCGAGGTTCTGCAATTCCTTGAGGATTATGAGCATGGCGCGCATAAGAAAGAGGCCGCGTGATGAAAAAGAAACTGGTCATCATCGGCGCTGGCATGGCCTCGGGCCGGGCGCTGGAGCATCTTCTGGCCGCTGAGCCGGAGGGTTGGGATATCACCCTCTTCAACACCGAGGCGCGCGGCAATTACAACCGCATCATGCTCTCGCCGGTTCTGTCGGGCGAGAAGAGCTATGCCGATATCGTCACCCATGACGAGGGATGGTATGCCGCGCACAATATCACCTGCCGTTTCGATGAGGCGGTGGTGAAGATCGACCGCAAGCACAAGGTGGTCTATTCCAACGCGGGTGGCGCGCCCTATGACAAGCTGCTGATCGCCACCGGCTCTGCCCCCTTCATCATCCCGGTGCCGGGCAAGGATCTGCCCGGCGTGGTGACCTACCGCGACCTTGACGATACCAACGCGATGATTGCGGCCTCGGCCCGGCCCGGCGGCAGCGCCGTGGTGATCGGCGGCGGGTTGCTGGGTCTTGAGGCCGCGGCGGGGCTGAAACAGCGCGGCATGGCGGTGACGGTTATCCACCTGATGGGCCATCTGATGGAGCGCCAGCTTGACCCCGCCGCAGGCTACCTCTTGCAAAAGGATCTTGAGGCGCGCGGCATCACCGTTCATTGCAAGGGCGCGACCAAGGCCATTCTGGGCTCTGATCGGGTGGAGGCCGTGTTGCTGGAAGACGGCACCACTTATCCTGCTGATCTGGTCTGCATGGCCGTGGGCATCCGCCCCGAAACCCGCCTTGCCACCGATGCGGCGCTGGAGGTGGCGCGCGGGGTTGTTGTTGATGACCAGATGGTCACCTCAGACCCTGACATTCTGGCGCTCGGCGAATGTGTTGAGCATAATGAACAGCTCTTCGGCCTTGTCGCGCCGCTCTATGATCAGGCCAGGGTGGTTGCCGCCACGCTTCTGGGGCAGGACGCGGCCTTTCAGCCGGTGCAGACCGCCACCAAGCTGAAAGTCACCGGGGTTGATCTGTTCAGCGCGGGCGATTTCGCGGACGGGCCGGGGCGCGAGGATATCGTCTACCGCGACCCCGCGCGCGGCATCTACAAGCGCCTGAACATCGAGGGCGGGCGCCTGATCGGCGCGGTGATGTATGGCGACACGGGTGACGGCGCGTGGTTCTTCGGCCTGATCAAGGACGCGACCGATATCACCGATATGCGTGATACCCTGATCTTCGGTCCCGGCTATGCGGGAGGAACCAGTGCGGACCCTCTGGCAGCCGTTGCAGCCTTGCCGCCTGAGGCGGAAATCTGTGGCTGCAACGGCATTTGCAAAGGTACCATCACCGCCGCCATTGAGGGGGGCGCCACCTCGCTGGCCGATATCCGCGCGCAGACCAAGGCCAGCGCGTCGTGCGGCACCTGCACGGGGCTGGTGGAGCAGGTTCTGGCCGCCACCTTGGGCGACGCGTTCCAGATGCCCGCCGCGCAGCCGATGTGCGGCTGCACCGATCTGACGCATGAAGACGTGCGCCGGTTGATCAAGGCGCAGGGGCTGAAATCTATGCCCGCCGTCATGCAGGAGCTGGGCTGGAAAACCTCCTGCGGCTGCCCGTCGTGCCGCCCGGCGCTGAATTTCTATCTGCTGGCCGACTGGCCGGAAGATTACACTGACGATGCCCAAAGCCGTTTCGTGAATGAGCGCAACCACGCCAATATCCAGAAAGACGGCACCTATTCCGTGGTGCCGCGCATGTGGGGCGGCATGACCAACCCGCGCGAATTGCGCGCCATTGCCGATGCCGCCGACAAATACGCCATTCCGGCGGTCAAGGTGACAGGCGGGCAGCGCATTGACCTCTTGGGCGTGCAAAAGGCGGATCTGCCGCATATCTGGGCCGATCTGAACAAGGCCGGGCTGGTCTCCGGCCACGCCTATTCCAAGGGCCTGCGCACCGTGAAAACCTGCGTCGGCACCGATTTCTGCCGCTTCGGCACGCAGGATTCCACCGGGCTGGGCATCAAGCTGGAACAGCGCCTCTGGGGGTCATGGACACCGCACAAGGTCAAGCTGGCGGTCTCCGGCTGCCCGCGCAACTGTGCCGAGGCGACGTGCAAGGATATCGGCATCGTCTGCGTCGATTCCGGCTATGAGATCGGTGTGGGCGGCGCTGCGGGGATGGACCTGAAAGAGGTTGAGCGGCTGGCGAAGGTTGCGACCGAGGCTGAGGCCATCGACCTGACGGTGGCCTTTGTCCAGCTCTACCGCGAGCATGCGAAATACCTCGACCGGCCCTATAAATGGCTGGCCAAGGTGGGGCTGGAATGGGTGCGCGGGCAGGTGGTCGATGACCCCGCCAACCGCGCCGCGCTGATCGAACGCTTCGATCTTTCGCAGCGCATCTATCAGCGCGACCCATGGGCAGACCGCGCCACCCCGCAGGCACAGGCGGCCTTTGCGCCCCTTGCCGATCTGACGCAGGAGGCGGCGGAATGAGCTGGCTGGACATAGGCGCGCTGGACGACATTCCGCAGCGCGGCGCGCGCGTGGTGAAAACCGCCCATGGCTGCGTGGCCGTTTTCCGCACCATGGACGATCAGGTTTTCGCCATGGATGACCGCTGCCCGCACAAGGGCGGCCCGCTGTCTGAAGGGATCGTGCATGGCCATGCCGTCACCTGCCCCTTGCACAATTGGGTCTTCTCGCTTGAAACCGGGCTGGCGCAGGGCGCTGATGAGGGGGCGGTGGCCACCTATCCCGCGCGGATTGAGGCGGGGCGCATCCTGCTGGATGCCGCGCGCCTGTTGCGGGGGCGCGCGGCATGAAGGCCCTGCGCACCACCTGCCCCTATTGCGGTGTGGGTTGCGGCGTGATCGCCACGCCAGACGGCGCCGGGGGTGCCAGCATCAAGGGTGACCCTGATCACCCGGCAAACCGGGGGCGGCTGTGCTCCAAGGGTGCGGCGCTGGGGGAAACGCTGGGGCTGGGTGAGCGTATTCTGACCCCGCAGGTCAACGGCCAGCCCGCCGGATGGGACAGCGCGTTGGACCTCGTCGCGGGGCGGTTTGCACAAACCATCCGTGACCATGGCCCCGGCTCCGTCGCCTTCTACCTTTCCGGCCAGATGCTGACGGAAGATTATTACGCCGCCAATAAGCTGATCAAAGGCTATATCGGCACGGCTAATGTCGATACCAACTCACGGCTCTGCATGGCCTCCAGCGTGGCGGGGCATCGGCGGGCCTTTGGGTCGGATACCGTGCCCGGCACCTATGAAGACCTTGAAGCGGCTGATCTGGTGGTGCTGGTGGGGTCGAACCTCGCGTGGTGCCACCCGGTTCTGTACCAGCGGCTTGTGGCGGCTAAAAAGGCGCGCGGCACAAAGGTTGTGGTGATCGACCCGCGCCGCACCGCCACCTGCGACATTGCCGACCTGCACCTTCCCCTCGCACCGGGCAGCGACGCCGCGCTGTTCAACGCGGCCCTTGTGGCGCTGGCTGATCGCGGCGCGGTGGACCATGCCTATACCGCCGCGCATGTCAGCGGGTTCGAGGCTGCGCTGGCTGAGGCGCGAGCCTCTGACGCAGGCCAGACCGGCCTTGACCCCGCCGCACTCGCCACCTTCCTTGACTGGTATGCCACCACCGCGCGCACCGTCACCGTTTACAGCCAGGGCATCAACCAGTCCGCCACCGGCACCGACAAGGTCAACGCGATCCTGAACTGCCATCTGGCAACGGGCCGCATCGGCAGGCCCGGGATGGGGCCGTTTTCCGTCACCGGCCAGCCCAACGCCATGGGCGGGCGCGAGGTGGGGGGGCTGGCCAATATGCTCGCCTGCCATCTGGACATTGAAAACCCCACCCACCGCGCCGCCGTGCAGGGTTTCTGGAACAGCCCTGCGATTGCCGACAAACCCGGCCTGAAAGCGGTTGAGATGTTCGATGCCGCCGCCGCCGGCCGGATCAGGGCGCTGTGGATCATCCACACCAACCCCGCCGTCTCGATGCCCGATGCCGACCGCGTGGCGCGCGCCATCAAGGGCTGCGATTTTGTGGTGGTCAGCGATGTGACGGCGACCGACACCACCCGGCTGGCCGATGTCATCCTGCCCGCCACCGCATGGGGTGAGAAATCAGGCACCGTCACCAATTCTGACCGCACGATCAGCCGCCAGCGCGCCTTTCTGCCCGCCCCGGGGCAGGCGCGCGACGACTGGCGCATCATCGCCGATGTGGCGAAACGGATGGGCTGGGGCGCGGCTTTCGGCTGGGACAGCCCGGCGCAGATCTTTGACGAATATGCCCGGCTTTCCGGCGTCGCAGGCGCGCTGGGGCGGGATTTTGACATCTCGGGGCTGGCGGGCGTCGATTACGGCGCGCTGGAACCCACGCGTTGGCCCGTCACACCCACGCGTCAGGGCGGGCGGTTCTTTGGCGCGGGCGGGTTCTACACCCCGGATGGCCGCGCCCGGATGCTGCCCGTAACGCCGCAACAACCCGCCGCCAAAACCACCCCCCGCTACCCGTTCCGCCTCAACACCGGCCGCATCCGCGACCAGTGGCACACCATGACCCGCAGCGCGCTTTCGCCACGCCTCAGCCAGCATATCGCCGAGCCGTTCCTTGAGCTTCACCCCGATGATGCGGCAAACCTTGGCATTGAACCGGCCACGCTGGTGCGCGTCACCAGCCCGCAGGGCCAGGCGATCCTGCGCGCGGCGATCACTGAGCGGGTGCAGCGCGGGCAGGTCTTTGCGCCGATGCACTGGACCGGCGCCACCGCCCCCACTGGCCGGATAGATGCGCTGGTGGCCGCCGTGACCGACCCCTTTTCAGGCCAGCCGGAAAGCAAGGCTTCGGTTGTTGCCGTCACCCCCCTGCGCCCGGCGTGGTATGGCTTCGCGGTCTCAGCCGATGCGCAGAACCTGACCGCCACCTACTGGGCCACCGCCCGGCATGAGGGTGGCTGGCGCTCGGAACTGGCGGGAAGCGAGGCGCCGGAAGATTGGGAAATCTACGCCCGAACCCTGTTCAACCTGCCCGATGCCACCTGTCTCAGCGTCAGGGACCGTGTGCGCGGCACCCGGCTGGCCTTTCTGCAAGAGGGGCGCGCGGTTGCCGCATTGTTCACCGCGCCTGACCCGGTAACTCTGGCGCGCGGCCATGTGGCAGCGCAGATCGGTGCCGAGGGCGCGCAGCTTCTGGCAGGCCGCCCGGGTGCCGGGCAGGCAGACCCCGGCCCCACCGTTTGCGCCTGCCTCAATATCGGGCTGCACACCATTACCCGCGCCATCGCCACGCAGGGCCTTACCAGCGTGGCCCAGATCGGCACGGCGCTTCAGGCGGGAACCTCCTGTGGGGCGTGCCAGCCGGAACTGGCCGCCCTGCTGGCGCAGCGGCTGGAGGCGGCGGAATGAGCCTTGCGCCCTTCATCCATGCCATGGGCCGGGGGCCGGGCCGCGCACGCTCATTGACCGGGGATGAGGCGCAGCAGGCCATGGACCTGATCCTGCGCGGCGCGGCAGACCCCCACGCCGTCGGCGCGCTTCTGATGCTGATGCGCTACCGGGGCGAGGTGCCTGCCGAGATCGCGGGTTTCGCCACGGCAATGCGCACTGATCTGCCCCCCCTGCCCCGCGTTGACCTCGACTGGCCCAGCTATGCCGCCGGGCGCACGCGCGGCCTGCCGTGGTTTCTGCTTTCCGCCCGGCTGGTGGCGGCGACCGGCGCGCGGGTGCTGCTGCATGGCTGGAACTCTCACCAGTCAGACGGTGCTGATGTGCGCGCGTCGCTACCGCTGGCCGGGATCGCGCAGGCCCAAAGCCCGGGCGACCTTGCCACCTGTCTGGACCGCGATGGTATCGCCTATCTGCCGCTTGAAACCCTCAGCCCCCGCGCACTGACGCTTTTGCGCCTGCGCGAGGTGCTGGGCCTGCGCTCCTGCATCAATACCGTTCTGCGGGTGCTCAACCCGGCACATGCCCCCGCCGCCGTTCAGGGCGTGTTTCATCCGCCCTACCGGGGCCTGCAGCAGGAGGCAGGGGTGCTTCTGGGCCAGCCCTCGCTGGCCATCCTGAAAGGCGGCGGGGGTGAGTTTGAGCGCAATCCGGCCAAGGATGTGGCGCTGTTCCGGCTGGTGAATGGCCAGCCGGAGGAACTGACCCTTCCCGCCCTGCTGCCCGAACCCCGCCGCCTGTCTGACGCCCCCACCCCGCCGCAGGCCCTTGCCGATCTGTGGGAGGGCACGCTGCGCGACCTGTTTGCCGAGGCGATCGTCACCGGCACCGCCGCGGCGGCGCTGATCGCTCTGGGCCACGCGCCCGGCCCGGCGCATGCGCTTGCGCAATCGCTCTGGGCCAACCGCCCGCTTTACGCCCGCATAACGGAGGCTGAAGGATGAAAACCTTTCCCATGTTTCTGCAGATGGAGGGCCGCCGCGTGGTCATCGTCGGCGGCGGCGAGCAGGCCGCGCAGAAAACCCGCCTGATGCTGAAGACCGAGGCCGCGCTGACCCTCGTCACCCCCACGCCGGACCCCGAACTGGCGGAACTCATCGCCCGGGGCCGGGTGCAGCAGGTGACGGAGCTGAGCGCCGGTATCTTCCGCGATGCCGCGCTGGTGTTCATCGCCACCGGCTGCCCGGCGCTGGACACTGCCGCCCATGCGCTGGCCAAATCGGTGGGCGCGCTGGTCAATGTGGTGGACCGCCCGGCGTTGTGCGATGCCACCACCCCCTCGATCATTGACCGTGACCCGGTTGTGGTGGCCATCTCCACCGAGGGCACCGCGCCCGTTCTGGCCCGCCAGCTTCGCGCCCGGATTGAGACGATGCTGGAACCCGGCCTTGGCAGCCTTGCCGCCCTTGCAGGCCGCCTGCGCCCTGAGGTTGCGCGCCGTATCCCGCACAGCGAGCGCCGCTTCTTCTGGGACTGGGTGTTCAGCGGTCCGCCCCGTCAGGCCATCGCGCGCGGTGCCGCCCGCGAAGCGGCGGCGCTGATCAAGGAAACCCTCGCCCACGGTCCCGCCCCCGTTCAGGGCAGCATCGCGCTGGTGGGCGCAGGCCCCGGCGCGGCGGACCTGCTGACCCTGCGCGCCCTGCGGCTGATGCAGGAGGCTGATGTGATCTTTTATGACCGGCTGGTGGACCCGTCTGTGCTGGAACTGGCCCGCCGCGATGCCGAGCGCGTCTTTGTCGGCAAGGAGGTTGGCGCCTGTTCCTGGCCGCAGGACCGTATCAACGCGGTGGTGGTGGCGGCCGCGCGTCAGGGCAAGCGGGTGGTGCGGCTGAAATCGGGTGATCCGGGCATCTTTGGCCGCCTGACGGAGGAGCTGGAGGCGGCGCGCGCGGCTGGCATTGCGGTTGAGATTGTGCCCGGCGTGACCGCCGCCAGCGCCGCCAGCGCCAGCCTTGGCCGCGCATTGACCGAGCGCGGCGAAACCGACCGGCTGGTGCTGGCCACCGCCACCTGCCGCCCCGGCGACCCTGACCCGGACTGGGCCGCCATGATCGCGCCCGGCACCACGCTGGCCATCTATATGGGCGCAGCCCGCGCCGGTGCTCTGAGCGCGCGCCTGTGCGCGGCTGGCGTGCCCCCGTCGGTCGAGGTGGAGATTGTCAGCCATGCCTCCACCGCGCAGGAAAATGTTGCCCGCTGCACCCTGCGCGACCTGCCGCGCGTGATGGCGCAGGGGCAGATTGCCAATCCGGCCATCATCTTGGTCCGCTGGCCCAAAAGCATCGCCGCCCGGAACAGCCTGAGCACCCGGCTGAGCGCCTGACCCTCCGGCCCTTGCCCGCGGGCCCTCATGGGCGCATGATCTGCTGTGCGGGCACGGGGGGCGGTCATGAGTGCAGACAACAGCAATACCGCGCCGCGCGGGGTGATCGCGCTGCCGCCCGGCGGCGGGCGGCGTTATGAGATGGGCAAGCTGACCGCCCTTTTCAAAGCCGATGAAGCGGAAACCGGCGCGGCCTACAGCGTATCGGAATGGATCCTGCAGCCCGGGCAGGAGGGGGTCGGCGCGCATAGCCATGCGGCGAATGACGAGGTGTTCATTGTTCTTGAGGGCACGCCGGAGCTGCTGGTCGGCGATAGCTGGCAAAGCTATGAGACCGGCGCCTTCCTGCGGATTCCCGCTGGCGTGACCCATGACTTCCGCAACCCGTCCGGGCGCATGGCACGGTTGCTGAACCTCTATATCCCCGGCGGGTTTGAGCGTGAAATGCCGGGGATCGTGGCATGGTTCGCGAAAAACCCCTGAGTGACCAAACGCGCCGGGGCGTGACGGGCCCCCTTTGTCAGCCAGAATTCGTTTGAAAAAGCGCGCCCGCTTCCTCTAAACGCCTTGGGGAAGGAATGTGCCGCGCAGCGGTTTTCCGATCTGACCGGAGAGGGATCATGAGCGATGTTTTTCACCCGGGCAGACCGGGCGCACAGGCAATAGGGGTGGCGCAATGATCCTGTGTTGTGGCGAGGCGCTGATCGACATGCTGCCCCGGACCCTGCCGGATGGCGAAGCGGCCTTTGCCCCGCATCCCGGCGGCGCGGTGTTCAACACCGCCAGGGCGCTGGGGCGGCTGGGCGCGCGGGCGGGCTTCCTTTGCGGGCTGTCGACAGATCTTTTCGGCGCGCAGCTACAGGCGGCACTGGCGCAGTCGCACGTTGACACCAGCCTGTGCCCACGCAGCGACAGCCCCACCACGCTTGCCTTTGTCACCCTGACCGACGGGCAGGCGCGCTATGCCTTCTATGACGAAAACACCGCCATGCGGATGATGACCCCGGCCGCCCTGCCCCCGCTGCCCGCCGGGGTGACAGCGCTGTTCTTCGGCGGCATCAGCCTTGTGTCCGAGCCCTGCGGCGCGGCCTTTGAGGCTTTGTGCCACAGCGCCGGTGAGCGCGTGGTGATGCTGGACCCCAACATCCGCCCCGGTTTCATCCGTGACGAGGCGGCTTACCGTGCCCGCCTTGCGCGGATGCTGGCGCGCGCCGATATCGTCAAACTCTCGGATGAAGACCTGCGCTGGCTGCACCCCGCCCGCGATGAGGGTGCGGCCATCGCGGCGCTGCGCGCGCAGGGGCCCGCGCTGGTGCTGATCACGCGCGGGGCCGAGGGGGCGGAGGCGCATCATGCGGGCGGTTGCCTGTCGGTGCCCGCTGTTGCGGTGCGCGTGGCCGATACCGTGGGGGCGGGCGATACGTTCAACGCGGGCATTCTGGCGGGGCTGGCGCAATCGGGCACGTTGTTGCGCGACGCCCTGCGCCACCTTGACGAGGCTACCCTGCACAAGGCCCTGACGCTGGCCGCCAGCGCCGCTGCGGTGACCGCCAGCCGCCCGGGCGCGAACCCGCCCTGGGCGCGGGAGCTTCCGGCGACGGGCACCGCCACCCCCGCCGTGCGTGGTTGAGGCAACGTCCTGCTGCGTTCTGTGCGGAACGGTGGATTGAATCGCAGGTCAGGCCCTGTCAGCCGGCGACATACCCTGCATAGAGCGCCGCCGCCCGCGCTGTGACGGGGCCGGGAACCCCCGCGCCGACCTTGCGGCCGTCGATCATGGTCACCGGCGTGATGCCGCCCAGAGTGCCGGTCACAAAGGCCTCGTCGGCGCCGTAGACCTCGGCAAGGGTGAAGTCCTTCTCCAGCACCACGCCGCCCGCCTCGCGCCACAAGCTGATGACCCTGGCGCGGGTGATGCCGTTGAAACAGGTGGCGCCCGTCGAGGTCCAGAGCGCGTCTCCGCGGATGATGAAAAAGTTGGTGGAGTTGCAGCTTGCCACAAAGCCCCGGTCATCCAGCATCAGTGCTTCATCCGCACCCATGTTGATCGCCTGTATCAGCGCATGGATGAAGTTCAGCCGCGAATGGCTGTTCAGCCGCAGGTCAAACACATCCGGCGTCGAGCAGCGGATGGTCGAGGTCATCAGCTTCAACCCACGTTCCTTGAGCGCTGCATTGGGCTGTTTGTATTCGGCCACAATGACGATGGTCGCGCCCCCCACAATGAACCGGGGGTCCTGATTGGGAGTGGATTTCATCCCGCGTGAGATCATCAGGCGGATATGCACGCCGTCTTTCATATGATTGTGGCGCAGGGTCTTGTGGATTTCTTCCACCAACGCCTCGCGGGCCAGGCCGATATCAAGCTGGATGGAATTCGCGCCCTCATAGAGCCGCGCCATATGTTCATCGACCGCCAGCAGCCGCCCCTTGATCAGCCGCATCCCCTCCCACACGCCGTCGCCCAGCACGAAACCCGCATCAAAGACCGAGACCGAGGCCTCGTTGCGGGGGAAGAAGGCGCCGTTGACATAGACCTCGACATGGTCGTTGCGCGGGTCATGGGCATAGCTCTGGGCGCTTTGGGTAGAGGCCTGGGTCATCGGAAATCGTCCTGATCAGAATTCAAATTGTTTGTGACGGGCAAGGAAAGCCTGGGTGCGCGGGTTCTGCGGCGCTTTCAGCACCTGATCGGGCGGGCCCTCTTCCTGAATGATGCCATCGGCCATGAAGATCACCCGGTTGGCAACGTGATAGGCAAAACCCACCTCATGCGTGACCAGCAGCATGGTGCGCCCCTCTTCGGCCAGGCTGCGGATCACGCCCAGCACCTCGCCCACCAGCTCAGGGTCCAGCGCCGAGGTCGGCTCGTCAAACAGCATCAGCTGCGGGTCCAGCGCCAATGCGCGGGCAATCGCCACGCGCTGTTTCTGCCCGCCGGACAGCCGCGCGGGGTATTCCTGCGCCTTTTCCGCCAGCCCCACGCGCGTCAGCTCCTGCATCGCGCGGGCCTCGGCGGTGGCCTTGTCCTTGCCCTGCACGATGCGCAGTCCCTCGGTGACATTGCCCAGCGTGGTCATATGCGGGAAGAGGTTGAACTGCTGGAACACCATGCCGATGCGCTGGCGCACGGCGGCCAGCGCCCCTTCAGGGTAGTCGCGCGCGCCACCGGGCCGGGCGCGGCCCAGCACCTCCCCCTCCAGCGTGATTTCACCGTCAGACGGGATTTCCATAAAGTTCAGGCAGCGCAGAAAGGTGCTTTTGCCGGAACCCGATGCGCCCAGAACGGCGATCCGATCCCCGGGCATCACATCAAGATCAATGCCGCGCAGCACATGGTTCTCGCCAAAGCGCTTGTGCAGCCCGCGGATGCGCAGAATGGGTTGGGTGGTCATGGGTCAGTCTCCTCGGGCCATGCGGCGTTCCAGCGCATATGTCGCCCGCACAATCGGATACAGGATCACGAAGAACGCCAGCGCGACCACGGTATAGGCCTCGATCGGGTTATAGTTGATCGAGGCGATGAGGCGCGCCTGATGCAGCAACTCGCCGTAAGCGATGGCCGAGGCCAGCGTGGTCATCTTGAAGATCTCGATGCCCCGGTTGGTCAGCGCAGGCAGCATCCGGCGCAGCGCCTGCGGCATAATGATACGGCGCATGATCTGAAAGTAGCGCATGCCGATGGCGCGCGCGGCCTCCCACTGGCCGGGGTCGATGGACTGGATTCCGCCGCGGTATATTTCAGCCGAGAAAGCCGCCGAGTTCAGCGATATCCCCAGTGCGGCGGCCATCAGCGGGCTGATGTCGAACGGCGCGAGGATGGGAAAGGCAAAGTAGAACCAGAAAATCTGCACCAGCACCGGCGTGTTGCGGAAAAATTCGATAAACACCGCCGCAGGCCAGCGCAGCAAGCGCCGCTGTGAATAGCGCGCCAGCCCCACCACCAGCCCCAGCGACAACCCGGCGACCAGACAGATCGCGAATATCCTGAGCGTGCCCAGAAGCCCGGCAATCAGCGCTTCGCGGTACATGAAGACCGAGGCAAAATCCCAAGTATATCCCATCATCGCACCGTATTGTCGCCGCTGATCGCCCACCGCCGCTCAACGGCCTGCACGATCAGGCTGAGGCCAAAGATCACCACGAAATAGATCAGCGCGGTGGCGGTGAAGATCTCGATGGGGCGGAAGGTTTTCTGTGCCAGTTCATTGGCCTGATAGAGCAGGTCGGCATAGGAGACCGTCGCCACCAGCGTGGTGGTTTTCATCAGCTCGATGGCGCGTTCCGTGAAGGCCGGGATCATCCGCTTGACGGCCTGCGGCAGGATGATCCGCCGCATCGCCTGCGGGCGCTTCATGCCGATGGCGCGCGCGGCTTCCCATTGCCCCCGCTCGATTGAGACGATGCCCGCGCGGAACACCTCGGCAAAGAAGGCCGAAGACTGGATGGAAAAGGTGATCGCCGCCGCCAGAAAGGGCGTCATGCGGATGTCGATCAGAATGGGCAGGGCAAAGAAGAACCAGAACAGCTGCACCAGCGGCGGTGTCGTGCGGAAGAATTCGATCACGAAACCCGCAGGCCATGCCAGCCAGCGCCGGGGCGAAAGCCGCCCCAGCGCCAGCGCCAGACCCAGCGGCAGGCCGAAGGCCAGCGCCGTGCCGGTGATCGCCAATGTGCCCATGAGGCCCTGCCAGAGCAGATCGGCATTGGCGAAAACCGGCGTGAAATCCCACTGATACATCGGCGCTTTGCCCCGCCCGGCCGCTTACAGGCGTTCGCGCATGATCGGCGGCACCGAGGCCGGATCAAGGCCGAACTCGGTCAGGAATTCCTCGTACCATTCCTGCGTCTGGCCGGACTGGTAGTATTCGCCGATCTGCTCGTTCACCCAGTCCAGAAACTCGGTGCTTTCCTCCTGGCGCAGACCCACCGATGAGGGGCGCGATTCAACCGGCTGCGGCACGATGATCTGCCCACGGCCCAGACGCTGGCGCGCGGCGATCAGCGGTGGGTGGAACAACGTTACGGCATCAACCCGCCCGGCCTGAAACGCCGCGATCGCCTCGGCATTGCCGGGGAAGCGCTGGATATCGGCATCGGGCACATGGGCGGTCAGGAAGGCATCCATGCTGGTGGCCTGCGGCACCGAGATGCGGATGCCGGGCTGGTTGAGGTCTGCCCAGTCGCTCACCTCCAGATCATCGCGCGCAAGAATGGCGAGCGAGTAATACAGAAGGGGCGTCTCGGGGAAGGCCAGCGCCTGACGGCGCTCGTCGGTGGCATCCAGCACATACATCAGGTCGATGCGGTTGGCCTGAAGCGCTGCCACGGCGGTGCCCCATGTCACCTCGACCGGCTCAAACGTCACGCCAAGCGCATCAGCCATTGCCTGACCCATCGACACACCCAGCCCGCCGTTCCAGTTGCCGCTGATCGGGTCTTTCGAATACCAGGGCGGCGCCTGCGTCACGCCCACCCGCAGCACACCGTTGTCACGGATCTGCGCCATGGTGTTGTCCTGCGCCAGTGCGGCCCCGGCGGGAAGCGCCAGCATCGCGGTGGCAAGCCCGGCCAGAATCATGCGTCTTTTCATCTTCTTTCTCTCCTGTTGGTCAATCCGGCGTTGCGGCGTTGCGGTCTTCGACAAAGGCCATGGTCTTTTCCAGCCCGCGCCGCATATGGCTACGAATCTCAGTTTTCATCGCGTCAAGGTCATCGCCGATGGCAAGGCGAAGGTAATCATCATGGCTTTCGCGCCGTGGCCCGGTCAGCCCATGGGCGCGGTGATGCGCGGCCCAGTAAAGCTGAAGGCGCCCGCGAATGTCGTTCCATGTGGCAAGCAGGATGCGGTTGCCGGACCATTCATAGGCCAGCCCGTGCAGATCCAGCTCGGCATCAATGGCGCCGGCATCGTCGCTGGCATCAATCGCTTGCTGCAGGCGGGTGTTGCGGCGGGCCAGTTCGGTGGCGAAATCAGGGGTGCGGCGGGGCCATGCCAGCTCAAAGGCGAATTGCTCAAGGCAGGTGCGCATGGCGTAGATGTCGTTGATATCCTGCACCGACAGGTCGATGACGCGGGTGCCGGTATAGGGCACACTCACCAGAAGCCCCTCGTCGATCAACTGGCGCATCGCCTCGCGCAGCGGGCCCCGGCTGGCGCCCAGCCGCAGGGCGAGCGCGGTTTCAACCATGGGCGCGCCGGGTGCAAACTCACCGGCAAGGATCGCGCGCCGCAACAGCGCCGCGATCTGGGCGCCCATCGTTTCACGCTTGAGCGACAGCTCTTCCATGGCGTTCCCCGCGTCAGGTTCACCCGCTGGGTGCGGGCGGTGATCTGGTCACGCTAGAATCGGGAATGAAGATTGTCAACAATATACAAACGGACCGTGCACCAGCGCTTTTCACATGCCAGCGCGGTAGCACAAATCCGGTTTCCGCTGCTGCACGACATTCTCTGGCACCAGCAGACGGAGCCCTTACCCCTCGGCCATCGCTTCGGCCGCGCCGGAGGCCTCCCTTGGCACCAGCGCGCGCATGACCATCGCCATCTCCAGCATGCCGACCGTCTTGCCGTCATGCATCACCCGGTAGCGCGGCGTCAGTGCGCCGCGTGCGCGGGCGATGACGCTTTCAAGGTTCGCATCGGCCTCGATCTCGCCGTCAACCGCACCCGTGACCGGCCCTGTCTCCATGACCGAGCGCACCCGCAGCACCCGCGCGCGGTTGATATCGGCCACAAAGTTTTCGATATAGGCGGCCGCGGGGTTGAGCAGAATGTGCTGCGGCTCTCCCTGCTGGACAATCTGCCCGTCCTTGAGAATGACCAGATGGTCGGCCAGCTTCAGCGCCTCATCCAGATCATGGGTGATGAAAACGATGGTCTTTTTCAGCTCGCCCTGCAATTCGATCAGCAGATCCTGCATATCGGTGCGGATCAGCGGATCAAGGGCTGAAAAGGCTTCGTCCATCAGCATGATGTCGGAATTGGAGGTCAGCGCGCGGGCAATCCCCACGCGCTGCTGCATCCCGCCTGACAGCTCATGCGGATACTGGTGCCCGTTGCCGCCCAGCCCCACACGGCGCAGCCAGCGCTCGGCCTCCGGCGCCCATTCCTTGCGGTTCTGGCCGCGCGTGGCCAGCGCCGTTCCCGCGTTTTCAAGGACCGTGCGGTGCGGCAGCAGGGCGAATTTCTGAAACACCATCGACATCTTCTCGCGCCGCAACTGGCGCAGGCGGGTTTCATTCCAGGTCAGGATATTCTCACCCTCAACCAGAACCTCGCCCGCTGTCGGCTCGATCAGGCGGTTGAGATGGCGGATCAGCGTTGACTTGCCAGAGCCTGACAGCCCCATGATCACCGTGATCCGGCCCTCCATGATATCGACATTGATACCCTGCAGGCCCAGCACATGATGCGTGGTTTTCTGCAACTCTGTCTTGCCCATCCCGGCGCGGACCTTTGCCAGCGCCTCGTGCTGCCGGGGTCCGAAGATCTTGTAGAGATCGCGGATGGCGACCTTGATGCGGGGGCTTGTTGCCGTGCTCATGCCACTCTCCTCAGCGTTGCTTGCGGCTGGTGTCGATGCGGGTCAGGGCGGCCTTGGTCACCCTGTCCAGCATGATCGCCAGCAGAACAATCCCCAGCCCCGCCACCAGCCCGGTGCCCAGTTCCAGATTGCGGATGCCGCGCAGCACCAGCACCCCCAACCCCGGCGCCGAAACCAGCGAGGCGATGACCACCATCGCAAGGCTCATCATGATCGTCTGGTTCACCCCGGCCATGATATTGGGCAGCGCCAGCGGGATCTGCACGCCGAACAGCTTCTGACGGCTGGTCATGCCAAAGGCATCGGCGGCCTCGATCACGTCCTTGTCCACCAGTCGGATGCCCAGATCGGTCAGCCGGACAACCGGCACAATCGCGTAGAGGATGATCGCAATGCCGTAAAGTTTTGGCTCGGTGACCGAGAAGAGGAAGATCAGCGGTATGAGATAAACAAAGGGCGGCAGTGTCTGGAGCATGTCCAGCACCGGCGTGACGCTGCGTTGCAGCCGGTCGTTGCGCGACATGGCGATGCCGATGGGCACCCCGATCAGCACGCAAATGAAGGCGCAGACAAAGATGATCGCCAATGTCTGCATCGCGGCATCATAATGATCGACAAAAGCAAGGATGGCGATGAACAGCGCCACCAGCCCGACCACACTCCAGGACCGCGCCACCAGCCATGACACCAGCAACAGGACCGGAATCATCAGCCACCACGGTGAGGCGGTCATCACCCAGAGCATTTCCCGCAGCATCCAGCTCAGCGGCTGGGTCAGCGGGTCAACGACAACGCGCAGCGCATCGCGGATGCCCAGAAACCCGCGTTCCAGCCCCACGGTCAGGTCGCGTGAGCGCGGGATTGCGGCGCAGGCTTCGGCCAGCGCGTTGAGCGAGGGGAACGGCAGATCCCAGAGTGAGCGCGCTGTATCGGTGGCCTGTGTGCCGCCACCCTGCGCCCTCGCCATGAGATCTGCCATCGACATCGGACCGCTTTGCGCATCCGCGTCGCACCAGTCGCGCAAACCCAGCGCGTTGAATAATCCATCGTAGGTTGCCATGCACACCACCGGGCACCCGCAGGCGCCCGCCCCTGTTTTCTGCCACGAAGAGGCGGCGCCCCGGTCAGGCGCCGCCCATATCAGTCAGTCGTATCCGTCAGTCGTATCAGGTGGCCGGATCGCTCATTCAGCCTGAAGCAGCGCGGAGAAATTCTCGCGCGCGGCATCGCTCAGCCATGCTGACCATTCGTCCGGGTTGTTCATCAGGTATTCAACCGCAACCTCCTCGGCAGAGGCGTTGTTCTCATCCTGCCATGCCAGCAGCGCGCTCATCACCTCGGTCTGGAAGGTCATGTTGCGGAAGAACTCGGTGATCTCGGGATGGCTTTCGACAAAGGCGCCGGTGACCGCGGTCAGGATCGGCGCATCCGGGAATTCCGAGACCTGCGGGTCCGGCGCATCGGGGTTCTGCAGGGCGGCAAAGGCCTCTTCGTCATAGGCGCCCAGTTCCACGCGGGTCATGTCGTATTTACCCAGCGGAACGGTCGGGGCCCAGTAATAGCCGAACCATGCCTCACCATCCGTGGCCGCCGCACCCATCGACGATGCCAGCGTCTCGCCCGAGCCGTGGTTGAACACCTCAATGCCATGGCCCTCAAGATCCAGCGCGCGCACCAGATTGTCTGACACCACGCGGCAACCCCAGCCATCGGGGCAGTTGTTGAAGCGCCCGCCTACCAGCTCAGGATTGGCGAGAATCCCCTCGATCGTGGTCAGCTCCGGGTGCTCTTCGGCCAGCGCGGTGGGAATCCACCAGCCTTCGACACCGCCGGGCTGAAGCACATTGGCCAGCCGCACCATGGCGCCGGAATCCTCCAGCCGGCGATAGGCATCGCCTGCGGAATTCAGCCAGAGGTCGGTTACCACATCCGGCTCGCCGTTTTCGGCGACCGAGGTGATGGCGGGGATGGTGTCGGAATTCACCAGCGTGACATTGCAGCCATAGCCCTGCTCAAGCAGGAACTGCGCCACTTCGGTAATGACCTCGGCCGAGGCCCAGCCCATCTGCGCAATGGAAACGTCACCGCAGGCAGCTTCTTGTGCCGTCGCGGGCTGGGCGTGGAAGGCACCGGCGGCAAGCAATGCGGCGGAAGCGAGATATTTCATGGTCTTCTCCTGTCAGTGGTTATCAATTGTGGTCGGTTCTGGTCTAAAGATCCTTGAGCAGCCTGAGCGCATCAAGAATGGCGGCATGGGTGTTTCGCGCCGAAACCGCATCACCGATGCGGAACAGGCTGAAGCTGCCTTCGGGATTGGGGCTGAGGGTCTGTTCACCCCCGCTCACCAGCGCCTCATAATCCACGGCGCCAAGGTTTGACGACAGCGGCTTGAGCGCGAAATAGAGGTCATCAAGCGGGCGGGTGCCGTGGTTGACGATCACCTGATCCACCAGCCGCTCGCGCAAAAAATCGCCGTAATCGCTGCCAAGATGCGCGCGCAGCCGGTTCCCCTCGCGCGTGACGGACAGCAGGCGCCATGTCACGGTAAAGGTGGTGTCGCGCTTTTGCAGGTTGCGCATATAGGGCACCAGATTCATCGCCATCACCTCGGGCGAGAAGCTGCGGTCGGGCGTGACAATCTCAACGCGCGCGCCGGTGGCAGAGATCAGATCGGCGGCCTGAAGGGCGGCATGATCGCCCGCATCGTCATAGATCAGCACATCCCCGCCGGGCTTCACGTCGCCCGCAAGGATATCCCATGCCGAATGCACCAGATCGTTGCCCGCAGTCAGCACCTCGGTATGCGGCAGGCCGCCGGTGGCGATGATCACCGCGTCAGGCGCGGTGGCGCGCACGGCGTCTGCATCGGCGAAGGTGTTGAAATGGAACCGGACGCCGCGCTTTTCGCATTGCACCAGCCGCCATGCGATGATCGCGCCCATCTCGCGCCGCCGCTCATCGCGCGCGGTCAGGCGGATCTGGCCGCCGGGCTGGTCAGCGGCCTCGAACACCGTCACCGTATGGCCGCGCTCGGCGGCAACGCGGGCGGCCTCCATCCCGGCGGGGCCTGCGCCGACGATGGTGATACGGCGCTTCACGGCGGCGGCAGGAACGGTGTGCGGCAGTGTCTCTTCGCGCCCGGTGGCGGCGTTGTGCAGGCAAAAGGCCATCCCGCCCTGATAGATGCGGTCAAGGCAGTAATTGGCCCCCACACAGGGGCGGATATCATCCTCGCGCCCCTCGATAATCTTGCGCACCAGATGGGGGTCAGCCATATGCGCCCGCGTCATCCCCACCATATCCAGCTTGCCGCTGGCAATGGCATGGCGCGCGGTCGGCACATCGGGGATCTTGGCGGCGTGGAACACCGGAAACCCGGTCGCGGCGCGGATCTCGCCCGCGAAATCCAGATGCGGCGCGTTGCGCATCCCTTGCACCGGTATCAGATCTGTCAGCCCGGCGTCGGTGTCGATATGACCCTTCACCACGTTGAGAAAATCAACCAGCCCGGAGTCGCGCAACCTGTGCGACACCTCAATGCCTTCGTCCCTATGCATACCCCCGGGCATATCCTGATCACCCGTATAGCGCAACCCGACGATGAAATCCGCGCCCACCCGCTTGCGGATCGCGCGCAGCACTTCAAAGGTAAAACGCAGCCGGTTATCAAGGCTGCCACCCCACGGCGCCTCAAGATCATTGGTCAGCGGTGACCAGAACTGCTCCAGCAGATGGCCGTATGCCTCCAGCTCTATCCCGTCCACACCGGCGGCTTTCATCCGTTCGGCGGCATCGGCATAATCGCGGATGATGCGGGTGATATCCCAGTCCTCGATGCGTTTGGGAAAGGTCCGGTGCGCCGCTTCACGCTCATGGCTTGAGGTGACGACGGGCAGCCAGTCTGCCTTGTCCCAGCGGGTGCGGCGGCCAAGGTGGGTAAGCTGGATCATCACTGCCGCGCCGTGGTCATGGCATTCATCGGTCAGTTGCTTCATCCAGCCGACAACCTCATCCTTCCACGCAAGGATGTTGTTGAACACCGGCGGGCTGTCACGCGCCACGCTGGCCGATCCCGCCGTCATGGTCAGTGCCACCCCCGCCTTTGCCCGCTCGACATGATAAGCGCGGTAACGGCCCTTCGGCATCCCGTCTTCGGGATAGGCCGGTTCGTGGCTGGTAATCATGATGCGGTTGCGGAGGGTCAGGTGTTTCAGCCGGTACGGCTGGAGAAGCGGGTCGCTGGACATTTTGCTGCCTGAAGTGGGGGACGTAATGCAGTGGAGCGCAGAATGTTCACTTGTGTCAAATTAAAAATCACCAGTGTCATGTTTCCGCGCATTGGCGTTCATGCAGCTTGTTGCAGCCGGTGCCGGAGCGTATGAATACGGGATGAAAAGCGACCTGCCCTCAGCAACGAAAATGCCTGCCCCTGACACGGCTGCCCCCGAAACCCCTGCCCCGCCCACCGGCTGGCGCGGCTCCCGCGAGGGTTGGCTGGAGGCGGGTTATCAGGTTCTGATCGAAAGCGGGGTCGATGCCGTCAAAATCCTGCCGCTGGCCAGGCGGCTGAACCTGTCGCGCACCAGTTTCTACTGGTTCTTTGATGACCGCGAGGCGCTTCTGGCCGCCCTGCTTGACGGGTGGGAAGCGCGCACCACCGTGCCCCTGATCGCCGCCACCCGCCATTATGCCGAGACGATGGCCGAGGCGATGCTCAACCTGATCGGCTGCTTCCTGCTGCCTGAAACCTTTGACTCCCGGCTGGAATTCGCCATCCGTAGCTGGGCGTTGCAGGATCAGGGTGTGGCCGCGCGGGTCAGGGCCGCCGATGAGGCGCGGCTGGACGCGCTGACCTCGATGCTGCTGCGCTGGGGCCATGACCAACTGGCCGCCGATGTGCGGGCGCGGACGGTCTATCTGGTGCAGATCGGTTATATCTCGATGCAGGCGCAGGAAGATATCCAGACCCGGCTGGCGCGTATTCCCACCTATGTGGAAATTTATTCCGGCGCCCGGCCTGAGCCGCGCGAGATTGCCCGCTTCAACGCGCGCTTCCTGCCGCATCTGACCGGGGCGGATCTGACGGGGGCGCAGTAGCGGCCCCTTTCAGGAGCCCAACCCCAGCCGCGCCATGAAATCCGCGCCTGCGGGTTCCGGCGCACGCAAACCGGCATCCACCAGCTCGGGCATCAGGCGGCCCAGCACCCGGTCAATGCAGGCGGGCGCGCCGCCGGGAAAGGCGATGAACCCGTCCATCGCCCCGGCGCGCTGCCAGTCGCGGATCGCGTCAATGGCGTCCGTTTCAGTGCCGATCACCTGCCAATGCGGCGAGCCGATCAGCTCAGGCGCCATGAACAGCGCCTCAAGGGTAGGCGTGTCGCGGGCGATCATCCGGTGCAGCAGCTTCGCGCTGGTCTGGCTGTGCAGCGTCTCCGGCAGTGGCGGCAGGTCGGCGGGGGTGACAGGGCGGTCGCGCGGCCAGTCGGCAAAGTCCTTGCCGGTCAGCAGCTTCAGCCGCGCCAGCCGCCGCCCCTCATCGGCACCGCGATGGGTTTCGGCGTACAGATCTTGCGCCTCGGCCCGGCTGTCGGCCAGAAACAGGCTGAGGCCCGGCACGAACAGCGGCGCCCTGCCCCGGCCCAAAGCGCGCGCCCGGGCGATCAGGTCACTGCGCTGCTCGATGGCGGCGGCAATGTCCGGCGTTGCGGCGAAAACCGCATTGGCCACGCGCGCCGCGAATTGTCGGCCCAGCTCTGACGCGCCGGCCTGAAACACCGGGATGCGCGGGCCCGGGCGCGCCGGAATGCTCAGCGGCCCGGCGACAGAGAAATGCGCGCCCTCATGGTTCACCGGGCGGATCAGCTCAGCATTCAGCGCCCTGCCCGTAGCGCGGTCATTGCGCACCGCCCCGGCGGGAAAGCTGGCCCAGAGCGCCTGCACCAGATCATGGAATTCATCGGCTTTCTGGTAGCGGGTGGCGGTGTCGGGCATGGCGTCATGGCCAAAGTTGCGGTGCCCGTCCAGCGCGGTAACGATATTCCAGCCGATCCGCCCTTCGCTGAGCCAGTGCAGGCTCATCAACTGGCGCGCCACATACCACGGCGGCAGGAAGGTTGCTGAAAGCGTGGTCAGCAGCCCCACGCGGGAGGTGGCGCCGATCAGCGCCGCCATCAGCAAGGTCGGGTCCAGCCCGCCGGCGGGGCCACCGGGGCCGTTTCCCTGACCGGGCATGAACAGGGTATCGGGGCGGAACAGGAAATCCATGCCCGCCGCCTCAGCCCGACGGGCAAGGCCGGTGTAGTAGTCAAGCGTCATCAGCCCCTCGATGCCGCTGTCCGCGCGCCGCCAGCCATTGCCGTTCAGCCAGGTGGGGGCCAGCGTCATTCCGATGACGAGGGGAGAAGAAGTCATGGCGGGCCTCAATTTATCCTAGTAATCTTGTCGGCATTATACTACCACGCAACCGTTCTACAAGCCATTCCACTGGGCGGGATGCATTCCGCAGAGAAAATCATGCTCACCGTCACCGATCTTTGTGTCAGACTTGGCCGCGCGCCGGTG
The DNA here is from genome assembly GCF_036802785.1 of Pararhodobacter sp. Classification (GTDB taxonomy): domain Bacteria; phylum Pseudomonadota; class Alphaproteobacteria; order Rhodobacterales; family Rhodobacteraceae; genus Pararhodobacter. Next base: position 24,551 of record NZ_DAIRVN010000068.1, read on the forward strand.
CTCAACGGCGTCTCGGCCGCTTTCGCGCCGGGCCGCCTGACCGCCCTCGTGGGGCCGAACGGCTGTGGCAAATCCACGCTCCTGCGCGCCATCATGGGGCTGATCCCGGTTCAGGGCGGCGCGGTAACGCTGGATGGCGCCCCCCTTTCCCGCCTGACCCGCCGCCAGCTTGCGCGCGCGGTCGCATGGCTGCCGCAGGCCAGCCATTGCCCGGATTACCTGACACTGGGTGAACTGGTGGAAATGGGCGCGCATGCCCGGCAGGGCTGGTTCCGCCCCGCCGACGCCCCCCGGCGCACCGAATTTGCCGAGGCCCTGCGCATCGTGGGGTTGGAGGCGGAGGCCGCGCGCGCGGTGAACACCCTGTCCGGCGGCCAGCGCCAGCGCGCCTTCATCGCCATGGCGCTGGCGCAGCAGGCCCCGACGCTGCTGCTGGATGAGCCGGTGAACCACCTTGATACCCGCTATCAGATCGCCATTCTGGCGCTGCTGCGCCGCCTTGCGCATGAACAGGGGCGGCGCGTGGTGGTGGTTCTGCATGATCTGAACCTTGCCACGGGCTTTGCCGATGACGCGGTTCTGATGGCGGCGGGCCGGGTGCTGGCGCAGGGGCCGGTGGCCGGGGTGATCACGCCCGCGCGGGTGGCGGAATGCTTTGGCATAGAGGCCGAGGTGTTCCGGCGCGGTGAGCGGCTTGTCTGCCTGCCCGCCATTCCCGCCGATACCCCTGAACAGCAGGGGGCCTGACCGCCCGTGCCCCGCCCCGCCCTGTTCCTTCTGGCGCTTCTCGCCCTGAGCCTTGCCTTCGCGGTGTCGCTGTCGGTGGGGCAGGTCACGCTGGGCCCCGCCGCTTTGTGGCAGGCCCTTGCCGCGCCTGAGCCGGATGATCTGGACCAGTTCATTCTGACCTCGCAACGCCTGCCGCGCGCGCTGATGGCGGTGCAGGCGGGCGCTGCGATGGCCGTGGCGGGCGTGGTGCTTCAGGGGCTGACGCGCAATCCGCTCGCTTCCCCCGCCACGCTGGGGGTGAACGCGGGTGCGGCGCTGGCGCTGGTGGTGGCGGCGCTGTTGTTGGGGCTGGACCCGCGCGCGCAGGGCTGGGCGGCGCTGGCGGGCGCGGGCCTTGGCTATGTGCTGACGCGCGCGGTGGCCCGGGCCGTCGGGCTGGCCGGTGATCCGCGCGGGCTGGGGCTGATCCTGTCCGGGGCGCTGGTGTCGATGCTGCTGGGCGGGATCGCCCAGGCGCTGCTGCTGGCAGACCCGGTGCGGCGCAGCGAGTTTCTCAGCTGGCTGTCCGGCGCGATCAACCATGCACAGGCCGCGCGCTTTGCCGATATGTGGCCGGTCACACTGGCCGCGCTGGCGCTGCTGTGGCTGATGGCCCGGCCGCTGAACCTGGTGCTGCTGGGCGCGGACAAGGCCGCCTCGGCCGGGGTGGCGGCGCAGAAGGTGAGTGCGCTGGCGCTGCTGGCGGCGGCGGTGGCGGCGGGTTCGGCCGTGGCGGTCAGCGGGCCGATCGCCTTTCTGGGGCTGGTGGTGCCGCATCTGGCGCGCGCGCTTGCCGGGGCTGACCTGCGCCGCCTGCTGCCGCTGTCGGCCATTCTGGGCGCAACGCTGTGCCTTGTCGCCGATCTGATCGCGCGCACGGCCTTTCTGCCCTATGTCGCGCATACCGGGCTGGTGCTGGAGTTTCTGGGCGGGCTGGTCTTCATCTTCATCGTCTATCGCCGCTACCTGCGCCCGGCAGAGGTGCCGTCATGAGGCGCGCGCTGGACGGGCGCAGGCTGATCGTGCTGCCCGGCGGCGGCGCGATGCGGCTGGCCGATGTGCTGGCGGCGGCGGGCCTGGCGCTGGCGGTCGTGGTGCTGGGCGCGGCCTCGCTGAATGTGGGCGGCACCGCGCTGGACATTGGCACCATCCTGCGCGGGCTGTCGGGCGGCGCGTTGCCCGCCGATCAGGCTTTCGCGCTGTTCGAGGTGCGGCTGCCCCGGCTGGCGCTGGCGCTGCTGGCCGGGGCCTGCGTGGCGCTGTCAGGCGCGCTTTTGCAGGGGCTGGTGCAGAACCCGCTGGCAGACCCCGGCATTCTGGGCCTGTCGCAGGGCGCCATGCTGGTGGTGCTGCTGATGCTGATCTTCGCGCCCGCCACGCCGGCGCATCTGGTTGTCCCGGCGGCGATGGCGGGCGGTGCGGCGGTGGCGCTGTTCCTGCTGGG
>NZ_DAIRVN010000069.1:0-26304 GCF_036802785.1 Pararhodobacter sp.
AATTGGCCGAAGGCCAAGAGGGGGGCAGCGCCCCCCTGCTCAGCCCTCCGCGCCTCACGCCGCTCAGAGCTGCGCCATTACCGCGTCCGAGGCCTCGAAATTGGCGGTGACATTCTGCACATCATCGTCATCTTCCAGCGCATCCAGCAGCTTCATCAGCTTCTGCATGCCCTCAAGGTCCAGCTCGGTGCTGGTCTGCGGCTTCCACACCAGCCTGGTTGATTCCGCATCGCCCAGGCTGCCCTCCAGCGCGGTGGAAACCTCGGCCAGCTCGGTGAAATCGCACCAGATCACATGCCCATCGTCCGAGCTTTCCACGTCAGAGGCCCCTGCCTCGATCGCGGCTTCCATGACCGTGTCGCTGTCGCCCGCCTTCACCGGATACAGAATCTGCCCCATCCGGTCGAACATGAACCCGACCGAGCCGGTCTCGCCGAGATTGCCGCCATATTTCGCAAAGAGCGAGCGCACGTTTGAGGCCGTGCGGTTGCGGTTGTCCGTCATCGCCTCGACAATCACGGCCACGCCGCCGGGGCCGTAACCCTCATAGCGGATTTCCTCGTAATCCTCGGCATCACCCCCCTGCGATTTCTTGATCGCGCGCTCGATCACGTCCTTGGGGACAGAAACCGCCTTGGCTTCCTTGACGGCCAGCCGCAGGCGCGGGTTCTTGTCGGGGTCTGGGTCGCCCATCCGGGCGGCGACGGTGATCTCTTTCGACAGCTTGGAAAACAGCTTCGAGCGCGCGGCGTCCTGCCGGCCCTTGCGATGCTGGATATTGGCCCATTTGGAATGGCCTGCCATGGTTCTCTCCGCTTGAAATTCTTGGCCTGCCTCTACCGCAGCCCGGCCCCGTCTGGCAAGAGCGGGCCGGGGCCCGCGCGGGGGGAGGACGGAGGCAAGACAGAAAAAACCGCGCTCCGGGCCAGCCGGAACGCGGTCAATGCCGTTCGCCGTGCCGCAATCAGGCGGCGCGGGCGACCAGAACCTCGCCGACCTGGCGCTGTGCGCCAGCCTCATCAAGGCCCGAAACAGCGGCAACCTCACGCGTCAGCCGCTCCAGCGCGGCTTCGTAAAGCTGGCGCTCGGAATAGCTTTGCTCGCGCTGGTCATCGGTGCGGTGCAGGTCGCGCACCACTTCGGCGATGGACAGCAGGTCGCCGGAATTGATCTTCTGCTCATATTCCTGCGCGCGGCGCGACCACATGGCGCGCTTCACGCGGGCCTTGCCGCGCAGCGTGGCAAGGGCCTTGGAAACGATGTCGGGCGACGACAATGAGCGCATGCCCACCTGCGTGGCCTTGTCCGTCGGCACGCGCAGGGTCATCTTGTCTTTCTCGAACGAGATCACGAACAGCTCAAGCTGCATCCCGGCGATTTCGCGTTCCTCGATGGAAACGATCTTGCCCACGCCATGCGCGGGGTACACAACGAAATCATTGGGGCGAAACTCGGCCTTGCGGGTCTTGCTCATTCTGGCACTTCCTCGGCTTTGGCCCTTTTCAGCGACAGAAAACCCACGGGAAACAGCGCTTCCCGCGAAGACTTCTCGATATCGCCAAAAAAACATCGCACAGGCGAGCAGCACTGCGGATGCCGGGCAGGTTCTTTATGTAACCTTTTTCTAACACAAAAATGCTGCGAATCAAAGCACTGAATCCGCAGCAGGGGAACAGGCGGCTGCGCAACCACGCTGCCACGCCCTGAACAGGGCGCGCCATCACGATGCCGTTACGTCACCCGCCTCAGCCGTTTTCCTCAGTCGCCCTCGCCGGGCGCCTCCGAAAAATACTTGTCCATCTTGCCCGCTTCGCCATCGCGCTCGGTCGCTTCCGGCAGCGGGTCACGGCGCTGGGTAAGCACCGGCCATTGTTCGGAATACTTCCGGTTAAATTCAACCCAGGGTTCCATTTCCGGCTCGGTATCCGGGCGAATCGCATCGGCGGGGCATTCAGGCTCGCAGACGCCACAGTCGATGCATTCGTCCGGATGGATCACCAGCATGTTTTCCCCCTCATAGAAGCAGTCCACAGGACAGACTTCCACGCAGTCGGTGTATTTGCAGGCGATGCAGTTGTCGGTCACGACATAGGTCATGGCGGCGCTTGTCCTCGTTAAACCGTTCCGGACTTAATCCGGTTGTGCCGATCAATCAAGCCATGCCGGACAGATCGTTTGTATACGTCCAAATTTTTTGCCCGGATTCCCGCGCCTGCCTTCCGCTGCGACATTTACACTCACCACCGGCTGCCCCGGGAGACAGGCCGCTTTCACCCCTCGGCATCGCGTCCCCGCAGCGCGTCCATCGCGCGCCGGTCGCGGCCCTGCGGGCGGCCGCCAGCACGGGCCTGCGGGCGCGACAGGTCTGGCGGCGGCGGCGCGGGGGACAGGTCTTCGTAAAGCGCCTGCGCCTCGGGTGCCGGGCCGCGCCTTGTGCCGGGCGCAACAATACGCACCACGCGCACCCGTTCACCCTGCACGAAGGTCAGCACATCGCCGGGGCGCAGCAGCACGGCGGGCTTGGCCGCCGGCTGGCTGTTCACCCGCATCCGCCCGCTGCCCACCGCCTGCGCGGCAAGGCTGCGCGATTTGAAGAACCGCGCATGCCACAGCCATTTGTCCAGCCGGATGGGGCCGGATTCAGGGGCGTCCATGCCAGCATTTGCCGGCATCGCGCGTCAGGTCTTGTCGCGCAGGCCCATGAGGGCGGCGGCGAAGGGGTTGTCGGGGTCGATCCGGTCACGGCGCTTGTCAGGGCCAGAGGTGAAGCTGCGCGGCGCATCCTTCTTCGGCCCGCCGCTGCCGCCATCGCGCCGGGGCGGCTTGCCACCCTTGCGGTCGCCTCTGTCGCCACGCTCGGGCCGGTCCTTGCGCTCAGGGCGGCCTTGCGCGCCCTTGTCGGCCCGCTCAGCGCGGTCACCCGGCGCGCGGGCGGCCTGCTGCCCACCCGCCTGTGCAGCATCCGCGCCAGCCGGTGCGCCACGGCCACCGCGCGGCCTGTTGCGCTGCCCCTCGCGGCCTGCGTCGCGTGCGGCGCCGTCCTGCCCTGTCCGGTCCTGCCCTGTGCGTTGCCCCGCCTCCTGCCCGCCCTCACGGCGCGGGCCACGGCGCGGCTGCACACGCGGGCGCGGTGCCCAACGGAAGGTGAAGAACATTTCCAGCTCTTCAGTACCCCCCATCGACTCCTGCATCGGAATCTCAAGCGGCATATCCCCCGGAACCTCGACCGGCGTTTCAACCGGGCCTTCATCCGGCGCCTCGACAGGCACTTCCTGCGGCGCGTCATCGGGCAGTTCGACCGGCGGTTGCGGCGGCGTCTCGTCCGGGGTTTCAACCGGCACTTCGGTGGGAGGCGTCTCCGGCGTTTCAACCGGCGCTTCGGGTGTCTCGGCCGGTTCTTCGACCGGCGCTTCCACCGGAGTCTCGGTAGGCGCCTCAACCGGCACGTCAGGCGCCGCAACGCCTTCAGCCATATCCGACGCCCGCCCGATCACCGCTGCCGCGGCCTGCGCCACTGCGCGCGCCGCAATCTCCTCGGCGGTCAGCTCCACCGGGCCTTGCGGGCGCGATTTGGCCCGCTCGCCCTTCTCGGCGGCATAGCCCAGACCCTGCATCAGATCCGCGAACTGCTCCAGCGTCATGCCGGTGATCGACAGCATCTCCGGCGCGGCCTCGAACCCTGCACGGCTGTCACGGGCGCGCAACAGATCGGCCAGCCGCTCCAGCATATCAATGCGGATGGCGCGCGAACCGGCGGGCTTATACCCGGCAAGCGTGTAGTGCTGCGCGGGCACATCGGCGATGTTGGGAATGGTCACCAGCCCCGGCGGGGGGCTTTCGGGGAATTCGTCCAGCCCCTGCCCCAGCGACCACAGCACCAGCCGCAGCCTGGTCGGCGCGGGTTTGAGCAGCGCGGGCAGGAAGACAGTATACTGCCCAAAGCGGATGCCATGCTTGCGCAGCACGCCCCGCGCTTCCTGATCCAGTTGCTTGACCTCATCGGCCACCGATTCACGCGGCAGGATACCCAGCGCCTCGACCATGCGGAAGGCAAAGCCGCGCGCCAGCCCGGTCAGCGTCTCGTCGCGCTGAAGGTTGGTCAGCGGCTCGAACTGCGCGGCGATCTTGCGGTCGATGAAATGCTGCAACCGGCGGCGCACCTTTTCGGCAACCTCCGTCCCGGCCTCTTCATCGACAAAGCCCACGGCCTGCGGGCGCAGGGCATCGGCCCCGGCCACCAGTTTACCCACCGCTTCCGAGCCCCACATGAGCCCGCCCTGCTCGGTGAAATCCATCTCGCTGTCGGGGGCGTTATAAAAACGATCCGCCCGCAGATGGAAAGCCGGGGCCAGCGCCGCAACTGCGGCCTGCCGCAGCGTGCGCGCCTCTTCCGTCGAGGCGGTCTTGTCCTGCCGGAAGCGGAATCCCTCAAGACGGCCGATGAACTCGCCCTCGACCGTCACTTCGCCCTTGTCATTCACCTCGGCCACAAGGCTCTCCTTCTGGTTCAACCGCCGCAGCAACACGCTGGTGCGCCGGTCAACAAATGCAGCAGTCAGGCGTTCGTGCAACGCATCTGACAGGCGGTCTTCTACCGCGCGCGTCTCGCCGCGCCAATGGTTTTCGTCGCTTACCCACCCGGGCCTCTGTGCAACATAGGTCCATGTGCGGATAAACGCCAATCGCCGCGACAAAGTGTCGATATCTCCCTGAACCTTGTCGATGCGGGAAATGTTCCTGGCAAGCCAATCATCAGGGATTCGCCCGCCCCGATGCAGGAAACCATGCAGCCGGGCCAGCAAACCGGCATGTTCCGTGCTGGAAATGCCCCGGAAATCAGGGATTCGGCACACATCCCACAAAAGACGCACATCGCGGGCGTCGCGCAAAAGCCCGGCCACCTCGGGCATCGCGCCCAGGGTTTTCAGCGCCACAAGGTCATCGGATTCGCGCACCCGGGTCAGCCATTCGTCGCGGGTGGGGGTCTCCAGACTGGCGATCAACCGCTCAAGCGTGCCAAATTCCATCCGCGTGCTGCGCCACTGAAGTTTTCGCACCGGCAGAAACCGATGCGATTCGATGGCCTCGATCACCTCAGGATCCAGCGCACGCGCCTCGCCCGTCACGCCGAATGTGCCCGCCGAGGTGTGCCGCCCTGCCCGGCCCGCGATCTGCGCCAGCTCATCAGGGTTGAGCGGGCGCATCCGGCGGCCATCGAATTTCGATGTCCCGGCAAAGGCCACATGCTTGATGTCCAGGTTCAGCCCCATGCCGATGGCGTCGGTGGCCACCAGATAATCCACATCGCCATTCTGATAAAGCGCCACCTGCGCGTTGCGCGTGCGCGGCGACAGGGCGCCCATGACAATGGCGCAACCGCCCTTGGTGCGGCGGATCAGCTCGGCGATCGCATAGACGTTTTCCACCGAAAAGGCGACGATGGCGGAGCGCGCAGGCATCCGGGCGATCTTCTTTGACCCCGCCCATGTCAATGCCGAAAACCGCTCACGCCGGATGAAATGCGCGCCGGGCACCAGCGCCGCAATCGCCCCGCGCATCGTGTCCGAGCCCAGAAACATCGTCTCCAGCAGGCCCCGCGCATTCAACAGCCGGTCGGTAAAGACATGGCCCCGGTCAGGGTCGGCGCAAAGCTGGATCTCGTCGATGGCGATGAAATCGGCACCAATTTCAAGCGGCATGGCCTCGGTGGTGCAGACCCAGTATTGGGTGCGCTCAGGCACAATGCGCTCCTCGCCAGTGACCAGCGCCACCACCGACGGGCCGCGTATGGCAACGATCCGGTCATAGACCTCGCGCGCCAGAAGGCGCAGCGGCAGGCCGATGACCCCGGTGCGATGGGCCAGCATCCGCTCGATGGCGTAATGGGTCTTGCCGGTGTTGGTGGGACCAAGAACCGCCGTAACCCGCCCTTTGCCTGTCATGTCTCTGCCTTGATCTGCGCCTGAAGGTCGCGCGCGTGCGGCGCATTCCGGGGGCTGGTTAAAGCGCCCCGCCCCGGCTGTGAATCGCAATATGGGTTACAATGCCGGCCCTGCCAGTGCCCGGTCCAGCCGCTCGACCGCCTGACGCAGCCCGGGGCGGTGCGGGTTGAGCGCCAGCGCCGCGGAGAAAGCGGCACGCGCAGCCTCCAGGCGGCCCACCTGCTCAAGAATCGTGCCCATCCCGGCCAGCGCGCCGAAATGCTGCGGGTTGCGCGTCAAAACCTCTTCGATATCCGCCATCGCCGGGCCAAGCCGGTTGGCCAGAAACCAGGCCGTGGCGCGCGCATTCCAGGCCTCGGGGAATTCGGGGGCGTGGTCGATGACGGCGCTGAAATGCGCAATGGCGGCGTCTGTCTGCCCCTCGCGCAGGGCATCCTGCCCGCGCTGGAACAGATAGTCCGCCACCGCCGAGCCTGACCGCTGCCATTCCCGCTCGATCTGGCGCTCGATTCGCATCCAGCGGTCCTGATCAGGGCGCGCCAGTTCGGCCATCAGCCTGTCCAGATCGGCGGCGGGCAGGTCCTGGCCCTGCACCGGGGATGCGAAGGGAAGGAATCCGATGGCTGCCGCCACGACAAGATTGAGAAAAGGGCGCGGGTGCTTCATAACCACAAGATAGCGTATGCGCGGAGAATTGCGAGAGGCCGCGCAGCCGCAGAACCCCGAAACGCAATCACAAGCAGGACAGACAAGCCAATGAGCGAAGTGATCCAACAGGGCGTCGTGGCGCTCAACGAGAAACTCGATGGTGAGGGCTTTGACGGGCTCGCCAAATTCGTGATCGAGGAAGAGGGCACGATCGTCCTTGACAGCGACGGCGCACGCGCCGCCGATGACGACGCCGATGTGACGCTGACCGCCTCGGCCGAAACCTTCCGCGGCATGATGGACGGCAATGTGAACCCGACCATGGCCTTCATGTCCGGCCAGCTGAAAATCGACGGTGACATGGCGCTGGCGATGAAACTCGCCGCCGTCCTGTCCTGATCCGGCCGCGCCCCGGTGCCCGAGGCCGCGCCGCTGAACACCAATGAGGGCCCGCCCGGCGGGCAGGCCTTCTGGCTGCGCGCGTCAGACGGGGTGCGGCTGCGCATCGCCCTCTGGCCGGGCGCGCGCGGCACCGTGCTGGTGCTACCGGGGCGCACCGAATACATCGAGAAATACGCGCTGGTGGCGGGCGATCTGGCGCGCGCGGGCTGGGGCGCGCTGGTGATCGACTGGCGCGGTCAGGGGCTTTCTGACCGGCTGGCGGGCGATGCGGCACTGGGCCATGTCGGCCACTTTTCCGACTACCAGCTCGACATCGCCGCCGCCCGCACCGCCGCCGGAACGCTGGGCTGCACAGCGCCCATGCCGGTTCTGGCCCATTCGATGGGCGGCTGCATCGGCCTGCGCGCACTGTGCGACGGGCTGCAAACCCCCGCCGCCGCTTTCAGCGCGCCGATGTGGGGCCTGCCGCTGAGCCGCATCAAGCAGCTTGGCATCCGGACCATGGCGCGGCTCACCCGGCCGCTGGGGCGCGACACCGGCTACCTGCCCACAACGGGGCCCCAATACGGGCTGCCGTCGATGGCCTTTGCCGACAACCCCCTGACCCGGGACGCCGAACAATTCGCGCGCATGCAATCGCATATCCGCGAAACCCCGGCACTGGCACTGGGCGGTCCAAGCCTGCGCTGGGGCGGCGCGGCGCTCTCGGAAATGGCCGCGCTCACCCGCCTGCCTGCGCCGGATGTGCCCGCCCTGATCGGGCTGGGCGGCAATGAACGTATCGTCCGGCCGGCCGCGATCCGCGCTCAGGCGGCGCGCTGGCCCCGCGCTGAACTGGTGGACTACCCCGGAGCCGAACACGAACTCCTGATGGAAACCCCGCAGACCCGCGATGATTTCCTCTCCCGCGCCCTCGCCCTTTTCAAGCGGGCCTGAGCCCCCGGATCGTGAACACGTCAAACAGAAAAGGGGCTTCGCCCCCTGAGGGCCTGCGGCCCGTTCCCCGGCCTTGCCACGGGCGCGGCGCTCAAAACCGGGGCCTTCCACTGGCCCCCGAGACGCCGCTCACCCCCCAGGATATTTTCACACAGAAAATCGGGAAGACCGGAGCTGCCATTTTCTGTCCAAAAATATCCCGGGGGAGTCCGTTCTGCGAAGCAGAACGGACGGGGGCAGCGCCCCCGCGCCGCAAAGCGGCAAACAAAGAGGCTTCTGCGCCAGCAGTCCGTCCGGTCACCCCACCGCGCAGCCGCCCCTCAGCCCATCGCCTCAAGCCGCGCCAGAACCTCGGCAAGCCGCTCTGCCTCGTCACTCTTTTCCGCCAACTGGCCGCGCGTCTCTTCCACCACCTCTTCCGAGGCACTGGCAACGAAGCGCGGGTTGTCCAGCCGCCCTTTCAGCCCGCCGATATCCTTCTGCAGCTTTTCCATTGCCTTGCGCAGCCGGGCCATCTCGGCGCCCAGATCGATCACCCCTTCCAGCGGCAAGGCATAGGTCGCGCCCTCCACGGCGATGCTCAGTGCGCCTTTCGGCGCCGTTTCCGCCGGGTGCAGCCCGTCAATCCGCGCCAGCCGCTCGATCAGCGCCACATTGCGCGCATAGGCCGCCTGCGCGGGCGCATCCTGATCCAGCGCCAGCATCGGCAGCTTCAGCCCCACCGGCACCCGCATCTGGGTCCGGGCCGAGCGCACGGCCTCGATCAGCCCGATCACCCAGCCCATTTCACGGTCAGCATCCGGGTCAGCCAGATCCGTGCCGTATTCCGGCCAGTCGGCATGCGCCGCCATTTTCGCGCGTGTGCCGGTCAGCGACCACAGTTCCTCGGTGATGAAGGGCATGAACGGGTGCAGCAGCACAAAGCACTGATCCAGCACCCAACGCATGGTGGTGCGGGTCTCATCGGCGTGGTCGCCATCAAAGGTCGGCTTGGCGAATTCCACATACCAGTCGCAGACCTTGCCCCACACAAAACGGTAAAGCGCATCCGCCGCATCGTTGAAGCGATACGCCGCCAGCGCCTCATCCACCGCCTTCAGGGTGCGGGCGGTCTCGCCGATGATCCAGCGGTTGACGGTCTGGCTGGCCTTTGGCGGCAGCGCGCCGGGCGCGGGCACATCGTCGCCGAACACGCCGTTCATCTCGGCAAAGCGGGTGGCATTCCAGAGTTTCGTGGTGAAGTTGCGGTAGCCGGTGATGCGCTGGGTATCAAGCTTGAGCACACCGCCGAGGCTGGCCATGGCGGCATTGGTGAAGCGCAAAGCATCGGCACCGAATTCGTCAATGATATCCAGCGGGTCGACGACATTGCCAAGGCTTTTGGACATCTTCTTGCCCTTGGCGTCCCGCACCAGTCCGTGCAGATAGACGGTGTGGAACGGGACCTCCCCCACCACCGCCAGCTGCATCATCATCATCCGCGCGACCCAGAAGAACAGGATATCCTGCCCGGTGACCAGCACCGAGGTGGGGAAGTATTTTTCCAGCTCAGGCGTCTGTTCCGGCCAGCCAAGTGTGCCGATGGGCCAGAGGCCGGAGGAAAACCAGGTGTCGAGGACATCGGGGTCGCGCCAAATGGGAACGGGCCTAGCCCTTCCTTCCATTCGATCAAGCGCCCACTCATATGCTGTCTGTTTGCTTTCGACGAAAGCAACTTCTTCCCCGTAATACTGTTCGGCGGCTGCGAGTGCGCCGCTTCCTTCAGCTGCGCAGAACTTTGAGTCTGTGCCAAACCCACTTGACGGAATGGAGAGCTTTCCTTCGTCGTCGCGATTAGGCCCATACCAAACTGGTATCTGATGCCCCCACCACAACTGCCGCGAGATACACCACGGCTCGATATTCTCCAGCCAGTGGTAATAGGTCTTCTCGCCGCTCTCGGGCATGATCCTGACCGCCCCGCTGCGCACCGCCTCCAGCGCCGGTTCAACGATCTTCGCGGTATCCACGAACCACTGATCGGTCAGATACGGCTCGATCACCACTTTCGAGCGGTCACCGAACGGCTGCATGATCTTCTTGTTCTCGACCAGCGGCACCCGCTCCAGATGCTCGGAATGCGTCTCCGGGTCGATGGACTTCTGCAGCACCGTCACCGCCAGCCCCTCGGCCGTGATCGCCTCGACCACCGCCTTGCGCGCCTCAAACCGGTCCATCCCGCGCAATTCCCCGGGCACAAGATTGATCTGGCCGACATCACCCGCCGCCCGCTCACCGCGCGCAATCGCCCCGGCGATGACAGCACTTTCCTCATACGACAACCCGTCAGCACGCATCCGCGCCTTGGTGTCCATAAGGTTGTAAAGCGGGATGCCGTTGCGCTGCGCCACGCCGTAATCGTTGAAATCATGCGCGCCGGTGATCTTGACAGCGCCCGAGCCAAAGGCCGGATCGGGGTATTCATCGGTGATGATCGGGATCAGGCGGCGATGCTCTTTCGGCCCCACCGGGATTTCACAAAGCTTGCCGACGATGGGCGCATAGCGCGCGTCCGACGGATGCACCGCCACCGCGCCGTCGCCCAGCATGGTCTCGGGCCGGGTGGTGGCGATGGAAATGTAATCGCGCATCTCATCCACGATCACCGCGCCGTCCTCATCCTTTTCGATGTAGCGATAGGTCTCGCCCCCGGCCAAAGGGTATTTGAAATGCCACATATGGCCGTCAACCTCGGTGTTCTCCACCTCAAGGTCGGAAATCGCGGTCTCAAAATGCGGGTCCCAGTTGACCAGCCGCTGGCCGCGATAGATCAGGCCCTTGTTATAGAGATCGACAAAAACCTTGATCACGGCATCGTGGAAATTGCCCTCCTCACCCGCAGGCGCACCGGGGGCGCCGGACATGGTGAAGGCGTTGCGCTCCCAGTCGCAGCTGGCCCCCAGCCGCTTGAGCTGGCCGATGATGGTGCCGCCGGATTGCGCTTTCCATTCCCAGACCTTCTCCAGAAACTTCTCGCGCCCCATTTCGCGCCGGCCCTCGTTGCCGGCCTTGGCCAGTTCGCGCTCCACCACCATCTGGGTGGCGATACCGGCATGGTCCTGCCCGGGCTGCCAGAGCGTGTCAAACCCGCGCATCCGGTGCCAGCGCACCAGAATGTCCTGAAGCGTGTTGTTGAAGGCATGGCCCATATGCAGACTGCCGGTGACATTGGGCGGCGGAATCATGATGCAGAAGGACTCAGGCCTGCGCGCATTGGCCCCGGCGCGGAACGCACCCGCCGTTTCCCAGCGCGCGGCAATGCGCGGCTCGGCCTCGGCGGCGTTGAAAGTCTTGTCCATCGTCATTGCGGCATCCTCCGGCTTTCGGCGGTGTTTAGCGCCGCGCGCGGGAAAGGAAAAGGGCGCCCTTCGCCCGCCCGGCAGCACGGACCGCGAAGCCCTGCGCGCCGCCGCCCTTCATCTGTTCACAAATATCCTCGGGGGGAGCCGCGCAGCGGCGTGGGGGGCAGACAGCCCCCCTTCCGAAGCCTCAGGCCTTCGCGGCGATGACCATGAACTCGACCTTGTAATCCGGCGTCGCCAGCTTTGCCTCGCCGGTGGCGCGGGCGGGCGGGTTGGCCGGATCGACCCAGGCATCCCAGACCGCGTTCATCGCGGCGAAATCGGCCATATCGGCCAGCCAGATCGTGCAGGACAGAAGGCGCGACTTGTCCGAACCGGCCAGCGCCAGCAGCCGCTCAACCTCGGCCAGCGCGCTTTTGCACTGCTCGGTGACATCGGCGCCCTTGCCCACCTGGCCTGCCAGATAGATGGTGTCGCCATGGATCACCGCGCCGCTCATGCGGGTGCCGGGCTCGATACGTTGGATGGGGGTGCTCATCTGGTCCTTTCTGCCCCACAAGGGGGCGGGTGATCTTTCCGGCCCCCTGTCAACCATGCCACACCGCCCGAAGGCAAGAGGCCATCCGCGCCCTTTGCCATTGAAAGAGCGCCAGTCGCCCGGCAAAACAAGGTCACGCGCCCCAACGGAAGGAAAGCCCGCATGCCCCCCCCTGCCCTGCCCCAACCCACGGCAGCCGGTGCGGCGCTGCTTGAGACCTTCGGGCGCGTCATCGTGATCAACCTTCCTGAGCGCGCCGACCGCCGCGCGGGGCTGGAGCGTGAGCTGCGGCGCATCGGCCTCACGCTGGATCACCCGCAGGTCACCCTCTTTCCCGCGATCCGTCCCGACAGCGCCGGGGGCTTCCCCGGTATCGGCGTGCGCGGTGCCTATCTCAGCCACCTCGGGGTGCTGGAAGCCCTGCTGGAAAAGGGCTGGGAGCGCGCGCTGATTCTCGAAGACGATGTGGCGTTCTGCAGCGATTTCGAGACCCGCTTCCCGCCCGCCGCCGCCCGCCTGCGCGCCGGGCCGTGGGACATGGCTTATGGCCATGCCACCTTCACCGACCTGCCCGCGCCGCAGGGGTTGGCCGAACTGCCCGCAGACCGCCCGCTGGACCTGCTGCATTTCGTCGGCATGCGCGCGCAAACCGCACGGCTGGCCGTGCCCTTCCTGCGCGCCATGCTCGCCCGCCCCACCGGCAGCCCGGAAGGCGGGCCGATGCATGTCGACGGCGCCTATAACTGGTTCCGCGCCGCCCATCCGGGGTTGCGGGTGCTGGCCGCCTGCCCCCCGCTGGCAGTGCAGCGGCCCTCGCGCAGCGATATCGCCAGCGCCCGCTGGTACGACCGCCTGCCGGGCCTGCGCGCGCTGGCCACCCGGCTGCGCCAGACGCGGGCGGGTGGATAGGCCCCGCCGGAGAAAGGGTTTGATGCGGCACGCAGGAACGCGATCAAGCAATCACGTTGAAGCGCCGTCGCAGGCGCTTCTTGCCGGGCGCCCGTCCCTGCCGGTACCCGTTCCCGGCCCCGCAGCATGCATCCACCACGGAAAACCCTATACTTGCCCCCCGCCCGTCATCGGGCCCCGCCGGGTGGCTGACTAAACGCAATCGGATGATCGCGTTTCAAGCGCCGTCGCAGGCGCTTGCCGTCGCGCCTACCCGGCGGGCGGCGCATCCTGTTATCTTTTGCCGGGCCTTGTGCCGGTCAGCCGTCCTGCACCCCGGTGCCCGGATAGCCCGTCACCACCTGCCAGACCAGCGCCGGCGCCCAGTCCACCAGCGCCTGCGTGGCCCCTTCCGGGCCGGGCAGGCCGCGCGGATCACGGGCATAGACCACCGCGTAATGGGTCAGGGCCACGAGCCAGGCCCCCAGCGGCGTCAGGTGGATGTCATCGGTAAACAACTGACGGATATCATCCAGCCCTTCCGGCGCATCACCGCGCTCGATGGCATCATAAACCGCCGCCATCACCAGCGTTGCCGGGATCATCCGCATCTGCGCCGCGCCCTCGGGGCGGTTGGCGTTGACATGGTTCATGATCTCTTCCCACGCGGCAAATTCACGATCCAGCCGCGCGCGCCAGGGCAGCGCGAGATCGGCGTCGCCATGCGTGTCGAAACCCGGACCGGTATCCAGCGTCACCCAGCTTGCATAGAGCAGCACCTCCGCCCCCTGCCCGCCTGCGCCATTCTCCCAGCCGTGGCGCGCCCAGCGCAGTGCCTCGTCATCGCTGTTGTGCCATGGCCGGGTGCCGGACAGCGAGACCCGCTCGGTCTGCACCATGACATCGAAACCGGCGATATCCTCGCGGGCGTCGGGCGGATGGGTGCGGTTGTTCCAGCGCCAGTCCATCGGCGCGCCGGGAATGGTGGACAGCGCGATCCGGTCCCCCGCGCCACCTGCCGCCCGTACCAGCCGGGGCAGCGCCTGCCCCATCGGGTCTGTCAGACTGTGGCCGGACAGGATGATGCGCAGATCCAGCGGGCGGGCCGCCACCGGCGCGATCTCAAGGCGCGGATCGGCCGGAATCACGGACGCGGCGGGCTGTTCCGCCGCACCTGCCTCAGCCGAAGCCAAGACAACATCGGGCGCGGCCACCGGCACCGACCCGGCCACGGGCGCACCGACAGCCGCACCGACAGCCGCACCGACAGCCGCAGCGGCGGGCGCAGCGGCGGCACCCGCAGCAGCATCAACCACATGCAGCCCGCCCGGAGCGCTGACAACGGCCGCCACCCCGCCCAGCGCCAGCAATGCAAGAACCAGAACCCAGCGCATGCGCACCTCCACCATCCATTTCCCCTCACCATAGGGCCTTTCGCCTGCCACCGCCATCCGCACCACTATCCGCCACCACCATCCCCACTGGGCCGGCGCGTGGGCATTGCTGTACCGCAAAAGCTCCGATATGCCCGGCGACAGGAGGCCGCCATGCTCGATTTCGACACCATCCTCTACGCCCGCCGCTCGGTCCGGGGCTACCTGCCGCAGGAACTCGACCGCGCGCTGATCACCGAGGTGTTCACCCTTGCCGCCCGGGCGCCGTCCAACTGCAATGTCCAGCCGTGGCAGGTTCATGTGGTCTCGGGCGCGGCGCTGCGGGCTTTGGGCGCGGCACTGACCGGTGCCGCACGCCAAGGCCAGCCCCCCGCGCCGGATGTGGCGATGATCAGCCGCTATCACGGCGTGCACCGTAACCGGCAGATCGACGCCGCCCGCACGCTCTATGGCGCGATGGGGATCGGCCGCGATGACCATAACGGGCGCAGCGAGGCCTTTCTGCGCAACCTCGACGCCTTCGGCGCCCCGCATGCGGCCTTTCTGTTTCTGCCCGAGGGGTTCGACCTGCGCGAAGCCGCGGATCTGGGCGGCTATGCGCAGACGCTGATGCTGGGCATGGCCAGCCGCAACATCGCCAGCTGCGCCCAGGGCGCGCTGTCGCTTTACCCGGGCATCGTGCGCGACCATCTGGGGCTGGCGCCGGGGCCAAGGCTGATCATGGGCATCGCATTCGGCATCGAGGACCCCGGCCACCCCGCCAATGCCGCCCGCACCGAGCGCGCGCCTCTCGCCGATCTGGTCCGTTTCCACGACTGACCCCGGAAGGAAGGGGCCGCGCGGCCCCTTCTGGCACGCCCTCATCTCGGTAACGCTTCCTTGCGGATGCACCGGAGAGGGCGCTGTCGCCCTCCCTCAACCTCTGCGCAGGGGCAGGCCGAGGATGTCGCGGGCCTGTTGCCAGCTGGCGACGGGGCGGTTGAATTTTTCGCACAGCGCCGCCGCCCTTTGAACCAGTGCGGCGTTGGACGGTGCCAGCGTCTGGCGATCAAGGCGCACATTGTCTTCCAGCCCGGTCCGCGTATGCCCGCCCTTCGCGATACACCACTCATTCACCACAAGCTGATCCGGCCCGATACCCGCCGCGCACCACAGCGCATCCGGTGCGAACCGCCGCAGTGTTTCGATATAGAAATCAAGGATGCGTTCGTCGGCGGGCATGGCATTCTTCACCCCCATGACGAACTGCACATAAAGCGGCGCCTTCAGCCGCCCGTCAGCGGCCATCCGGGCCGCTTGCACGATATGCGACAAGTCAAAAGCCTCGATTTCCGGTTTCACGCCCTGCGCCAGCATTTCGGCGGCCAGCCAGTCCACCAGATCGGGCGGGTTCTCATAAACGCGGGTGGGGAAATTGTTGCTGCCCACCGACAGCGACGCCATGTCAGGTTTCAGCGCCAGCATGGCCCCGCGCGCCTGCCCCGCGCCCGAGCGCCCGCCGGTTGAAAACTGGAGGATCATGCCGGGGCAGTGCTTTTCCAGCCCTTCCTTAAGCCGCGCGAAGCGTTCCGGGTCGGACGAAGGCAGGCCCGCATCGTCGCGGACATGGCAATGGGCGATCACCGCCCCGGCCTCGAACGCGGCCTGCGTGCTTTCCACCTGCTCGGATATCGTGACTGGCACCGCCGGGTTGTCGGCCTTGGTCGGCACCGAGCCGGTGATCGCCACGCAGAGGATGCAGGGATTATCCTCAGGTCGCAGGAGGGCGGGCTGCATGGCAGTCATGGCGTGTCCTTACATATCCAGAAATACGGTCTCGCCCTCTCCCTGAAGGCGGATGTCGAACCTGTATAGTCCCGGGCCGGTTTTCTTCGCAATCAGCGTCTGAACCCGCTGGCGCTGCTCGATCCGCAGCAGGAGCGGGTCGGCGGCATTATTCTCATCCTCGAAATAGATCCGCGTCTGCAACCCGATATTAATCCCCCGCGCCACGATCCAGAGCGCGATATGCGGCGCCTGAAACCCGCCGCCGCGCATCGGCACAGGGTCGGGCTTGACGGTGCGCAGGGTGAATTCACCGCTTTCCCCGTCGGCGGCGAAGCGGGCGAAGCCCGTCACCTTGGGATCCGCCCCCTCCTGCCCCGGATAGCGCCCTGCTGCATCGGCCTGCCAGCTTTCGAACATCGCATCCCGCATGGCCCAGCCGGTGCCGTCAAAGATTGCGCCGGTGATGGTGATTACCTCACCCTGCGCGCCCTCTTCGATGGCGCGTTTGCCCAGATCTTCGGGATAGATCCCCTCCAGCCCGGCAAAGGTGGGAATGCAGCCGATATGCACATAGGGCCCGGCGGTCTGCGACGCCGTCTCAACCAGTGTGTCCAGTTTCTGCACCATGATCACATCCCCTCCAGCTTGTTCTCGAACATGGTCTGTCTGCGCCCGCGCAGCACGATATCAAAGCGATAGGCCAGAAAATCGAGCGGGCGGGCATGGGCCATGTCCAGCGGTGCGACCAGCCGGTCAAGCTGGCTGCGCGATTTGATGGTGGCGGCGATCGGGCAACGCTCAATCAGCGGATCACCCTCGAAATACATCTGGGTGATCAGCCGCTGGCCAAAACCGTGGCCAAAGACCGAGAGATGGATATGCATGGGCCGCCAGTCATTGGCGCGGTTCGGCCATGGGTAGGCGCCCGGGCGGATGGTCAGGAACTGGTAATACCCGTTCTCATCGGTGATGGTGCGCCCGCAGCCGCCGAAATTGGGGTCCAACGGGGCAAGGTAGCCGTCCTTGACATGGCGGTAGCGCCCGCCCGCATTGGCCTGCCAGATCTCCACCAGCGTATGCGGCACCGGGCGGCCCAGCTCATTGAGCACGTAGCCATGCATCAGGATGCGCTCACCAATAGCCGGGGCCGCGCCCTTGGAAAAGTTGAGGATCAGATTGTTGTCCAGCGCGCCCAGCAGGCCGTGGCCAAAGCGCGGCCCGGTTTCCTCCGTCAGGGTCGATTCCATCGACAGCAGCGGCAGGTTGGGCGAGCGGGTGACCGAGGTCTTGTAATCCGCGTCATATGCCACCGGATGCGCCGCGCGGTTGCGCGGTATCAGCGCGCCAAGGTCAGTCATCACTCTCCCCCTCCATCTCGGCATAGGTCTGTTTTGCCAGCTTGATCGCATGATTGGCGCGCGGCACCCCGGCATAGATGGCGACATGCTGGAAGGCCTCCATCACATCGCGCTGGCTGGCCCCGGTGCGGGCGGTGGCGCGGATATGCATGGGGATTTCCTCAAAATTCCCGGTCGCCGCCAGCAGCGCCAAAGTCAGCATCGAGCGTTCGCGCAGGCTGATCGCCTCTGATGCCCAGACCGTGCCCCAGGCCGCTTCGGTGATCAGTTCCTGAAACGGCGCATCCAGCGGGCCTTTGGCGGCCTCAGCACGGTCAACATGGGCATCGCCCAGTACCTTGCGGCGGGTCTGCATGCCCTTTGCATGGCGTTCACTCATAATGTCCTCCCTCTTGCGGGCTCAGTATGGCAGGCCGGTGTAGTTGCGCGCCATGGTAACCTGCGCGCTTTCCAGTGTCTCAAGCTGCAACAACTCGCTTTCCTGTATCTTCTGGTCGAAATCCGACTGGCCGGGGAAGCGATGCAGGATCGAGGTCATCCACCAGCTGAACCGCATCGCACCCCAGATGCGTTTGAGCGCGCGCGGCGCGTATTGGTCAAGCGCCGCGTCGTCACGCTCAAGGATCGCGCCCTGAAGCGCCTCAAACAGGTAATGCACATCCGACGCCGCAAGGTTCAGCCCCTTCGCCCCGGTCGGCGGCACGATATGCGCGGCGTCACCGACCAGAAACAGCCGGCCCCAACGCAGCGGCTCGGCGACGAAACTGCGCAGCGGCGCGATGGATTTTTCAATCGCCGGGCCTGTCTCCATGCTTTCCGCCACATCGGCGGGCAGACGGCGCTTCAGCTCATCCCAGAAGGCATGATCAGACCAGCCTTCAACATTGTCGCTCAGCGGGACCTGTATGTAATAGCGCGACAATGTCGGATTGCGCATCGAAGCCAGCGCAAAACCGCGCGGGTGGTTGGCATAGATCAGCTCTTCCGCAGCAGGGGCCGTGCGCGACAAAACTCCCAGCCAGCCGAACGGATAAACCCGCTCGTATTCGGTGCGCTTCTCAGCCGGGATCGACTGGCGGCTGATACCGTGAAAGCCGTCGCACCCGGCAATGTAATCGCAGTCGATCCGGTGGCTCTGGCCGTCCTTTTCATAGCTGACCCAGGGCGCGCTGCCCTCCAGATCATGCAACGCGACATTGAGCGCCTCATGGAAGATCACCGCGCCCGCCGCATCCTGCGCCGCATACAGGTCCTGCGTCACCTCAGTCTGGCCGTAAACCGTGACCGCCTCCCCCACCCGCGCCTGAAAATCAACCCGAAACATGCCGTTGACGGTGGAGAGGTTGCATCCCTCATGCGCAATCCCCTCACGCGCCAGCCGCGCGCCACAGCCCGCGCGGTGCAGCATTTCAACCGCTCCACGCTCCAGCACACCGGCGCGGATGCGGCCCAGCACATAGTCGCGGGTCTGGCGCTCCAGCACCACGGTGCTGATTCCCGCGCGCATCAGCAATTGTGACAGCAGCAGCCCCGAAGGGCCGCCGCCGATGATGGCGACCTGTGTGCGCATGTTTCCTCCCGGCGTTCCTGCTCGCTGGTAAATCTATGACACTGATACATCAAATGAATGGATAATCGCCGCTTTCTCTGGTATTTTCGGAACATGGACAGCCGCGCCACACCCCCCATTCCCGCCTATGCGCTTTATGGCGAGGGGCGCGGCTTTCCCGATGTGCTGCATTGCGAACGTACCGCCGACCGCGCCAGACTGCATGACTGGCGCATCGCGCCGCACCGCCACCCCAACCTGCACCAGTTCTTCCTGATCCGCTCAGGTGCCGCATGGATCACGGTGGACGGCCGCGCGCGCGACCTTGCGCTGCCGGTGCTGATCAGCATCCCGGCATGGGTGGTGCATGGCTTCCGCTTTTCAGCGGGCACCGAGGGGTTCGTGCTGACCGTGCCGCTTGCCGCCCTGCCCGAGGCCTTTGGCGAGGGCGCGCCGCTGGCGCTGGGGCGTTGGGGCGCCGCCCCCGCTGACGCGGCAATTGACGCCCTCTTTGAAGAGGTGATGCGCCAGCGCAGCCTTGCTGACACCGCCCGCACCCCGATGCTGCGCGCCCTCGCGCTGCAGATCGCCTGCCTGACGGCGCGCGCCCTGCAGGCCGGAACCCCGGCCACCGCCTCGCGCTATGCGCACCACATGCAGGCCTTTGAGGGGCTGGTGCGCAGCCATCTGCGCGACGGCTGGACCCTGCGTGACTATGCCGCCGCGCTCTCGTTGACCCCCACGCATCTAAACCGCGTCAGTCAGGCCATCGCGGGGCTGCCCGCCGCCCGCTTCGTTGAATCGCGCCGGTTCAACGAGGCCTGCCGCCTGCTGGCCTATACGCAGATGACGATTGCCGAGGCGGGCTATGCGCTGGGGTTTGATGACCCGGCCTATTTCTCGCGCGCTTTCCGTCGCCAGACGGGCGAAACCCCCTCTCACTACCGCAAACGGCTGGCCAGCACCGATCTGCCGGATGCGGCGCTGACAGGCATCAGCTGACGCAAAGTCACACCCGCCCCGGCTTTGCCCAATGAACAAACCGCGCTAGCGTGGGCAAGGCCCTAGCGGAGGAAACCATGCCTGATCCAGTCGCGCAGACCACCCACGCCCTTGCCCTGCGTGAAGGGGGCTATGCCAGCGGCCCGGTGCCGCAGATGCCCGACAGCCTTGCGCCCTTCCTTGAATATCGCAAGATCACCCTGCCCGCGCCCGGCCCCGGTCAGGTTCTGATCGAGGTGATCATGGCCCCCATCAACCCCTCCGATCTGTTCTTCATTCAGGGTGGCTATGGTCAGCCCCGGGTTCAGGGTGCGGCGGCGGGGTTCGAAGGGGTGGGGCGTGTGATCAGCGGCAATGGCCCTCAGGCCGGGGCGCTGCTGGGCAAGCGCGTGTCCTTCCTTGGCACGGGCAGCGGCAGCTGGGCCGGGCATGCGGTCTCTGACGCCGCGCTCTGCCTGCCGCTGCGCGATGACCTGCGCGACGAGGATGCGGCCGCGCTGATCGTCAACCCGCTGACAGCGGTCGCGCTGCTGGAGCGGGTGCGCGAGGGGCGCGGCAAGGGTTTCGTGCTCAACGCGGCAGGCTCGCAACTGGGACGGCTGATCCTGGGGCTGGCGCGCGATGAGGGGCTGGAGCCCATCGCCGTGCTGCGCCGTGACGATATCGCCGATGAATTGCGCGCCCTCGGCGCCAGCGCGGTGCTGAACACCACGGCACCCGATTTCGCGGCACAGGCGCAGGCCGCCATCCGCGCCCACAAACCCCGCACCCTGCTGGATGCGGTCGGCGATCAGGCCACGGCGGATCTGTTCTTCGCCATGCCCGCGGGCGCGCGCTGGATCAGCTATGGCCGCATGAGCGACAACCCGCCCAGCCTGACGCAGATGGGCCAGTTCATCTTCATGGACAAGCGGATCGAGGGGTTCTGGCTGTCGCGCTGGTTGCCCGCCGCCAGCCCTGAGCGCCGCGCGGCCGTGGTGGCACGGGTGCAGGACCGCTTCGTCAGCGGCCAGTGGTACACCCGCACCGCTGCGCGCCTGCCCCTCTCCGGCACCCTCGACAGCGTGCTTGCGGCACTGCACAGCGGCGCGGGCAAAGTCATGCTCCACCCCTGAGCCTTCCGGGCAGCGCCAGCAAATACACCGCCCCTGAACAAGAGGCACCGCGCCTGCCCCCTCACCTGTTCAGAAATATCCCGGGGGAGTCACCCGCAGGGTGGCGGGGGCAGCGCCCCCTCCCTTTTTCTGCAGCGTCAGCCGTCGTTGATATCGTGATGAATGCGCTTGCTCTGGCCACGGCGGCCCAGCACGCGGCGCAGGATCAGCCAGCAGGCCAGTGACATCAGGGCAAAGACCAGCAGCGCATTCAGCGGCGTGGCCAGCATCCAGCCGCTTCCCGGCAGGCCCAGACCGATCAGCACCCCGGTAAGCACCGCACCCAGTGCGAAGCCCACAAAGATATAGCCCGGCACCACGACCTCAAGGATCGCCAGCGCCAGACCCGCCGCCACCCAGACCCACCAGGTGGCCAGCATCAGTCCCGCCCCCCCGGCAGCCTGCCGCCCAGCATCTTGAACGCATCGCCGAAGGCATCCAGCGCCTGCGCGGGAACGATGATCGTCTGCTTGCCGGCGCCTTCACCAACCTTGGTCAGCGCCTCCACCTGTTTCAGCGCCACCTGATACTGCGCCGCCTCCAGCCCGTTCTTCGAGATTGCCTCGGCGATCACGCCGGTCGCATAGGCTTCGGCATCGGCCAGAACGCGGCGCGCCTTGGCCTCCTGCTCGGCGGCGTAAAGCTCCCCGTCCGAGGCCAGCTCCACCGCGCGGCGCTTGCCCTCGGCCTCGGTCACCAGCGCACGGCGGGCGCGCTCGGCGTTGAGCTGTTGCAGCATCGCCTTGCGCGTTGCCTCGTCAAGGTTCACATCCAGCAGCTCCGCCCGCGTAACCTCGATCCCCCAGTCATCGACAACGAACTTGATCGCCTCGCTGATGCGTTCGGTCAGGCGGGCGCGGTTGGCCTGCACCTCATCCAGCTCCATCGTGCCGATTTCCGAGCGCACGATCCCCGCTACCGTCGTCTGGATCGCGGCATCGACATCGCGGATCCGGTAGACCGTCTTCTCCGGCTCCATGATCCGGTAGAAAACGCTGGTTTCCACCTGCACCAGCACGTTGTCGGTGGTGATCGCATCCTGGCGGGTATTGGGCAGCTGGCGCTCCAGAATCGAGACCTTATGCGCGACCGTGTCGATGAAAGGCACAATCAGGTTGATCCCCGGCCCCAGCACCACCCTGAGCCGCCCGAACCGCTCCACCACATATTTCTGCGCCTGCGGAACAATCCGCACCCCCAGAAACAGCGAAACGATGATGAAAAGAGCCAGCAAAAGCAGCACGATACCGCCGCCGCTGATATAATCGGTAGGCATGAATAACTCCGTCGTCTGAGGCAGGTCCTGTTTCATCAAACCGAACCGGAAAGGAACATGGGCGCCACTATGCGCGAGAAGGCCGCGACTGGAAAGATGCGCCGGAGCCTGATGCCGTAAAGGGGGACCGGGTTTCTGCTTCCCGGACACGCGTTATCAAAGGGTCAGAGCAGGGCGCACGAATGTGGATGTGACACGCCCTAATCACGCAGCGCGGGCCAGTTGGCATCGGCCTGCGTGATATGGTCTTCCATGTCGCGCAGCCAGCGCCGGTGCACGCGGGTGGAGGCGTTCAGATACAGCCGCCCCTCGACGATCGTCCAGGCATGCGGGCTGACCGGCGCGGTATAGCCCTGCGACATGGCCCATGCGCAGAAGCCGCCGTATTGCGGTGCAAAGGCCTCCGGCGTGGCGAGAAAGGCATCGCGGTTGGCCGCAGAGACAAAGCGCCATTCCACCCCGCCCCATTGCGCGGTGAATTCCTCTGATCCCGGCCATGCCGCGCCATCGGTGAAATAGGCGACCGGGTCATAGCCGCGCAGCGCCAGCCCCTGATCGGTGAAGAATGCCTGCGCGTTCAGCCTGCCCGGCAGCATCCCCGTCAGCACCAGCGCCGGGGCCAACGCCAGCAGGCTTGCACAAAAGGCGCGTCGGTCCGCCATCAGCCATCCTCCTTGAAGAACCCGGCCCGCCCCTGTAGGGAAAGGCAAATTCCCCATTCTCCGGAGCACGCACATGGCCTCGTATCAGTATGTCTATCACATGGATGGCGTTTCCAAAACCTATCCCGGCGGCAAGAAGTGCTTTGAAAACATCCGCCTGAACTTTTTGCCCGGCGTCAAGATCGGTGTTGTCGGCGTCAACGGCTCGGGCAAATCGACGCTGCTGCGCATCATGGCCGGTATGGACAAGGACTTCTCGGGCGAGGCATGGGCCGCCAAGGGCGCGCGCGTCGGCTACCTCCCGCAGGAGCCGGAACTTGACCCGGCGCTGAATGTTCGCGGCAATGTGATGGAGGGCGTGGCCGCCAAACAGGCCAAGCTTGACCGCTACAATGAACTGGCGATGAACTATTCCGACGAGACCGCCGACGAGATGGCAGCACTTCAGGACCAGATCGACGCCGAAAACCTCTGGGATCTGGACAGCCAGGTCGATGTCGCCATGGAGGCGCTGCGCTGCCCGCCCGATGACGCCTCGGTTGACAGCCTGTCAGGCGGTGAAAAGCGCCGGGTGGCTTTGTGCAAGCTGCTGCTGGAAGCGCCTGACATGCTGCTGCTCGATGAGCCGACCAACCACCTTGACGCCGAAACCATCGCCTGGCTGCAAAAGCACCTGATCGAATACAAGGGCACGATCCTGACCGTGACCCACGACCGCTATTTCCTTGACGATATCACCAGCTGGATTCTGGAGCTGGAGCGCGGCCGCGGTCTGCCCCATGAGGGCAACTATTCCTCGTGGCTGGAGGCCAAGGCCAAGCGCGTGGCGCAGGAGGCGCGCGAAGACAAGTCCAAGCAGAAGGTTCTGGAGAAGGAACTGGAATGGATCCGTGCCGGTGCCAAGGCCCGTCAGGCCAAGCAGAAGGCCCGCGTCAACGCCTATAACGAGATGGCGAACAAGACTGAAAAGGAACGGATCACCAACGCCCAGATCATCATTCCGAATGGTGAACGCCTCGGCGGCAAGGTGATCGAGGTCACCGGCCTGAAAAAGGCGATGGGCGACAAGCTGCTGATCGAGAACCTCGATTTCACGCTGCCGCCCGGCGGCATCGTCGGCGTGATCGGCCCCAACGGCGCCGGTAAATCCACCCTGTTCCGCATGCTGACCGGCAACGAGCAGCCCGACGAAGGCACCATCACGCTGGGCGAGACGGTGCAGCTTTCCTATGTCGATCAGTCGCGCGACGCGCTCGAACCCAACGCCACCGTGTGGGAGGAAATCTCGGGCGGGGCGGAACTGATCGCCCTCGGTGACGCCACGATGAACAGCCGCGCCTATTGCTCGGCGTTCAACTTCAAGGGCGGCGACCAGCAGAAGAAGGTGGGCCAGCTTTCGGGCGGCGAGCGCAACCGCGTCCATATGGCGAAACTGCTGAAATCAGGCGGCAACGTGCTGCTGCTCGATGAGCCGACCAACGACCTTGACGTGGAAACCCTGCAGGCGCTGGAAGCCGCGCTGGAAGATTTCGCGGGCTGCGCCGTGATCATCTCGCACGACCGCTTCTTCCTTGACCGGCTGTGTACGCATATTCTGGCCTTTGAGGGCGATGCCCATGTCGAATGGTTCGAGGGCAACTTCGAGGCCTATGAAGAAGACAAGATCCGCCGTCTGGGGCCGGATTCGGTGGAGCCGAAGCGGGTGAAGTACAAGAAGTTTACGAGGTAAATGAGTGGATAGTTTTCGATTATACACTCTCTCCGAGACGCTTGCGAATGCACGAGGCTTGCTAATAAAAATTGCGGCCAACTCTGACGATATAAATACGCTGGGATTTCGAATTTTAGTTAACTCATCTTATTCAGAAGATGAGATGGGATCTCTTAGAAATCTTGAAAGGGATTATTTCAAATCAAAACCGCTAGCAGATATTATAAATCCCACCCTATCCAGAAGACTAGCAGAAGTGGTGGAAAATGGAAATGTGCTCTCTCTGATTTCTCAAATTCGCATTCATTTTGAAATTGAAGTAGAGAAAAAGAACAGTTTCAGACGCCGAATGCCTCAAACAGCACTAACGAATTTTTCAAGACTATTTTCGAAGTTTTTGCTTAAATACCCTTCATCCGGGGGACTGCGTGTCAACGACGTGAATGTCGACCTGTTCAATTTAATTTCAGAGATAGATCGTGCGCATGTAATTGTGAACGAAATATGGGAAGAATCTCATGACCGGGAAGCGAATGATCAACTCAGAGTTTTCGAGCCCTCGCGCATAAATATTAATACTATTGACCAATATATTGAAACTGCCGTTTCAATTCTGAATAATGATGAAATAATTAATATCGACGTTCAGAAGTTTACAATATTACAACTGACCGAGGCCCGAGCTGAATTACAATCAAATTCACCGGCATGGCAAAAGATCGTGGGGTCCCTCGTAATTTGCGCAACAATTTTATCCGGAATTGCCGCAGCGCCAGAAGCTTTGAGGAACATACGGCAAGCCCAAGACTACTTAACAAATATAGCTATATTGAGCATTTCAAAAGAACCGACTCCGCTCGCCCTGCCAAAACCGCAGCTAGCTCTGGAAGAAAACCCCAAGGACGACAAAGACCCACCTCTGAAATAGCTGTGCATTCCCTTTTTTATGTTTAAAATCCACTATTCTTTGGCGCTCGTGGGGTTATTCGGCAATGATCCTTTTTATATGACTCGTCTCAGTGTGTCTCCAAGCACCCATCCTATCGTCATAGACATCCCCCCCGATCCGCGCTAGCAATCCCCCAGCCATGACGCCTCATTATCGGTAGCCCTACCCATGAAGATCATCTGTATCGGCCTGCCCAAGACCGGCACCACCTCTCTTCACAACGCGCTCAAGCATCTGGGCTACACCAGCGTCCATTTCGCCAATGACCCGGTCACCGTCGATCAGCTCCGCCGGGGCGACTACCGGCTCAAGGTGCTGGAGGAACATGACGCCATCTCGGATATCCCAGTCCCGGCGATCTTCCCGCAGCTGGATACCGCCTTTCCCGGTGCGAAATTCATCGAAACCCACCGGCCTGTTGAAAGCTGGATCAGGTCGCAGCAGGACGCGCCGTTCAACAGCGCGCCCCCCAAACCCGGCCACCCGCGCGATTTCTACCGCGCCATGCTCTACGGCGTGACCTGTTTCAACGAGGAACGCTTCCGCTACATCCATGCCGAACACACCCGCCGCGTCGAACATTACTTCGCGGAACGCCCGCAAGACCTGCTGACCATGGACCTCACCAAGGGCCACGGCTGGGCCGAGCTCTGCGCCTTTCTCGGCAAGCCGGAACCGGCCATCCCCTTCCCGCGCAAGAACGTGAAGCCGAAAAATCCTGCGGCCTGAGGGCCCCTTCCCTTTACCCTCCCAAGCCCGTATAGCCCCCGGCTGAACACACGGGAGG
>NZ_DAIRVN010000070.1:0-26028 GCF_036802785.1 Pararhodobacter sp.
CGCGGGGGGGCTGGCGGTGGCGCTGGCAGGCTTCATTCTGGCTGCGCAGTCAGCGCAGGGGATGGAGGGGCTGGGCCACATCATAATGGCGCTGGTTTTCGCCGCGCCCGCCATGCTGGGGGCGGTTCTTGGAGCGGCGCTGGGCGGCTGGATGCGGCGACGCACCGGGCAGGGAGCGGGGGAACGTGCTTAAGCAATCGCGTTGAAGCGCCTTGCAAGGCGCTTTTTCGCCGGTGGTGCGGGCGCGCCTTGTTGCGCCCGGCTGGACAGGTTGAAGCCTGAGGGATATCTCCGCTTCATGACCCATCCGACCGATATCGCCCATCGCGGCACCCTCACCCCTGACCGCCCGCTTGACGGGCTGACATGGCTTCGCGTGGGCGGCCCTGCCCAATGGTTGTTTCAGCCCGCCGATGCCGGTGATCTGGCAGGTTTTCTGGCCGCGCTGGATCCTGAGGTGCCGGTCTTCCCCATGGGCGTGGGATCGAACCTGATTGTGCGCGATGGCGGTATCCGGGGCGTGGTGATCCGTCTGGGGCGCGGGTTCAACAGCATTGATTGTGCGGACGGGCGGGTGATCGCCGGGGCTGCGGCGCTTGATGCCCATGTTGCGCGCAGGGCCGCCGAGGCCGGGCTGGACCTGACCTTTCTACGCACCATCCCCGGCGCAATCGGCGGTGCGGTGCGGATGAATGCGGGCTGCTACGGCACCTATGTTTCCGACCGGCTGGAGGCGGTGACGGTGGTCACGCGCGACGGCGCGATCAGGGTGCTGGAAGCGGCTGCGCTGGAGCTGGCCTATCGCCGCTCCACCCTGCCCGAGGGATGGGTGATCATCGCCGCCACCTTTGCCGCCCCCGCCGGTGATCCGGCTGAACTGGCCGCCCGGATGGATGAGCAACTGGCCCGGCGCGATGCCACCCAGCCCACGCGCGAGCGCACCGCCGGTTCGACCTTCCGCAATCCGGCCGGATACAGCTCGACCGGGCGGGCGGATGATGAGCACAGCCTGAAGGCCTGGAAGGTGATTGATGACGCCGGAATGCGTGGCGCGCGCATCGGCGGGGCGCAGATGTCGCCCATGCATTCGAACTTTCTGATCAACACCGGCACCGCCACCGCCGCCGATCTTGAGGCCCTGGGGGAGGAAGTGCGAAAAAGGGTGTTGGAAAACAGTGGAATTTCGCTAGAATGGGAAGTCATGCGGGTGGGCGACTCCCTGCAGGGCGACTGACCGGGCGCAAAGCCCGGCGGCGCAAACGACAAAAGGGGCGCAAAGCCCCGGAAATGGCCCCGAACCGGGCCGATTGAGGCAATGGTGGCGGGCATGTCGAGCAGGACAGCCCCCAAAGTAGCGGTACTGATGGGTGGCATCTCGGCCGAGCGCGAGGTGTCTCTGTCAACAGGGCGCGAATGCGCTATCGCTCTGCGGGAGGCGGGATATCAGGTGATCGAGGTCGATGCCGGCCGGGATCTGCCTGCGCGTCTGGCTGAAATCCGCCCCGATGTTGCTTTCAACGCGCTGCATGGCCGCTGGGGCGAGGATGGCTGCGTGCAGGGCCTGCTGGAATGGCTGGGCATTCCCTACACCCATTCGGGCGTGCTGGCCTCGGCGCTGGCGATGGACAAGCTGCGCACCAAGGAAGCCTATCGCGCCGCCGGTCTGCCGGTGGCTGAAAGCCTGCTGGCCAGCCGCGAAGCAATCGAAGCCGCGCATGTCATGGCCCCGCCCTATGTGGTCAAACCCTATAACGAGGGCTCGTCGGTCGGCGTCTATCTGGTGGCGGAAGGGGCGAACCGCCCGCCGAACCTGTCGCCCGAGATGCCCGATCAGCTGATGGTCGAGGCCTATGTGCCGGGCCGTGAGCTGACGGTGAGCGTTCTGGGCGACCGGGCGCTGACGGTCACCGATATCGTCACCACGGGCTGGTATGATTATGATGCGAAATACAAGCCCGGCGGCTCGCATCATGTGGTGCCCGCTGCGGTGCCTGCCCCGGTTTTTGACGCCTGCATGGCGCATGCGCTGGCGGCCCATCAGGCGCTGGGCTGCCGGGGGCTGAGCCGCACCGATTTCCGCTGGGATGAGGCGCGCGGGCTGGCCGGGCTGATCCTGCTGGAGACGAACACCCAGCCCGGGATGACACCCACCTCGCTCAGCCCTGAACAGGCGGCGCATTGCGGCATCTCCTTTCCCGATCTGTGCCGCTGGCTGGTGGAGGATGCGTCATGTCAGCGATGACCGGCGACCCCCGCTTTAACCCGCGCAACCGGCAGCCGGGCCAGATGGCGGAGCCGCCGCTGCGCCGCACTGCCGCCCCCGCCGGGCAGCACTGGCCACAGGTTCACCCGGACACCCGCCCGGCTGCGCCGGCCGGCCCCTCGATCAGTGCATCGCACGGGCACTGGCAGGCAGACCCTGCCGCCACGTCTGCGCCAAGCCAGGCGGTGATGCGTTCCGCGTCGCCTGCCAGCGCGCCCGGTGCCGGGGCGTCGCAATACCCCGGCTTTGCAGGGCAGGGGCGGGCCTCCGTGCAGCCGGTTGCGCCGCGTGCCCATGCCTTTGCGCCCCCCGCCGCACCCGGTACGCCGGAGCCAGATCCGCTGCTCGATTCCCAGCCCGCGATCCCTTCAGCGGTGTATTCCTGGCCCGAAGAGCGCGCGCGCCCTGCTGCGGTATCAACCGCCGCTCCATCCCATTCCCCGGCCCATTCCCCGGCCCAGTCCGCACCCCCGGCCCTGGCCTCTGCCCAACAGCCCGCCAAGCCCGCGAACCAGCCAACCCGCCCGGCGGCGCGGCGGGTGCGGCGTGATCCCTCGCCCAGCCGCCTGTCGTACCGGCTGCACCGGCTCTGGCTGACCCCGCTTATCCGCCGGGGCATCACCCTTGGCCTGCCCCTTTTCCTGATGACGCTCACCATAGGCCTGTGGCTGGGCGATGACGCAAGGCGCGCGCAGGTCACCGACTTTTTCAGCGAGTTGCGCACCGGGTTTGAGAACCGGCCCGAATTTCAGGTCACAACGCTGAGCGTGAATGCCGAGACGCCGGAAGTGGCGCGGGCCATTTCGCTGCGGCTGGGGCTGGAATTTCCCGTCTCATCCTTCCGGCTGGACCTTGAAGAACTCAGGCGCGCGACCGAAGCGCTGGATGCCGTTGAAACGGCGGCGCTGCGGATCCGTTCCGGCGGGGTGCTGGAAGTGTCGGTGATCGAGCGTGAGCCGGTCATGGTCTGGCGTCATCACGCCGGGCTGGAGCTGGTCGATGGCGAGGGCCGCCGCATTGCCCGGCTGGCCGAGCGTGAGGCGCGTGCCGATCTGCCGCTGATCGCCGGCGAGGGTGCGCCCGCAGCCATTGCCGAAGCCCAGCAGCTTCTGGCCGCCGCCAGCCCGTTGCGCGCGCGGATGCGCGGGCTGGTGCGGATCAGTGAGCGGCGCTGGGATGTGGTACTGGACCGTGGCCAGCGCATCATGCTGCCTGCCGACGGCGCCGTTGTTGCGCTTGAGCGGGTGCTGGCACTGGACGGCGCGCAGGACCTTCTGGCGCGTGATGTGAGTGTCGTCGATCTGCGCGATGCTTCGCGCCCAACCATTCGTCTTTCGCAGCCCGCCATGGTGGAGCTGCATCGCATCAGAAATCAGGCAAGCGGAGTTCCGAACCGATGACCGATCTCTACCAGTCCCAGCGCGCAATGCGTCACATGCGCCAGCAGGCGATGCAGCGCGGCGTAATCGCCGTTCTTGATATCGGCACCTTCAAGGTGGCCTGTCTGATCCTGAAATTCGGCTCGCAAGGGGCGGCGGAAGGGTCAGGCGTGGGGAATATGGCCGGGCAGGCTACCTTCCGGGTGATCGGTGCGGGCACGACCCGTTCGCGCGGGGTGCGTTTTGGCGAAATCGCCGCGATGGCCGAGACCGAGCGCGCGGTGCGCACCGCGCTTCAGACCGCGCAGAAGATGGCGCAGGTCCGGGTTGATCATGCGATTGTCTGCTTTTCGGGCGGGCAGGGGCGCTCTTATGGGCTCGAAGGCACGGTGGAGCTGGAAGGCGCGCAGGTGACCGAGAATGACATCGCCCGCGTGCTGTCGGCCTGCGATGTGCCCGATCTGGGGCCGGGGCGCGAGGTGCTGCATGCCCAGCCGGTGAACTTCCTGCTTGATCACCGCTCGGGCTTGTCGGACCCGCGTGGCCAGACCGGGCGCAAACTGGGCTGTGACATGCACCTTCTGTCGATCGAGGCGGATGTGATGCAGAACCTGGTGCATTGCCTGAAGCGCTGCGATGTCGAGGTGGCGGGGCTTGCGTCGGCCAGCTATGCCTCGGCGCTGTCATCGCTGGTGGAAGATGAGCAGGAACTGGGCGCGGCGGCGATTGATCTGGGGGGCGGGGCGACCGGCATCTCGATCTTCATCAAGAAGCACATGATCTATGCCGATACCGTCCGGCTGGGCGGCGATCACATCACCAGCGATATCGCCAAGGGGTTGCAGATCCCGTACAGCGCCGCCGAACGGATCAAGACGTTTTACGGCGGGGTGCAGGCGACTGGCAAGGATGACCGCGAGATCATCGAGATCGGCGGCGACAGCGGCGACTGGGACAAGGACCGCCGCACCATCACCCGCTCGGAGCTGATCGGCATCATGCGCCCCCGGGTTGAGGAAATACTGGAAGAGGTGCGCGCCCGGCTGGATGCTGCCGGGTTTGACCATCTGCCCAGCCAGCAGATTGTGCTGGCGGGTGGTGGCAGCCAGATTCCCGGCCTTGACGGGCTGGCGGCACGCATTCTGGGCCAGCAGGTGCGGCTGGGCAGGCCGATGCGCGTGCAGGGCCTGCCGCAGGCAGCCACCGGCCCCGCCTTTGCAGGCATTGTGGGCCTGTGCCTGTTCGCGGCCCGCCCGCAGGATGAATGGTGGGACTTTGACATCCCCGCTGACCGCTTCTCTGCGCGCCCGCTCAAGCGCGCGATGAAATGGTTCAAGGACAACTGGTAACCACCAGATCAGGTTGATTCGCCGAAATGCGCGGAATCTCGGCGAAATTCCTCCAGATTTGGTGGGATCAAGGTTTTTTTTAATGACGTTCCCGTGCCGGATCGCTACTATTGGTGCAAAATCTGGCAAATCACCAAGAACCGGACGACGAACCGATTGGCGATCGGCGAGGGCAACCCGGAACAAGACAGGCGGATAAGGCAATGGCATTGAACTTCATCGCGACGGATAAGCAGGAACTGACACCGCGGATCACCGTGTTCGGGGTTGGTGGCGCTGGCGGCAACGCGGTCAACAACATGATTGACCAGCAGCTCGAAGGGGTGGAGTTTGTCGTCGCCAATACCGACGCGCAGGCGCTGCAACAGTCCAAGGCGCGCGCGCGCATTCAGCTGGGCGTGAAGGTCACCGAAGGGCTTGGCGCAGGTGCGCGCCCCTCGGTCGGCGCCTCCGCCGCTGAAGAGACGCTTGAGGAAATCATCGACCATCTGGCCGGGGCGCATATGTGCTTCATCACGGCGGGTATGGGTGGCGGCACCGGCACCGGGGCCGCGCCGATCATCGCTCAGGCCGCGCGCGAGCTGGGTGTGCTGACTGTCGGTGTGGTGACCAAGCCTTTCGCCTTTGAGGGCGCCAAGCGCATGCGTCAGGCCGAAGACGGTGTTGAGGCGCTGCAGAAGGTGGTCGATACCCTGATCATCATTCCGAACCAGAACCTGTTCCGCCTTGCCAACGAAAAGACCACCTTCACCGAGGCCTTCGCCATGGCCGATGACGTGCTGTATCAGGGCGTCAAGGGTGTGACCGATCTGATGGTGCGCCCGGGCATGATCAACCTCGACTTTGCCGATGTCCGCGCGGTGATGGATGAGATGGGCAAGGCGATGATGGGCACCGGCGAAGCCACCGGCGAAGACCGCGCCCGCCAGGCCGCCGAGAAGGCCATCGCCAACCCGCTGCTGGACGAGATCAGCCTCAACGGTGCGCGTGGCGTGCTGATCAATATCACCGGCGGGCATGATCTGACCCTGTTCGAGCTGGATGAGGCTGCCAACCTGATCCGCGAAAAGGTTGATCCCGAGGCGAATATCATCGTGGGCTCCACCCTGGACCCGGCGATGGAAGGGGCGATCCGTGTGTCGGTTGTTGCCACTGGAATCGAAGCGCGGGCCGATGCCGCCTCGATGGAAGTGCCGCGCCGCCGCCTGTCCGAGCCGCTGGCCCCGCAGACGCAAGAGATCGCCGAGCCTGAGCCGCAGCAGGCCGCCGCGCGCGACAGCTGGCAGGAGCCGGTATTCGAGCCGCGTGAGCATGTGGAAGCCGCGCCGCAATACGAGGCGCCGCGCCAGTATGAAGCACCGCGTCAGTACGAGGCGCCACGCCAGTATGAGGCTCAGCGCCCCGCTGCCCGCGCCGAACAGCAGCAACCCGAATACGCGCCGCGCGCCCATGATGGCCATGAAAACGCCGGTCAGCATAATCCGGTGCAGAACGAGTTTGATCTGGATTCGGTTCTGAACGACGGCCAGCAGCATCACTACCAGCCCCATCAGCCGCAGGAATGGCAGGATGAGGCGAGTGGCTATGTCGCCCCGCGCCCGCGCACGGCTGGCGCGCCCTCGCCCGAGACGCTGGCACGCCTGCGTGCTGCCGTTGCCAAACAGCCCGAGGCACCGCGCTCGGTCACCCAGCGCGCGCCAGAGCCGGTGCCCGCCCCGGTGCAACAACAGCACGAACCGCGCGCCCGCTTCGGCATCGGATCGCTGATCAGCCGCATGTCCGGGGCTGGCGGAGATCATGGTGCGCAGACTGCACGGGTGCAGCCGCCGATTCAGGCCTATGACGATGAACCCGCGCAGCGCGCCTCGGAAGACCGTATCGAAATCCCCGCTTTCCTGCGCCGCCAAGCAAACTGAGCGTGATTTCTGATCACTTCCCCCAGAGATGCGAGAAAGGGAAACCGGCTTTGGCCGGTTTCTTTCTTTGTGTAATCAATGGCTTGTGGGAATAACGCCAATATCGGCGGTTTTCTGCCTGTGTCGGGGCAGACTGTTACAACGCTGTCGCAAACTGTGAGTTGAGCCGGGGAGCACCCGTGCCTAAATAGCTGACAACAGCGGGATAGCCGCGACAGAGGGCAATTCGTGCAGACAACGCTTCAAACAACGGTCCGGTTCCAGGGTGCAGCACTGCATTCCGGCAAGTCTGTGAATTTGCGCATCCACCCGGCGCCCGCAGGCTCTGGCATTGTCTTTGAGCGTACCGATCTGGCCCTCAGCCTTTCGCAGCGCCGTATCCGTGTATCACCCGCCGCGCTGATCGAGGCAAATCTGTGTACGCGGATCGGCAATGGCGCGGGGGTGACGGTTTCCACCATCGAGCATCTGATGGCAGCGCTGGCCGGTTGCGGCATTCATAACGCCCATATCACGCTCGATGCCGAGGAGGTGCCGATCCTTGACGGTTCGGCGCGGCCCTTCGTTGCCTCGTTCATCGCCGTCGGTATCCGCCAGTTGCGTGCGCCGCTGCGCGCCATCCGCGTGCTGCGCCCGGTCGAGGTGCGCGACGGTGCCGCCTTTGCCCGGCTGGAGCCCGCGCCGCATCTGTCGATCGCTTTCGAGATTGATTTCCCCGATGCCGCTATCGGGCGGCAGACCAAGGATCTGGTGCTGTGCAACGGCACCTTCGTGCGCGAACTGGCCGACAGCCGCACCTTCTGCCGCATGGCCGATGTCGATTTCATGCGCGCCAATGGTCTGGCACTGGGCGGCACGATGGACAATGCCGTGGTTTTTGACGGGGCAGATGTGCTCAGCCCCGGCGGGCTGCGCCACGCCGACGAGCCGGTGCGCCACAAGATGCTTGATGCGATGGGCGATCTGGCCGTGGCCGGGGCGCCGATCATCGGGCGCTATGTGGGCCATCGCGCGGGGCATGTGCTGACCGGCCGGCTGGTGCGCGCCCTTCTGGCGGACCGCGGCGCATTCGAGCGCGTGACCGTATCGGATGCCGAGGCCCATGCGATGCCGGGTGCCGGTGTCTGCGCCGAGGATCTGGCGCTGACCGCCTGACAAAACGCGCGCGCCTGATGCCCGCCCATTTCAACCCTGTTTCAGCGCAAAGGCGTTTTGCGTGTCGGTTTCTTATGTGTTAGGAACCGGCATAAGCCCCCGGGTGGGCGCAAGGATTTCAGCAGGCGCCGGCCGATGCGGGACGCGCGCAAGAGGATGCGGGACATGATGTTGACCGGGCAAGCAAGCAGTTTTTCATTCAGGAAAGCCCGTTCTGTGGCGCTTGTGGCCGGCCTTTGCCTGGCCCTTGTTGCCTGTGGCGGCGGGACCAGCACGGATGAGTCGCTTGAAGGCTTCACCGCCGAGGATATCTATCGTCGCGGTGAATATGTGCTGGAGACCAGCCGCCGGGCCGAAAGCTCGCTGCGTTACTTCCGCGAAGTTGAGCGGATTTATCCCTATACCTCCTGGGCGCGCCGCGCGATCGTGATGCAGGCCTATGCCCAGCACCGAGACCGGGAATATGAGGGCGCGCGCGCCACCGCGCAGCGCTTCCTTGACCAGTATCCGGGTGATGAGGATGCCGCATGGGCCGCCTATATCCTGGCGCTGACCTATTATGACCAGATCGAGGATGTGGGCCGCGATCAGGGCCTGACCTTTCAGGCGCTGCAGCATCTGCGCCGGGTGATCGAGCAGTATCCGAACACCGAATACGCACGCTCGGCCGTGCTGAAATTCGATCTGGCCTTTGACCATCTGGCCGCCAAGGAAATGGAAATCGGCCGCTTCTATCTGCGGCGCGGATTGCAGACTTCGGCCGTCAACCGGTTCCGCGTGGTGGTCGAGGAGTTCCAGACCACGACCCACACGCCCGAGGCGCTGCACCGGCTGGTTGAGGCCTATCTGGCGCTTGGCCTGCGCGACGAGGCGCAGACGGCGGCGGCGATTCTGGGCCACAACTTCCGCTCCAACCCGTTCTATGAGGACAGCTTCCGCCTGCTGAGCGGTCAGGGTCTGTCGCCTGAGGCGCGGGGTGAAGGCTGGATCCGCTCGATCTATCGCCAGGCCGTCCGGGGCGAGTGGCTGTAGGCGCGCAAGACGCCGCCGGAACCGGGGCAGGAGCGCCGTGATGCTGCGCAACCTTTCGATCCGCGACATGCTTCTGATAGACCGGCTGGAACTTGCGTTTCAGCCGGGCCTGAACGTGTTGACGGGCGAAACCGGAGCGGGCAAGTCGATCCTGCTGGATTCGCTGGGCTTTGTGCTGGGCTGGCGCGGCAGAGCCGAACTGGTGCGCACCGGCGCCGCGCAGGGCGAGGTGGAGGCGGTGTTTGACCTGCCCGCCACGCACCCGGCGCAGGGAATTCTGGCCGATGCCGGGATCGGTGCGGGTGATGAGCTGATCCTGCGCCGCGTCAACACCCCGGACGGGCGCAAGACCGCCTGGATCAATGATCGGCGTGTCTCGGGCGAGGTGCTGCGCGCGCTGTCGGAAACGCTGGTGGAGCTGCACGGCCAGCATGATGACCGGGGCCTGCTGAACCCGCGCGGCCACCGCCAGTTGCTGGACCTCTTCGCCGGGGTTGAGGCCGAGCTGGGCGCCAGCCGCACGGCATGGCGCGCGCTGTCCAAAGCCCGTGCCGCGCGCCAGACCGCGCAGGAGCGGCTGGCGGCGCTGCGCACCGAGGAAGATTTCCTGCGTCATGCCGTGGGTGAGTTGGACAAGCTGAGCCCCGAGCCGGGCGAAGAGGCCGAACTGGACGCCCGCCGCCGCATGATGCAGGCCGCCGCCCGGCTGAGCGGCGATGTCGCCCGCGCCCGCACCGCCATGGGCGAAGAGGGAGCGGAGCGGCTGCTGCATGATGCGCTGCGCTGGCTTGACGGCGCTGCGGCTGATCTGGAAGGCCGCCTTGATGGCGCGATCGAGGCGCTGGGCCGGGCGCTGAACGAGCTGGGCGAGGCGCAGTCGGAGGTGGATGCCTGCCTTGACGCCCTCGACACCGACCCCGCCGCGCTGGAGCTGGTCGAAGACCGGCTCTTTGCTTTGCGCGGGATGGCGCGCAAATACGGCGTTCTGCCTGATGATCTGGGCACCCATGCGCAGGAGTTGCGCGCCCGTTTGTCGGCGCTGGATGCGGGCGACAGCGACGCCGCCGCACTGGCCCGCGCGGAAAGTGAGGCGCGCGCCGCCCATGATGCCGCCTGCGCCGCGCTGAGCGCGAAGCGCCACGCCGCCGCCGCCGCGCTGGACGCTGCGATGCGCGCCGAACTGGCACCGCTGAAAATGGAGCGCGCGGTTTTCACCACCACGCTTGCGCCCGCCGAGCCGGGGCCGGACGGGGCCGATACGGTCAGCTTCGAGGTGGCGACCAACCCGGGCGCGCCCGCCGGGCCGCTGAACCGCATCGCCTCGGGCGGGGAGCTGTCGCGCTTTCTGCTGGCGCTTAAGGTCTGCCTCAGCCGTGCCGGCGGCGAGCAGGTGATGATCTTTGACGAGATTGACCGGGGGGTGGGCGGTGCTACCGCCGATGCGGTGGGCCGTCGTCTGCGCGCCCTGTCGGAGGGGGCGCAGGTGCTGGTGGTCACCCACAGCCCGCAGGTGGCCGCGCTGGGGGCGCATCACTGGCGGGTCGAGAAAACCGTTCAGAACGGTGAAACCCTTTCGCGCGTGACGCAACTTTTTGAGGATTCGCGCGTTGATGAACTGGCGCGAATGCTGGCCGGGGACCGGATTACCGAAGCCGCCCGCGCCGCCGCCCGCGCCCTGCTGGTGCCTTGAAGGCGCCGGTAATGCAGGCAGCAGGCCGGTTGTATGCTGCGGCAGGGCCCTGTCACAGTTTTTGTCGCAATCCATGACCAGGAGTTTGCTCATGATCCCTTTCGCCCGGACCGTTACGGTGCTTGCCAGTGTTCTTGCCATTTCCGCTTGTGCACAGATGCCTGACATGCGCGGTCCCGCGCCGGTGCGCAGCGCGCCGCCGCCCGTTTTCAATACCGCGCCGGGTGCGCCCGGCGGCATGCAGGGCGCGGCCCCGGCAAGCGCGGCTGAGCAGGCCTGTTCGCAGCAGGGGCAAAGCCAGGGGCTGGCGGTTCAGAGTGTTGTCGGCACGCGGGAAGTGAGCGGCAATGACGGCGTCGCGCGTTCACGCGATGTGATGCTGCGTGTGGCGCGCGGCCAGCAGGTCTATGAGGTGCGCTGCAGCTACAGCTATGCGAATGGTGAAGCGCGCATCATGTCGCTCTGAGCCGGGCTGTTCCGGCCGTAGACGATGCACCGGGGGGTGAACGGCCCTTCTGAAGGTCGTCCACCCCCCGGTGCAAGCCGTGGTGCGCAAGCGGAGCGTTCAGCCCGCTTTCAGCGCCTTGCGCAGCGCGGGGCGTTGCAGCATATTTCCCATGTATTCCTGCAGTTTCGGCTCGGTAATGTCGAACTTCGCGGCCTTGGCCCAGATGCAGCAATGCGCCAGCACGATATCCGGCACGGTCATCTCGGTTCCCATCAGGAAGGGCGTCTCCCCCATCCGGCGCGCGAAAAGCGACTGGTTGCGCGCGAATTCCCAGCGCAGCGATTCTTTCACACCGGGTACGCGCTGCGCCTCTGGCAGAATGAAGCTGTGGCGCGCGGCAACCCAGAGAACCGCATCAAATTCGTCCAGCACAAGCTGGGTCAGCGCATCCTGCCGCGCGCGCTCAAGCGTTCCGGCGGGGAAGGTGAAGCGGTTGTGGCGGTCGGCGAGAAACTGGTTGATCGCGGTTGAATCGGTGACCGGCGCGCCATCGACCAGCAAAACCGGCACCTTCCCCGAGGGGTTGAACTGATTGACCTCGCTTGCATGCGGCTTCACGCCGACATGCTCATAGGGCAAGCCCAGTTCCTCAAGCATCCACAGCACACGCGCGGCGCGGGACTGGGTATTGCCGATGACGGTATAGCTGCTGTCGGGCATGGTTTTCCTCCGGATATCCGGGCGCCAGTGATCCACGCTGCGGGGCTTTCGCGCAAGGGGGCATTATGACCCTGCGCGGAAAGGCGTGGCGGGAACCCGCTGCGGCAGAGGCGCTCAGCGCTGCCGCGCCGCCATGGTGGCCAGCCGCAGCATGGCGCGTTCGGTCAGTGCCGCCAGCGGCGCCCGGCTGGTGGAGCGCAGCGTCAGGTCGGTCTCGGTGATTTCGCTCAGCGCCAGTTCCACCCGATCACTGCGCCAGCGCTGCGCCTGCCGCAGCAGCTTGTCGCGGCGCGGGCCGAAAACCGGGGGGCGCAGCGTGCCGATGGCCTGCGCCGGGCCGCGCGGGTCGGAGACCAGCGCATGCAGCAGCCGGAAATGCCGCATCGCGCCGATACACAGGGTGACCGGCGCCACGCCCTGCGCGCTCAGCCGCGCCATCAGGGGCGCGATGGCGGCGGGGCGGCCTTCGGCGACGGCGTCCAGCATGTCATCAATCGCGGCTTCGCTGCTCTGCGGGGCCAGCGCGGCGATCTCTGCCGGGGTCAGGGGCGTGGAGTCACCGTGTTTATAGAGCGCGATCTTAGTCAGGGTCTGGCGGAAATCCCCCGGCTCAAGCAG
Source organism: Pararhodobacter sp. (assembly GCF_036802785.1). Taxonomy (GTDB): domain Bacteria; phylum Pseudomonadota; class Alphaproteobacteria; order Rhodobacterales; family Rhodobacteraceae; genus Pararhodobacter. Next base: position 12,571 of record NZ_DAIRVN010000070.1, read on the forward strand.
TTGCGCCAGCGCCGTAAGATCGCGCATGGCCTCGGGCGGGGCCGATGTCAGGCCCGCATCGCGCAGCATCGCCTCGATCTCGGCGCGGTCGGGCGGGTTGTCATAGATGGCAAGCGCAAGCGCGCGCTTGTCACCCTCGAACAGCTTGCGCAGTTTCGAGGAGGCGTTGAGCTGGCCTGCGGTGACCACCAGCAGCGCATCCCCCTCCGCCCAGTCGGTCAGCGCCGCTTTCAGCGCCTCGGTGGCGGTATCGGTCGCCTCTTCGACAAGCACGGCGCGCGGGCCGGGAAAGAAGCCCTGGGCCTTTGCGGCGTCAATCGCGGCCGCAGGGTCTTTGCGCAGGTCTGTGGCCGGGAAGCGGGCGAGGCGCATCTCGGCCTCGCCCTCGGGGCCGATCAATGCGCGAATCATCCCTTGCCGCTTTTCGGCCACGCGCATCGCATCGCTGCCGTAGATCAGCACGCCCGGCACCCGCGGATCAGGCCGGGCCAGAAAGCCGGGCGCGTCGCGTGGGGACAGTTTCATGAGCCGGACAGTTCCGGCACAGTGATCAGCTGCAGCACAAGGCTGTCGGCCAGCACCCGCATCAGCCGCAATTCGGCATCCTCGGCGGCGGCCTGCTCAGCCAACTGGGTGGCGGTGGTGGAAAAGCCCGCATTGCCGTCAACCCTGCCCGCCGCAACCTCGGCCCCGGTTGCCATGTCAGTCAGCACGTATTGCAGCGTTCCCAGAACCTGCACGCGTGAGGCATCGCCGCCGACATAGCGCTGCCCGATCCGGTAGCTGAGCGCGTAGCGCGGCGATTCGGGGCGGCCAAGGCGCTCTTCCAGCGCGGCGACGAACTGGTATTCGTTGCGCTGGGTCGGATCGTCCGCGCGCACCGCGCCCTGCAGCACGCGCCCGGCCCCGCCCGGCGCATAGACCGGCGTGAACCGGCAGCCCGCCACGCCTGCCAGCCCGGCAAGGCCCAGCAGAAAGGCGCGGCGATCAGACAACGACATTCACAATCCGTCCCGGCACGACAATCACCTTTTTCGGGCTGGCCCCGGCCAGCGCCTTGAGCACAGCATCATCGGCCAGCGCGATTTTTTCAACCTCTTCCTTTGAGGCATCTGCGGCCACGGTGATTTCGGCCTTGCGCTTGCCGTTGATCTGGATCGGCAGGACCACGGTATCCGACACCAGCAGCGCCGGGTCGGCGGTGGGCCATTTCGCCTCGGTCACCAGCCCTTCACCGCCCTGGCGCGCCCAGATATTCTCGGCCAGATGGGGGGTCATGGGGGCCATGAGCTGCGCCAGTACCTTTGCCGCCGCTTTCTGTACCGGCGCGCTGGCAGTGGTCTTCGACAGCGTGTTGGTGAATTCATAGAGCTTGGCAATGGCCTTGTTGAAGGCGAAACCCTCGATCATGCGGGTAACATCGTCGATGGCGCGGTGCATCGCGCGCAGCAGGTCTTCATCATGGGTGCCGGGCGCATCGGGCATATCGGCGATCCGCTCGGACAGCGCCCAGACGCGCGAGAGGTGTTTGAACGTGGCCTCAGCGCCTGCGCTTGTCCATTCCACATCCCGCTCAGGCGGCGAATCGGACATCACGAACCAGCGCGCGGTATCGGCGCCGAAGGCTTCGATGATATTCACCGGATCGACGACGTTTTTCTTGGACTTGGACATCTTGGCCGAGTGGATGACCTGAACGGCCTCGCCCGTGGCCTTCAGCCTGCCGTCTTCGATGTCTTCCGGCAGGTGATAGACCGGCCGCCCTTGCGCGTTAAGGGTCTGGTAAATCTCATGCGTCACCATGCCCTGCGTGAAGAGCGCGTTGAACGGCTCGATGGCCTTGGCGGGCAGGTGGCCGGTCTTGTGCATCGCGCGCGCGAAGAAGCGGGAATACAGCAGGTGCAGAATCGCATGTTCCACCCCGCCGATATACTGGTCCACGTTCATCCAGTATCCGGCATCCTCGGCCACCGTGGGCGTGGTGGCGCGCGGCGAGGTGAAGCGGGCGTAGTACCAGGAGCTGTCCACGAAAGTATCCATCGTGTCCGTTTCCCGCAGGGCCGGGGCACCGCAGCGGGGGCAGGCGCAGTTGCGCCATGTCGGATGACGGTCCAGCGGGTTGCCCGGTTTGTCAAAGGTTACGTCATGCGGCAGTTGGACCGGCAGGTTTTCCTTCTTCTCGGGCACCACGCCGCAGGCCTCGCAATGCACCACCGGAATCGGGCAGCCCCAGTAGCGCTGACGCGACAAGCCCCAGTCGCGCAGACGGTATTTGGTGACGCCGTAACCCACGCCATTCGCTTCGCAAAAGGCAATGGCGGCCTCGACAGCCTGCTCGCCGGTCTGCATCTCTTCGCCCGCAAAACCGCGCAGATAGCGCACAGGCTCGGTCTTGGCGGGGACAAAGGCCATGTCGGAAACCGGGGTATCATCACCCGGCGCGACAAAGACATCCGGGTGCGGCAGCCCGTATTTGCGCGCGAAATCAAGGTCGCGCTGGTCATGGGCGGGGCAGCCGAAGATGGCGCCGGTGCCGTAATCCATCAGGATGAAATTGGCGATATAGACCGGCAGTTCCCACGCGTTGTCAAAGGGATGGCGGACACGAATGCCGGTATCCATCCCCTTCTTCTCGGCCTTTTCCAGCGCCTCTTCGGTGGTGCCGATGCGCCGGCACTCGGCCACGAAGGCGGCGATCGCCGGGTCATGCCGCTCCAGATGCTTCGCCAGCGGATGATCGGGCGAGATGGCGGCGAAAGACGCGCCCAGCAGCGTGTCGGGGCGGGTGGTATAAACCTCAAGGCGTTCAAAACCGGCAGGCGCATCCACGGTCGAAAAGGCAAACTGCAGACCACGCGACTGGCCGATCCAGTTCTTCTGCATCAGCCGGACCTTTTCAGGCCAGTTCTCCAGCCCGTCGATGGCCTCCAGCAATTCCTGGCTATAGTCGGAAATGCGGAAGAACCATTGCGTCAGCTCACGCCGCTCCACCTCGGCGCCCGAGCGCCAGCCCTTGCCGTCGATCACCTGCTCATTGGCCAGAACCGTCATATCGACCGGGTCCCAGTTGACCACGGCATTCTTGCGGTACACCAGCCCCACTTCCAGAAAATCAAGGAACATGGCCTGCTGCTGGCCGTAATACTCCGGATCACAGGTGGCAAATTCGCGCGACCAGTCAATCGACAGGCCCAGCGGCTTCATCTGCCCCTTCATCACCTTGATGTTGTTATAGGTCCAGTCGGCGGGGTGCCCGCCTTCCTGCATGGCAGCGTTCTCGGCGGGCATGCCAAAGGCGTCCCAGCCCATCGGATGCAGAACCGCATAGCCCTGCGCCTTCTTGTAGCGCGCGACCACATCGCCCATCGTGTAGTTGCGCACATGGCCCATATGGATGCGCCCCGAAGGATAGGGGAACATCTCAAGCACATAATACTTGGGGCGGGATGCGTCGCGCCGCGCGGTGAAACAGCCAGCGGCCTCCCATTCGGCCTGCCACTTCGGTTCAATCGCTTGCGGATGATATCGGGCGTCGTGCTGGCCTGACATGGTCTTCCTCTGACAAGAAAACGCCGGGCGCTGAGCGGCCCGGCGACGTGATAGCGGCCAATGCGGGGCGGGTCCAGCCCGCGCGCGGGCTTAGAGCCTGCGGTCGCGGATGCGGATCTGGCGGGCGCGGTTGAGGATCGCGTTTTCGACGGCGCGCACGGTCTCGGCGCTGGCCGGGCCGCTTTGGCTGATCAGCGCGACATTGAGCGAGCGCGCATCAAGCGCCACATCGGTCACATGCACCGTCGCGCGGTAGGGGCGGCCACCGCCCGGCGGGGTGCCAAAGCCCGTGGTGATCACGCCCGAGAACGGGTCAATCGTTTCGATCGGCAGGAAATCAAGCACCTCAAGCGAGGCGACCCAGAGGTAGCGGTTGACCGCGATGGTGCTGTCCGGCGCGTCACCACCCCCGAACAGATCCCAGATCGAATCGGGTGAGCCGGTGGCGCGCACCCGCTCTTCAACGATATCCCGCTGCGCAATCTCTTGCGCCGTGGCGTTGTTCTCGCGCGAGAACATGTTGCCCATGCCACCCCCGCCACAGGCGGCAAGCGCCGTTACCAGCGCCAAGGCAATGATCGGTTTCGCGGCGCGATGGATCGACATGCAGACAGGCCCTTTCGCAATATTCGCCCCCGTATCTAGCCGAGGGTGCGGCCCGGAACAAGCCATTTGCTGGAAAGCCGGCACAGGCTGCGCGTCGACGCGCCTGCGCGTGCACCTATATGGACGGTGCGCGAAGGGGCCAGAAGGCGGCGTGGCAATTCTGCACCACAAAAGGCCAGAGTTCCGGGGCGGGTTTGCTTCGGCTTGCAAAAAAGCCTCCCAAGCAGGAAATAGGCACAGACCCAGCTTCCAGCAAGGTGGGCAGCATCTCAAGTCAACGAGGGAAAACCATGAAAAAAATTCTCCTTGCTTCGGCAGCACTGGCCCTTTCGGCAGGCGTCGCCCACTCGCAAGCTGTGACCATTGGTGGTCAGGGCCGTATGGGTGTCCAGTACAGCGACCTGGGTTTCACCACCCGCACCGGCACCGACTCCAACTGGCGCACCGAAAGCCGTCTGCAGCTGAACTTCTCGGTTGCTGTTCAGGCTGACCACGGCCTCAGCTTCGGCGGTTTCACCCGTCTGCGTCTGCAGACCGCTGGTGGCAGCGCGACCATGATGACCTCGCAGCTGTTCTCGGGCCACCGCGTCTGGGTTGAAGCTTCCGGTCTGCGCCTGACCTTCGGTAACCAGGACGGCGCTATCGCCACCTCGGGTACCGCAATGGGTTACATTGGCGGCTGCGGCATCGGCTATGAGGGTGGCCAGCAGTGCGCTGACTCGCTCGACATGATGGGCTCGGTTACCTGGTTCGGCTCGAACGCTCCTGGCGGCGTGAACACCGGCAACGAGCAGACCATCCATGCCCGCTACACCATGGGTGATTTCCAGGGCGCCATCTCGGCCGAGCGTGACAACGGTGTTGAACTCGCTGTTCGCGGTCGCTTTGATGCCTTCACCTTCGCTCTCGGCTACCAGCAAGACCGCGGTCTGTCTGACCAAGTCATCACTGCGTCGGCTCACTACAACGCTGGCCCTTGGGGCGTTGGTGCGATCGTTGCCCGTATCAACAACGACTCGACCCGTTGGGCCCTCAGCGGCATTGACGGCGACTCGAACACCAACTTCCAGGTCAACGCGAATGCCGAACTCGGCGGCGGTAACCTGTATGGCTTCGTCGGTCGCGTGAACGACGAAAGCGCCTATGGCATCAGCTACAGCTATGGCCTGGGTGGTGGTGCTTCGATCACCGCCGGTGCAGAGCGCGCTACCCTGCGTTCGGGCACTGGCGCTGGCGCCGGTCTGGTTCGTCAGACCACCGGTTCGATCGGCGTTGCCTTCAACTTCTGATCCCCGGATCGGTTGAGTTTTGGAAGAGCGGGCTTCGGCCCGCTCTTTCTTTTTATGCGACCGGTTGGCGAGTGGCGCGCGCCCTTGCGCGCGGATCGTGTTTGAATGCGCCGGGCGGGCATGCTAGGATTCCAGTGGTACCGCCGCCGAAGGGAAGACCGATGCGCATTGTCCCCAGTCTGCCGATTTTTGCTGCCATTGCTGCGCTGCTGGTGCCGGCCGCCGGCTTTGCCACCACAGAAACCTTTGATAGCGGCCTCTATCGCGCGGATGCCTTCCGCGAAACGGTACGGGATGACCTGACCTTTCAGCCGGTCACCCACCGCGTCGAACTGCGATTCGGCATGTCCTATAACAGCGAAACGGGGTTGGAGCCGGGCTATGGCGCGCGCTACACCGTGACTTTCAACCAGCAGTTCGACAATGGCTGGCAGGTCGGCGTCTCGCTGGGTGTGTCGCTCGACAACCTCAACACCCGCGCCCCCTGGCGCGACCGGGGTCTGGGCCGCTTCTGAGGCTTTTAATCGCCCGTGCTTTGTGGTGTCTTGCCCGCGCAGCTTAGGGGGACAGGATGTCACTTGCCAAAATCACCGACCGTCTGCGCAAGGCTGAGGCCGATGCCGGGCGCGCGTCCGGCGCGGTCACGCTGATTGCCGTTTCCAAGGTGCAGCCGCCTGAGCGGGTTGCCGAGGTGCTGGAGCAGGGCCAGCGGATCTTTGGTGAGAACCGGGTGCAGGAGGCGCAGGGCCGCTGGCCCGCTTTTCAGGCGCGCTTTGACGGTATCGCGCTGCATCTGATCGGCCCGTTGCAGACCAACAAGGCGCGCGCCGCTGTTGAGATGTTCGACGCCATCCATTCGCTTGACCGTCCGAAACTGGCGCAGGCGCTGGCCCGTCTGGCGCAGGAACGGGGCGCCTGCCCGGATCTGTTTGTTCAGGTCAATACCGGAGCGGAGCCGCAGAAGGCCGGTATCCTGCCCGATGCGGCGGATGCTTTTATCGCCGAGGCCCGGGCGATGGATCTGCCCCTGCGCGGCCTGATGTGCATCCCCCCCGCCGAAGAAGACCCTGCACCCCATTTCCGCCTGCTGGGCACTATTGCCGGGCGCAACGGGCTTGCCGGTCTGTCGATGGGTATGAGCGATGATTTCGAAATCGCGGTGGCGCTGGGGGCCACGCATGTGCGGGTGGGTTCGGCGATCTTTGGCGCCAGAACAGGGTAGGGGGCGCTGCCCCCTCGCCGCTGGCGCGGCTCACCCCCGGCGTATTTCCGGCAAGATGAAGGGCGCTCAGCCGCGGATGACAAGACGTGATTCGGGGGTCAGGCGGCGCACGATCCACAACAGATCGGCGCGTGAAAAGGCGACGCAGCCCGCTGTGGGGTAGCGTGGGGCGCGCCAGCTGTGCACGAAGATGGCCGAGCCATGACCCCGCTGCGCGACCGGCCAGTTCCAGTCAGTTGTGAGAATCAGGTCATAGAGCGGGTCGGCGCGGCGCAGGGCTTCGTGGCTGAACGGGTAGGGGGCGCGGGTCAGGTGGTTGTAATCGGGCGCAGCCGGGTCATCCGACCACAGGTCGCGCGGGCGGATCGGCACGGCCCAGCCCGGCAGGGCATGGCGGGCGATGCGGTCCGGCCGGTACAGCAGCGCGACGAGGCGGTGGATGCCCAGCGGCGTGGCGCCGTCCCCCTCGCGCTTGCGCGCGGTGAAGCCGCCGCGCCCGATGGCGCAGGGAAACGCGCGGCCCAGAAAGCGCGCGCCATGGGCCGTCACCACGATATCCTGCGGTGTGATCACAGCAGATGCCCCGATTTCGCGGCCTTGGTGGCCATATAGCCCGCGTTTTCGGCCGTCAGCCCCACTTTCAGCGGCACCCTTTCAACCACCGTGATGCCGCCGCGCTCCAGCATCGCCACTTTGGAGGGGTTGTTGGTCAGCAGCCGCACCTGATCAAAGCCCAGCCGCCGCAGCAGTTCTGCCCCCAGCCGGAAATCGCGCTCATCGTCGTCAAAGCCCAGCCGGTGGTTGGCCTCGACCGTATCAAACCCCTGATCCTGCAGCGAATAGGCGCGCATCTTGTTGGCCAGACCGATGCCGCGCCCCTCCTGATTGAGATACAGCAGCACGCCCGATCCCGCATCATGCATCGCCGTGAGCGCGCCATGCAGTTGCGGGCCGCAATCGCATTTGAGCGAGCCGAGCACATCGCCGGTAAAGCAGGCCGAGTGCAGCCGCGTAAGAACGGGGGAATGGCGGTCAGGCTGGCCGACCTCGATGGCGTAATGCTCAATCCCGCCGTCATCGGGGCGGAACACATGCAGCCGCCCGGCCCCCGCCAGCCGCATCGGCAGGCGCGCGGCGATCACCGGGGAAAGCCGGGTTTCCAGCGCCAGGGTTTCGGCGGCGTCCAGCGCGGTCAGGCCGTGTTCAAGGGCCAGCGCGCGGGCCTGCGGGGTTTCGGCCAGCACCGCGGCGGGCAGCAACTGTGCCGATTTCGCCAGCCGGATCGCGGCGCGGTGCAGATCGGCCCGGCCATCGCGCAGGGTTTTCAGCGGGCCTTTCATCGGCACACGCAGGTCGTCGGCGGGGTCGGCGAGGGCCTCGATCCACGCAAGGCCCGCATCCGGCGGAATCAGCACCCGCGCGACATCGCCGTCATAGGCCCGCGCCTTGAGGGTCTGGGCGCGGTGCCCGGTCAGCGCCAGCACCGGCTGGTCGCAGAGCGCACGCAGGTCAGACAGGCGCGGCGCGGTCAGGCTTTCGGTGGCAATCACCAGCGCCGCGCCCTCTGGCGTGGTCAACAGCACCGGCAGCCCCATGCGCAGATCGGCGCGGGCGCGGTTGAGGCGTTCGAGGGGGCTGGGTGAAAGGCTCATGCCGGGTCCGGTGCAACATATCCGTCCCTGATGTAGCGTGCTGGCCCGGAAATTGAAACATTCACCGCCCCACCGACACGTCCGCGTGAGGAAAATGTCGCAAATCTTGAAACCGGATGGCAGGGGGCGCAGTTTAAATCAGGAAAACAACGGTTTGAATGCGAGGCCCAAGATGTCGAAGCTCAACAGGATCCTGCTGGTCGATGACGACGACGACCTGCGCGAGGCGCTGGCCGAACAGCTGGTGATGACCGAGGACTTCGATACATTCGAGGCCGGCAGCGGCGCGGAGGCGATGGAGAAGGTCAAATCCGGGCCTTACGATCTGGTCATCCTTGATGTCGGCCTGCCCGATACCGACGGGCGTGAGCTGTGCAAGCGCATGCGCAAAGCCGGGGTGAAATGCCCGGTGCTGATGCTGACGGGCCATGATTCGGATGCCGATACCATTCTGGGCCTTGATGCGGGCGCCAATGATTATGTGACCAAGCCCTTCAAGTTCCCGGTCCTGCTGGCCCGTATCCGCGCCCAGTTGCGCCAGCATGAGCAGTCAGAAAATGCGGTGTTTCAGCTTGGCCCCTATCAGTTCAAACCCGCGCAGAAGATGCTGGTGGATGAGCGTGACCGCAAGATCCGGCTGACCGAGAAAGAGACCAACATTCTCAAGTTCCTCTACCGCGCGCCCGAGGGGGTTGCGCCCCGCGAGGTGCTTTTGCATGAGGTCTGGGGCTACAACGCCGGGGTCACCACCCACACGCTGGAGACCCATATCTACCGCCTGCGCCAGAAGATCGAGCCTGATCCCTCGAATGCGCGCCTGCTCGTGACCGAGCCCGGCGGCTACCGGCTGGTTCCCTGAACCTGTGAAATATTTTTCGGCGCGCAGGCCTTGATTGCGCGCCTTAACGACAAATATACGAACGGATGCGACAGTGTTCGTATAACTCATCCCCTTGGCGTGTCGGGGTTATGGCACGTCACCTCCCTGTTGGACTGGTCCGGGCTTCGTGCCCGGACCTTTTTTCTTTCCTGCGCTTGAACGGGGGCGGCCCGGAAGGGTAAACAGGGGCAAAACCAAGGATGCCCGCCATGCCCTTCACGCTTGCCACCTGGAATATCAACTCCGTCCGCCTGCGTACGGGCCTGGTTCAGCGCCTGCTGGGCGATGAGGCGCCGGATGTGCTGTGCCTGCAGGAATGCAAAAGCCCGGTTGAAAAAATCCCTTTCGATGATTTCGCGGCTCTGGGCTATCGCTATCAGGTGTCCCGCGGGCAGAAGGGCTACAACGGCGTGGCGATCCTGTCGCGGCTGCCGCTGGAAGATGCGGGTCATATCGACTGGTGCGAAAAGGGCGATGCCCGCCATGTCGCGGCCCGGCTGGAAAACGGCGTGGTGATCCACAATTGCTATGTGCCAGCGGGCGGCGACATACCGGACCGGGCGCTGAACGTGAAATTCGGCCATAAGCTGGATTTCGTCGCCGAGATGCGTGATCGTTTCCGATCTGACCGGCCAGGCAAGGCCATTCTGGTGGGGGATCTGAATATCGCTCCGCGCGAAGATGATGTCTGGAACCACAAGCAGCTTCTGAAGATCGTCAGCCACACCCCGGTTGAAACCGAGGGGCTGAATGACGCGCTTGAGGCCGGCGACTGGGTCGATGTCACGCGCAAGGATATCCCTGCGGGGCAGCTTTACAGCTGGTGGTCCTATCGCTCGCCTGACTGGGATGCCGCCGACAAGGGCCGCAGGCTGGATCATATCTGGGCAAGCCGCGATATTGCCGGGGCGGCGCATGGCTCGCGCATTCTGCGGGCGGTGCGGGGTTGGGAGCAACCCTCAGACCATGCCCCGGTCTTTGCCAGCTTCGATCTGTAAGCGCGGTCAGAGGGCCTGAACGGCCTGTGCGACGGCTTCGCCCAGCGTGCGGTGCGCCGCCACGTCCAGATGCACGCCGTCAACCGGGCTGACCGACACCACCTGCCCGGCATCCAGAAAGCCCACCCCGCGCGCGCGTGCCAACCCCGCCAGCAACGGCGCAAGAGCGCGCGATTTTTCGGCTCCGCCCCAGAAGTCAGCGGCAAGCAGGCCGGTTTCCTGTACCGGGGGCGGAGCGATCAGCAGCAGCCGGAAGCCGCCGTGGCGTGCCTGCATCTCTGCCCCCAATGCCAGATCGAGCAGCCCGGCAAGTCCGGCCATCACGCAATGCGGTGTCGCACCGAAGCGCGTTTTCACGTCATTGGTGCCCAGCATGATGGTAAGCACATCCAGCGGCCCGTGGCTTTGCAGGGCCTGGCGCAGCGCCGGGTGGCCGTTCATCAGCCCGTCCATCGTGGGGTCGTCAAACTGGGCGGTGCGGCCCGGGAGCCCCTCTTCCACCAGCCACCAGTCCGCCCGCAGCCGCGCTGCCATGACGGTGGGCCAGCGGATTCCGGGCGCGTGGCGGGCATAGGCCGTGCGGTCGGTGATCGGCGGCGTGCCATGGGTGTTGCTGTCGCCGAAAGTCAGGATGGTGGGCATGGGGCGTTCCTGTCTGTTGCCCGGCAAGCTTAGGGGGACGGGCGCGGAAGTCCAGCACTTGCCCCTTGGCCTTTGACGGTATGACCCTCATATAGGGGCAAAGACTTTTAGCGGATGAGGGCTGCAATGCTGGGTATGAACCAAACCAATCCCGCGCCGGCGGGTGATCTGATCAAGGATTCTTCTGAAGCGACGTTCATGGCCGATGTCATCGAGGCCAGTCAGGAAGTGCCGGTCATCGTCGACTTCTGGGCGCCGTGGTGCGGCCCGTGCAAAACGCTTGGCCCCGCGCTTGAGGCGGCGGTGACCGCGGCGCGCGGCAAGGTGCGGATGGTCAAGATCAATGTCGATGAGAATCAGGAGCTGTCCGCGCAGCTGCGCATCCAGTCCATTCCCACCGTCTATGCCTTTTTTGAGGGGCGGCCGGTCGATGCCTTTCAGGGCGCGCTGCCTGCGGGCGAGCTGAAGAAATTCGTCGACAAGCTGACGGCGCTGGCGGGTGATGACGGGCTGGGCGCGGCGCTGGAAGAGGGCGAGGCCCTTCTGACCGAGGGCGCGGCGGTCGAGGCCGCGCAGCTTTTCGCCGCCATTCTGGGGCAGACGCCCGACAATGCGGCGGCCTTCGGCGGGCTGGCGCGCGCGCATATCGCCATGGGCGAGCTGGATCAGGCCGAGGCGCTTCTGGCCAATGCCCCCGCCCCGATGGAAAACGCGAAAGAGGTTGAAGCCGCGCGCGCGCAGCTTGCGCTGGCCCGGCAGGCCGCCAATGCAGGCCCTGTCGAGGAATTCCGCGCCGCTGTCACGGCTGATCCGGCGAACCATCAGGCGCGGTTCGATCTGGCGCAGGCGCTTTATGCCCGCGGCGATACCGAGAGCGCGATTGACGAATTGCTGGAGCTGTTCCGCCGGGACCGCGACTGGAACGAAGGCGCGGCGAGAACTCAGCTTTTCACCATTTTCGACGCGCTCAAACCCACCGACCCGCTGGTGCAGAAGGGACGTCGCCGCCTCAGCTCGATAATATTTGCCTGAGGCGCACGCAGGACTACATTTAGGCCATGAGCACTCAGCCAGACCTGCCTGACTCCATCGCGCTGTTTCCCCTGCCCGGGGCGCTGCTGCTGCCCCGTGCGCGGCTGCCGCTGCATATCTTTGAGCCGCGCTATCTGGCGATGCTCGAAGATTGCATGAAAACCCGGGAGCGACTGATCGGCTTGATACAGCCGCGCGCCGTGCCGGGGGGGGAAGCCGCGCGGCTGCATGCCATCGGCTGCGCCGGAAGGCTGACGGCGTTTTCCGAAACCGAAGACGGGCGCTACATGATCACCCTGACCGGGATGTCGCGCTTTCGCCTGCTGTCCGAGGTGGAGGGGTTCGCGCCCTACCGGCGCGGGCAGATATCATGGGACGGATTTGAGCGCGATCGCGGCCCGGCCGAACGCGACCCGGGGCTGGACCGCCCCGCCTTTCTGGACCTGCTGTCGCGCTATTTCACAGCGGTGGACCTGTCGACCGACTGGAGCAGCCTGAAAGAGGCCGAGGATGAGCTTCTGATCAACGCGCTCTCCATGCTCTGCCCTTTCCCGCCCGAGGAACGTCAGGCGCTGCTTGAAGCACCCTCGCTTCAGACCCGGCGCGAGACCCTGGTCACGCTGATGGAATTTGCCCTGCGTGGGCGCAGCAGCGCAACTCCCGGAGAGCGGATGCAATGACCGGAGTCCCTGCAGAGGCCACCACCCCGGGCCCCGCCGTTGACCGCAAGATGCTCGAAGCGCTGGTTTGCCCGGTTACTCAGGGGCGCCTGCAATATGACGCGGCGGGGCAGGAGCTGATCTCGTCCACGGCGCGGCTGGCGTTCCCCATCCGCAACGGTATCCCGATCATGCTGGCCGCCGAGGCGCGTGAGCTGGACTGACCGGCGGGCTTCTGTGCCGCCGTGCTGCTTCATCTTGCCACAAATACGCCCTGTTTAACCCGTTTGCCGGGGGCGCCGCGCAGGTGTATTCTGGTGGCGACAAAGCAATCGGGAGGGTGCCATGACGGGCGCGGCGCTGATCAGGGCTACAGTTTTTGCGGGTCTTGCACTGGCATTGAACGGATGCGCGACTCCGCTTGAGCAGTGCATCGCGGGCGCGAATGCCGAAGTGCGGTTCTTGCAGGAAGAGCTGACCGAGCGGCGGGTGAACATCGCGCGCGGCTACGCCATCCAGCGCAACACCCGTACCGAGATGATGCCGGAATTCTGCTATTCCCCGTCACCGGCATGCGGTTCATGTGCATGGCGCCGGTGCAGACCCTGCACGAATCGCGCCGCCCCATCAATGTTGCCGACGAGCAGGAGCGCATCGCGCAGCTTGAACGCGCCCTTGCGCGCGAAGAGCAGCGCGCCGCGCAGGCAACGGGCCAGTGCCACGCGCAATTTCCCGAAAGCTAGTCTGGCGGGCCCGCAAAAGGGGCCCTTGCCCCCTCTGGGCCTTCGGCTCATTCACCCCCGCGTATTTAGGGCAAGATGAAGCGGGGCACGGCGGGCTGTGTCTTGTCGTTCAAACCCGTTCAGGGGCGGTTTTTGATGAACTCCGGGTGATGGGGGCGTTGTCGGGGCGCGGGCACTAGGCAGGGG
>NZ_DAIRVN010000071.1:0-25997 GCF_036802785.1 Pararhodobacter sp.
ACGGCCAAGAGGGGGGCGCAAAGCCCCCCTGCCCGGCCACCAAAACCCGCCCCGGAAGCCTCAGTGCCCCAGGATCTGGCTGAGGAACAGCTTCGTGCGGTCCGACTGCGGGTTGTTGAAAAACGCGCGCGGCTCATTCTGCTCCACGATCTGGCCCTGATCCATGAAGATCACCCGGTTCGCCACCGCCTGCGCAAAGCCCATCTCATGGGTTACGCAGATCATGGTCATCCCCTCTTCGGCAAGCTGGATCATCGTATCCAGCACCTCCTTGATCATCTCGGGGTCAAGGGCCGAGGTGGGCTCGTCGAACAGCATGATACGCGGCTTCATGCACAGCGAGCGCGCGATGGCCACGCGCTGCTGCTGCCCGCCTGAAAGCTGGCCCGGATACTTCAGCGCCTGTTCGGGGATCTTCACCTTTTCAAGGAAATGCATCGCAATTTCCTCTGCCTCGCGGCGCGGTGTCTTGCGCACCCAGATCGGTGCCAGTGTGCAGTTCTCCAGAATTGTCAGATGCGGGAACAGGTTGAAGTGCTGAAACACCATCCCCACCTCTGAGCGCACCTTGTCGATATTCTTCAGATCCGATGTCAGCTCGGTCCCGTCGACAATGATCTGCCCGGCCTGATGCTCTTCCAGCCGGTTGATGCAGCGGATGAGCGTTGACTTGCCCGAGCCGGACGGGCCGCAGACCACGATCCGTTCGCCCCGGTTCACCGTCATGTCGATGTCGCGCAACACGTGGAAAGCGCCGAACCATTTGTTCATCCGCGTGATCTGGATCGCCACCTCGTCAGAGACCTGCATATGGCTGCGGTCGATTTCACGGTCGATGCCGGGGTCGAGTTTCACTTCAGCCATGACAGCCTCCTTAACGATGATCGGTTCGCAGCCGCCGCTCGAGATACATCGAGTAGCGCGACATGCCGAAACAGAAGATGAAGAACACCGCACCGATGAACATGAACAGTTCCCAGTAGATGCCCTGCCAGTCGCTCGATGCACGGATGGCGTTGGACAGGCCCACCGGGTCCAGCAGGCCGATGAACACCACCAGCGTGGTATCCTTGAAGAGCCCGATGAAGGTGTTGACGATGCCCGGGATCGAGATTTTCAACGCCTGCGGCATGATGATCAGCCGCTGCGCCCGCCAGTAGTCCAGCCCCAGTGCGTCGGCGGCCTCGTATTGCCCGCGCGGCAGGGCGGCAAGGCCCCCGCGCACCACTTCGGCGATATAGGCCGCGGCAAAGAGCGTGACCATGATCACCACCCGCAGGATCAGGTCAAACGAGGTGCCCGGCGGCAGGAAGTAGCCCAGCAGCAACTGTGCGGTGAACAGGAGCGTGATCAGCGGCACACCCCGGATGAATTCGATGAAGATCACGCAGACCGATTTGATCAGCACCATGTTCGACTGCCGCCCCAGCGCCAGCAAGATACCCAGCGGCAGCGACAGCCCGATGCCGGTAAAACCGATCACCAGCGAAATCAGGAAGCCGCCAAAGCGGTCCGAGCGCACGCCCTCGATGCCCAGCGGCAGGATGCCATGCAAGGTGCTGGCGAAAGCGCCCGCCACGAACAGCCACCACAAAACCGGCGTGATGATCGCCGCCGTGGTTGCCAGCAGCGTGCCAAAATTGCGCAGGGCCAGAAGGGCACCATATCCGACCACAAACCCCAGCGCGATCGACACCGGAAACCAGAGACTGCCACCCCAGAGAAGAAAGTAGCCCAGAAAGGGGAAAGCGGCCGAGAACCACAGCATCTTGCGCGGCACCCAAGGGTACAGAATTGGCCCCAGCGCCACGAACAGCAGCACCAGTGTCAGAATCGGGCGCCAGTACAGATGACGGGGGTAGAAGCCGAGCATCAGCTGGTGGAAGCGATCCCTGATCACCCCCCAGCAGGCGCCCGACGTGCCATCGAGAATTTGGCGACACTCGGTCAGCGAGCCTGCGTTCCAGACCGAGTTCATGAGCCACGGGCCGATGGCCAGCACCGCCCAGGCAAGGGCCAGCAGTGACAGCGCGGTCAGCACGGTGCTGAGCCAGCCATCGAACAGGTTCGCGCGCATCCATTTCACCGCGCCGCGCTCGGTGACGGGCGGCACCTGTTCAGGCAGCATCGTATCGCGGACATAGGCGACGGTTTGGGCGTGGGTATCGCTCATCTCACCGCTCCCTCAGCTTGATACGGGAATTGTAGACGTTCATCACCCCTGAGATG
This sequence comes from Pararhodobacter sp., assembly GCF_036802785.1. GTDB lineage: Bacteria > Pseudomonadota > Alphaproteobacteria > Rhodobacterales > Rhodobacteraceae > Pararhodobacter. Next base: position 2,230 of record NZ_DAIRVN010000071.1, read on the forward strand.
GTCAGGCTGACCACCAGATAGACCAGCATCATCAGCATCATCCCCTCAAGCTCACGCCCGGTCTGGTTGATGGTGATGCCCCCCAGCGTGGAGCGCAGGTCCATATACCCCACCGCAAGCCCCAGCGAGGTGTTCTTGGTGATGTTGAGATATTGCGAGATCAGCGGCGGGATGATCACCCGCAGCGCCTGCGGCAGGATCACCAGCCGCATGGTCTTGCCGGGTTGCATGCCCAGCGCGAAAGCGGCCTCGGTCTGGCCCTTGGATATGGCCAGAATGCCCGCGCGCACGTTTTCGGCAATGAAGGCGCCGGTATAGATGCCCAGCCCCAGACACATCGCAATCAGCGAATTGCGCATGTGGATGCCGCCGGTGAAGTTGAAGCCGCGCAGTTCCGGATAACCCAGATGGAAGCCAAGCGCGATCAGCAGCAGGGCAGCCGGCCCCAGCAGGATCAGAATGCTCTTCCACCATGTCTTGGGCCGCACGCCGGTGGCGTTCTGCACTTTCGTGGCATGGCGCACCAGCCGGATATTGGCCCAGATGCTGAGCACCACCACCACGATAAAGGCGATGGCATCCCAGCTGGGCTGGACCCCGCCCAGATCAAGGTTGCCAAGGCTGCGCGAGAACAGCGGCTCGGGCACATAGATCCCGCGATTGGTGACGGCGATACTGTCAAAGACCAGCATCGAGGCTGCCGGATCATCGCCCCGGAAGGCCGAGGGGGGCGGCATCGCTTCGGTCATGATGGCGCCGAAGATCAAAATCCACAGCAAGGTGGGGATGTTGCGGAACACCTCCACATAGATGGTCATCAGCCGCGCCACGATCCAGTTGTTCGACAGCCGCAACACACCGGCAATGACACCCAGAACGGTCGCCAGCGTACAGGCCATGATCGCCAGAATGAGCGTATTCAGAAGCCCCACAATCGCCGCACGGCCATGGGTCATCGTGCTGTTGTATTCGATGGGGCGCTGGCTGATGTCGTAGCCCGCCGTGCTCCACAAAAAGCGGAACGAGAAATCCTTGCCCAGCACCGCCAGGTTCTTGACGGTGTTGTCAATCAGCCAGGCGGCGCCCAGCATGAGAAGCATCAGCGCAAAAATCTGGATCGTGTATGAGCGATACCGCGTATCGTAAAGCAGCATGCTCAGGCGAAAGGACTCCCGCGGAGCCCCGCTGTCCATGGCCATGAAAATATCTCCCTGCAACCCGCGACGGTTGATTTTTTATGGCTTCGGCTACGGTGGCCCAGAGGGGCTGCCGGAGGGGCCGAAGATCGCGCGGTTATGCAAATCTTGTAAAGAGGGAGAGGGCGCGCGACCCTTCTTGATCGCGCGCCCTCCGGGCCGGACTTAGCGGAACGGCGGGGCGTACATCAGCCCGCCCTGGGTCCACTGTGCGTTGAGGCCGCGCGCCAGACCGATCGGGGTCTGCTCGCCGATGTTATTGGCGAATATCTCGCCATAGTTGCCGCCAGCGGCAAGGGCACGCTGGGCCCATTCGGCATCAAGCCCCAGCATCTCACCCAGGTTGCCCTCGGTGCCGAGCATGCGGTTGATTTCGGGGTTGTTGGTGCCGGCAGCCAGTTCAGCCAGATTGGCCGAGGTGACGCCCAGCTCTTCAGCCGCGATCAGTGCGTTCAGCACCCAGCGGTTCAGGTCTGCCCACTGGTCGTCGCCGTGGCGCACTGCAGGGCCAAGCGGCTCTTTGGAGATGACTTCGGGCAGGATCGCATGATCGCCCGGCGTCTCAAACGAGGCGCGGGTTGCGGCAAGGCCAGACACGTCGGTGGTGTAGACGTCGCAGGCGCCCGCCAGATACTGCTGCTGCGCTTCGGCGTTGGTTTCAATCGGAACCGGCTCATAGCTCATATTGTTGACGCGGAAATAGTCAGCAAGGTTCAGCTCGGTCGTGGTGCCGGTCTGAATGCAGACGGTCGCACCATCAAGTTCGGTCGCCGAGGAGACACCCAGTGCACGGTTCACCATGAAGCCCTGGCCGTCGTAGTAGTTGACGCCGATGAAGGTCAGGCTCAGGTCAACATCGCGCGAGAAGGTCCAGGTGGTGTTGCGCGGCAGCAGATCAACTTCGCCCGACGACAGCGCGGTAAAGCGGGTCTGGCCGGTGGTCGGCACGAAGTTCACCGCCATCGGGTCATCCAGCACGGCTGCGGCAACGGCACGGCAGATCGCCACGTCAAAGCCCTGCCAGACGCCGTTGGCATCGGGGGCCGAAAAGCCGTTGACGCCGGTGGAAACGCCGCAGTTCAGCTCGCCCCGCGCCTGCACATCGGACATTGTCTGCTGCGCCATCGCCGCACCACCGCTGATCGCGGTTGCGGCGAGGGTGCCAAAAAATACGGATTTCTTCATTAGATACCTCTTCCTGTTTCCGCCGCTGTTACCAGCGATCTGTTCGAACCCGTTGGGCCCATGCATGCCAGTCAGGAGACCGGCCCGTCATTGAGAAGACAATGCGGCGCGGCCTTTCGGCTGCTGCATGGGCGAATTTGTGCCGATTATCACCAGTCGTCAAGCCCTCCATTCCATCCGGTGATGTGTCAGCCCGGTACGGAACGGACCGGAGGAAATGATTGCACAGGATTCAGACTGTTACCGCTGCCATGGAAGCAAGTATCTTGCGCCGGGCTCAGCGCAGCGCAGCAAAGAACGCGGCCGCGTTCAGAAAGCTCTGCCGCCGCAGCGCGGCCAGCGCGATCGCCTCGTCATCCTCGCCCCATTGTTCGCGCTGCCAGTCTTCATCGATTCGCGAAAGCTGCCAGAGCGTTTCAGGCGCATCAAAACCCTCGGTCACCGCCAGTCCGATGACAAGCGAGCCGGACATGGCGACAAGGTCATGAAAGGCCGTCAGCTCGAACGGTGAAAACCGCGCCACCCGGGCGTTCAGCGCGGCAATTGTCTCAGGCGGTTGCGGCTGCGGCATCACGCCCTCAAGCACCACCCAGCGCAGGCCGAACTGCGCGGCCGACCAGTGCAGAAGCGGGTCCCAGGCGGCATCCTGACGCGCGCGCAGCGCTTCGGGCGCCTGCACGCGGTAGCACAGCAGATCGGTCTCGCCATAAGCAGCAACCAGCCCCGCCACCTCATCAAACTGGCCGCGCACCTTGTCGATGGCGGCATTGGCGGCACGGGTTGCGGGCATGGTTTCCGGCGCGATCTTGTCGCCCTGCGCCTCCCACTCCGCCGCGATCAGACCGGCCAGCGCGCAGGTCGGCACCACCAGCGGCTCTTTCGCCGGAGTCTTGATGGTGCGGCCATCCAGATGGACAGTGAAGCCGCCATCAACCTCAACCACCTCGGCGGCTTTCCAGAAGCGCTTGGGCGCCCAGTCGCTCATGCCATGCTCCACAGCTCATCAAGCGCCGCGGTCAGGGCATCATAACTGTCGATCACCAGATCAGCCCCCGCGCGTTCCAGCACCTCCACAGCGTGATAACCCCATGCAACCCCCAGCGTGCGAAACCCGGCCGCGCGGCCCATTTCAATGTCATAGCTGGTGTCGCCGATCATCACGCCGCCGGTGGCTCCGGTATCTGAGAGGCAGGCGTGCAGCATGGAAGGATGCGGCTTTGACGGGTGGTCATCGGCAACCTGCGTGGTGCGAAAATACCCCTCCAGCGCATGGGCGGCCAGCACATGATCCAGCCCGCGCCGTGACTTGCCGGTGGCCACACCCAGCACCACCCCGCCCTGCGCAACAAGACTGTCGAGCGCGGCTTTCGCACCGGGATAAAGCGGCGAGTTATCGACCGCGCGCAGCGTGCCGAAGCTGGATTTGTAGCCCGTCACCAGCGCCTCGATCTGCGCCGCATCGCCCTCCGGCATCAGCCGGGCAAAGGCCTGCGGCAGCGACAGGCCCACGATGTTCAGCACATCACTGCGCGCGGGCACGGGCAGGCCCTGCCCCGTATAAGCCAGCGACATGGCGCCCAGAATATGCGCCTGACTGTCAACAAGCGTTCCATCGACATCGAAAACAACCAGCCGCTGCGTCATTCTTCCTCCGCAAACGGGTCGGCGGGCACGTCATTTTCATGCCAGCCCAGCGTTTTCCAGCTGCGCGCCATATGTTCGGGCAAAGGGGCGGTCAGGGTAACGTCCTTGTCCGTGACCGGGTGGCGGAAGCGGATGGAGCGGGCGTGCAGGTGCAGCTTGCGGCTGATATCGCCGCCCAGTTGCGCCCCCCAGCCATCGCCCAGATTCTCCTGCCCTGAGCCGCCATATTTGCCATCGCCGATAATGGGGTTGCCCAGTTCCGCCATATGCGCGCGCAGCTGATGGGTGCGCCCGGTGATCGGCGCCAGCGCCACCCAGGCGGCACGGCTGCCCAGCCGGTCCAGCACGGCATAATCGGTGGTGGCGCGCTTGGCACCCTCGGTCTTGTCAACATCGCCGGGCAGGACGCAATGCATCTTTTCGCTCTCCCGCCCGCCCGCCTTGACCAGCCCGTAGCGGATGGTGCCCATCAGCGGGCTGGGCACGCCGGCAACGATCGCCCAATAGATCTTGCGGGTGGTGCGGGCGCGAAAGGCCTCGTTCAGGCGCCGCGCCACACGCGGGGTGCGCGCCAGCAGCATCACGCCGGAGGTGTCCTTGTCCAGCCGGTGAACCAGCACAGGGCGGTCCTTGTAGCCGAATTTGAGGGCCTCGGTCAGCGCATCGACATGGCGGTTACCCTGCCCCGATCCGCCCTGACTGGGCAGGCCGGGGGGCTTGTTGATCGCGATGATATGCTCATCCTTCCACAGGACGGCGCGCTGGATCATCTCGACATCGGCTGAGGGATAGTCGGGGATATCAGGCTTGGGCCGCGGGGCAAGCTCATCCGGCATCGGCGGCAGGCGCACGCTCTGCCCCGCCTCGATACGGGTGGCGGGCTTGACCCGGCCACCATCGACCCTGATTTCACCCTTGCGGCAGGCCTTTTCAACCATGGCCTGCGTCATCTGCGGAAAGTGCCGTCTGATCCAGCGATCAAGCCGCTGATCACCTTCTTCGGCACCGATGGTGATTGTCTGAACTCTGCTCATGCGATCATCCGCCCCAATGTCATTCCTGCCAGCAACGCGGCCAGCCCCAGTCCGCCCGAACCGGCCCGGAAGGCCGCGCTCCGCCAACCATGGTCCGCCAGCGCAGCATCGACCCGGCGGCGCCACCCAAAGCCATCAGAAAGAGGTTGCTCAACATCGCCGCTCTCTGTGCCCTTCCCGCCCGCTTGTCAACCGCCCTGCCTGCGCGCGCGCAGCTTGGCGAAATAGGCCACCCGCTTGCCCAGCTCCCGCTCGAACCCGCGCTCGGGCGGGGCATAGAGAACCGGGCGCTTCACGCCATCGGGGAAATAGTTCTGCCCCGAAAACCCGTCCGCCGCGTCATGGTCATACTCATACCCCGCGCCATAGCCCTGCTCTTTCATCAGCGCGGTCGGCGCATTCAGGATATGCGCGGGCGGCGGGGTGGAGCCGGTCTTGCGTGCCAGCGCCTGCGCGCCCTTGAAGGCCGTATAGACCGCGTTCGATTTGGGCGCGAGGGCCAGATAGACCAGCGCCTGCGCCAGCGCCAGCTCCCCCTCCGGGCTGCCAAGGCGCTCATAGACCTGCCAGGCCTCAAGGCAGATGGCCTGCGCCTGCGGGTCCGCCAGCCCGATATCCTCCACCGCCATGCGGGTGATGCGCCGGGCCAGAAAGCGCGGATCCTCGCCCCCCTCCAGCATCCGCGCAAACCAGTAAAGCGCAGCATCCGGGTCTGAGCCGCGCACCGATTTGTGCAGCGCCGAGATCAGGTTGTAATGCTCATCACCGGATTTGTCGTAACGCGCCGCGCGCCGCATCAGCCGCTTCGACAAGGCGTCCGGGTCCAACGGCGCGGGCAGTTTCCATGCCATCACCTGCTCGATCAGATTCAGAAGCGCGCGCCCGTCACCATCTGCCATCTCCAGCAGCGACTCGCGCGCCTCGGCCGTCAGGGGCAGCGCGCGCTCAAAGGCCTGCTCGGCGCGCTGAGCCAGCCGCTCCAGATGCGCCAGCGTCAGGCGTTCCAGCACGATCACCTGCGCCCGGCTCAGAAGCGCCGCGTTCAGCTCGAACGAGGGGTTCTCAGTGGTCGCGCCGACCAGCAGGATCGTACCATCCTCCATATGCGGCAGAAACCCGTCCTGCTGAGCCTTGTTGAAGCGATGGATCTCATCGACGAACAGCAGCGTCCCCTGCCCGTTCGTCCGCCGCATCCGCGCGGCCTCGAACACCTTGCGCAGATCCGGCATGCCAGTGAAAATCGCGCTGATCTGGACAAAATGCAGATCGGTCGCATCGGCCAGCAGGCGGGCGATGGTTGTCTTGCCCACGCCGGGCGGCCCCCAGAGCACCAGCGACGACAGCGCCCCGGCCGTCAGCATCGCGCCCAGCGGGCCGTCCGTGCCCAGCACCTTTTCCTGCCCGATCACATCGGCAAGCGAACGGGGCCGCAGGCGGTCTGCCAGCGGGCGCGGCGCGTCATCGGCACGCGACGGGGTGTTATCGAACAGATCGGCCATGCGCTTCCCTCGCGCCAACCCTACGCTGCCCCGCTCCGGCGCGAAACGGCTTTTGCTTCATCTTGCCGTAAATACGCCGGGGGGAGGCGCCGAAGGCGTCGGGGGGCTGGCCCCCCTCTGCCCTTCCCCCTTTCGCGTGACGGCTCACAGACGGAACCGCAGCCAGCTCCGCCGCCCGTCGCGCACAATCTCCACCTCCCAGTTGCGCCCGGCGTCGCGTAGCGCCCGCTCCAGATCGGCGGTGCTATGCACGGGCATACGGTTGACGGCCAGCAGGATATCCCCGGGGCGCAGCCCGGCGCGCCGGGCGATATCCTCGGCCCCGGCGACGATCACGCCGCTGGCGCCCGGGGCAAGGTTGAACTCGGCTATGACGGCAGGGTTGATATTCTCGGCGACCAGCCCGCGCAGCGCGGGCGCGCGGACCTCCAGACGCGCGCGCGCGGGCTCTTCGGGCGGGGCGATCAGGGCGATGGTGGCGCTGCTCCGCGTATCACCGCGCAACGTGTCCAGCCGCGCCTCACCGCCGATCCCCCGCGCTGACAGGCGGAACATCATCTCGGGCGCCGAATTCACCGGCTCGCCGTCAATGCTCAGCACCACATCGCCCGTCTGCAACCCGGCAGCGGCCAGCGGCGACAGCGGGTGCAGGTCGGTGATCACCACGCCCTGCGGCAGGCTCAGCCCAAAGGCCTCGGCAAGGGCGGCGTCGACAGCTTGCCCCGAAATTCCGGCCCAGGGCCGCACGAAACGCGCGTTCCCCTCGCGCGCCTGCGCCACAACCTGTGCCACCAGATTGGAAGGGATGGCAAAGCCGATCCCATGCGATCCGCCAGTGCGGGTCAGAATGGCGGTGTTGATCCCCACCAGCCGCCCGGCCAGATCAATCAGCGCCCCGCCCGAGTTGCCGGGGTTGATGGCGGCATCGGTCTGAATAAAGTAGCCCCGCCCGGACCCCACCGCGATGCCCGAACGCGCCAGCGCCGACACAATCCCGCTGGACACCGTCTGCCCCACACCAAAGGGGTTGCCGATGGCCAGCACCAGATCGCCGACCTGCAACTGGTCCGAATCGGCGAGCGGCAGGGCGGGAAGCCCTTCAGCCCCGCGCAGGCGCAGCACCGCAAGGTCGCTTTCCGCATCGCTGAGAATCAGATCGGCGGCAAATTCGCGCCGGTCGCCCAGCACCACCCGGATATCCGAGGCACCACCGACCACATGGTAGTTCGACACCACAATCCCGTCCGGTGAGACGATGACGCCGGACCCCAGCGCATTCTGTACCCGCGGCACCGAGCGGCCGAAATCACCGAACAGCTGGCCAAAGAGCGGGTCATCGAAGAACGGGTTGGGCCGGGCCTCCACCACCCGGCTGGCGTAGATACTGACCACACCGGGCGCGGCCTCGCGCACCACGGGGGCGAAGCTGAGCGATATCTCGGCGCGGGTTTCCGGAACGGCTTGCGACAACAAAGGGGCGGGCAGGATCAGCGCAAGGGCGGCAAGCAGGGAAGCAAGGCGCATGGGGCACTCCGATTGGTTGATCGGTGCAGATATGGGGGCCTTGCGGGGCGGATACAATTCCTGAGGCGCCGCTCCTGAGACCCAGGCACTGCATAACGAAAAAACCCGCGCCGGGGCGCGGGTTTCCATTCAGTGCCAAGGCACTGCGATCAGTCCTCGGCAGCCTCAAGGCGGGCACGGTCGCCAGCGCCTTTGGCATTCACATCGCGCTCAACGAATTCGATGATCGCCATCGGTGCCATGTCGCCATAGCGGAAACCGGCCTTCAGGACGCGGATGTATCCACCCTGACGGTCCTTGTAGCGCGGGCCCAGAATGTCGAACAGCTTGGTGACATACTGATCTTCTTTCAGCTGCGCACCGGCCTGGCGACGGGCGTGCAGATCGCCGCGCTTGGCCAGTGTGATCAGCTTCTCGACGATCGGGCGCAGTTCCTTGGCCTTGGGCAGAGTCGTCTTGATCTGCTCATGCTCGATCAACGAGCCGGCCATGTTAGCCCAGAGCGCCTTGCGGTGCTCATGGGTGCGGTTGAGGCGGCGATAGCCACGGGCGTGACGCATGATTTTTCTCCTATCGCGTTACGTTTTTGCTTTGTCCGGCGGTCCTACGCATGGGCCGCTCTCCTTGCGGGCGGAGTGCCCGATGGCGGGGCGCCTGTTGCGGCGCCCCCCGGTAGTTCAGAACTGGTCTTCGAAACGCTTGGCCAGCTCTTCGATGTTCTCAGGCGGCCAGTCTTCGACTTCCATACCGAGGTGAAGGCCCATGCCCGAAAGCACTTCCTTGATCTCGTTGAGCGACTTGCGACCAAAGTTCGGGGTGCGGAGCATCTCGGCTTCGGTTTTCTGGATCAGGTCGCCGATATAGACGATATTGTCGTTCTTCAGGCAGTTCGCCGAACGGACCGACAGTTCCAGCTCGTCGACTTTCTTCAGCAGCAGCGGGTTGAACTCCAGCCCGTCATCTGCATCGCCACGGCCTGCGGCCTCAGGCTCTTCAAAGTTGACGAAGATCTGAAGCTGGTCCTGAAGGATGCGCGCGGCAAAGGCCACGGCGTCTTCGGGGGTGACCGAGCCGTCGGTTTCGATCTTCATGGTCAGCTTGTCATAGTCCAGCACCTGACCCTCACGGGTGGGCTGCACTTCATAAGCTACCTTGCGGACCGGCGAATAGATCGCGTCGATCGGAATCAGGCCGATGGGCGCATCTTCGGGCCGGTTCTTGTCAGCCGAAACATAGCCCTTGCCGGTGCTTACGGTCAGTTCCATGAACAGCTCAGCGCCGTCATCGAGGTGACACAGGACATGGTCCTTGTTCAGCACTTCGATGCCGTTGGTCACTGCAATGTCGCTGGCCTTGACCACAGCCGGGCCACGGGCCGAGACGGTGACGCGCTTGGGCCCGTCAACTTCCATCTTCAGCGCGACGCCCTTGAGGTTCAGCACGATGTCGGTGACATCTTCGCGCACGCCGGCCACCGAGGAGAACTCGTGCAGGACATTGTCGATCTGAACCGAGGTAATCGCCGCGCCCTGAAGCGAGGACATCAGTACACGGCGCAGGGCGTTACCCAGCGTCAGACCGAAGCCACGCTCAAGCGGCTCAGCAACGACAGTCGCGCGGCGCGACGCATCGGCGCCGGGCTTCACGTCAAGCTGCGCGGGCTTGATAAGTTCCTGCCAATTTTTATGGATCATGGTTCGCCTCCATTCCAGTATCCGGTCCATGCCAAACCGGATACGCCCGAGGGTCTAAACGACAAAGCCGGACCGCGCCCTTGCGGCGCGGCCCGTAATACAGATTGCGGCGTCAGACGCGGCGGCGCTTCGGCGGACGGCAGCCGTTATGTGCCAGCGGGGTAACGTCGCGGATAGCGGTAATGTTCAGCCCGGCAGCAGCCAGCGCCCGCAGCGCCGATTCGCGGCCCGAGCCAGGGCCCTGAACCTCGACCTCAAGGGTCTTGAGGCCATGCTCCTGCGCCTTGCGGGCAGCGTCTTCGGCGGCGAGCTGTGCCGCATAGGGGGTCGATTTACGCGAACCCTTGAAGCCCATCGTGCCGGCCGACGACCACGAGATCGCGTTGCCCTGCACATCGGAAATCAGGATCTTGGTGTTGTTGAACGATGAATTCACATGCGCCACACCAGCAGCGATGTTTTTACGTTCCTTGCGCTTAACGCGCGTTTTATCACGTGCCATTGTCTGAGCCTCCCCTTATTTCTTCTTACCGGCAATCGCCTTCGCAGGACCCTTGCGGGTGCGGGCGTTGGTATGCGTGCGCTGACCGCGCACGGGGAGGTTGCGACGATGGCGCAGCCCGCGATACGAGCCGATATCCATCATACGCTTGACGTTCATCTGCACTTCGCGGCGCAGATCGCCTTCGACCGTCAGGTTGGCGTCGATATACTCGCGGATCGCGAGCACTTCGTCATCCGACAGCTGGTTGACACGGCGCGAGGGCTCGATGTTGAGCGCAGCGACGATCTGCCCGGCAACATTCGGGCCGATGCCGTGGATATAGGTCAGCGCAATGGGAACGCGCTTTCCGGTAGGGATGTTAACGCCAGCAATACGTGCCACGCGGTTCTTCCTTTCGTTGCGGTTCCGTAGTGCCAGAACCTTTTTTCACAACACGCGCCGCAGTGGCCGTGCCAGACAGAATATCCAGGCCGGAGACCGACTCGGAAGGTATTAACGAGCGCTCCGCCTAGGCGTTTTCTCGCCGGTCGTCAAGAGTGATTGGCTGTTTTCCGCCGCCGGGCGTTAACCCTTCAGCACCGAAGCAATCGCCGCTTCGACCTCCGCCATCGGGGCAAGGCCATCGACCACATGAAGGCTGCCCTTCGCGTGGTAATAACCGATGAGCGGCGAGGTCTTCTTGTAGTATTCCATCAGCCGCTGGCGCAGGCTTTCCTCATTGTCGTCGCCGCGCCGCTGCAGATCGGTGGAACCGCAGACATCGCAAACGCCCGGCACCTTGGTCGGCTTGGTGCGGTCATGATAGACCTCACCGCAGTTGCCGCAGGTGAAGCGGCCGGTGATACGGTCCACCAGCGCTTCATCATCAACGCGCAGTTCAATCACGCCATCAAGGGCAAGGCCCTTTTCTTCCAGAAGCTCCCCGAGGGCATCGGCCTGGGCCAGCGTGCGGGGGAATCCGTCAAAGATCACCCCGCCCGTGGCCGAGGCGCTGTCCAGCGCCTCGCCGATCAGGCCGATCACGATCTCGTCGGTGACGAGTTCGCCGCGATCCATCACTTCCGCCACGCGGATGCCCATCTCCGTGCCCGAGGTGCGGGCGGCGCGCAGCATGTCGCCGGTGGAAAGCTGGATCATGCCCTTTTTCTCGACAAGGTTCCGCGCCTGTGTGCCCTTGCCTGCGCCCGGGGCGCCCAGAAGAATGATGTTCATCGCAGCGCGGGCCCCTTCTTGGTGGTGCTGCGCTTGCGACCGCGCAACTGCGATTTCTCCAGCAGCCCTTCATACTGATGCGCCACAAGATGCGACTGCACCTGACTCATCGTATCAAGCCCCACCGCCACGATAATCAGCACCGATGTGCCGCCAAAGTAGAACGGAATCGACAGCTGAGCGCGCAGGATTTCCGGCATCAGGGCAACGCCGGTCAGATAGAGGGCACCGACCGTCACAATCCGGGTGACGACGTAATAGAGGTATTCCTCGGTGCGTTTGCCGGGGCGGATACCGGGAATGAAGCCGTTCTGGTTCTTCAGATTCTCGGCCACATCATCGACCTTGAACGACACGTTGAGCGTGTAGAAGAAGGTGAAGAAGATGATCATGGCGGCGAAGAACAGCAGGTAAAGCGGCTGGCCCGGGCCGAAATAAGCCAGCAGCGTCGCCATGAACCCGCTGGACGACCCGCCCGAGAAGGTGGCAACCGTGGTCGGCAGCAGCAAAAGCGACGAGGCAAAGATCGCCGGAATCACGTTGGCCGGGTTGACCTTGATCGGCAGATGCGACGAGCCGCCGTCAAATACCTTCATCCCCACCTGACGGCGCGGATACTGGATATGCACTTTTCGGAGCGCGCGCTCCATAAAGACCACAAACGCCACCAGCGCGATCATCAGCAGCAAGATACCGATCACCACAACCGGGCTGACGTTGCCAGAGCGGCCCTGCGACAGGAACTGCGCCAGCTGCGCCGGAATTTCAGCGATGATGCCGACAAAGATGATCAGCGAAATACCGTTGCCGATGCCACGCGCCGTGATCTGCTCGCCCAGCCACATCAGGAACAGCGTGCCGCCGACCAGCGTGATGATGGTGGAAATGCGGAAGAACCAGCCCGGATCGGTCGCCAGATCGCCCGCCTCAAGGCTGAGGGCAAGACCATAAGACTGCATCAGGGCAAGGAGGACCGTGCCATAACGGGTGTATTGGTTCAGCTTGCGCCGCCCCAGCTCACCCTCTTTCTTCAGCTGTGCCCAGGGGCCATACATGGCCGAGACAAGCTGCACGATGATCGACGCCGAGATATAGGGCATGATCCCCAGCGCAAAGATCCCCATGCGCGAGATGGCACCGCCGGTGAACATGTTGAGCATGCCGCCGATGCCTGCCGCGGCCTCATCCATGAATTCGCGCAGCGCACTGCCGTCGATGCCGGGAACCGGGATATAGGTGCCGATCCGGTAGACGATCAGAAGCCCGATTGCGAAGAAGATCCGCTGGCGCAGATCCTTTGCCTTCGCGAAAGCGGCCCAGCTTGTGTTCGCCGCCATTTGCTCTGCAGCAGATGCCATATGCACGTCTCTTTCATGACGGCGCCGCCAGACCGGTTCCCGGTTGGCGGCGCAGGAAAACCTGTGTGATGATGTAAGCGCCCTTGCGGCGGCTCACAACACCTTATTCAGCCGCTGCGGCCACCGGCTCAGCAGTTTTCAGCGTGCCACCCGCTTTTTCGACCGCTTCGACAGCCGCCTTGGACGCGCCCGAGACAACCAGCGCAACCTTCTGCGCGATCTCGCCCTTGGCCAGAACGCGGATGCCATCCAGCTTGCGGCGCACCAGACCCGAGGTCACCAGCACATCCTCGTTGATCTCGGCCTTGGCGTCGATCTTGCCGGCCTCGATGAACTTGGCGATGGCGCCAAGGTTCACAACGGCCCAGGATTTGCGGTTCGGCTTGGTGAAGCCACGCTTCGGCAGACGGCGGTACAGCGGCATCTGGCCGCCCTCATAGGCGTTGATCGACACGCCCGAGCGCGATTTCTGGCCCTTGATACCACGGCCAGCCGTTTTGCCCTTGCCCGAACCGGGACCACGCGCAACGCGCTTCTTGGTCTTGGAGGAGCCGGGATTGTCGTGAAGTTCGTTCAGTTTCATGTCGCATTCTCCTTGGCCGGAATACCCCTCCTGCGACGGATCAGGGGCAACGCGGCACTGTGTGTTAAGGCCGTGTCGGATGACACGACTCATCATCGGACCGGCGCGGTATATCCGGCGCGCCCCGGTTGCGCAAGGTTCCCTGTGCAGAACCCCCGCGCATAACAAAATTCCCTCGCGGCGGCCTTGGGCCTATTCGGTTTCCGCCGGAACGAAGGCGATGTTGCCAAGATTGGTGTCGATACCCCAGCGCCTGCGCACCATCAGGGTTCCGTTGACGATGTAAAGCTCCGCGACCAGATACCTGTCCAGCCCTTCGGTCCGGGGGTTCCATATCCGTATGGCGTCATCCTGCCGGCCGGGAATGCCGCGAACCAGCCGGAAACGATCTTCCGGGTGATGCTGATGCAGATGGTCCATAAAGGCCAGTACGGCATTGTAGTCAGTAACGCGCTCATCGGTGAAGTAACATGCCGCTTCAAGCCCGCCTGCCACACCGCCCAGCACAAGGGTGGCAGGCGCCGAGAGAATCGCGCCAGCAGTGCCGGCAATGGCGCCGAGCGCCCCGGCGGCAGAGGCCCCGATGGCGCTGGAGCCAGCCTGAAGAATTGTATAATAGCCCGTCGCCCCTATGACAGCACCACTGCTGGCGACAAGAGTGCCTGCCCCGGCTGACATGCTCGTCACGGCGCCGCCGACCATCGTGCTGGGGCGGTAGTTGCAGACCCCCGCCATGGCCGATGCTGCGGTGGCAAACACAATCACCGAACCCAAGAGTACGCTTTCAGCTTTCCGCATCTGTAGCCTATTGCTTTGCATCGGTGAACCTTGCCGCTGTGCCAGCGGCGTTATGCGCGAGCATACACATACCAGCCCCGCTGCGCACTGCCGGAGCGATCACGAAACGGAGTGCGAAAGCCTGAACCGGAACGCAAAGCGCCCCGGCTGAACCGGGGCGTGCTGTTCTGTTATGCGGCATCCGGCGTGGACGCCGGAGAAAGGCCCTTGAAAGGGCCTTCGCCCGCGCGCGTGTCAGCCGCGCTCTTCGATGATCTGCACCATGTGCGAGACCGAGGCGACCATACCGCGGACCGAGGGGGTATCCTCCAGCTCGCGGGTGCGGTGCATCTTGTTCAGGCCCAGGCCCTTCAGCGTAGCACGCTGAACGGCAGGACGGCGGATCGGTGAGCCGATCTGCTTGACGACGATGGTTTTTGCCATGGTTCCGCTCCTTAAGCTTCGACTGGCTGCTGCTGCAGCTCGCCATCAGGCTTGCGCAGGATGTCGGCCACCTTCTTGCCGCGACGCTGCGCGACCTGACGGGGGCTGGCTTCCTTACGCAGACCGTCCATGGTGGCGCGGATCATGTTGTAGGGGTTCTGGCTGCCGAGCGATTTTGCCACGACATCCTGAAGGCCCAGCATCTCGAACACGGCACGCATCGGACCACCAGCAATGATACCGGTACCGGCCACAGCCGTCCGCATCACCACTTTGCCCGCGCCATGACGCCCTTCGATGTCATGATGCAGCGTGCGGCCATCGCGCAGCGGCACCCGGATCATCTGGCGCTTGGCCTGCTCGGTCGCCTTGCGGATCGCCTCGGGGACCTCTTTGGCCTTGCCCTTGCCGAAGCCCACACGGCCCTTCTGATCGCCAACGACCACCAGTGCCGCGAACCCGAAGCGCTTGCCGCCCTTCACAGTCTTCGACACACGGTTGATCGCTACCAGACGATCGGCGAATTCCGGGGTTTCTTCGCGATCACGACGATCGCGGTTATCCCGGCGGTTATCTCTCTCTGCCATAATCGTCTCCTCAGAACTTCAGGCCGCCTTCACGGGCGGCTTCGGCGAGTGCCTTGACCTTCCCGTGAAAGAGGAACCCGCCACGGTCGAAGTAGCACGCTTCCACACCGGCGGCTTTCGCGCGCTCGGCAAGGGTCGTGCCGACCTTCGCGGCAGCCTCGACGTTGTTGACACCAACCACACCCAGCTCTTTTTCGAGTGTCGAGGCCGCCGCGACGGTAATCCCCTTCACATCGTCGATCAGCTGGGCGCTGATGTTCTTGTTCGAGCGGTGAACCGACAGGCGCAGACGGCCGTTGGCAGTTTTCCGCAGTTTGTTCCTCACGCGCAGGCGGCGTTTCTGGAACAGCTTCGCTTTTGTGTTCGCCATGATACGCGCCCTTACTTCTTCTTGCCTTCCTTGCGGAAGATATACTCATCCTTGTAGCGGATGCCCTTGCCCTTGTAGGGCTCGGGCTTGCGCCACTCACGGATATTCGCCGCAACCTGGCCGACGAGCTGCTGATCGATACCTTCGATCACTACCTCGGTCGGTTTCGGCGCACTCACGGTCACACCGGCAGGAACCTCGAAGATCACTTCGTGGCTGTAGCCGAGCGACAGCTTCAGATCCTTGCCCTGCATCGCCGCGCGGTAACCCACGCCGACCAGTTCCAGATCTTTCTTGAAGCCGCCGGTCACGCCCTGCGCAAGGTTCGCCACCATCGAGCGCGAAAGGCCCCATTGCTGACGCGCCCGCTTCGAATTTCCGCGCGGTTTGACGGTTACGGTGTTGCCATCGACGATAAGGTCGATGTCATCGGTTGCGGTGAAGCTGCGGGTGCCCTTGGGGCCCTTGACCGAGATGGTCTGGCCCGAAACACTCGCCGTCACGCCCGAAGGCAGCTCAACCGGCTTTTTGCCAATACGAGACATTTCAGCCCTCCTCAGAACACGCGGCAGAGCACTTCGCCGCCAACATTGGCCGCGCGCGCTGCTGCATCTGACATGACGCCCTTAGGAGTGGACACCACCGAAACACCAAGGCCATTGCGGACCATCGGAATTTCCTTGGAACCGGTATAGACCCGGCGGCCCGGTTTGGACACGCGCTTGAGTTCGCGGATCGCAGGTTCGCCCGAGGCGTACTTGAGCGAGATTTCCAGTTCGGGATGTCCCAAAGCGCTGGTCACAGGCTCGTAGCCGCGGATGTAGCCTTCGGCTGTCAGCACATCCAGCACCCAGGCGCGCAGCTTCGACGCGGGCGAGCGCACGGTCGATTTGCCGCGCATCTGCGCGTTACGGATACGTGTCAGCATATCACCGAGAGGATCGTTCATTGACATGGTCTCTCCTCCCTTACCAGCTGGACTTGACCATGCCCGGAACTTGCCCGAACGAGGACAGTTCACGCAGCATGATCCGCGACAGTTTCAGTTTACGATAGTAGGCCTTGGGGCGGCCCGTCAGCTCGCAGCGATTGTGCAGACGCACCGTCGAGGAGTTGCGCGGCAGCTGGGCAAGCTTCAGATTCGCCTTGAAGCGGTCTTCCATCGACACATTCTGGTCATTTGCGACGTCTTTGAGCGCGGCGCGCTTGGCGGCATACTTTTGCACCAGGCGCTGACGCTTCTTCTCGCGTTCGACCATGGATTTCTTGGCCATGTTTCTCTCTCCGTCCTGCGTCAGCTGTTGAAGGGCATGTTGAATTGCTTCAACAGGGCCTTGGCTTCCGCGTCGGTTTGCGCGGTGGTGCAGATGATCACATCCATGCCCCAGACTTCATCGACCTTGTCGAATTCGATCTCGGGGAACACGATATGTTCCTTGATGCCCATGGCATAGTTGCCACGCCCATCGAACGATGAACCCTTGACGCCGCGGAAGTCGCGGACGCGGGGCAGTGCGACGGTGATCAGGCGATCAAAGAATTCGTACATCCGGTCGCCGCGCAGGGTGACCTTCACGCCCAGCGGCATTTCCTCACGGACCCGGAACCCGGCGATCGAGTTCTTGGCCTTGGTGATGACTGCCTTCTGACCAGCGATCGCGGTCAGATCCGCCTCGGCCGATTTCACCTTCTTGGTGTCCTTGACCGCTTCGCCGATGCCCATGTTCAGCACGATCTTATCGAGCTTGGGCAGCTGCATTTCGTTCTTGTAGCCGAATTCTTCCATCAGCGCCGCACGGATGCGGGTTTTGTATTCCGCCTTCAGACGCGGGGTATAGGTGGCTGTGTCAAGCATCAGAGGGCCTCCCCGGTGGTCTTGGCAAAGCGGACTTTCTTGCCGTCCTCGACGCGGAAGCCCACACGAGTGGCCTTGCCGTTCTTGTCCAGTGCCGACAGGTTCGACAGGTCGATCGGCATCGCTTTCGGAATGCGGCCGCCCTGGCTGGTCTGGCTTTGCTTGGTGTGGCGGATGGAAATGTTGATCCCGTCCACGATGGCCTGGTTGTCGGCGGGCATCACCTGGGCGATTTCGCCCTGCTTGCCACGGTCCTTACCGGCCAGAACGACGACCTTGTCGCCCTTCTTGAGTTTCGCAGCCATCAGAGCACCTCCGGCGCAAGCGAAATGATCTTCATGAAGTTCTTTGCGCGCAGTTCACGCACGACCGGCCCGAAGATACGGGTACCAACGGGCTCACCCTGGTTGTTCAGGATGACGGCCGCATTGCGGTCAAAGCGGATGGCGGTGCCGTCTTCACGGCGAACTTCCTTGGCGGTGCGCACGACGACGGCTTTACGCACGTCGCCCTTTTTGACACGGCCTTTCGGAATGGCTTCCTTGACCGACACCACGATGATGTCGCCCACGGATGCATAGCGGCGATGCGAGCCGCCCAGAACCTTGATGCACTGCACCCGGCGAGCGCCGGAGTTGTCAGCAACATCCAGATTGGTTTGCATCTGGATCATTTAGGTTTCTCCCGACCTTTGGGCACCTTAGCCCAGGGTTTCGATCAAACCGGAGTCTGTGACGGTCAAGCCGAAGCTTCGGTCACAACCCTCCAGCGTTTGGATTTCGAGACCGGCGCGCATTCCTCGATACGGACTGCATCACCAACCTTGAAGCTGTTCTCAGGATCGTGGGCGCGATATTTCTTCGACGACCGCACGGTCTTTTTCATCACCGGATGCGTGAAGCGGCGCTCGACCAGAACCGTTACGGTCTGCTCATTCTTGTCGCTCGTCACGGTGCCTTGCAGGATGCGTTTGGGCATGTGCGTGCTCCTCAGTTCGCCGCCGCTTCAGCGGCTTTTTGGTTCAGGATCGTCTTGACGCGCGCGGCATCGCGGCGGACCTGACGGATACGGGCAGTGTTCTCAAGCTGGTTGGTGGCCTTCTGGAAGCGCAGGTTGAACGCCTCCTTCTTCAGTCCCACCAGCTGATCGCGCAGCTGATCCGGTGTCTTGTTTCTCAGTTCATCGGCGCTCATCGCCAGTCTTCCTTTCTGCTCACCAGAGGGCCCCTTCAGGGTCACCCTTTATCTGGTGATTGACAAAATACGCGATGGCCCCACCCTCACAGGCGGAGCCTCGCAAAACTTACCAGTCTTCGCGAACGACGACACGGGTCTTGATGGGCAATTTCATCGCCGCAAGACGCAGCGCTTCCCTTGCCACAACTTCACCCACCCCGTCAATCTCAAACATGACGCGGCCGGGTTTGACCTTGGCGGCCCAGTAATCGACCGAACCCTTGCCTTTACCCATCCGTACCTCGGTCGGCTTCGACGAGACCGGGACATCAGGGAAAATGCGGATCCAGACACGGCCCTGACGCTTCATGTGGCGCGTCATGGCGCGGCGTGCGGCCTCGATCTGGCGCGCGGTGATACGCTCCGGTTCGGTAGCCTTGAGGCCGAAGGAGCCGAAATTCAGGTCAAAGCCGCCCTTGGCCTCGCCGTGAATACGGCCCTTGTGCATCTTGCGGAACTTCGTCCGTTTCGGTTGCAGCATGGTTTATCTCCTGTCGGCGGTTCAGCGACGCGGGCGCTGCGCGCCACCGCTGTCCTGAAGCTCGGTATGACGGCGATCACGCGCCTGCGGATCGTGCTCCATGATGTCGCCCTTGTAGATCCAGACCTTGATCCCGATGATGCCATAGGGGGTCATAGCCTCGGCGAGCGCATAATCGATGTCGGCACGCAGCGTGTGCAGCGGCACACGGCCTTCGCGGTACCACTCGGTCCGGGCGATCTCGGCACCGCCAAGGCGGCCCGCGACGTTAACCCGGATACCCAGCGATCCCATGCGCATGGCGTTCTGCACGCTGCGCTTCATGGCGCGGCGGAAAGAAACCCGGCGCTCAAGCTGCTGAGCAATCGATTCGGCCACCAGCTGGGCGTCCAGTTCGGGTTTGCGGACCTCGATGATGTTGAGGTGCAGTTCCGAATCGGTGAAATTCGCCAGCTTCTTGCGCAGGGTTTCGATATCGGCGCCTTTTTTGCCGATGATCACGCCCGGGCGCGCGGTGTGGATCGTCACCCGGCACTTCTTGTGCGGACGCTCGATGATGACGCGGCTGACGCCGGCCTGCTTGCACTCTTCCTTGATGAACTCGCGCATGCGCAGATCTTCAAGCAGGAGGTTGCCATAGTTTTTGCCGTCGGCGAACCAGCGGCTGTCCCAGGTGCGGTTGACCTGGAGGCGCATGCCAATCGGATTGACCTTCTGACCCATTACGCTTGCTCCTCGCGCTCACGCACCTTGATAGTGATTTCTGCAAACGGCTTCATGATCTTGCCGAAGCGGCCACGCGCACGCGGGCGACCGCGCTTGAGTGTCATGTTCTTGCCGACCCAGGCTTCAGCCACGACGAGATTGTCCACGTCCAGGCCGTGGTTGTTCTCGGCATTAGCAATGGCCGATTGCAGGCATTTCTTCACATCGATCGCGATGCGCTTTTTCGAGAAGGTCAGATCGGCGATTGCCTTGTCGACCTTCTTGCCGCGGATCAGACCGGCGACGAGGTTCAGCTTCTGCGGCGATACGCGCAGCATGCTGGTTTTCGCCATGGCCTCGTTATCTGCCACGCGGCGCGGATTTTGCTCTTTACCCATGGCGCTTACTTCCGTTTCGCTTTTTTGTCGGCCGCGTGACCGTAGTAGGTCCGCGTCGGCGAATATTCACCGAACTTCTGGCCGATCATGTCTTCGGACACGTTGACGGGGATATGTTTTTTCCCGTTGTAGACGCCGAAGGTCAGGCCGACAAACTGCGGCAGGATCGTCGAGCGGCGCGACCAGATCTTGATAACTTCGTTGCGGCCCGATTCACGCGATTTCTCGGCCTTTTTCAGGACGTGCGCATCGACAAAGGGGCCCTTCCAAACTGAACGTGCCATGGATTAGCGACCCTTCTTCTTGGCGTGGCGCGAACGGATGATGTATTTGTCCGTCGCCTTGTTCGAACGGGTCTTGCGGCCCTTGGTGTCCTTACCCCAGGGGGTAACCGGCGTACGGCCACCCGAGGTACGGCCTTCACCACCACCATGCGGGTGGTCGATCGGGTTCATCGCAACACCGCGAACGGAGGGGCGGATGCCGTAATGGCGGTTCCGGCCAGCCTTGCCGAGGTTCTGGTTCGAATTGTCCGGGTTCGACACGGCACCGATGGTGGCCATGCATTCCTGACGGACCATCCGCAGCTCGCCCGAGGAGAGGCGCAGCTGGGCGTAACCACCGTCACGGCCCACGAACTGAGCATAGGTGCCCGCCGCGCGGGCGATCTGGCCGCCCTTGCCGGGCTTCAGCTCCACGTTGTGGACGATCGTACCCAGCGGCATGCCCGAAAACGGCATCGCGTTGCCCGGCTTCACGTCAACCTTGGCCGCGGCGATCACTTTGTCGCCGATGGCAAGGCGCTGTGGCGCCAGAATATAAGCCTGTTCGCCGTCTTCATAGCGGATCAGCGCGATGAAGGCGGTGCGGTTGGGATCGTATTCGATCCGTTCGACGACCGCTGCGATATCAAGCTTGTTGCGCTTGAAATCGACGATCCGGTAGAGACGTTTCGCCCCGCCGCCGATGCGGCGCATCGTGATCCGTCCGGTGTTGTTCCGACCGCCCGATTTGGTCAGACCCTGCGTCAGGGCCTTCACGGGGCGACCTTTCCAAAGCTCCGAACGGTCGATCAGAACCAGCCCACGCTGGCCAGGCGTCGTCGGTTTATACGACTTGAGTGCCATGCTTTCTGTCTTCCGTCAGCTTCGGACCATAAGGTCCCGTTTACGTCAAAAGGCAGGAGATCCCACCAAATGATCAACGGCCCCGATGGGCGGGGCCGCTGAGTCGCGTCTCTTTATCAAAGGCCGGTCGTCACGTCGATAGCATTTCCCTCTTCGAGGGTGACGTAGGCCTTCTTGACGTCCTTGCGGCGGCCGAGCTGGCCCCGGAAGCGTTTCACCTTGCCTTTGGTGATCGTCGTGTTCACCGCCTTGACCTTCACACCAAAGAGGTTTTCGACAGCCTCCTTGATCTGCGGCTTGTTGGCGTCGATCGCCACTTCAAAGACAACCGCATTGGCTTCAGAAGCCATCGTTGCCTTCTCGGTGATGACCGGCTTGCGGATCACATCGTAATGTTCAACTTTCGCGCTCATGCCAGTCGAGCCTCCAGTGCTTCGATACCCGCACGCGTGATCACCAGGGTGTCACGCTTGAGGATGTCATAGACGTTCGCACCCATCGACGGCAGGATATCCACGCCATCGAGGTTGCGCGCGGCGGCGGCGAAATTCTCGTTCACCTCGGCGCCGTCGATGATCAGGACCTTTTTCCAGCCCAGATCGTGCGCCACCTTCGCCAGCATCGCGGTCTTGGCTTCGGCCAGTTCAGCCGAATCCAGGATCACCAGCTTGCCCGCGAGGGCCTTGGCCGAAAGCGCATGCTTCAGACCCAGCGCCCGGACCTTCTTGGGAAGGTCAAAGGCATGGCTGCGCGGGGTCGGGCCCTTGTAGACACCACCCTTGCGGAAGATCGGCGCCTTGCGGCTGCCGTGGCGTGCGCCGCCGGTGCCCTTCTGGCGATAGATCTTCTTGGTCGAATAAGACACGTCCGAGCGGCCCAGCACCGAGTGGGTGCCAGCCTGTGCCTTGGCACGCTGCCAGCGGACAACGCGGTGCAGAATGTCGGCGCGCGGCTCAAGGCCATAGATCGCGTCGTTCAGCTCCACTTCGCCGGCGGCAGCATTATCGAGCTTGATCACCTCGATTTTCATTTGTCGTCTCCTTCGGGCGCTGCGGTGTCAGTAGCGTCCTCAGCCTTCGCCAGAGCGGCCTCCTGCTCTGCCGCTGCTGCCTCAAGCTGAGCCCGGTTTGCGGCCTCTTCTTCGGCAGCAGCCTGCGCGGCGGCCGCCTCAGCGGACTTGCGCGCAGCCTCGGCGGCTGATTTCAGGGCCGCCGGCAGGATCGCGTTCTCGGGGAACGGCTTCTTCACCGCATCCTTGACCGTCACCCAGCCACCTTTCGAGCCCGGCACCGCGCCCTTGACCATGATCAGGCCACGGTCGGAATCGGTGCTGACAACCTGCAGGTTCTGCGTGGTCACGCGGACGGCACCCATGTGGCCCGCCATCTTCTTGCCTTTGAACACCTTGCCGGGGTCCTGGCACTGACCAGTCGAACCATGCGAACGGTGGCTGATCGACACGCCGTGCGAGGCGCGCAGACCACCGAAGTTGTGGCGCTTCATCACACCGGCAAAGCCTTTGCCGATCGATGTGCCGGCAACATCAACATATTGCCCGGCAAAATAATGATCGGCGGTGATTTCTTCACCAACACCGATCAGGTTGTCAGGGCTGACACGGAATTCGGCCAGCTTGCGCTTCGGCGCGACATTCGCCTTGGCGAAATGCCCGCGCATCGGCGCAGTGACCCGTTTGACCTTTGCGGCGCCCGCGCCCAGCTGGACGGCTGTATAGCCATCCCGCTCGGCGGTGCGCTGCGCGACCACCTGCAGCCCGTCCAGTTGAAGGACGGTCACGGGAACCTGCTTCCCATCCTCCAGGAACAACCGGGTCATGCCCAGCTTTTTTGCAATCACTCCAGAGCGCATTGTCCGGCTCCTCAAACCTTGATTTCGACATCCACGCCCGCGGCGAGGTCGAGCTTCATCAGCGCGTCCACCGTCTGCGGTGTGGGGTCGACGATGTCGAGCAAACGCTTGTGGGTACGGATTTCCCACTGGTCACGCGACTTCTTGTCAATATGGGGCCCACGGAGAACCGTGAACTTTTCAATCTTGTTCGGCAGCGGGATCGGCCCGCGAACCTGTGCGCCCGTGCGTTTGGCCGTGCTTACGATTTCCGCGGTGGAAGCATCCAGAACGCGGTAATCGAAGGCCTTGAGCCGGATGCGGATAGTTTGACCTTGCATGTCCTTGCCCTCGGAATGGTGGGTGGGGCGAGCCCCACCCTTACCGCTTCTTTTTACTTGATGATTTTCGAGACGACGCCAGCACCGACGGTGCGGCCGCCTTCGCGGATGGCGAAGCGGAGCTTCTCTTCCATTGCGATGGGGGCGATCAGCTCGACTTCGAACT
>NZ_DAIRVN010000072.1:0-25962 GCF_036802785.1 Pararhodobacter sp.
GGTGGTGACGGGGTAACCCTCAGCCCCGATCCGCGCGATCAGATTGCCCGGCAGCGCGCGGGTGATGAACCGGCAGTCAGCCCCTTGCACCCGCAGCGCCCCGGCCAGCGTCAGGCAGCGCATCACATGGCCCGAGCCGATCTCGACCGAGGCATCGGCGCGAAAGGCAACCCGCAGGGTCATGGCGGCGACAGCGCAAAAAGGGCCTCGGCGCGCGCCCAGTCCTCGGGCGTGTCGATATCCTGCACGCGGTGGCGCGGCAGCGCCAGCCCCACCGAGCCGGGACCGAAAGGCGCGCCTTCCGCCCAATGCCCGGCCCGCGCCCAGTAGAACTGCCCGGCATCATGCCAGGCCTCTTCAAGGTCCTGACTGCGCGTGTTGCGGTGTTCCGGCTGCATGAAGGCGACGCGCCCGGTGGCCGGGTCATGGCGCAGGGCGCGCTGGATGGGGAAGGGAAAGCTGGTGATTGCCATCACGAAATCGACGCCGGCTTCCATCAGCCGCGCATGGCCCGAGCGCAGGTCGTCGGCCCGTACCATCGGCGCGGTGGCGTATAGGCAACAGACCGGCGTGTTGTCAGTCAGCCCCAGCGCCTGCGCGGCATGGGCAATCACCGGGGCGGTGGCGGTGTGGTCATCGGCCAGCGCTTCGGGGCGCAGGAAGGGCACCTCGGCCCCCTCGGCGCGGGCGATACCGGCGATCTCATCATCATCGGTGGAAACCACCACCCGCGCGAACACCCCCGATGCCAGCGCCGCCGCGATTGACCAGCCGATCATCGGGCGGCCATGGAACGCGGCGATGTTCTTGCGCGGTATGCGCTTGGAGCCGCCACGCGCGGGGATGACACAGACGCTCATGCCGCCAGCGCCGCTTTCAGCGTGGCGACCACCCGGTCCTGATCTGCCTCGCTCAGGCCGGGGTAAAGCGGCAGGCTGATCGCTTCGCGGTAATAGGTCTCCGATTGCGGGAAATCGCCGGGGGCAAAGCCCATCGCCCGGTAGAAGGGTTGCAGATGGACGGGGATGTAATGCAGGTTCACGCCGATCCCGGCGGCGCGCATCGCATCGAACGTGCCGCGGTGGCGGTCGGCGGGCACCCGCACGACATAGAGATGCAAAGCCGAGCGGTTGTCAGCCGCGCGCCGGGGCAGGGTGACGGGCAGGCCCTTGAGCAAGCGGTCATAGCGCGCCGCCAGCGCCTGCCTGCGCTCAACGAACGCTTCCAGCCGGTCAAGCTGGCTCAGACCCAGCGCCGCCTGCATCTCGGTCATGCGGTAGTTATAGCCAAGTGCGATCTGCTCGTAGTACCACGCCCCGTCCGGCGCCTGTGTCATCTCGGCGGGCTCACGGGTGATGCCATGGCTGCGCGCCAGTTCCATCCGCCGGGCAAGAACAGGGTCATTGGTGGTGGCCAGCCCGCCCTCGGCTGTGGTGACAATCTTGACCGGGTGAAAGCTGAACACGCAGATATCGCTATGGGTGCAGGCCCCCACCTTCTGGCCCGCCTGCACAGCACCGATTGCATGGCTCGCATCCTCGATCACCCGCACGCCGTATTCACGCGCCAAAGCGCCGATGGCGGCCATATCGCACGGCTCACCCTGCAGATGGACCGGCACCAGCACCTTGGGCAGGCGCCCTTCCTCCTTGGCCGCTGCCAGCTTTTCGGCCAGCGCGCGCGGGCACATCAGCCATGTCACCGGGTCGATATCGACGAAATCCACCGTCGCGCCGCAGTAAAGCCCGCAATTGGCCGAGGCGACAAAGGTTGTCGGCACCGTCCACAGCACATCCCCCGGCCCCAGATCCAGCGCCATACAGGCCACATGCAGCGCCGAGGTGGCGCTGTTGACCGCGACGCCATGCGCGGCCCCCGTCAGCGCTGCCACCGCCCCCTCAAAGCGCGGCACCGCCGGCCCCTGCGTCAGGTAGTCCGAGCGCAGAACGGCCTCGACCGCCGCGATATCCGCGTCACTGATCGCCTGACGGCCATAGGGGATGAACCCGCTCATAACACGCCGATCTTTCCGGCATTGGCAGTGATCCAGCCTGCCAGCGCCTGCGGTTCCATCCATTCGGGGTTGGTATCGGAGGCATAGGTGAAGCCATCCGGCACGCGCTTGCCATCCTTGATCCGCCCGGGGCTGGAAGACCAGTTGTGAATGGCGGGCAATATCTTGAAATGGTCCGCATATTCATAGGTATGCGGCGCATCCTCTGGCCCGATCATCTGCTCGTGCAGCTTCTCGCCGGGGCGGATGCCGATAATCTCGTGCGTCGCCTCAGGCGCCACCACGCGGGCGATGTCGGTGACCTTCATCGAGGGGATCTTGCGCACATAGACCTCGCCACCCTCCATGTCCTCCAGCGCATGCCAGACCAGTTCAACGCCCTGTTCGAGCGAGATCATGAAGCGGGTCATGCGGCTGTCGGTGATCGGCAGCACCCCCTTGTCGCGCTGGCTGGCAAAGAACGGAATGACCGACCCGCGAGAGCCCATGACATTGCCATAGCGCACCACGGAAAACCGCGTGCCATGCTCACCGCCATAGGAATTGGAGGCCACGAACAGCTTGTCCGAGGCCAGCTTCGTGGCACCGTAAAGGTTGATCGGGCTGGAGGCCTTGTCGGTGGACAGCGCCACCACCCGCTTGACGCCGCAGTCAATCGCCGCGTCAATGACATTCATCGCGCCGTTGACATTGGTCTTGACGCATTCAAAGGGGTTGTATTCGGCGGTCGGTACAATCTTGGTGGCCGCCGCGTGGATCACATAATCCACCCCGCGAAAGGCGCGGTACAGGCGGTCACGGTCGCGCACATCGCCGATGAAAAAGCGCACCCGGTCATCGCCGCCGAAAAGCTTGGCCATTTCCCATTGCTTCATCTCGTCGCGGCTGAGGATGATCAGCTTGCGCGGATTGTAGCGCTCCAGTGTCATGGGCACAAAGGCATGCCCGAACGAGCCGGTGCCGCCGGTGACAAGAAGGGTGGAATTCTGCAGCATCAATCTGATGTCCCCGAAACGGATTGCGCCCTGTCCCGGCCTGCGCGGGGCTGAAGCGGGGCGTCGGCCGTGTTGCGCATGGCCCGGACAAGGGCCGGAAGTGTCGCACCTGTATCCCCGATGCGCCGCGCGGTTTCAATAGCGAGGGGCGCGCGCTCAGCGGATGGTTGCGGGAGCAGGGCTGCGCGTCAGCAGCGGGGCCAGCCCGTCCATGGTGCGCGCGCTTGCGCCCGTGCGGGCCGTGGCAAAGGCGCGCGCACGCCCGGCCATGGCGGCCAGCGTGGCCGGGTCGGCCATCAGGGCTTTGATGCGTGCCTCAAGCGCGGCGGCGTCAGGCAGGCTTTCAAAGGCACCGGCGCGCGCGGCGGGTTCGGCGTCAAAGGCGATCCCCCAGATGGAGGGGCCCATGACCACCGGCTTGCCAAGCGCCATCGGCTCCATGATGTTATGCCCGCCCTGCCTGCCCAGCGAGGCCCCCACGAACACCAGATCGGCCATGGCGTAATAGCGGTTCATCTCGCCAAGGCTGTCGCCCACCATCACCCGGATGCCATCGGGCAGGGCGCCCGCCATATCCGGCCCCAGTGCGGAGCGGCGCAGCACCGGCAGGCCCTGCGCCGTCAGCGCCTGCGCCACCGCGTCAAAGCGCTGCGGGCTGCGGGGCACCCACAGCACCCGCAGGTCAGGGTCGGCAGTCAGCAGCCCGGCCACCATGGCCAGCAGCGCCGGTTCCTCATCCTGCACGCTGGACGCCAGCATCAGCACCCGCCCGTTCGCTTCCCCCGCCCAGCGTGCCCGCAGGGCCTGCCCCAGTGCCGGGTCTTCGGGGTCTATGCGCTGGTCATATTTCAGCTCCCCCACCACCGAAATCCGCGCCGGATCAACGCCGATGTCCGCGTAGCGCGCGGCGAAAGCCTCGGTGCGGGTGAAGATATGGTCAAAGAGGCCGTAAAGCCGCAGCACCTGCCGCTTCATCCAGCCCCGCCGCGCGCCCGGCACCCGCTGCACCAGATTGCCATTGGCCAGCACCAGTGGCACCCCGGCGCGCGCGCTCTCGATCAGCATGGCGGGCCAGATCTCCACCTCCAGCACGATCAGCATCGCCGGGCGGGCGCGGCGCAGGAAAAGGCGCAACGCCCAGAACAGATCAAGGGGCACATAGCGATGGGTGATGCCCGCATCAGCGGCGAAAAGCGCGCGCCCGGCGTTCAGGCCAGCGGGGGTCTGATAGCTCAGGATCACCGGATGGCCCGCCGCGCGCAGCCGTTCAATCAGCGGGCTGGCCGCGCGCATCTCGCCCAGCGAGGCCGCAAAGACCCAGACCGCGCCGCCCCCGCCGGTGGGGCCAAGGCCGATGCGATGCGACAGGTGGCGCAGGAAATCAGGCTCGCGCCGGGCGCGGGGCAGCACCAGAAACGGGGCCAGCGGCAGGATCAGATGCGCCAGAACCTGCGTGACGGCATAAAGCGCGCATGTCGCAAGGGGCAGGGGCCGCCTGTCCGCTGTCCCTTGCCGCCGCTGCACCATGCCCTGCTCCGCCCCTGCAAAACCGCTCGGTAGCCCCGCACCCGGGGGCTGTCAAGCGCAGCGACACGGCCACTGGTGCGCCGCCGGATTGCTGCTAGGATACAGCCTGCCCAACCGGAAGACCGCCATGCCCGCCGTGACCGATACCCGCTCGTCGCTGACCACGCTGACCCTGTCTGTCTTTCTGGCGATCATGGTGGGCTGGCTGCTCATGGTGGGAAAAAGCTTGCTGATACCGATCATGATCGCGGTGATGTCGGTCTATGTGATCGCCACCTCCTCGCGGGCGATGGCGCGCTGGCCGGTTACCCGCCGCCTGCCGGAATTTCTGCGCAAGGTGTTGCTGGGCCTTGCCTTCATCGGCATCCTTGCCGCGCTCAACTGGGTGGTGATTGTCACCGCGCGCGACCTTGTGGCGCTGGGCCCGGCCTATCAGGCCAATATCGAGCGGATGATCGCGCAGGGCTTCGGCCTTTTCGGACTTGAGGAGAACCCTGACTGGAACGCCATTTCCGAGGTGGTCTTTGGCCGCGTCGATATGACGGCGTTCATCGGCGGGCTTGCGGGTTCTGTTGGCTCCATGGTGGGGGTGCTGGTGCTGGCAGTGGTCTATGCCGTGTTCCTTGCCGCCGAGGCCACGGGCTTTTCGCGCAAGCTGGCGGTCGCCGTTCCGGACCGCGAACAGGCTCTGCGCACCCAGGGTATGATCGAGGCGATCAACGCGCGGATCGGCGATTACCTTGCGGTCAAGACGCTGATCAACGTGGTGGTCGGTTCGCTGTCCTGGGTGGTGCTGTCGCTTTTCGGAGTGGATCATGCGCTGTTCTGGGCGCTGATGATCGGCATTCTCAATTACATCCCCTATTTCGGCTCGCTGATCGCGGTGGCCTTTCCGGTGCTGATGGCCATGGTGCAGTTCGGCTCGATCCAGATGGCGCTGGGCGTGGCGGCCTGCCTGACGGCGGTCAACATGTGGGTCGGCAACTGGCTTGAACCGCGCATGATCGGCGGGCGGGTGAACATGTCCCCTTTCGTGGTGGTGGCTGCGCTGTCGTTCTGGACCACGCTCTGGGGTGTGGCGGGGGCAATTCTGGCGGTGCCGATGACCTCGACACTGGCGATCATCCTTGCCAGCTTCCCGCAGGGCAGGCCCTTCGCGGTGCTGCTTGCCAATGACGTGAGCGAGTATGAACGCCCCGTTGTCAGGCCCGAAGCCGGATAAACGTTGCCCTGCGCCCCCCGTCACCCCATATGAACGGAAACGCCCCGTTTCAGGAACCTGCCGCCGCTGATGACCACACCGACCGTACCGACCACCCCGCCCTTGCCGTCTGACCTTCTGGTCGGATCGTATAACGTCCACAAGGGGGTGGGCGCGGATATGCGCCGTGATCCTGAGCGGATCATTCAGGTGATCCGCGAGATCGGTGGCGATATCGTCGCCCTGCAGGAGGTGGACAGGCGCTTTGGCGACCGCAAGGGCGTGCTGGACCTTGGCATGCTGACCGAGGTTACCGGGCTGTCGGCGGTGCCGCTGGACGGGCGGCTGGGGCGGCTGTCGCATGGCTGGCACGGCAACCTGCTGCTGTTCCGCAATGCCGAGGTCGAGGAGGTGCGCGCCATCACACTGCCGGGGCTTGAGGCGCGCGGCGCCATCGTGGCGGACCTGAAGGTAGCGGGCCACCCGCTGCGGGTGATCGCGGCGCATCTGGGGCTTCTGCACCAGTCCCGGCTGCTGCAGGCCGCCCGTCTGGCCGAAGAGATTGACGGGGCCGAAGGGCGGCCCACGCTGGTGATGGGCGATCTGAACGAATGGCGGCTGGGTGCAAGCTGCTCGCTGATGCCGCTGCGCAAGGGACTGAGGGCGGTCAAACGCTCGTCATTGACGGTGGCCAGCTTTCCCGCCCGGATGCCGGTTCTGCCACTTGACCGGATCATCACCTGCAACCGCGCCGAACTGACCGCGATCGAGCCGCATAACTCGCCGCTGGCGAAACAGGCCTCAGACCACCTTCCGATCAAGGCCCGCCTGCGGTTCATGCCATGATAGAGGCATTGCTCTGGATCGGCGGGCTGGTGGTGCTGGTCGTCCTGGGCTCGGTTCTGGCGCTGTGGTCCTATGGCCGCTTCGCGCGCCGCGCTGTCGGCCAACCCGCCCGGTCGCTGCCCCCGGGGCAGGAGGCGCCGCTTGACCGGCTGCTTGCCCCGCGCGAAGACGCGCATCCGGGCGAGAGCGGGGCAATGTTCGTCTTCAATCCGCACGAAGCCTTTGCCCTGCGCCGCAACCTGACCGCGCTGGCCCTGCGCAGCGTCGATGTGCAGTATTACATCTGGTCCGACGATCTGACCGGGCGGCTTCTGGCGCAGGCGCTGCTCGATGCCGCCGACCGCGGGGTGCGGGTGCGGATGCTGCTGGATGATGTGAACGTGCTGGGCCGCGACCCGCTCTATCTGGCGCTGGACAGGCACCCGGGGGTGGAGGTGCGCCTGTTCAACCCCATCCGCCGCCGCGAACGCACCATCCGGCGCGGGATCGAGCTGTTCTTCAACATGGTGCGCTACAACCGGCGCATGCATGGCAAGACATGGATCGTGGATGGCAGGCTGGCGGTGATCGGCGGTCGCAATGTGGGTGATGTCTATTTCGGCGCGGGCAGCGGGCGGCGGCGCAATAACGATGATATCGACATGCTGCTCGCCGGGACGGTGGTGGACAAGGCCGCCGGGGTGTTTGATGCCTTCTGGAATGACGGGATGGCGCTGCCGATTCAGGCGCTCTGGCACAAGCGGCGCACCAGCCTGTCGCGGCTGCGCGCAAGGCTGGCGCGCGACCGGCAGGGTGAGGCGGTGCGCGACTATCTGGACCGTGTCGCCATCGCGCTGCGCACCCGTGGCTGGAGCGGGGTGGGCGCCTTGCCCGCCAGCAGCCTGGGCGACGGCGAACCCGCCCCGCCGCTGCCGCCCCTCGATGCGCTGCACTGGTCCGCTGCCACCGCGCTGATCGCCGATCCGCCGCAAAAGGCGCTGGGCAACGGCCACTATGACTGGCTGCCGGAAGAGCTGATGCCCCGGCTGGCCGAAGCCACCCGTCGTCTGCGCATCATGACCCCCTATCTGGTGCCCGGCGCCGACGGAATGGCCGCGCTGACCGGGCTTGCCGCGCGCGGTGTGCGTGTCGAGGTGATTACCAACGCGCTGGCGGTGAATGACCATGTGGTGGTGCACGGCGCCTACCGCTGGTATCGCAAGGGCCTTCTGGCGGCGGGGGTTCAACTGCATGAATTCGCCGCGCGACCGGGCAAGGGCCCCTGGCCGGTTCAGCCGCGCGAAATGCTGCACGGCAAGGCGATGACCATCGATGACGCGCTGGGCTTTGCGGGCTCGTTCAACTTTGATCTGCGCTCGGCCTTTCTCAATACCGAGATGGGGATCATCTTTGATGACCCCGCGCTGCTGAGCGAACTGGCTGACCGCTTTGACCGCGCCATCCTGCCCGATCAGGCGTTTGAACTGGCGCTTGACGGCAAATGGGTGGTCTGGCGGCGGGGGGAGGGAACCCCGCTGACCATCGAGCCTGACAGCACGCTGAGCCGCCGTCTGGTGTCCTTCGTGGTGGGCCATCTGCCCATTCACCGCTGGTTGTGAGGGCGGAGCGGGGGCGCTGCCCCCGCACCCCCGGGATATTTTTGAACAGATGAAAGGGAAAAGGGCGCGCCTCAGAGCGGGGCGCAGGCGCGCGCGAGCCATATGCGGGTGTTGTCCGCCACCAGCGGGCCGATCTCGGCCAGAACCCGGGCATGATAGGCGTTCAGCCATGTTGTTTCGAGGGGGCTGAGCAGCGCGGGCTCGATCAGACGGGTGTCGATGGGGGCGAGCGTGAGCGTCTCGAATTCGAGCATCGCGCGCCCTTCGCCCATATCGGGGGCGGGGCGCACCGCGATCAGGTTTTCGATGCGGATGCCAAACTCCCCCTCGCGGTAATAGCCCGGCTCATTCGACAGGATCATCCCTTCGGCCAGCGGCAGGGTCGAGAGGCGCGACAGCCGCACTGGCCCTTCATGCACCGACAGCGCCGCACCCACGCCATGCCCGGTGCCGTGGTCATAATCCTGCCCCGCCAGCCACAGCGGATAGCGCGCCAGCGCATCCAGATGCGCCCCGGCCACCCCGTGCGGGAAGCGCGCGCGCGACATCGCGATCATTCCCTGCAGCACCCGTGTATAAGCCGCGCGCCGCTCAGGCGCGACTGTTCCCACCGGCAGCGTGCGGGTGATATCGGTGGTGCCGTCCGGGTATTGCCCGCCCGAATCCAGCAAGAACAGATCGCCGTCGCGCAGCCGGCGGTTGCTTTCGCCGGTCACGCGGTAATGGACGATCGCCGCATTCGGCCCGGTGGACGAGATGGTTTCAAAGCTCAGATCCAGCAGTTCGCCGGTGGCGTGGCGCATGTCCTCCAGCTTTCTGGCGATGTCGATCTCGGTCAGATCGCCCAGCGGCGCGCTGTCATACCAGGCGAGGAATTCAACCATTGCCGCCCCGTCGCGCCGGTGCGCCGCGCGCATGCCCTCCAGCTCGGCCGCCGTCTTGCAGGCCTTGGGCATCAGGCAGGGGTCGGCGCCCGGCGCGCCCTGCGTCAGCGCCCCGGCCACGGCAAGGGGCGCGGTGGCCGGGTCGAACTGAACGCGCCCGTTCTGCGCGCGCAGGGCGGCTTCATAACCCTCGGGCGCGTGCAGCGTGACATCGCCGTCCAGCGCCAGATCGCCCAGCTTGGCGCGGTCAATGAACAGATCCAGCCGCGCATCGTCATGCAGCAGGGCGAAAGCCTGCACCACCGGGTTGCGGGCGATATCGCTGCCGCGGATGTTGAGCAGCCACGAGATGCTGTCAGGCAGCGTCAGCGCCACGGCAGACACGCCCTGCGCGCGCAGATCAGCGGCCAGTGCGCGGCGCTTCTCGCCGGAAGAGCGCCCCGCCAGCGCCAGCGGATGGGCGCGGACCTTGCCCCGGGGCGGGGCGGGCTGGTCAGGCCAGATGGCGTCAACGGGGTTGTCGGTGAGCGGCGTCAGGGTGATGGCTGACCCCTCAAGCCCCGCGCGCAGGCGGGTGATTTCATCGGGCGTGTGCAACCACGGATCAAAGCCGATCACCGCCGCTTCCGGTGCCTGCGCGCGCAGCCAGTCGGCGGGGCTGGTATCGGGCCAGTTGACCGGGGTGAAGACCCCAAGGTCGATCTGGCCGCGCACCTGCACCCGGTAGCGCCCGTCAATGAACACCCCCGCCACCTGCGCCAGCACGATGCAGAACCCCGCCGAACCGGTGAAGCCGGTCAGCCATGCCAGCCGCTCATCGCGTGGGGAGACATACTCGCCCTGATGCGCATCCGCGCGCGGCACGATGAACCCGTCCAGCCCCCGCGCGGTCAGTTCCCTGCGCAGGGCCAGCAGGCGGGGCGGGCCCTGATCAGGGCGGGTGGAGGCGGTGAAGGATTGCAGCATGGTCAGGTGTGCCCCGTGTTCGGTTTCGGGGCAGAGTGTCATTGCGGGATGGGAATGGCAATGTGGGGGGGCGGGGGGCAGCTATGCGGACAGAGCTGTCGTTGGTTTATGGCGGCAAGCGATCGAGCGCCCCTACACGTTCGCAAGAAGGCTGCGTGCAACACGATCATGGTTGAGCCAGAGAACCGGACCAGAAGGTGAGCTTGCCTCGCTAAAGATCAGCTGTCCTGTGGCCGTCACTACATGGTAGCTCAGAACGTCACTGACCAGCACCTTGGTGTCCTTGTGCAACTGGACGATCTCGGCGGACGTGCCGATGGTTTGTTCGGCCTGCTCGGCACTGTTGGGTAGTGGCCAGGATGCGAAGTCGTAGTAGCGCTGCATCGCCTCGTGGTTCTGGTAGTCAGCGATTTTCTGAAGCAGATCGTCCAGCGTCACGCCATTCTTGAGAAGCGCCTCGCATTCTTGCCACAGGGCATCGACCCACGCGCCGCCGCCCTCTTTCTTCAGCGCGCGCAAAAGCGGAAGCAACGACAACTCGATCCCCGCGAACACATCAGAGGAGTTGGTGCGGATTTCGGGGCAGTTGAAGACCGTAGCTTTCACGCCATCGGCCCAAGCCGCTGTGGCGATACGCTCCAGCCGCATCTTGGCATAGCCTTGGGTGTAGTTCGTGTAGGTCTGCCAGCGATAGTCGTCGCCAATCAGCACCTCAGTCCCGTGATAGCCATAGGCGATATATCGGACCTGCCCGCCCGTGGCCTTGATCCGATCGCGGATCGGCGCGCTGGCCTCGATGAGGTGCTGGAACGTATTCGCCGAGACTTCATCGAAATTCTGGAGAAGCATCTTGCCCAAATCGCTCTCGATCAGGTCCTGCGAGGACATGTGGCGCGCGCCGCGGCCCTTGTAGATCCGGTTCGCGATCACGAGGAATGCTTTGGCCTTCGGAATACCCCCTGCCATCGTATGCGCGAAGATGACGTTCCTTCCATCCGGAATCATGCCGTCCAGCGTGCCCATCACACGGCCAAGCGTGTCCTTGAACCGGGTGACGCCGCGCTGGCGGCACGCTTCAATGTGATCCCAGTCGAGCTTGTCACCCTTCCACGACTCCACTGTCATTCTGTTCAAAAGATCGGTCGGCGTAGGCTGTCCTTCCGGCGCGTCGAGATCGAAGCCCGCCATCAGGGGCTGGTTGATGATGGTGCCGCCCAAGTTCTCCTCGGCTGCTGCAAGCTCCTCCGCCGTCAGCGCGCGGAGGTTGTTGTTCTCATCCCGCCGTCCGACTGTGATCCCCACGATCTTCATGCCGGCCTTGCGGGCCTGATCGACCAGACCAGTGGCGTATCCCCGCCCGAACAACTCGCCAAACAGGACGAACACGTCGCCGCCGCGGAACAGGGTGTTGTTGGACGTGGTCTTCTGTGGGGTGGGACGGTTCATGGTAACCTGTAGGGTTGTTAATCAGTGCAGGACGCGAATCTACTACAGACCACTCGGAGAGTCATCAGGTGCATATTCCTTCCGCAGGCGCGTGAACACATCAGGATGTGAATGGCGGCTTCGGGCTCAACCCGCCCGCCCGCAGCAGGCGTTTCACGAATGCTCAGGCCAGCGGCTCCCGGCCCCTACCGCCCCATCGCCGCGTTAATCCCCATCACCCGCGCCCGCGCCCTCGGGTCGTTATCGAACAGCGCCGCCAGCTGCTCGGTCATCGCGCCCGCAAGCTGTTCGACATCGGTGATCGTCACCGCGCGGTCGTAATAGCGCGTCACGTCATGGCCGATGCCGATCGCCAGCAGTTCCACCGCCTTGCGTTTCTCGATCATGCCGATCACGTCGCGCAGGTGCTTCTCAAGGTAGTTCGCGGCATTGACCGACAGCGTGGAATCGTCCACCGGCGCGCCATCGGAAATCACCATCAGGATCTTGCGCGCCTCACGCCGGCCCAGCATCCGCCGGTGCGCCCATTCCAGCGCCTCGCCGTCGATGTTTTCCTTCAGCAGGCCCTCTTTCATCATCAGGCCCAGATTGTCGCGCACCCGCCGCCAGGGCGCATCGGCGCTTTTGTAGATGATGTGGCGCAGGTCATTCAGCCGCCCCGGCCCCTGCTGGCGACCATCCGCCAGCCAGCGCTCACGCGACTGGCCGCCCTTCCAGGCGCGGGTGGTGAAGCCCAGGATTTCCACCTTGACCTGACAGCGCTCAAGCGTGCGGGCCAGAACATCGGCACAGATCGCGGCGATAGAGATCGGCCTGCCGCGCATCGAGCCGGAATTGTCCAGCAGCAGCGTCACCACCGTATCGCGGAACTCGGTGTCTTTCTCGACCTTGAACGACAGGGGCGTGGTGGGGTTGGCGACCACGCGGGCAAGCCGGGCGACATCAAGGGTGCCCTCCTCAAGGTCAAACTCCCATGAGCGGTTCTGCTGGGCCTGCAGGCGGCGTTGCAGCTTGTTGGCGAGGCGGCTGACGGCACCCTTGAGCGGTTCAAGCTGTTGGTCAAGATAGGCGCGCAGGCGCTCCAGCTCGGCGGCATCGGCCAGCTCTTCGGCGGTGACTTCTTCATCGAAATCAGTGATATAGACGGCGTAGTTAGGGTCCGCGTCGGAGAATGGCGCGGGCGAAGGTGGCTCGGGCGGGGCCTCGGCCTGCGGGGCTTCGGTGTCTTCCGACATCTCGTCTTCGGCGTTTTCGTCCATCATCGCCTGGGTTTCGGCGCTTTCCTGACGCGGCCCGTCCTCGGCGGCCTCGGATTCATTCTGATCCTGGCTGTCGTCGCCCTGACTGTCAGGGTTTTCGGGGGCATCGGCGCTTTCCTCGTCGCTGCCCTCCTCCTCGTCGCCGGTATCGTCGGGGTCATCGCCCAGCTGATCGCCATACCCCAGATCTTCGATCATCTTGCGGGCAAAGCGGGCGAAAGCGGCCTGATCGGCCAGCACATCCTGAAGGGTTTCCAGCGTCGCCCCGGCCTGTTCCTCGACAAAGCCGCGCCACAGATCGGCAACCGTCCCCGCACCGCGCGGCAGTTCCCGGCCGGTGGCGATCTGACGGATCAGGTAGCCCGCGGCAACGGGCAGCGGCGCCTCGGCCTGACTGCGGATCTGGGAATAGCCCTTGCGCTCGGCGTCATGGGCGATGCGCGCGTCGATGTTGGAGGCCGTTCCGGGCATGTGCCGGGCGCCCACCGCTTCGCAGCGCGCTGTCTCCATCGATTCGTAGAGATCGCGCGCCATCTGGCCCTGCGGCATATAGCGGGCATGGGTGGCATCGTTGTGAAAGCGCTTGCGCAGGGCAAAGCCATCGGCGGTGCCGCGCGCCAGCAGAACCTCGTCGCGGGTCATGCGGCGGGTCACCTGCGGCAGGCGCATCGTGTCGGCGGTCATACCCGGCGGGTCAACCGAAAAACTGACCGCGATCTCAGGATCGTCGGCCAGCGTGCGCGTAGCCTCGGTCAGGGCTTTTTTGAACGGATCGGCGGGGTTGTCTGTGGCGCGGGTCATGCACCAGATAAAGCACCAGTCCCCCGCCGGGGCAAGAGGCACATTGCGTTGCGCGGGGTTTCGCACAGCGCCATCCTGCCCGCTATGCATATTCGCACGGGCGATGTGCGCACCTGCGGGGCTGACATTCCGCCCCTGTGCAACGATGTTCAAGGCATCGAAACGCCAATCATCCTGACGGAGAATACCATGACCACGAAACCCCGTATCGCCATTATCCTCGGCTCTACCCGTGACTCGCGCTTTGGCATGAAGCCCGCGCAGTGGATCTTTGACAAGGCCGTCGCCCGTGGCGACTGGGATGTCGAACTGGTCGATCTGCAGGATTTTGACCTGCCGCTGTTCAACGAAGTCGCCTCGAACGCATGGGCGCCCAGCGAAGACAGCCGCGCCGTGGCATGGCAGAAGAAAGTCGGCGAGTTCGACGGCTATATCTTCGTGACCCCCGAATACAACCGCTCGATCACCGGCGCGCTGAAGAACGCGCTTGATCAGGCCTATGTCGAATGGAACCGCAAGGCCTATGGCATCGTCAGCTATGGCTCGGTCGGCGGCACCCGCGCGGCAGAGCATCTGCGCACCATCGGGATTGAACTGCAGATGGCGTCGACCCGCTCGGCCGTGCATATCGGCGGTGGTGACTTCTTTGCCGTGCACCCGCTGGGTGGCCAGAACAAGGAAATCAGCGAGATCGAAGGTTCGATCGGCGCCTCGGCTGACGCAACGCTGAGCGAGCTGGACTGGTGGACCCGCGCCACGATGGCCGCGCGCGCGGCAGCCTGAACGCCACAGGGCTGAGACGGGAAGGGGGGCAATTGCCCCCCTTTTTCGTGTCCATGACCCGGTTTTTCATATCCTCACGCGGCGTCGCCTGCGGATCGCGCGGAACCTTGGCCCGCCACAGGGGTTGACTGGAGGGCCGCCTGACGCATCGTCGTTGCGCCGCCTGCGCAGGCTGGCCCCGGACCGGCGCCCTACCACACAGAAAGGCGCAGCCGTGAACCAGCAGAATACCCCCTCGCTTACCGATGTGCTCGACGGGCTCGAAAAGGCCGGCGACGATGAGAATGTGACCATCGGCCAGATCCTTGACGAGGTCGGCGACCGCTCGCTTGCGCCGATCCTGCTGGTGCCCGCGCTGATCACGGCCTCGCCCATTTCCGGCATCCCGGGCGTACCCACGCTGACGGGTATCATCGTCGGGCTGATCGTGGTGCAGATGCTGATGGGGCGCGATACCCTCTGGGTGCCGCAGGGTCTGGCCAAGCGCGGCGTGTCGCGCCAGAAGATGGGCAAGGCGGTGGCGTTTCTGCGCAAGCCGGTGGGTTGGCTGGATGGGCTGATGAAGCCCCGGATGAGCTGGCTGGCGGAGCGGCCGTGGAATTATGTGGCACTGCTGATCTGCCTCGCCATCGCCATCACCACCCCGGTGATGGAGCTGCTGCCCATGGCGATCTCCATCGCGGCGGTTGCCATCGGCCTCTTTGCCGCCGGGCTTCTGATGCGCGACGGTCTGGTGATCCTGATCGGCTATGGCGTGGTAGGCTTGACGATTTATACGGTCATGACGTTGCTCTGACGCATGTCATCTGACGAGGGGCACAAAAGAAACAACCGCCCGGGATGCGGGCGGTTGCGGAAAGCGGCAGAAAGGGGTGGTTACCCCATGCTCATGCTGGCGGCTGATTCGGGCAGTTCCTCACCAAAGCAGCGCTGATAGAACTCGGCCACCGTCTGGCGCTCAAGCTCATCGCATTTGTTGAGGAAAGTCAGCCGGAAGGCGTAGCCGATATTGCGGAAGATGCGCGCATTTTCCGCCCAGGTGATCACCGTGCGCGGCGACATGACCGTCGAAAGCTGGCCCTTCATGAAGGCGGTGCGGGTCAGGTCGGCAACCGTCACCATCTGGCTGATCTCCTGGCGGCCCTTGGCGGTGTTGAATGCCGCGTTCTTGGCCAGCACGATCGCTGCTTCGGCGTCATGCGACAGATAGTTCAGCGTGGCGACCAGTGACCAGCGGTCCATCTGTGCCTGGTTGATCTGTTGCACGCCGTGGTAAAGGCCGGTCGTGTCGCCCAGACCCACGGTATTGGCGGTGGCGAACAGCCGGAACGACGGATGCGGGGTGATGATCTCGTTCTGGTCCAGCAGCGTCAGCTTGCCGTCATGCTCCAGCACCCGCTGGATGACGAACATCACATCCGGGCGGCCCGCGTCATATTCGTCAAAGACAATGGCGACAGGGTTGCGCAATGCCCAGGGCAGGATGCCCTCGTGGAATTCGGTCACCTGCTTGCCGTCGCGCAGCTTGATCGCATCCTTGCCGATCAGGTCGATCCGGCTGATATGGCTGTCAAGGTTCACCCGCACCGAGGGCCAGTTCAGCCGCGCGGCGATCTGTTCGATATGGGTGGATTTCCCGGTGCCGTGATAGCCTTGGATCATCACGCGGCGGTTGTACTGAAACCCTGCCAGAATGGCGAGCGTGGTGTCATGGTCGAACTTGTAGGTCGTGTCGATGTCGGGCACGCGGTCGATGCGCTCGGCAAATCCCTTGACGACCATATCCGAGTC
Source organism: Pararhodobacter sp. (assembly GCF_036802785.1). GTDB lineage: Bacteria > Pseudomonadota > Alphaproteobacteria > Rhodobacterales > Rhodobacteraceae > Pararhodobacter. The sequence continues at coordinate 16,112 of NZ_DAIRVN010000072.1, forward strand.
GATTCCGAAAACATCGCGCACCGAGATCTCTTCGGTGGGTTTGAGCATCTTTTCCGCCATGGGACTCCGCCATCCGTGCCAGTGTCTGCCCGGGCCGATTGTCACCCGGAGAGGGTTTCATGGATCATATTGCCGGGCGGTGCAAGGGCAAGGGGCCGATGAAACGCCCGCAGCCCCCTCATCAGGGTGCCGCGCCCCGTCCGGGACCATGCGGGCCGGGGAAGCCGGGTGAAGAACAGGAAGAGGGTGCTGCCCCCGCCGCCCTCCGGGCGTTCGCGGCCGGGGCCTTCCGCCGGAAGCCCGCGTGACGCTGCTCATCCCCCCGGGGGAATTTGCGAACAGATAAGGCAGGGGCGCGGCGCGTCCCTTTCACCTGTTCAAAAATATCCTGGGGTGAATGGGCCGCAAGGCCCAGAGGGGCAAAGCCCCTTTCTGCCCGGCACACAGGCATACTGGACACCGTTTCAGGGTGAAAGTCGCGGGCAGCAGGAGCGCTGTTGCGTCGCTCCCGCCGATCGGGCAGCATGCGCGCGGGCCGCCCGGGCCGGACACCCGGCAGCCTGCCATCGGAGACAAGTCAGAGGACGGGAGTTGCGGGCATGTGCTGGAGCATGGCGGTTTCGGGGGCGATGGTGGGGCTGGGCGGGGCGGCGACGGCGGTGACGCTCAGGCGCGGCGATACGCCGGTCATCCCGCTGACATTGAGCTATTTCACCCTGATGGAGGCGCTGCAGTTCGCCGGATACATGGTGATCGACCAATGCGCCTCACCCGCCAATCAGACGATCACCCTGCTGTCGGTTCTGCATATCGTCTTTCAGCCCTTCGTGATCAATGCCTTTGCCATGGCGCTCGTCCCGCGAAGGGTTTCCACCGGCATGAAAACCCTTGTCTTCGGCCTGTGCGGGCTTTCGGCCATGGTCATGATCCTGCAGCTTTACCCCTTCGCCTGGGCCGGAAGCTGCCAGCCCGGCTCGAACCTCTGTGCGGCGCAGATGTGCACGGTGTCCGGCGACTGGCATCAGGCATGGGACGTGCCCTATAATGGCCTGATGGTGCCGGTGGAACAGTTTCTCGGCATTCGCTGGGGGTTTCCGACCTATATGGTGGTCGCCTTCCTGTTGCCGCTGATCTATGGCGCCTGGCGGCTGGTGCTGTTCCATGCGCTGGCGGGGCCGGTGGCGGCGGGGCTGCTGACCTCGAACCCGAACGAGGTTCCGGCGATCTGGTGCCTGTTCTCGCTTGCCATCATCATGATCGCGCTCAGCCCGATGATCCGGCGGCGGATGCAGCTGGCGCCGGTTTAGCCCGCTTCGGCCCGGAACCGCGCGGCCCACTCACGGTTCACCGCATCCGACAGCCGGGCGGTGCGGGGGCGCACGGTTCCGGCAGGCGGCGGGGCAAGGCCAAGTGCCTGACAGACGCGCGCCAGTGTGGCCGGCGGGTCGCTGGCCAGTTCCTCATAGCTCAGCGTCAGGGGCGTGATCCCTTCGCGCGCGAACCAGTGGTGCCACTGCGCCGCATCGCGCGTCAGCCGCGCCAGTTCCGCGTTGATCGCGGCGTGGTCATAGACCGGCAGGCGGGGCGGGGCCGTGCGCTCGATCTCGCTGCCGTCCGGGGCGCGGTGCCAGAGCCCGGTTTGCTGCGCAAGCACCCGTGAGATCGCCTGTGCCAGCGGATCGGCGCGGGTCAGATGCAGATAGGCCAGCCGCCCGAAACCCGCCTCCAGCCGCGCCCGGTCAGAGGGCAGGCCGGGGTGCAGCCGGTCCAGCAGGGCGATCAGTTCAGGCAGGCTCTCAGCCATCAGCCGCAGGCCGAACAGCGGCGTGCCCGCGCGCCCGGCTGCAATGGCGGCGGCCAGATAGGCGCGCTCAGCCGTCGGGGTGCCCGCATCGCCCTGCGCCACGCCCCAATGCGCCGCCCATTCAGCGATATCCTCACGGCGGAAGAAGGAATGCGGGTCACCCGCCTGTCCGGTTGCCGCCAGAAGCCCGCCCAGAAGCGTGCTGCCAGAGCGGGGTGTGGCGCACAGGATATAGCCGTCAAGCGCCATGATACCCCTCCTTCAGTCGCGGAAATGGCGGCTTTCCTTGATCTGATCCCAGGCCCAGACAACCTCCTGCAGGCGCTCTTCATCGGCGCGGTTGCCGGCGTTCAGGTCAGGGTGCAGGTCCTTGACCAGGCTTTTGTATTGCTTGCGGATCTCGGGGCGCGACCAGGTGTCGCGGGCATCCAGAATTTCAAGCGCGCGGCGTTCGGTGGGTGGCAGACGGCGGGTGGGGGTGCCGCCGGGGCGCACCGTAGCCGGTTCCGGCGCACGGCGTGTGGCCTTGTCGCCAAGCACCTCGAACGGGTCCTTGATGCCGTGGCGTTCCCAGCCCTTGGCCTCGCGCGCACTGCTGCCGGTGCCCAGCGGCTCGGTCGCGCGGCCCCAGACGCGGTCACGTTCCATCGTGCCGAGCATCTCTTCCTCGGTTTGCCCGGCGAAGAAATTCCACTTCAGGTTGTATTCGCGCACATGGTCCTTGCAGAACCACAGATAGTCATCCAGCGCATCGCGGGCGCGCGGTGCCCGGTACAGCCCTGGCAGCGTGCATCCCGGATGCTCGCACTGACGCGACGAGGTCTCGACCGCGCCCGACATCCCGCGCCTGCCTTTGGTGCGCTTTTTCTTGTCGGTTGAGGCGCGGATATCGAAATTGAAAGGGTTGCCTGTCATCGCTCGTCCCGGATTGTTCTTTCTGTTCTGCATTGGTGCCCGCCCGAAACCACACCGGCGGGAAGCCGCATTTCCGCCCCTTGCGAGTCGGACGCAGGAGTTTAGTTTGTTCGGCAGGATAATGGAAAGGGCAGAGCAGCCATGTCAGCGCAGAATCGCGTGATTGAGGAAATGGAGCACCGCCTGCGCGCGGGTTTCGCCATCGATGAACTGGTGCTGGAGGATGAAAGTGAGCAGCACCGCGGCCATGCCGGCTGGCGCGAGGGTGGTGCGACGCATTTCCATATCGCGCTGCAATCGCCCGATTTCAAGGGGCTCAGCCGGATTGAGCGGCACCGGGCAGTGCATGCGGCGCTTGGGGCTGATCTGGTGGCGCGCATCCACGCGCTGCGGATGACGCTGACCTGAGCAAACGCAGAAAAAGTGGGCACCGGTTTTACGGCAGCGTTTGCGACCAGAGGACGTTTGCAAACGCAGAAAAAGTGGGCACCGGTTTTACGGCAGCGTTTGCGACCAGAGGACGTTTGCAAACGCAGAAAAAGTGGGCACCGGGTTGGTGAAGGCTTTGGGGGGGGGGCTGGATGGCCCCCCGGCCCCGGTTCGGGTGTCAGCCCTGCGTGCCGTCTTCATCCAGTGCACGGGTGCGCAACAGGGGCTCAGCGCGCTCGGGCTGGGTGCTGCGCAGCGCGGCACCGGGGCGCAGAACCGGCTCCTGCCGCCCGACGGGTTCAGCCCTTGCGTCGGGCCGCAGGGAATCGGCGCGCGGCGCATCGGGGCGGAGCGCGTCGGCGCGCGTCGCGACAAGGCTCAGGCGGGGGGCCTGCTCCGGCTCCGCCGTCCTATCGTCGGACGTATCGTCCAGCGCGGGTTCCTCGGCCAGGTAGGGTTCGGCATCATCGGCCACGGCGTGATAGGGCAGGTCGCTGCGGGTGGTGTCGCCCGTCCCCGTCGCGCGGCGGAAAACCAGCACCGACTGGAAGCTTCTCGCCGTGCCGGTCAGGCCCTTGCGCTCTTCGCAGGGCAGGGTTTCAGAGCGCAGATACTCCCATCCTCCGGTGGCCTCTGCGTTGACGGCGGCCTCCAGCATATGTGCAAAGCGCTCGGCAGGGGTCTTGAGCCCTTTCAGCTTGGCGGTGCGCAGCGGCGCGGGAATGACCTTGTATTCGTACATCCTGATCTCGGCTTGAGGGTGGTTCAGGCCTTGTGCGGCAACGGGCGCAGTTTTGCAAGCAGGCCGGGCCGCGGCAGGCAGTTGATTGCCGCCGCCGGGCAGTGCTAGCCTGCATTTGCAACCCGTCAGAGGTATCCCGTCATGGTCCCGAGTCAAACGATTCCCGCTTTCGTATTTGTGATGTCTCTTCTTGCCCTGCCCCAGCCGGGCGCGGCCCAGATCGGTGGCATGATCACCGGCCGCGATGTCGATCGCGTGGTGGAACTGGCCAGCGCCTATGGCGTGGCTGAGCGCCAGCCGGATGACCCGGGTGAGGGGCCATGGATCCGCGCAGAAATGGCGGATGTGGTCTATTCGATCACGTTTCTGAACTGCACGGAGGGGGCGAACTGCACCTCGCTGCAACTGCGCGCCTGGTGGGAATCCGGCGGCGCGCATACGCTTGAGCAGATGAACGACTGGAACCGCGAACGCCGCTTTGGCGCCGCCTATCTGGATGCGAACCAGAATGCGACGGTTGAATTTGACGTGAATCTTGCAGGCGGCGTGACCGCCGCCAATTTCGATGACACGCTGCAATGGTGGCAGGTGGTGCTGGATGAATTTATCAGCACCGTGATCGACCCGGGCTTTGCTCGGGCAGGCAGCAGCAGAGCGCCGCTGAGCAAGTGACCTCTGGCACCGTTATGCCGGGGCGGGGCAGGTTTTATTCTGCCCGGACCGCTGTCGCCTGCACCGATGCGGTCTGGCCCTGTGCCTGACAGACCGGCAGCGCGCGGGTGAACCGGGCCACTTCGGCGCGTTTGGCGCCGTCGCGCATCGGCGGCCAGTCAGCGGCCACACCGCCACTGCCCGAGGCCACGACGCCGTCGCGCAGCACCGCCGCCGTGGCGATGCGGGTCGCGCAGCTCAGATTGGTTGGCCCGTCATAGAGCCCGTTGGGTGCCGAAAGATCGCAGCCATGGTGCCGCGCCGTGGCGGGGGAGATCTGGAGCAACCCCTGATAGCGCCCGCCCGCACCCGCCGCCCGCGGGTTCCAGGTGCTTTCAAACCGCGCCAGCCCCGAGAAGAACGCAACCCAGAACGCCGCGCGCCCCTCTTCGCTGGCCTCGGTATAGCCCGGGCAGAACTCTGCGGCATCGCGCGGGTTCAGCGCCAGCAGCGGTGCGCCATGGGTCATCAGCGCCTGCATCATCGCATCGTTCCACTCCGAGGCTTCGCTGCGGTGATCCCAGCGGGCGGCAACCTCGACCGGCTGGTGCGCCGCAATCGGCTGGCAGGCGGCAAGAACAAAGGCGGCGATGAGCGCATAGCGCATAGGGTGCTCCGAAGGCAGTTGATGTTAACAGCCCCTTGCGCCGGTCTGCGCTTTTGGGCAAGACCTTACGTTTGTGTGATCCGGGCTGGCGCGCCTTTTCGGCGATTCTTCGCCCATTTTGTGCCGATTAACCGCTTCCCTCCGGGGGAAAGGCGCACTAGAACCGCAGCCGCATACCGTGAGGAGCCCGCACCATGCTCGATCTCAGCTTCGAATCCCCCCGCCCGAAAGTGCTGTCCGGCGCCACCGGCGACTGGGAACTGGTCATCGGCATGGAGATCCATGCGCAGGTTTCCAGTCAGGCAAAACTCTTTTCCGGGGCTTCCACCACTTTCGGGGCTGAGCCGAATTCAAATGTCTCGTTCATTGACGCCGCCATGCCGGGCATGCTGCCAGTGGTCAATGAATTCTGTATCGAGCAGGCGGTGCGCACCGGGTTGGGGCTGAAGGCGGCGATCAATCTGCGCTCGGCCTTTGACCGCAAGAATTACTTCTACCCTGACCTGCCGCAGGGCTATCAGATCAGCCAGCTCTACCACCCGCTGGTGGGTGAGGGTGAGGTGATTGTCGAAATGGGCGCGGGCGTGGCGCGGCGTGTGCGCATTGAGCGTATCCATGTCGAGCAGGATGCGGGCAAGTCGATCCATGACATGGACCCGACGATGTCTTTCGTCGATCTCAACCGCACCGGCGTCGCGCTGATGGAGATTGTCTCGCGCCCCGATATCCGTGGGCCTGAAGAGGCGGCGGCCTATGTGGTCAAGCTGCGTCAGATCCTGCGGTATCTGGGCACCTGCGACGGCAATATGCAAAGCGGCAGCCTGCGGGCGGATGTGAATGTCTCGGTCTGCCGCCCGGGCCAGTATGAAAAGTATCAGGAAACGCAGGACTTTTCGCACCTCGGCACGCGCTGCGAGATCAAGAACATGAACTCCATGCGCTTCATCCAGCAGGCGATTGATTATGAGGCGCGGCGCCAGATCGCGCTGCTGGAAGACGGCGGCAAGGTCGATCAGGAAACCCGGCTCTATGACCCCGACAAGGGCGAGACCCGCTCGATGCGCTCCAAGGAAGAGGCGCATGATTACCGCTATTTCCCTTGCCCCGACCTGCTGCCGCTGGAGATTGAACAGGCATGGGTCGATGATATCGCGGCCTCGATGCCTGAGCTGCCCGATGCCAAGAAGGCGCGTTTCATGGCCGATTACGGCCTGACGGATTATGACGCCTCGGTCCTGACGGCTGAGCTGGAAAGCGCGGCCTTCTTCGACAGCATCGCCAAGGGCCGCGACGGCAAGACCGCCGCCAACTGGGTGATCAACGAGCTGTTCGGGCGGCTGAACAAGGAAGGGCTGGGCATTGCCGACAGCCCGGTTTCCGCCGCGCAACTGGGCGGGCTGCTGGATCTGCTGGCCGATCAGACCATTTCTGGCAAGATTGCCAAGGATCTGTTCGAAATCCTCTGGACCGAGGGCGGCGATCCGGCGCAGATTGTCGAGGCGCGGGGCATGAAGCAGGTCACCGATACCGGCGCGATCGAGGCGGCTGTGGATGAGATCATCGCGGCCAACCCGGCGCAGGTTGAAAAGGCCCGCGCCAACCCCAAGCTGGCGGGTTGGTTCGTGGGGCAGGTGATGAAGGCTACCGGCGGCAAGGCCAATCCGGCCGCTGTCAATGCGCTGGTCAGCGCGAAACTCGGGCTCTGACGGAGAGATGGCAATGACAGCGACAATGACGGCGGCATTCAGGAAAACCCTTTGCGCGGCGGCCCTTGCAAGCGGGCTCATGGCCGCGCCGGCGCTTGCCGAAAGCCCGGCGCTGACCTTTGCGCTGGGTACCAACAGCAACGGCTCGGTCGAAGGGCTGCTTGGCTGGCGCGGCGCACCGCTGTTTTACGGCTTCCAGCCGATCGTCGCGGCCTCGCTCAGCAACCGGGGCGAGGGCTGGGTCGGCGGCGGTCTGGCCTATACGCTGCGCGCGCAGCAACAACCGTTTTTCGCGCGTGTTGCCTTGATGCCCGGCCTTTACCGGCAGGGCAGTGGCCGCGATCTGGGCGGCGTGGTGGAGTTCCGCAGCAGCCTTGAGGTCGGCATTCAGATGCGCGGCGGCGGCGAGCTGGGGCTTGGCATCGCGCACCGCTCGAATGCCGGGATCTATTCGTATAACCCGGGGATCAACACGCTCTATCTGGGCTATTCCATCGCCCTGAACTGAGCGCGGAACTGAGCGCTGCAAAGGGCGGGGCAGGGGTGCTGGCTACAGGTCCAGCACCACCTTGCCCATCGGGTTCGAGCAGCAGGCAAGGATCCAGCCTTCGGCGATGTCGTCATCGCTGATCCCGCCGTTATGAACCATATGCACCTCGCCCGCGATCTTGCGGGTCTTGCAGGTGCCGCACAGGCCAAAGGTGCATCCTGACGGGATGTTCAGCCCCGCGCGCCGCGCCACCGCCAGCACTGTATCGGTTTCCGAACAGGGCGCGGTGACGCCGCTTGTGGCAAAGGTGATCTGCGCACCCGCGCCTTCTTCCGGCGTGATATCCTCGATGACCGGGGCCTCGGCCTCGGTGCGGATGGGCGCGCCGAAGCTTTCCTGATGATACTGGTCCATGTCATAGCCCAAGGAGATCAGCATCTCGCGCACCATCTGCATGAAGGGCTCAGGCCCGCAGCAGAACACCCGGCGCTCCAGATAGTCGGGCGCCATCAGCCCCAGCATGATCTGGCTCAGCCGCCCCTGATAGCCGCTCCAGATGCCGAAGGGGTCAGGCTCCTTGACGGTGAAGCGCAGCTGCAACCCTTCAACCCGGCGGGCGAACTGCTCCAGCCGCTCGCGGAAGATGATGTCGGAGGGGCGGCGCGCGGCGTGGATGAAGGCGATATCCAGCGGCCCGCCCGAATCCCATGCCCAGGTGGTCATCGACATCAGCGGTGTGATCCCCGACCCGGCCGAGATGAACAGGTATTTCTGCGCCGGATGACGCAGAAAGCTGAAAATCCCGCCCGGACCGAAGGCGCGCAGCCGCATGCCGGGCTTCAGATTGTCCAGCATCCAGCGCGTGCCCACACTGTCCGCCTGCGCCTTGACGGTGACCGAGATGGACATGGGCCGCGAGGGGCTGGATGACAGCGTATAGGTGCGCTGCACATTGCCGCCCGGAACCGGCAGATCCAGCGTGATGAATTGCCCCGGCTGATAATCGAACCACGCGCCCGAGGGGGCGCGGAAAGCGAAGGTGGCGCAGCCGGCGGTTTCGGGCACCACCGTCACGCATTCCAGCATCTCGCTGTCACGCCACGGTTCTGTAGCCCAGTTCAGGCGCGTGCCCTCCATCACTGCGCCGCCATGGCCGGTTGCGGGGCCAGCCGCCTGCCCATCAGCCCGCAATACCAGTCGATGAACTGGATCACGCCTTCTTCCTGCAACACCGAATAGGGGCCGGGTTCATAGGCGGGCGACAGGATACCGCGCTGGTTTTCTTCCACCACCTGCCGGTCTTCGTCATTGGTGGTCAGCCAGACCTCGGTCAGGGTTTTCAGGTCATAATCCACCCCTTCGACGGCATCCTTGTGCACCAGCCAGTTGGTGGTCACCTCGGTCTCGGTGGGGCTGATCGGCAGCACCCGGAAGGTGATCGCATGATCGGCCAGAAAATGGTTCCAGGTGTTGGGGTAGTGATACATCAGCAGACTGCCCGCATCGTTGAACGGCATCTGCCCCATGCGCTTTGCCACGGCGGCCCGGGTGCTCATGGTGAAGCTTTCGGCGTTATCCAAGAGCGGAATGCGCGCCAGCCGCCACTGAAAGTCCGGGTGATGGACGAAGCGCGCGGGCAGGCCTGCCGCATCGCAGCGCTTCCAATGCGCCAGAATCCCGTCTTCGGCCACCTCGGAGCTTTGCATCCCCGTCATGCGCGGATTGTCCGAATAGGTGCGGCACAGCGAGGGGTGCGATCCACCGCAATGATAGCATTCGCGGTTGTTCTCGATCACCAGCTTCCAGTTGCCCTTCTCGATGATGGTCGAGCTGAAGGCGACCTTCGCCTCATTCAGCCCCGAGGGCGCCAGATAGGCCATCGCCGTGCGCGCCAGATCGGCCACCGGCGGCGGCACATCGGCCAGACAGATATACACAACACCCCCCAGATCGACGCAATGCACCTTCTTGAGGCCATAGCGCGCCGGGTCAAAATCCACGCCCATATCGCGGGCAAAGATCAGCTTGCCCTCAAGGTCATAGGTCCATTGGTGATAGGGGCAGACAAGGTTGGGCGTGCTGCCCGAGACCTTGGAACACAGCCGCTGGCCCCGGTGACGGCAGACATTATGGAAGGCGCGGATGCGCATGTCCTTGCCGCGGATCACCACCACCGGACAGGCGCCCACCTGCATCGTGGCATAGGCGCCGGGCTTGGCCAGTTCGCAGGCCGGCACGGCGAACAGCCATTCGCGGTAAAAGATCTGCTCCAGATCGGCCGCATAGACGCCCGGGTCACAGTAGAGCGCGCGCTCAAGCGAAAAATCCTTCTTTCGCATGGCGATACGCTGATGCACATCGTGCTGGCTAAGCATCCGGCCCTCGCTTTTCCCGGTTTCCCCGCGCGGGGGGGTGGTTCTGACTTGCGGGAACGGGGGAAGGGCGGG
>NZ_DAIRVN010000073.1:0-25647 GCF_036802785.1 Pararhodobacter sp.
ACTAGGCAGGGGGCGGCGGACGGGCTATCCCTTGTAGGATTTGATCAATTATCAGGCACCCGGATGCAGAGCACCGACACCCATGCCCTTCTGGCCAAGCTGCCGGAACATGAGGCCACCTATCGCCGCTTGCGCGACATGGTCCTGTTCGGGGTTATGGCGCCGGGGCAGAAGGTGACGATTCAGGGCATCACCCGGTCGCTGGACGCAGGCATGACCCCGGTGCGCGAGGCGATCCGCCGCCTGACCGCCGAAGGTGCGCTGGAGTTGCACGAGAACCGGCGCGTCTCGGTTCCGCGGCTGACGCCGTCGCAGCTTGACGAGATTTCCTTTGCCCGGCTGGCGGTGGAGCCCCGTCTGGCGATGGCGGCGATGGCGCGGATGCGTCCGCAGGATATCGAGGCACTGGCGCGGATTGACGGCGAAATTGACGCAGCCATCGAAAGGATGGATGTGCATGGCTATCTGGCCGGGAATTTCCGCTTCCATTTCGCCATTTACGAGATTGCCGCCGCCCCGATTCTTCTGTCGCTGACCCAGTCGTTGTGGCTGCGCTTTGGCCCCTCGTTGCGGGTTGTGATTGAGAGTGAGGCCAGTATCGGCCCCGACCGCCACCGCGATGCCATGGCCGCGATGCGGGCGCAGGATGCGCGCGCGCTGTCCGAGGCGATTGAGGCTGATATCGCGCAGGGCATGGAGCGGGTCCGCACCGAGCTGGAAAATGCGGCATCCGGCGGGGCGGAAGAGGGCGGGGCCGAAAAAATTTGATCAAATCCATTGCGGCGCAGGAAATTTGATCATATTATCTTCGGGACCGAATCTGCCTGGCCTTTGCCGGGCCAGCAGGGGATGCCTTCATGCAACAGATATCCAACCATATGCCCACCGCCGAGCTTCAGGCGCTTGATGCGGCGCATCACATGCACCCGTTCACCCAGAATGACGGGCTGGCGAAGAAAGGCGCGCGGATCATCACCCGCGCCAATGGCGTCATGCTGACTGACAGCGAGGGCCATGAGATCCTTGATGGAATGGCGGGTCTGTGGTGCGTCAATATCGGCTATGGCCGCAAGGAAATGGCTGCTGTGGCCGCGCGCCAGATGGAAGAGCTGCCCTATTACAACACGTTTTTCCAGACCAGTCATGTGCCCGCCATCGCCCTTGCCGCGCGCATTGCCGAACTGGCGCCGGGCGATCTGAACCATGTGTTCTTTGCCGGTTCGGGCTCTGAGGCGAATGACACCAACATCCGCATGGTGCGCCATTACTGGGCGCTCAAGGGCCAGCCCGAGCGCAAGGTGATCATCAGCCGCAAGAACGCCTATCACGGCTCTTCCATGGGCAGCGGCAGTCTGGGCGGCATGGCGGGGATGCATGCGCAAGGCGGCATGCCGATTCCGGATATCGCCCATATCGACCAGCCCTACTGGTATATGGAGGGTGGCGAGATGACGCCCGAGGAATTCGGGCTGGAGCGCGCGCGCCAGCTGGAAGCCAAGATCCTGGAGCTTGGCGCAGAGCGGGTCGCGGCGTTCATCGGTGAGCCCATTCAGGGCGCGGGCGGGGTGATTGTGCCGCCAGCGACCTACTGGCCGGAAATCCAGCGCATCTGCGACAAATACAACATCCTGCTGATCGCCGATGAGGTGATCACCGGGTTTGGCCGCACCGGCAACTGGTTTGGCAGCCAGACCATGGGCATCAAGCCGCATATCATGACCATCGCCAAGGGCCTGTCGTCAGGTTATGCGCCGATCGGCGGGTCGGTTGTCTGTGATGAGGTCGCCCAGACCATCGCGCAGGATGAGTTCAACCACGGCTATACCTATTCCGGCCATCCGGTCTGCGCTGCCGTGGCGCTGGAAAACCTGCGCATCATCGAGGAAGAGGGCATCGTTGAGCATGTCCGCGATGTGGCCCACCCGTATCTGGCTGAGCGTTGGCATGCGCTGGCCGATCATCCGCTGGTGGGTGAGACCAGCCTTGTGGGTCTGATGGGCTCGCTGGCGCTGACGCCGGAGAAGGGCAAGCGCGCGCGCTTCGCTGCTGATGCCGGCACAGCGGGCTATATCACCCGCGAGCGTTGCTTTGCCAACAATCTGGTGATGCGTCATGTGGGCGACCGCATGATCATATCGCCGCCGCTGGTCATCACGCCCGCACAGATCGACATGCTGATCGAGCGGGCGACCAAGGCGTTTGACGAAGCCTATGCCCAGATCAAGACCGAAGGGCTGCTGAAGGCCGCGTGATGGACCTGCTGACCGCCAATGACCGGCCCGGCCAATACCCGCACTCATGGTATGCTGAGACCGCCACGCCCTTGCCCCTTCAGCCCCGCGCCGAAGGGGAGCTGGCCTGCGATGTCTGCGTCATTGGCGGCGGCTTCACCGGCCTGTCGGCGGCGCTTCATCTGGCGGAGCGCGGCTATGACGTGATCCTGCTGGAGGGGCAGCGGCTGGGTTTCGGTGCCTCCGGGCGCAATGGCGGGCAGGTCGGCACCGGCCAGCGGCAGGATCAGGACTGGCTGGAAAGCAAGCTTGGCAAGCCCACGGCCCGCGCGCTGTGGGATCTGTCGCTGGAATCGGTGGCGCTGGTGCGCGATCTGGCGGCGCGTCATGCGCCCGATGCGGGCTATGCGCCCGGGATCATCCATGCCGCGCACAAGCCCGGCTATGTGCCTGACATGCACGCCTATGCCGAAAAGATGGCGCGCGATTACAGGTATGACCAGATCAGGCCCCTATCGCGCGATGAGATGCGCGCGATGGTCGGCTCACCCGCCTATCATGGGGGCGAGATTGACAGGGGCGGCGGGCATCTGCACCCCTTGCGCTATGCTCTGGGGCTGGCACGGGCGGCGCAGGCGGCGGGGGTGCGGCTATATGAGCAGTCGCGCGTGACGGCGCTGACCCATGGTGACCCGGCGCTGGTGAAAACCGACCACGCGCGCATCACCGCGCGTTTTGTGGCGCTGGGCTGCAATGGCTATCTGGGCGGGCTGGAGCCGAAGGTGGCCGCGCGGGTGATGCCGATCAACAATTTCATCGCCGCAACCCGGCCGATGAGCGACACGGAGCGCCGCGCGGTGATCCGTGACAACCACGCCGTGGCCGATTCGAAATTCGTGATCAACTACTTCCGGTTTTCCGAGGATAACCGCCTGCTGTTCGGTGGCGGTGAAAGCTATGGCTACCGCTTTCCCACTGACATCAAGGCCAAGGTCCGCAAGCCGATGGAGGCGATCTTTCCTCAACTGAAGGGGATCGAGATCACCCATGCCTGGGGCGGCACATTGGGGATCACCTTCAACCGGATGCCGCATTTTGAGCGGCTGGCGGGAAATGTGCTGTCGGCCTCGGGCTATTCGGGGCATGGGGTGGCGATGGCCACGCTGGGCGGCAAACTGCTGGCCGAGGCCGTCGCGGGGCAGGCCGAGCGTTTTGATGTCATGGCCGCCGTGCCCAGCCCGCGCTTTCCCGGCGGGGCCTCGCTGCGCGCGCCGCTGCTGGTGGCAGCGATGCTCTGGTTCTCATTGCGTGACCGGCTCTGAGCCGGCGATTCGCGGTTTTTCGTTTATTTTCTGTAGCCTGACGCCTTGTGCTCAAAAATCCGCCATCCGCGCGGGGCCTGCGCGTGGCGGATGCGCAACAGGGCTGCGGCGGCCAGTGCGGTAAAACACAAGCCATTGTGGATGATCAGGGAACAGCCGCAAGGCGCGGCAAGTCCTTGGATTGAATCACCTTTTCCCCAATGGGTTGCAGTTTTACGACTTGCCTAGCTGCCATCGCCCTTTTTTTGCCGGGCAACACACCTTCGGGGGATCGTGTGACAGATCAATGCCGCCGGACCGTGTTGTTGGGCATCGGAGCATGCTGTCTTGCCGCCGGCACCGGGGTTGCCGGGCCGGGGCAGGCGCAGGATCTGCGCGCGCTCGCCGCCGCGCAGCCGCTGCTTCCCATGCCGCGCCTGACGCGCGCGCATGGTCTGGTCAATCTCAGCCGGGTGGATACGCAGCAAAGCGAGGTCGCGCTGACCTTTGATGATGGCCCGCACCCTCTGCACACGCCGCGCCTGCTGGATATTCTGGCCGAGCACCGGGTGCGCGCCACCTTTTATGTCATCGGCACGCAGGTGCGCCGTTTCACCGAGATCGCTCAGCGCATCGTCGCCGAGGGGCATGAACTGGGTAATCACACCTGGCATCATCCCACACTGACCGGCTATGACGATGGCCATGTGCTGTCCGAGATTGACCGCACGCAAGAGGTGATCTGGCAGGCCGTGGGGCATCTGCCCGTCACCTTCCGCCCGCCCTATGGTGCGATCAGCCAACGTCAGAGCCGGATGCTGCATGAGCGGCGCAACCTGCCCAGCGTCAACTGGTCGGTCGATCCGCAGGACTGGCGGCGCCCGGGGGCTTCGGTGGTGGCACAGCGGATGATTGACGGTGCCCGCCCCGGCGCGATCATTCTGGCGCATGATACCCATGGCGCTACCGTCAGTGCCGTGCCCGAAGCGATCAGCGGGCTTCAGTCGCGCGGCTTTCGTTGCGTCACCATGTCCGAACTGCTGGGATGGGGCCATTGGGGCCCGGCTGCCGCGCGCCATGAGCATGTCGCGCAGCCCCGCAGCGATCAGAGAGGCCCTGTTATCCCTGATTTTGCTGGCTGAACGCCCCGCCGCCACGTCCCGTTCATAACCCCGTTCCGCGGGCGCGATATGATGCACACCTGCTCTGGCGCTGCCAAGAGGAGTGTCATAAATATTTTCTAAAATGACATACAGGCTTCACAAACGAAAGATATCGCAGCAAAGTGCACAAATTCGCGCATGTCGCGACAAAGAGCGCACAATGATTTTGCAACAGAAGGGGTCTTCCATGATCATCCGTAGTCTTCTCGCCGGAACGGCGCTGTCGCTGAGCTTCGCGGCCTCTGCCGCGCAGGCACAGGTGACGATCAACTGGTGGCACGCCATGGGTGGCGAGCTGGGCGAATTGCTGGAAGGGGTTGCCGAGGGCTTCAACGAATCCCAATCTGACTACCGGGTCGTTCCGAGCTTCCGTGGCACCTATGCCGAAGCCATGACCGGCGCCATCGCAGCCTTCCGTGCCAACCAGCAACCGCATATCCTTCAGGTATTTGAGGTCGGTACGGGCACCATGATGGCGGCCGAAGGCGCGATCTATCCGATCTACCAGCTGATGGCCGACCATGACGTGCCGTTTGATCCGTCCGCCTATCTGGACACGATCGTCAGCTACTACACCGACCCGGATGGCAACATGCTGTCCTTCCCGTTCAACTCCTCCACCCCGATCATGTATTACAACCGTGATGCGTTCGAGGCTGCCGGGCTGGACGCCGACACACCGCCCGCCACCTGGGATGACATGGTCGAAGCCTCGCGCGCGATCGTCGAATCAGGTGCCGCGCCCTGCGGTTTCACCACCTCCTGGCCCAGCTGGGTCATGCTGGAGAACTTCAGCGCCTGGCACAACATCCCGCTCGGCACCCAGGCGAACGGCTTTCAGGGCTTCGACACCGAGTTCGTCTTCAACAACGAGCATGTCGCCCGCCATTGGGACAACCTGAAAACCTGGCAGGACGAAGGTCTGTTCCGCTGGGGCGGTCCCGGACCGGGCCCTGACGCATTCCCGGCTTTCTACGCGGGTGAATGCGCTATCGTCTTCGGTTCCTCGGCCAGCCGCGCAGGCGTGCTGCGTAACACCGATTTCGAAGTCGGCTACGGCTTCCAGCCCTACTACGACGACATCGAAGGTGCGCCGCAGAACACCATCATCGGTGGCGCCACCCTCTGGGTGCTGACCGGGCATTCCGACGAAGACTACCACGGCGTTGCCCGCTTCTTCGAATACCTTTCGCTGCCCGAAGTTCAGGCGCAATGGCATCAGGACACCGGCTATCTGCCGATCACTCAGGCCTCGTTCGACCTGACCCGCGAGCAGGGTTACTATGACGAGAACCCGGGTGCCGACACCTCGATCCGGCAGATGACGCTGAACCCGCCCACCGAAAACTCAAGCGGGATCCGCTTCGGCAACTATGTGCAGATCCGCGATGTTGTCTCGGAAGAGATGGAAGCGGTGATGACCGGCGCCAAGACCGGCCAGCAGGCCACCGATGAGGCCGTCCGCCGTGGCAACGCGCTGCTGCGCGAATTCGAAGCCTCGATGAACTGATCCAGACGACATTGGCCCGCCCCCGCATTGCCGGGGGCGGGCTGCCTTCTGTCGGCCTTCAAGCCCGGAAAACGCCCGATGCAGACCAAGCGAACAACCTTCTCCAACTCGTGGCTGCCCTACGCGCTTCTGGCGCCGCAGGTCATCATCACGCTGATCTTCTTTGTCTGGCCCGCCACGCAGGCGCTGCTCCAGTCCGTTTACCGGCAGGGTGATGCCTTTGGCGTGCGCCCGCCAACCTTCGTTGGTATGCGCAACTTCATGTTGCTGTTCGACGACGCGCTTTATCTGAACTCGCTCAAGGTGACTCTGATCTTCTCGGTCGGCACCACGCTTCTGTCGATGTCGGTGGCGCTTCTGTTCGCGGTGATGGTCAACCGCATGATCCGCTCGAAAGACACTTATACGACCTTTCTGGTCTGGCCCTATGCGATCGCGCCGGCCATTGCGGGTGTGTTGTGGTGGTTCATCTTCAACCCAAATATCGGCATCCTGCCCTATGTGCTGGAAGGCGTGGGTTATAACTGGAACCACCGCTCATCGAGCACGGACGCGATGGTCCTGATCATCATCGCCGCCGCGTGGAAGCAGATCTCCTACAACTTCCTGTTCTTCCTTGCCGGGCTGCAATCCATCCCGCACTCCCTGATCGAGGCTGCCGCCATCGACGGTGCCAGCCGCTTCAAGCGCTTCTGGAATATCGTCTTCCCCCTTTTGTCGCCGATTACCTTCTTCCTGCTGGTGGTGAACATCGTCTATGCGATGTTCGACACGTTCGGCGTGATCCATGCGACGACTGAGGGCGGGCCCGCGCAGGCCACCAACATCCTTGTCTACAAGGTGTTCCGCGATGGCTTTGTCAATCTCAACACCGGCTCGTCGGCGGCGCAATCGGTCATCCTGATGGGTATCGTCATTGTGCTGACCGTCATCCAGTTCCGCTATATCGAGCGGCGCGTGAATTACTGAGGGGGCGGGAACATGGTTGAAAACAATCGCTGGGGCAACTTCTTCGCCCATCTGGTGCTGATCCTGGGTGTCGCCATCGTGGTGTTCCCGGTCTATGTGGCGGTGATCGCCTCCACCCATCCGTCGGGCACTTTCCTGCGCGGGGTGATGCCGCTGCTGCCGGGGCCGAACGCGATAGAGAACTATCGCACCGTCATTTTCGAGGGGCGCTCGCGTGCGGGCACGCCGCCGATCGGCGGGATGCTGTGGAACAGCTTTGTCATGGCGATGGCCATCACGATCGGCAAACTGTCGATATCGCTGCTCTCGGCCTTCGCCATCGTCTATTTCCGCTTCCCCTTCCGCATCTTCTTCTTCTGGGTCATCTTCCTGACGCTGATGCTGCCGGTTGAAGTGCGGATTGTGCCCACCTTCCAGGTGGTCGCCGATCTGGGGATGCTCAACTCCTATGCGGGTCTGTCGATCCCGCTGATCGCCTCGGCCACGGCCACTTTCCTGTTCCGGCAGTTCTTCATGACCGTGCCGGAAGAGCTGATGGAGGCCGCCCGCGTCGATGGCGCGGGGCCGATGAAATTCTTCAAGGACATCCTGCTGCCCCTGTCGATCACCAATATCGCGGCGCTGTTCGTGATCATGTTCATCTATGGCTGGAACCAGTACCTCTGGCCGCTGCTGATCACCACCGATCCCGAATACTACACCATCGTCATGGGCATTCAGCGCATGGTCACCGGCGGCGACAGTGAACCGCTGTGGCACCTTGTGATGGCAACCGTGACCCTGGCCGCGCTGCCGCCGATTCTGGTGATCCTGTTCATGCAGCGGCTGTTCGTCAAAGGCCTGACAGAGACGGAGAAATAAACATGGCCTCTATTCTGATGGATGACCTGCACAAGGTCTACGCCGGGGGCGTCAAGGCGGTTACCGGCATCAGCCTCGACATCAAAGACGGCGAAATGATCGTGCTGGTCGGCCCCTCGGGCTGCGGCAAGTCCACGCTTCTGCGCATGGTCGCGGGGCTGGAAACCATCACCACCGGCACACTGAAGATCGGTGACCGGGTGGTGAACGATCTGGAACCCGCCGACCGCGATATCGCGATGGTGTTCCAGAACTATGCGCTTTATCCGCATATGACGGTCTACAACAACCTTGCCTACGGGCTGAAGAACCGCAAAACCGCCAAGGCCGAGATTGATCGCCGGGTGCAGGAAGCGGCGACGATGCTTGAGATTGCCCCGTTTCTGGACCGCAAACCGCGCAACCTGTCAGGGGGCCAACGCCAGCGGGTGGCGATGGGCCGCGCGCTGGTGCGCGAACCGGCGGCCTTCCTGTTCGATGAGCCGCTGTCAAACCTCGATGCCAAGCTGCGCGTGCAGATGCGTGTCGAGATCAAGCAGTTGCAGAAACGGCTGGGCACCACCTCGCTCTATGTGACGCATGACCAGCTGGAGGCGCTGACACTGGCCGACCGGCTGGTGGTGCTCAACGGCGGCATGATTGAACAGGTCGGCACGCCGATGGAGGTCTATAACAAACCCGCCTCGCTCTTTGTGGCAGGTTTCATCGGCTCTCCGGCGATGAATATGTTTCCGATTGAATACCTGCGCGAAAACGGCGCGGTTTTCCCCGCCAACCTGCCCGCGGGCACTGACCTGATCGGCATCCGGCCCGATGAGCTGACCCTGATCCCGCCCGAAGGGGACCAGCTGGCCGTCAGCGGTACGCTGATGCTGCTGGAACCGGCGGGGGCGGAAAGCCACCTTTACATCCATCTCGATGGCAGCGCTCAGCCGATTGTCATGCGTGTTCAGGGTGTTCCCAGCATGCAGGAAGGGCAGACCATCCGGATGCATGCCTCCGTCGAAGCGCTGCACCCGTTCAGCAAGGCGACCGGGCGGCGGACGGACTGAGCGCGGCGGCGGCCTGTAGGAACGGATATCGGCTCCGTTCCGGCCATGGCCCGGGCGCGGGGTGAAAAGGAAGAAGGGGGGCGTTGCCCCCTCTGGGCCGTTGGCCCATTCACCCCCCAGCGTATTTGCGGCAAGATGAAGGGGGGTGGCGTGCCCATGCCATTCCGGGAAAACCGCAGCAAAACGCATGAGAAAATCACCCTCCGCCGGGGCGGAGGGCGCTGAAAAAAGCCAAGCTGGAAAACGAACCACTAAAGGTTGAATGATACCCTTGGGTGTCAGGATCTCACAACTGTGAGAAGTGACAGGTTTTCAGGGAATCAAGTGCAGGTTGATTGCGGTGGCGATGGCCTCAGCCCGGCTGCGCGCCTGAAATTTGCGGCGGACATTCTCAAAATGGAATCGCACGGTGCGCGGGCTGATCCCCACGGCCTCGGCAATTTCGGCGTCATTGAGCCCGCGCTGCGCCAGCGCCAGCAGTTCAACCTCGCGCAGGCTCAGCAGCGGGCGGGTGTCGGCGCCGGTGGGTGTGAAAAGCTGGCGCATCCGGTCATGTGCATGTTCCGCCAGAAACTGCAGCAGCGTGCGCTGTGGGCCCACAGGATCAGGGCCCGGGCCGGTCAGCGAGACCACGCCACGGTAGCCCTGTGCCCGATAGACCGGCACCAGCAGGCCGTGCGGCTTGCCGTAGGATGCGAGCAGGTCCAGAACCTCGCGTTCCCCGGCGCTGGGAAGAAACCCCGCCAACCCGTCGCGGATCTGCCGGAACGAAACCGGCGCGCAGGTCAGGGAAAGCGCGCGCAGGCCGGGATCGCGCTCAGGCATGCGGCGGTCAATGTAGATATCCCAGAAGCCGACGGGCAGATTGTCGATGGTGAAGGCGGTGGGGTAGGGGTTGTCGGGCGGCGGGAAAGCTCCGATCACATAGGTGTCGAAGCCCAGTGGCTGTGTCAGCCGGATCAGCGCCTCGCCCACCGCCGCCGCGCTGTGCAGCGCCGCGATCCTGCAAGGGAAGCGGAACAGCGCCAGCTCCCCGGGGCCTGACCCGGGCGCGCTGGTGTGTGCGGGGTCAACAGACATACCCTTACCCTACCTGAACAGCCACTTGTTTCAACATGTGAAATTTCCGCGCCCTCCGCTGCCGGCTGCGCCACTGCGTTGCCCTGCGTAGCAGCAGCCTGCCCGGCATGCCCCGCCGACCCGGCAAACGGGGCTGGTTGACGGCGGGGGAACCGGGCGCGATGGATGTTGACTCTCTGGTCAAAGCATAGAAGTGTGAGAGAATTGCGGGCGGGGCGGCAGGGCGCTGCCCCGATCAAAACGCAAGTAAAAACAACAAACCAATGGGAGCCTGTCATGTCGATGACGATCAACATGAAAACACTGCGCCAGAGCCTGATGGCCGGTGTAGCCGTCGCTGCGATGACCCTCGCCGCCGCGCCGTCCGAAGCCGAAACCCTGCGCTGGGCGCGTGTGGCTGATGCCCTCACGCTGGACCCGCACAGCCAGAACGAAGGGCCGACCTCGACCCTTCTGCACCATATCTATGAAACGCTGGTCAGCCGCGCCACCGACGGCACGCTGCAGCCGCGTCTGGCGACCGAATGGTCCATCCACCCTGACGATGAAACCATCTGGGTGTTCAAGCTGCGCGAAGGCGTGACCTTCCACAACGGCAATGAATTCACTGCCGAAGACGTCGTCTTCTCGGTTGAGCGGGTGCGTCAGGAAAGCTCGGGGTTCAAGGCGCTGCATTCGGCCGTCACCGGCGCCGAGGCGATCGATGATTACACCGTCCACATCCAGATGGCGGGCCCTTCGCCGCTCTATGTGCAGAACCTGACCAACTTCTTCATCATGGACAGCGACTGGGCGGCTGAGAACGATGTCGCGATGCCGCAGAACTTTGCCGCCGGTGAAGAGAACTACGCTGTGCGCAATACCAACGGCACCGGCCCCTACACGCTGGTTTCGCGCGATCCGGAAGTGCGCACCGTTCTGCAACTGAACGAAAACCACTGGGCCGAAGCGCCGCAGGTGACCGAGATCATCTACACCCCCATCGCCGAAGCCGCGACCCGCGTTGCCGCGCTTCTGTCGGGCGAGGTTGATCTGGTGCAGGACGTGCCGGTGCAGGACATCGCGCGCCTTGAGCAGACCGATGGCGTTACCGTCACTACCGGGCCGGAAAACCGCAACATCTTCTTCGCCTATGACATGACCTCCGAGCGCCTTGCCTCGGCCAATGTCGATGACAACCCCTTTGCCAAGCCCGAAGTGCGTGAAGCCATGGCGCTGGCCATTGACCGTGATGCCATCCGTCAGGTGGTGATGCGCGGCCAGTCGCAGCCCTCGGCCGCACCGCTGCCGCCCTTCGTCAACGGCTGGACCGAAGAGATGGACAGCTATTCCGCCCCGGATTATGAGCGCGGCGCGCAACTGATCCGCGACGCGGGCTATGACAACGGCTTCTCGGTTGACATGCACTGCCCCAATGACCGCTACCTGAACGACGAGGCGATCTGTCAGGCGCTGGTCGGTATGCTGGGCCGCATCGGCATGAACGTGAACCTGGTGTCGCAGACCCGCTCGCTGCACTTCCCGCTGATTGAAAACTGGGAAACCGATTTCTATCTGCTGGGCTGGGGCGTGCCGACCTTTGATTCGGCCTATGTGTTCGACTTCCTGGTGCATTCGCGTGAAGGGGCCTATGGCGCCTATAACGGCTCGCGCTACAACAACACCGAGCTGGACGCCAAGATCGAAGCACTGGCAACCATGACCGATCTGGAAGCCCGCGATGCGCTGATCGCTGAAATCTGGGCCGAGGTGATGGAAGACCGCGTGTTCCTCAACGTGCATAACCAGCTGCTGGCCTATGCCTCGCGCTCGGGCATCAACGTCGAGGTTCACCCTGAGAACCAGCCGCATATGGCGAACGTAACGTTCGACTGATCCGTGGCTTGACGCTTGCGCCTGCGCGGGATACCCCGCGCGGGCGCTTCCATTTGGGTCTGCAATGCTGACCCAAATCGGGCGTGCCCCTTTCCGGAGGTTCCCCAGATGCTTGCCTTCATCATCCGCAGGGTTCTGCAATCGGTCCTCGTCATGCTCGTCGTGGCGCTGGTCTCGTTTTCACTGTTCCGCTTCGTCGGTGATCCGATCAATTCGATGGTCGGGCAAGAGACGTCGATCGCTGACCGCGCGGCTTTGCGCGACGCGCTTGGCCTCAATGATCCGTTCCTGATGCAGTTCGCCCGCTTTGTCGGCAATGCGATTCAGGGCAATTTCGGCATCTCCTACCGGCTGCAACAGCCGGTGATGGAGCTGATCCTGTCACGCCTGCCTGCCACGATGGAACTGGCGCTGGTCTCCGGCATTGTCGCCTTTATCTTTGGGGTGGGCTTTGGCGTCTATACAGCGCTCAGGCGTAAAGGCTGGGTGTCCAACACCATCATGACCGTGTCGCTGATCGGTGTGTCACTGCCGACCTTTCTGATCGGTGTGCTGCTGATCTGGGTGTTTGCGGTAGAGCTTCAGTGGCTGCCCTCGTTCGGGCGCGGGGATGTGGTTGATCTGGGCTGGTGGCGCACCGGGTTTCTGACCCATTCGGGCCGCCTTTCCCTGATCCTGCCCGCCATCACGCTGGGGCTTTACCAGATGACGCTGATCATGCGTCTGGTGCGTGCCGAGATGCTGGAGGTGCTGCGCACCGACTACATCAAATTCGCCCGCGCCCGGGGCCTGACCAACCGTGCCGTGCATTTCGGGCACGCGTTGAAAAACACCATGGTTCCGGTGATCACCATTACCGGCCTGCAACTGGGTTCGATCATCGCCTTCGCCATCATCACCGAAACGGTGTTCCAGTGGCCCGGCGTGGGCGCGCTGTTCATCAACTCGGTCCGCTTTGTCGATGTGCCGGTTATGGCGGCCTATCTGATGCTGATCGCGCTGATTTTCGTGGTGATCAACCTGATCGTCGATCTGCTTTACTATGTCGTCGACCCGCGCCTGCGTGTTGACCGCGCCAAGACCCGCCACTGAGGGGGCCAGAATGAGCGACAATTCCCAGATACCCGCACCCCGCAGCCGGCTGTTCCGCGCATGGGACAGCGATGTGGCCTATTCCTTCCGCTCCTCGCCCGTGGCCATCGTGGCCGGGGTGGTGGCGCTTGTGATCATCCTGCTGGCCGTGCTGGCGCCGTGGATCGCGCCGCACAACCCCTATGACCCCTCCAGCCTGAACCTGATGGACGGCTTCACCCCGCCGATGGAGCCCAACGCCTTCACCGGCAACACCTATTGGCTGGGCACCGACAATCAGGGGCGCGACATCTTCTCAACCCTGCTTTACGGCGCGCGGATTTCGCTGTTCGTGGGCTTTGCGGCGGTGGTCTTTGCCATGGTGCTGGGCATCTCGGCGGGGCTGGCGGCGGGCTATCGTGGTGGCTGGGTGGACAGCCTGCTGATGCGTGTGGCCGATGTGCAGCTTTCCTTCCCGTCGATCCTGATTGCGTTGCTGATCTTTGGCGTAGCGCGCGGCTTCATCCCGCCCGCTTACCGTGAGACGATGGCGATCTGGGTGCTGATCGTCGCCATCGGCCTGTCAGACTGGGTGCAATACGCGCGTGTGGTGCGCGGGGCGACGATGGTGGAAAAGAACAAGGAATATGTGCAGGCCGCCCGTGTGATCGGTGCGCATCCGCTGAAAATACTGGTGCGCCATATCCTGCCCAATGTCATGGGGCCGGTGCTGGTGATCGCCACCATCGGCCTTGCGCTGGCAATCATCGCGGAAGCAACGCTGTCATTTCTGGGGGTCGGTGTGCCACCCACCCAGCCGTCGCTCGGCACCCTGATCCGCATCGGTCAGCAATACCTCTTCTCGGGCGAGTGGTGGATTCTGCTGTTCCCGTCACTGACCCTGCTGGCGCTGGCGCTGGCGGTCAATCTGTTGGGCGACTGGTTGCGTGACGCCCTGAACCCGCGTTTGCGTTGAGGGGGATGCGCTGATGGCCCAACCGCTTCTTTCCGTCCGCGACCTGATCGTGGAATTTCCCACCCGCCGCGGCACGTTGCGCGCCATCGACAAGGTGTCGTTCGATATCCATGAGGGCGAGGTGCTGGGCATGGTCGGCGAATCCGGCGCTGGCAAGTCCATCACCGGCGCCGCCATCATCGGCCTGATCGAGCCGCCGGGCCGCATTGCGGGCGGCGAGATCTGGCTGCGTGGCCAGCGGATCGACAACCTCCCGCCCGAGGCGATGCGCCGTATCCGCGGCAAGCGGATCGGCATGGTCTTTCAGGACCCGCTGACCTCGCTCAATCCGCTCTACACCGTGGCGCAGCAACTGATCGAGACGATCCGCACGCATATGGATATCTCGGAAAAAGCCGCCCGCGCGCGCGCTGTGGCGCTCCTGGACCGGGTCGGCATCCCCGCCGCCGCCCGCCGCATTGATGACTACCCGCACCACTTCTCGGGCGGAATGCGCCAGCGCGTGGTGATCGCGCTTGCGCTTTGTGCCGAGCCGGAACTGGTGCTCGCCGATGAACCCACCACGGCGCTCGACGTGTCCGTGCAGGCACAGATCATTGATGTGCTCAAGGAAATCTGCGCCGAACGGGGGGCAGCGGTGATGCTGATCACCCATGATATGGGCGTGATCGCCGAAACGGCAGACCGGGTGGCAGTGCTCTATGCCGGGCGTCTAGCCGAAATTGGCCCGGTGCGCGATGTGATCACGGCAGCCGAGCACCCCTATACGCAGGGGCTGATGGGCTCCATCCCCACGCTGACCCAGACATCGGACCGGCTGGTGCAGATTCCCGGCTCGATGCCGCGCCTGAATGCCATCCCGCAGGGCTGCGCCTTCAACCCGCGCTGCCCGCAGGTGTTCGACCGCTGCCGCGTGGAGCGGCCCGAGGCCATCGACCGGGGCGGCAGGCGGCAGGTTGCCTGCTGGCTCTATGACGGCGTGAAGGGGGAGGCGGGCAATGTCTGATGTGCTGCTCAAGGTCGAAGGGCTGACACGCTATTTCGACGTTTCCAAACCCTGGCTCAACCGGGTGATCGAGCGCGAGGAGAAGCAGTTTCTCACCGCAACCGCCGATGTGAACTTTGAAATCAGGCGCGGCGAGACCTTCGCGCTGGTGGGCGAGAGCGGCTCTGGAAAATCGACCATCGCCAAGATGATCGTGGGGCTGCTGGAGCCCTCCGAAGGCAAGATCACCTTTGACGGACAGGAGATGAATTTCGCCTCCGGCGCTGCCATGCGCACCCTGCGTCGCCGTTTCCAGATGATCTTTCAGGACCCGTTCGCCAGCCTCAACCCGCGCTGGCATGTCGGCGATATCATCGCCGAGCCGATCCGCACCTTCGGGCTGGCCAAGGGCGCCGATGTCATGCGCGAAGTGGGGCGGCTGCTGGATACGGTGGGCCTGTCGGCGGCGGATGCCAGCAAGTTCCCGCATGAGTTCTCAGGCGGTCAGCGCCAGCGCATCGCCATTGCCCGCGCGCTGTCGTCGAAGCCCGAATTCATCGTGTGTGATGAGCCGACCTCGGCGCTGGATGTGTCGGTGCAGGCGCAGATCCTGAACCTGATGCGTGACCTGCAGGATGAATTTGGCCTGACCTATCTGCTGATCTCGCATGACCTGTCGGTGGTGCGGCATATGTCAAACCGGATCGGTGTGCTGTATCTGGGGCGGCTGGTCGAGGTGGCTGAGGGCAAGCGGCTGTTCACCGACCCGAAGCACCCCTATTCGCGGATGCTGCTGGATGCGGTGCCGGATCTGGCGCTGTCCGGGCGGCGGCGTCAGCAGGTGCAGGGGGAAATCCCCAACCCGATCAATCCGCCCCCCGGCTGCACCTTCCACCCCCGCTGCGCCCATGCGTTCGAGCGCTGCAAACGCGAGATTCCGCAGCCGGTAGATGCCGGTGGCAGCCTCGCCGCCTGTTTCGCGGTGGAAGAGGGGCGGATCTGAAGCGCTGAGCGTCGGGTAAGGGGTGCGACAGAAGCGCTTTCGGAGGTGCTTCCCTCGGCGCGAACCGCTCCGGGGTCAGGCGCTGTCTTCCGCGCGCCATTTGATCGAGCAGCCGATGGATGGATGCTGGTCGCGCGGCCCCTCGCCGGTTTCGGCGATCTGGCGCATGGCCTCATACAGCTCGCGCCTGGCGCCGGTTGGGGGCGGGTTGCGGCCATGGGCGTCCAGCCGGCCGCGATACTGCAGCTCCCCGGCCGCGTTGAAGCCAAAGAAGTCCGGCGTGCAGGCCGCGCCGTAAGCGCGCGCCGTCTCCTGACTTTCGTCATGCAGATAGGGAAAGGGAAAGCCGCGTTCCTGCGCCAGTTCCTGCATCGGCCCGAAACCGTCTTCCGGATAGGCCGTGGCATCGTTTGAACAGATCGCAGCCACGCCGATTCCCAGCGCATTCAGGTCCTGCGCCACACGGATGATCCGGTCCAGCGCGCCCAGCACATAGGGGCAGTGGTTGCACAGGAACATCACCACGGTGCCTTTGGGGCCTGCGATGTCGATATAGCTCAGTGTCCGGCCATCGGTTGCGGGCAGCCGGAACGACGGCGCTTTCCAGCCGAAATTGCAGACAGGGGGTGTGGTGGCCATGAGCGGATCCTCGCATTTTGCGAAGATTTAGCTTGGCCACTCTGGCGTTGCCCTGTCAAGCCACGCGATGGGGTCAGGCGGCCAAGGCACGGCGCAGCGCGCGCGACAGCTTCCCGGTCAGCTCACCGATCTGCGCCTCGCTGACGATGAAGGGCGGGGCAAGCAGGATGTGGTCGCCGCGCGCGCCATCGATCGTGCCGCCCATCGGGTAGCAGATCAGCCCCTCTTCCATCGCGGCGGCCTTGACCCTGGCATGCAGTTTGCGGGCCGGGTCAAAAGCCGCCTTGCTGTCACGCTCCGCCACCAGTTCCAACCCGCGGAACAGGCCGCGCCCGCGGATATCGCCGATATGCGGGTGCTGGCCGAATTCGGCCTGAAGCGCGTCCTGCAACTGATCGCCGCGCGCCCGCACCTGCGCCAGCAATCCGCGCTCATGGATAACACGCAGAACGGCACCGGCACCGGCGGCGGCCATGGCGTGGCCCATATAGGTGTGGCCGTGCTGAAAAAAGCCTGATCCGGCATCGACGGCGTCATAGATCTGCTTTGACACCAGCAGCGCCCCGATCGGCTGATAGCCCGCGCCCAGCCCCTTGGCGATGGTGATCAGATCGGGCGCCACCCCGTCCTCGTCGCAGGCAAACAGATGGCCGGTGCGGCCCATCCCGCACATCACCTCATCAAAGATCAGCAGCACACCGTGCCGGTCGCAGATTTCGCGAATGCGTTTGAGGTAGCCGGGAACGGCAGGCACGGCGCCCAGCGTGGCGCCCACCACCGGCTCAGCGATGAAGGCCATGACGGTTTCCGGCCCCAGCCGCTCGATCTCGGCCTCCAGTTCATTCGCCACGCGCTGGCCATAGTCCCACTGGCTTTCGCCATCGGCGCGGTCGCGGTATTCGTAGCAGGGCGCGATATGGCTGACCTCGGCCAGCAACGGCGCGAATTGTGCGCGTCGCCACAGGTTGCCGCCCGCCGCCAGCGCGCCCAGCGTATTGCCGTGGTAGCTTTGCCGCCGCGCGATGACCCGGTGGCGTTGCGGCTGGCCGATCTCAAGATAATACTGGCGCGCAAGCTTGATCGCCGCCTCGACAGCCTCAGACCCGCCGGACACCAGATAAACCCGTTCGATCCCTTCAGGCGCTGCCGCGATCAGGCTGTCGGCCAGCGCCTCGGCGGGTTCCGAGGTGAAGAAGCCGGTATGGGCAAAGGCCAGGCGGTCAAGCTGTTCATGGAGGGCGGCGCGCACATCGGGGTCGGAATGACCCAGACAGGACACCGCCGCCCCGCCCGAGGCATCGAGATAGCTTTTGCCCCCGGCGTCGATGATGTAGCAACCCTCGCCGCGCGCGGCAGTCGGCAGGCGGCCGCGCGTGGAGCGGCCGAAAACATGGTCAGGCATTTCAGTCTCTCACGACATAGACAGAGCAGGCCGCGTGGCGCACAACGCGCGCGGCATTGGGGCCCAGAAGGTAGTCCTTCAGCGCGGGCCGGTGGGAGCCCATGACGATCACATCCACCCGCAGCTTTTCCGCCGCGCGCAGGATTTCATCATAGATCGTGCCGTGCAGCACATGGGGATGAACCTCCACCGGGTCAGGCACATTCTGCGCCACCCAGTCTGCCAGCCCCTGACCCAGCGCATGCAGCGCCTCG
The DNA here is from genome assembly GCF_036802785.1 of Pararhodobacter sp. GTDB lineage: Bacteria > Pseudomonadota > Alphaproteobacteria > Rhodobacterales > Rhodobacteraceae > Pararhodobacter. The sequence goes on from NZ_DAIRVN010000073.1 coordinate 18,373, forward strand.
CGCTCAAAACCCTTGCGGAAGAAGCTGCCGACCTGTGACACGCCGAATTCCGGCAGCACGCTGACGACATGCAGCACGCCGTCTGCGCCCAGAATGGCCAGTGCCTCGGCCAGTGGTTTACGCCAGCTTGCCGGGTCTGACAGGTCGATCGGCAGAAGGACAATGCGGGAGATGGGCATGGTCATGGCTCCGGTTCAGAAGGCGGGTTTGGTCTGGCGACGGCGCTGGAAGAAGATCACCAGCCCCAGAAGCAGCAGCGCGGGAAGATAGAACACCTCTTTCGGCATTCTGTCCGCGCGGCGCTGCACCTCGGTGATCTCCACCATCTGGGCGCCATAGAAATCAAAGCCCGAAAGCGCGTCGGCATAGGGCGTGGCGGGCAGGGGCTCTTCCATGATCATCTGGTCGCCTTCGGGCATCAGCCACAGGCCTGTCGCCTCCAGCCGCTGTTCGGGCGGGGTGTCATCAATGCGCATGACCAGCGTGGTGCGCGTGGCCGATCCGGTGGTGAAGCTGGGCCCGCCGACCGTGAGGCGCAGCTCCTCGCCCGCCTCCGCCTCTTGCAGGACCTGCTCAAACTGCGACGGGGGCAAGGTTTCAAACGCGGGCTGTACCCGGTTGAGCCAGAAGTTCGGCACGAACAGCGTGAAGGCGACCAGCAGCAGCGCGACCGTTTCCCAGATGCGCGACGGGCCGAGGAAGTAGCCCTGGGTGGCGGCGGCAAAGAGCAGCATGGCGAAGGTCGCGGTGATAAAGACCACCGCCGCCTCGAACAGGCCCGCGGCTGTGCCCAGGTCGATCCCGTAGAGGATCAGCGCGGGGTTGTAGATAAACAGGAAGGGCAGCGCGACGGTGCGCAGGCTGTAGAAAAAGGCGATGATCCCGGTCTTGATCGGATCGCCGCCAGACACGGCGGCGGCGGCGAAACTGGCCAGCCCCACCGGCGGTGTCACATCGGCCATGATACCGAAATAAAAGACGAAAAGATGCGCGGCGATCAGGGGCACAATCAGCCCTTCCTGCGCGCCAAGGCTGACAACCACACCCGCCATCAGCGACGACACAACGATGTAATTGGCTGTGGTCGGCAGCCCCAGCCCAAGGATCAGGGAAAAGACACCGACCAGCAGCAGCATCAGGAACAGGTTGCCCATGGCCAGCAGCTCCACCAGCCCGGCAAGCTCGGTGCCAATGGGCGTGCGGGTGACGGTTGCGACGATGATGCCCGCAGCGCCGGTGGCCACCGCAATGCCGATCATGTTGCGCGCGCCCGCAATCAGCCCGTCCAGCAGGTCACGCCCACCGGCGCTGAATTCCGGGATCCATGCCTGCCCGCGCATCAGCGCCTTGAGCGGTCGCTGGGTGATGATGATGATCAGCATCACCATCACCGCGTAGAAGGCCGATTTTGCGGGCGACTGGCGCTCGACCATCAGATACCAGACCAGAACAATGATCGGCAGGATGAAATGCAGGCCGGTCGGTACCACCTCGGCCATCACCGGCAGGGTGATGCGTTTCTCGTTGGGGTCGTCCAGCTCAAGGTCCGGCTTGCCCGATGCCACCCAGAGCGAGCCCAGATACAGCGCCAGAACCACGGCACCCACAATCAGGCCCGAGGCCGCGGGCACAGTCGCGCGCAGCATCCCCACGCCCCAGATTGCGCCATAGAACAGCACACCCGCCACGGCAAAACCGATCACCGCCTTGATGAACATCGCCAGCAGGCTTTTGGATTCCCCCAGCGCGGGCATGTCCTTTTTCAGTGCCTCAAGATGCACAATGTAGACCAGCGCGATGTAGGAAATCACCGCCGGGATGAAGGCATGCTTGATGACATCAAGGTATGAGATGCCGACGAATTCGACCATCAGAAAGGCCGCAGCACCCATCACCGGCGGCATGATCTGCCCGTTGACTGAGCTGGAAACCTCGACCGCGCCAGCCTTTTCGCTGGAGAAGCCCACGCGCTTCATCAGCGGAATGGTGAAAGTGCCGGTGGTGACCACATTGGCGATGGATGAGCCCGAAATCAGCCCCGTCGCGGCTGAGCCAACGACGGCGGCCTTGGCCGGGCCGCCACGCAGGTGGCCAAGGCCCGCGAAGGCCATCTTGATGAAGTAATTGCCTGCCCCGGCCTTGTCGAGCAAGGCACCGAACAGCACGAACAGGAACACGAAGGCCGTGGAAACACCCAGCGGAATGCCGAACACCCCCTCGGTGGACAGCCATTGCGTGTTGATGATCGAATTCATGCTCAGGCCGCGATGGGCGATCAGATCAGGGATCAGCCAGCCCTCGCCGAACCAGGCATAGGCCATGAACAGCGCGCCGACGATCGTCAGGGCCGGGCCAAGCGCGCGGCGGCTGGCTTCCAGCAGCACCACGATACCCACCGCGCCGACATAGAGCTGGTTCTGCGTCGGCAGGCCAGAGCGCGCGCTGGTCGCCAGTTCGCGTGAGAACCAGAAGATATAGAGCGCACAGCCCGCGCCGATGATCGCCAGCGCCCAGTCGTAAAGCGGGATACGGTCGCGCGGAGATGTCTTGAGCGCGGGATAGGTCAGAAACGCCAGCGCCAGCGCGAAGGCCAGATGCATGGGGCGCGTCTGGTCAGAACCCAGAATCCTCAGGAAGGGGATGTCCCCGGCAAACCAGAACTGCGGCTCGGCGATCCAGATCTGGAACAGCGACCATGCCAGTGCCAGCCCGGCGATCAGTCCGGCCACCATCCGGTTATGCGGGGTGCGCGCGCCGCTGTCGGCGCTTGCGACCAGATCCTGCAGCTCCTGATCGGTGAACTTGCGGCTGCCTTCGGGTTTGATCTCGGCCATGTTCTGCTCCCGCTTCCGCTGCTGTCGTTACTGCTGCCGCAATGTTCCGCTCATGAAAGGGGCCGCGCAAGCATTTTGTCTTGCGCGGCCCCGGTCTTTTCAACGGATGGAGGTTATTCCATCAGCCCGGCTTCGCGGAAATACCGCGCTGCACCGTCATGCAGCGGGGCGGAAAGGCCGTCGCTGACCATTTCGGCGGGGTCAAGATTGCCCAGTGCGGGGTGCAGGCCACGGAACTGGTCCATGTTTTCAAAGATCGCGCGGGTGACATGATAGACCACGTCTTCCGGCACATCGGCCGAGGTGACGAAGGTCGCGCCGACGCCAAAGGTGGTCACATCGCTGTCGGTGCCGCGATACATCCCAGCAGGGATCGTGGCCATGCGATAATAATCGCGTTCATCAACCAGCGCGCGGATGGCGTCGCTGTCCACATTCACCAGCACGCTTTCGCAGGCCGTTGTCGCCTCCTGAATGGCACCCGAAGGGTGGCCCACGGTGTAGACCATGGCGTCGATATTGTTGTCGCACAAAGCCAGCGCCTGCTCGGCGGGCGGCAGCTCCGACGCCTGTGCAAAGTCGTCGACGGTCCAGCCAAGTGCTTCGAGAACAACATCCATCGTTGCCCGCTGGCCCGAGCCGGGGTTGCCGATGTTCACGCGCTTGCCGCGCAGATCCTCGAAGGTGGTGATGCCGGCATCGGCGCGGGCTACCACGGTGAACGGCTCCGGATGCAGCGAGAAGACCGCGCGCAGGCCTTCAAACGCGCCGGTGTCGGCGAACATTTCACTGCCGTTGAAGGCATGGAACTGGATATCGGACTGCGCTACGCCGAATTCCAGCTCGCCCGAGCGGATGGCATTGACGTTGAACACCGACCCGCCGGTGGATTCCACACCGCAGCGGATACCATGTTCTGCGCGGTCACGGTTGACCAGACGGCAGATTGCGCCGCCTGCCGGGTAATAAACCCCGGTCACGCCGCCGGTGCCGATGGCAACAAAGCTCTGCTGGGCAAAGGCCGGGCCGGAAGCCAGAAGCGCGGCGGCGGCAATGCCGGAAAGAAGCGGTTTGTTCATGAGAACCCCCCAAAGGTTGTCTGTAAAATTACGTTTGCCCGTTCCGGGCGCAGTGCCACGAACGGATCATCGTTAAAAAGAAACAAATGTGTTGCGAAAGTCAACTTGATATTCAAATGTTTCCCCCCCGTCCCTCACCGTCAGCATACGCATCATGACCGCTTCGCCGCCCCCATTTGCCGATTCCGATGCACTGGTTGCCCGCCTGCGCCAGCTTGCCGAGAGCGGCACGCCGCAGGTGGGGGCGCTGGCGGCATGGCTGTCTGACCGGCCCGAGGAACTTGCCTTTCACTCGGTCCGCACGCTGGCGCTGCGCGCAGGGAGCAACGCCAATACCGTGATCCGCCTTGCCCGTGCGCTGGGTTTTGCCGGGTTTGAACCCTGCCGGGCCGCCGCGCAGCAGGCGATGCGCGGGCGCGCGCTGACTTACGGCGCGCGGGTGGGCGCGCTGGCGGGGCGGGCCGAGGCCGATCTGGGGGCCGAACTGCACGCCGCCGCGCGCGAAACGGTCGCGCGCGTTTTTGCGCCCGGGCTTTCGGCATCGCTGCTGGAATGTGTGCCGCTCATTCAGGGTGCGCGGCAGGTGCAGTGCATCGGTGTGCGCGCCTGTTTCGGGCTGGCGAATTATTTCACCTATGTCGGCTCACTGGCCCATGCCAATATCCTGCCCACGCCAGCCCAACCCGGCCTGATCATGGACAGTCTTGCGGGCTGCGGCGAAGGCGATGTGGTGATCGCCATCACCTTTGCCCATTATTCTGCCGAGGTGGTGCGCGCAGCCTCGGTGGCGCGCGGGCAGGGGGCGCAGGTGATCGCCATCACCGACAGTCAGGCCTCACCCATTGCGCGCGGCGCTTCGGTGGTGCTGTGCCCGCCCATGCTGGGCCCGCATGTGATGCCAAGCCTTGCCGGTGCCTTCCTGCTGATCGAGACGCTGCTGGCCCATCTGGCCGCACAGGATGCTCAGGCACAGGAACGGGTGCGCCGGTTCGAGGAACGATTGTTGCGGCTGGGGGCGTATGTTCCGGGCATGCCGGACCCGGCGGGGTAAGCTTTTTGGCAAGGCGCAACCCGCGCTAGCGGCTCATCCGGTTCAGAAAATCGACCAGCGCGGCGCGGTCCTGCGGGTCAGGCAGGCGTTGTTCGGGCATGCGGCTGCCGGGGGTATAGGCCTCAGGCCCGTGCTCAAACAGTTCGGACACGGTCTGCGGGGTCCAGATGATATCAAGGCTGCGCAGCGCGGCTGAAAAGGCATAGCCCGGCTCGGTGCCGATCCGGCGGCCAAAGACGCCGTGAAGGGTGGGGCCTGCGCGGCTGTTGTCGCCGGGCTCCAGACTATGGCAGACGGCGCAGGCGTGCCAGACCCCGGCGCCCGGGCTGCCGTCATCGTAGCGGTCCGGCGCGGGGCTTGCGGCGCTTCCCAACCGCTCGCCGCTGACCACCGACCAACGCCGGATCGCGCCATCACCGCCGCCGGTCAGCAGCGCGGTATCGTCCAGCGCCAGTGACCAGACCGGCCCCTGACCCGCGCTCACCATGAACCGCTGCGCCAGATCCGCGCTTTCCAGCACCCAGACTGTGCCGTCGATCGCCGCTGCGGCCACCGCGCCGGAACCGGCGGCGACGGCGATCAGCGGCCGGTCGGTCAGAAACCGTTCAGGCAGCAGCGCGCCGTCAGCGGCGTAAAGCCTGAGCGCGCCTTCGGCAAAGGCCACCGCCACCCGCCCGTCAGAGATGGTCAGCGCATTGGGCAGATCAGGCAGGTCAACACGCGCGACAAGCCGCAGCGCGCTGTCATGAACATTCAGCCGCAGATCCTCACCCACGCTGACCATCCGGCCATCGGGCAGATGCCCCAGCCCGGTCAGGCGGCCCTGATGCGCCAGCACTTCCTGCACCCCATGATCTGCCAGTGACAAAAGCGCGATCCGACCGTTCCAGAACCCCGCTGCCAGCGTCGCGCCGTCCGGCGCAAGCGACAGGGCAGAGACCGGCGCCGCGCCATGCGGGGTGGCGAACAACGGCGCATCCGCCGCGCCTTGCCACAGGGCGATGCGTCCGTCCTGCCCGCCGGTTGCCACCATGCCCGCAGGCAGAAAGGCGACCGCCGTCACATTCCCCTCGTGGAAGCGCTGCACCTGCTGCGCTGCGCCGTTTTCCATGTCCCAGAGGATGGCGCGGGTGTCGAACCCGCCCGAAAATACTGCGCCGTCCTGTACCGCCAGCGCCCCCACCGGGCCGCCATGGCCCAGCAGATCCTGCGCGCTCAGCGGTGCGGCAAGCACCGCGAGGCCGCAAAGCAGCCAGCGCAACTGCCCGGCCTCAGTACTGGATCAGGTTCGAACCGGGGTCACTGACCCGCGCGCCTTCGGTGGTGAAGGCGGCGTGGCTGGGTTGCTGGTAGTTCTGGGTCAGAACGTAAAACGCCCCATAACCGAGAACGACGGCAATGACGACGGCAGCGAAAAAGGCTTTCATGGCAGATTTCCTCCTGAAGGAAAGGTTACGCGTTTGTGTCTGATCTTGCTACGATTTTTGTTCCGGTGTTTGCGGCGATGCCGGGGGCGGTTTCTGCTGCTCCAGCGCTTCAAGCACGGCGCGGGCGATGGCCTGATAGATCTGCCCCAGCGCGCCTTCGGGGTCGCGCGCCAGCACCGGCTGCCCGGCATCCGAGGCCTGGCGCAGCGCCATGGTCAGCGGCACCGCCCCCAGAAAGGGCACGCCCAGCCGCACGGCCTCGGCCTGCGCGCCGCCCTGCCCGAAGATCGCATGCTGTGCGCCGCAATCCGGGCAGATGAAATGCGCCATATTCTCGATGATGCCCAGGATCGGCACATCAACCTTGCGGAACATGGTAATGCCGCGCCGTGCGTCGATCAGTGATAGGTCCTGCGGGGTAGAGACGATCACCGCACCCGCCAGCTTCGTGCCCTGCGCCAGCGCCAGTTGTGCATCACCCGTGCCCGGCGGCATATCGACTACCAGCACATCCAGCGCGCCCCAGTCCACATCGGCCAGCATCTGGGTGATGGCGGACATCACCATCGGCCCGCGCCAGATCATCGCGGTCTCGGCATCGACCAGAAGCCCCATCGACATCGCCTTGAGGCCGAAGGCATCCATCGGTCTGAGCTTGCGCCCCTCGGCCATGCGCGGCTTGCCGTGCAGGCCCAGCAGGGTGGGCAACGAGGGGCCATAGATGTCGGCGTCCAGTATCCCCACCTTGCGCCCCTGCGCGCGCAGCGCCAGCGCCAGATTGACGGCAGTGGTGGATTTGCCGACCCCGCCCTTGCCCGAGGCGACGGCGATCACATGCTTTACCCCGGCCAGTGCTGGTGTTCTGGTGGCAGTGGCAGTGGCGG
>NZ_DAIRVN010000074.1:0-25101 GCF_036802785.1 Pararhodobacter sp.
GGGGGGCTTTTTGCCCCCCTCTTCGGCTGCGCCGAATTCACCCCCCGCGCGTATTTGTGGCAAGATGAGGGGGCGACGCTTAGCTGCCGACCATGGCCTGCATGTCAAAGATCGGCAGCAGGACGGCCAGCACGATCACCAGCACCATCGCACCGACGACGACCATCGCGGCGGGCTCCAGCACCACGGCCACGCGTTTGCGTTCTGTCCGCAGCCAGCTTTCGGCCAGCACCGCCGCGCGGTCAGACATCGGGCCCAGCCGGGCCGAGGCCTCACCTGCCTGAATGAGCTGGCGCGCGACGGGGTGGAGGAAGCTGAGGCGCGACAACGCCGAGGACAGGTTCTCACCCCGGCGCAAGGCCTCGCCCGCCGCCCGGGCCTCAAGCGTGAAGCCCTCGGTGCCCAGCACATCGGCGGCGAAGCGCAGGGCCTCGGTCAGGGGCAGGCGGCTGTTGATGACCAGCGCGAGTGTGCGCAAATACGCCGCCGCCTCAGCCATGCGCAGGAAGCGCCCGGCAAGCGGCAGGCGCAACACCAGCCGGTCGCGGCGGTTTTTCAGCGCTGTGACGCGGTTTGAGGCCACCCCCAGCGCCACCAGCCCCGCCAGCAGGGCCGCGAGCCATGGCCAGTAATCCTGGATGAAGTCCACCATACCCAGAACGGCCAGTGTAAGCGGCGGCAGTTCCTGCCCGGTGGCGGCGAACATCGCCACGATCTCGGGCGCGACGGTGACCATCAGCACCGCGCAGACGATCACCGCGACCCCGGCCACGAAGGCGGGATAGATCAGCGCTGAGGTGATGGCGGCGCGGTCGCTGGCGGTGCTTTCCAGATGGTCGGCCAAGGTCAGGAACACCGCGTCCAGATCGCCCGAATGCTCGCCCGCGCGGATCGCGGCGGTGAACCACGCAGGCAGCGCCCCGCCCGCGCGCTCCAGCGCTTGTGAAAGCGGCTCCCCCTCCATCAGACCGGCGCGGGCCTCGGCGGCGAGGCGCTCGATCCGGCTGGCACCGGCGGCGGTCTGAACGGCCTCAAGGGCGGCATCGGCGGCCATGCCGGCGCTGAGCAGCACCGCCATTTGCCGGGTGAAGACCGAGAGCATGTCGTGGTCGATGAACCGCGCGCGGGCGCGGGTGGGGCGGGCGGCGGTCTGGCTGCTGATTTCGCTGGGCAGAAGGCCCTGCGCGCTGACTTTTGCCGAGGCGTCTGCCTCATCTTCGGCCACCACCACGCCGCGACGGCGTTTGCCGTCAGGGGTGAAAGCGGTATAGGCGAAGGTCTTCACGCGCTTTCCCCGATCACGCGGCGCACTTCATCGAGTGAGGTTTCACCCATTGCCACCCGCGCCAGTGCCGCTGCGAACAGCGACGAGCCTTTGCGTCCGGTCAGCGCGCGCATCCGCGCCTCAGGGGCGCCAGCGTCGATGGCCTCGCGCAGGGCGTCGTCGATTTCCAGAATGTCGAACACACCGATCCGCCCGTCATAGCCGGTGCCTTCGCAGGCGGGGCAGCCTTTTGGCTGCGCCAGCAGGGCCGGCGGGGTGAGGCCGTGGTCGGTGAAAAACTGCGCCTCTGCTCCGGAAGGGGGGCGGGTGGTGCTGCATTCGGGGCAGAGCCTGCGCACCAGACGCTGGGCCACCACCCCGCGCAGGGTGGCTGAAATCAGGTAGTTGTCCACCCCCAGTTCGCGCAGTCGCACCACCGCAGAAAGTGCGTTGTTGGCATGGAGCGAGGAGAACACCAGATGCCCGGTCAGCGCGGCCTCGGAGGCGACCAGCGCGGTCTCGGCATCGCGGATTTCGCCGACCAGAATGACATCCGGGTCCTGACGCAGGATCGAGCGCAGGCCGCGCGCGAAGGTCAGGCCGATATCGGCATTCACCTGCGTCTGCGAGATGCCCGGCAGGTCGTATTCCACTGGGTCTTCGACGGTCAGAATATTGCGTTCAGCCCGGTCGGCGAGGCGCAGGAGCGAGTAAAGCGAGGTGGTCTTGCCGCTGCCGGTGGGGCCGGTGGCCAGAATGATGCCGTTGGGCAGCCCCGCCAGCCGCTGCAGAAGCGCGGCCTGATCGGCGGCCAGTCCCAGCCTGTCCAGCGCCATCAGGCCGCTGGTGCGGTCCAGCAGGCGCATGACCACCCGCTCGCCGTAATGGCCGGGCAGGGTGGACAGGCGCAGGTCAATCGCCCGCCCGCCAAGGCGCAGCGCGATGCGCCCGTCCTGCGGCAGGCGGGTTTCGGCGATATCGAGCCGCGCCATCACCTTCAGGCGCGACACCACGCGCCGGGCGGGCACATCGCGGCGGTCAAACACCGTCTGCATGGTGCCGTCCACCCGCATGCGGGCGCGCAGCCCGTCCTCATGCGGCTCAAGATGCAGGTCGGAGGCCTCGGCCCGCACCGCCTGACGCAAGAGCTGGTTCACCAGCCGGATGACCGGGGCCTCGGTCGCATCCTCCAGCAGATCGCGGGTGGCGCCGGGGCGGTCAGGGTCTTCCAGATCAAAAGCGACATCGGGGGCATCGGTCTTGCTGGCGGCATCCTCATAGAGCCGGGCAAGGGCCGCCTGAAACGCCGCTTCGGGCAGCGCGGTCGGCGTCAGCGGGGCGCCCGCCCGCCGCCGCGCCTCGCGCAGGCCGTTCATGTTGGCCGCAGGGCCGATCAGCAGCGCGTCACCATCCAGCGCAACCTGATTGTCGCGGGCGAAGGTGAAGGGAAGGCGCGCGCGCTCCATCCCGCGCCCTTATTCGGCCATCAGCCGGGGGGGCAGGGCCGGAAACAGCCGGTCGCGCACGGCGCGGTCGACATAGGTCTGATCGAAGGGCTGGTTCAGGTCCACCCCGTCAAAGGGAAAGCCCGAGCGGCGCACCTGCGGATAGAGCGTGTCATTGCGCGGGCTGACCTGACGGGCGAGTGTTTCGGTCTGGCGGGCAATCTCGCGGGTGATGCGCTCGGCGTCGCGGTCACTGCCGATGACGCGCGGGCGCAGCATGATCAGCAGCACGCGCTGCCCCTCCTGCACATTGCGGCCCCGGAACAGCGCACCCAGCACCGGCAGGTTGGACAGGCCCGGCACCCGCTCGTTGGTGGTGCGGGAGCTGTCTTCGATCAGCCCGCCCAGAATGATCACCTGCCCGTTGCCGACAATGGCATTGGTGGACAGGCTGCGCCGCGCCGTCACCTCACCGCCCGCCGCAGCCGTGGTGCCGGTCAGGTTGGAAACCTCCTGCGAGATGCTCATGCGGACGGTGCCGTCTTCGGTGATCTGCGGGCGCACGCGCAGTGTCAGCCCCACATCCTGCCGCTCGATGGTCTGAAACGGGCGCTCGGGAACCGGGCTGTCACCGACGGTTGCGAAGGTGCCGGTCACAAAGGGCACGTTCTGCGCCACGATGATCTCGGCTTCCTGATTGTTGAGGGTCAGAACGGCGGGGGTGGACAGCAGCCGCGTGCTGCGCTCACGCGCGATGGCGGTCAGCATGGCGGCGAAGGTGCGGTTGTCGGACGCACCCAGAAAGCCGCCGCCGCCGGGGTTGGGCGTGTTTCCGGCCATGGCTGCACTGACCAGCGTGATGAGCGAGTTGCGTCCGTCCAGTGCAAAAGACGTGCCGCCGCCGATGGCATCATTCAGGATACCGCCGAACTGCACCGAGAGATCGGCGAAATTCTCGGCGGCGATTTCAAAGATCACCGCTTCGATCAGCACCTGCGAGGGCCGCAGATCGAGCGCGCGCACCGATTGCGCGATGGTCTCGATCCGGTCGCTGGGGGCGGTGATCAGAATGGCGTTGCTTTGCGGCTCGGCCACAACGGTGATCGCCGCAGGCCCCTCGCCGCCGCTGGCACCGATGGACTGGCGCACCACTTCCGACAGTTCGCGTGCATCGGCAAAGTTGAGGCGGATCACGCGTGAGACAGAGCGCTGTTGGGGCAGGTCAAGCTGGCTGACGACATTGCGCATGCGCGTGCGGAACTCTGACGGGCCGGACACCACGATGGTATTGGCGCGCGGATCGGACGAGATATTGGCCCCGGCGGGCGCATTGCCCACGGCCTGCAACACCGGCAGCAATTCTTCGGCGCGGCCATGGTTGAGGCGGATCACCTCAACCGAGCGGTCGCGCGTGGCGCCCAGCCGGTTCACCAGCGCCTCGATCCGGGCGATATTTTCGCGCCGGTCCGATAGCACCAGCAGCCCCGCCGAAGGGATCGGCGTCAGCATTGCATCGGCGGGAATCAGCGGCTCGACCACATCCATGATCTCGTCGATATCCGAGGCATCGACGGCAATCGCCCGCGTCTCGAACGCGCCGCCAAGGCCACGGCGGCTGCCCGGCGTCAGCTGGCGGGCCGAGCTGAGCGGGACAATCCGGTCAATCCCGTCGCCCTCGACAATGGTCAGCTCGTTCAGCTCCAGAATGTTGAGGAAAATCTCATACATGGCCGCAGGGGCAACCGGGGTCGGGGCGAAAACCGTTACCGTGCCGCTGACCGAGGGATCGACCAGAAAATTGCGCTGTGTCTGCTCGGACACTAGTTGCACGAAGCTGCGCAGATCGACATCGCGCAGATCAAGCCGGATCTGGGCGGCACCCGTCTGCGGCATCGCCACCAGAAATACTGCAAGCAGAAGAAAGAGGGGGGCAATGCGTTTCATGCTGGGATTGTTACTTTTTCAGAAAGAAGGTCAATCAAGGTTCATGCCGGGCTGCAAAGATCTTGCCGGGCGGGGTTCAGGGCCTGCGGGGCAGTGAGGGCGGGTTGTCGTCTTGGGTGTATTCTTCGGGGTCTTCTTCAGAGCCCTTGCCAAAGTCTTCGTCAAAGTCATCTTCGGCATAGGGGTCAGGTCCGTCTTCGGGGCCGTACGCGCCCCCGTCGTCAAGCGCGTCAGAGACGCTGAAACGGCTGATGCCATCCTCAATGTCGTAGTCGGCGTCGTCGGAAAAAGACAGCAGGAATTCGGGGCCGTAGCCCTGAAGGATCACGCCATGCGGTGTGATCTCGATGACGGTTTCGCCGCCGGACAGCTCAGAGCCCACGCGCACCACCTCCACCCCGATCTCGCTTTCGATCAGCGCCCAGCCGCCCCCTTCCTGCGCGACCATGCCACGCAGGAGGTAATCATAATCGGTATAGGGCAGGTATTCTTCTTCCTCGTCGGTGTCATCCGCCGGGGCGGGCGAGGGCGCGAAGGCGGGCTGCGGCGTGGCAGGTCGGGGGGGCGTGCCGAATGCAGCGGGCCAGAGGCGGGACGGCAGCGCGGTATCGGGCGCCAGCGGCTGGTCCATCCGGGTCTGGACCAGAATGCCGGGCAGGGGCATGGGTTGAGGTGCGGGCAGAAGCAGCGCCAGAGCCAGTGCGCCCAGCCCGAAACCCGCGACCACGCCGCCCGCCAGCAACCCTAGGAAAGGGGCGCGGGGCCCGGAATGCGCGGAGGGGGCGGGTTTACGGGTCAAGGCGGGCTACTTGCAATCGGTCAATCCATCGCTGGACAATAGCCCCCCCTGCCTTTAGCTTTCAATGATCAATCTGTAGCGGGTATCGTCATGCCTTTCGTCCGCATTTCGAAAGCTTTGTGTCTGACGGTGATTGCCGGTGCGCTTCTTGGCTGCGAAGCGGCGGGCACGCTTGCGGGTGGCGGGGGGCGCAGCGATTATCTGGTGGCCAGGCAGGCGCTGGAAAGCGGCAACTACCCGCTGGCCATCCGCCGGTATGAGACATTGATGTCCAGCATGGGGCCGGGCGAAAGCACGCGTTTGCAGCTGGAATATGCCCACAGCCTGCTGCGCGCCAACCGTTATGACGATGCCATTCAGGCCGCCGCGCCGCTGGCCGCGCGCAACCCGGATTCCATTCAGGCCTCGGCGCTGGCCGTGCGCGGCACCGCCCGCCACGAGGCCGCGCGCCTTGCCATGGAGCGCGGCGAGCATGCGCAGGCGCGCGTATTGCTGGAGGCGGCGCGCGATGATCTGGCGGCCTTCCTGCAGCGCAACGCGGCACTGGATGCCGCCGGCAGCATGCGCGCGCGCGCAGAACTGATCGCGGCCGATCTGCGCAGCCTCAGCTAACACCGGGTGCCTCAGGATACAGGCTGCGGAAAACTCAGTGCCGCCCGTCAATGGGCGTCAGGAACGCGCCCAGCGTATCGGCCAGTTGTGCTAGCGTCATCGGCTTGGTCAGGAACCCGTCGAACCCCGCTTTGCGGGTGCGCCCGATCTCGTCGCGCAGGGCATTGGCCGTCAGCGCCACGACCGAGACCGAACGGCTGATGTCGATGCCCGCCCGCGCTTCGCGGGCGCGGATTTCGGTGGTCATGGCATAGCCGTCCATCACCGGCATATGCAGATCAGCCAGAATCAGCCCGTAAGGCCTTTTCGGCAACATCTCCAGCGCAAGGGCGCCATTCTCGGCCAGATCGGGTTTCAGGCCCAGCAGCGCAAGCTGGCGCAGAATCACCTTCTGGTTCATCGGGTCGTCTTCGACCACAAGGATCGGCCGGTAGCGGCTGGCATCGAAGACCGGCGTCTTGCCTGCACCCGTGTTCAGCCGCGCCTCGGCGCTTGCGCTCCCCGTCCCGGTCGGGTCTGTCGCGCGCCGGGAACTGATGCCCGCCGCGCGCTGAACCGCCTTTGCCAGCGCGCCGCAGGTCAGAAGCTCGGTGCGCAGGCAGATGCGCCCGGTCGTCGGGTGCACCTCGCGGACCTCACCCTCCAGATCCGAGCCGGAATCGGCGCCCGGATCGGATCTGTCGCACAGCAGCACCCGCGGCAGTGAGAGCGGCAACGCCTTATCGGCGGGAAAATCGGGGCCCAGGACAAGGACATCCACCCCCTCACCGGCGTTTGCCGGAATGCCCTCGGCGCCCGGCAGTGCAATCCGCGAAACCCGCGCGCCCTCATGGTCAAGATAGCGGGCCAGATCCCCGGGCAAATAGGCTTCGCTTTCGGCCAGCAGGCAATGCACGCCCTTCAGGCGGGGCCAGACGGGCGCGCCGGTGGCGGGCAGGGGCTCCAACGGGATGGTGACGCAGAAGGTTGATCCGGCGCCGGGGGTGCTGTCCACGGTGATATGGCCGCCCAACCGCTCGACGATGCCCCTGGTAATCGCCAGTCCCAGCCCGGTGCCGCCAAAGCGCCTGGTGATCGCGCTTTCGCCCTGCACGAAGGGTTGAAAAACCCGCGCGCGCACCGCATCGGTCATGCCGATGCCATCGTCGCGTACCGTCAGCCGCAATCCTGGCTCGGGCCCCTCAGACATTTCGGCGCGCAGGAAAACATGCCCCGCCCCCTTGCGCCCGCCGCTGAACTTGATGGCATTGCCCAGGAGGTTGTAGACCACCTGCCGCAGCCGCGCCGGGTCTGAGCGGACATGGACGGGCGCTGCCGGGTCGATGAACAGGCTGATACGCACATTGCGCTGAAAGGCATAACCGCTCAGCGCGCGGGTGTTTTCCAGAATCAGGGCGGGCAGGTCGAAGACCTCCTGCTCCAGCCCCATTTCGCCCGCTTCGATCTTAGACAGGTCGAGGACATTGTCGATCAGCCCCAGCAGATGCTGTGCGGAGGCGCGCATGTGCTGCAAAAGCCCCGCCTGATCGCTATCGAGCGAACTGTGCGACAGCACCTCGGCAAAACCCAGCACAGCATTCAGCGGGGTGCGGATTTCGTGACTCATCGTCGCCAGAAAGATGGATTTCGCCTGATTGGCCTGTTCGGCAAGCTGGCGGGCCATGCGATCAGCCTCGGCGGCGATACGTTCTGAGACATCGCGCGCGGAAATGATGAAATTCTTGTCGTCATCCTCGAAGAAGCGGCTGGACGACGCTTCGACGGGAAAGCTGGTGCCGTCACGGCGCAGTGCGCGCACCGTGCCCCAGATCGTGCCATCGTCCGAACTGGCAAGCTGCGTGGCGAAACCCGCGATGATCGCCTCGGGGTCACTTTCGGAATCGCGCTGGATAAGCGCCTGCAGCGGCAGGCCTGCAAGCGTGCCGGGTGCGTAGCCGAATATCTGCTCGGCCTGACGGTTGGCCAGCATGATGATGCTGTCATCATTGACGATCAGCGAGGCATCGGGCGCGTTGTCGAACATGCGGCGGAACTTGTTCTCCATCTGCTCGGAGCGCCGACGCGCCAGCTTGATGTCGCTGATTTCTTCATGGGCAACCAGCACCAGCATCTGCTCCGGGTCAGTGAAGCGCTTCATGGTGCATTTGTACCAGCCTGTCCCTTCAGCGGTGGCACAGGGGTATTCAAAGCTGCCTTCGTGCTTTTCCCCGGACAGGATGCCGCGCAGAAGCTGCGCGGCTTCGACGGCCTCAGGTGCATCCCAGATGGCTGCATCGCAGACTTCCAGATAGCTGGTGCCCACGCCATTCGCCTCTTCTGTCAGCCCGTTGACGCGGCCAAAGGCATACCATGCTTCATTGGCAAAAACGATTTTTCCCTCGACGTCCAGAACGGCGATATGCGAATTGAGTGTGTTCAGCAGAACCTGATTGAAGTGCGCAGCCGCCTCAATTGAGATCCGGGCGCGATGGCTTTCCAGATGCCCGCCGATACCAAGCCCGGCAAGTGAGGTCACTGCACGCACCATTTCAGGTTGCCGGAAGGGGGCGCGGCTGATCACCGTAAGCACACCCCGCAGTTCACCGGCGGCGTTCAGTATGGCACTGCCCGCATAGGCCTGGGCGCCACAGCCTGCCAGATCGACGTCATCGGGGAAATGTTCGGTCACCGCCTCGGAAAAGAGGCAGAAGCGCCGCTTCGCAGCGATCTCGCAGGGGGTTCCGGCAAGCGCATAGCGGTAATTCGGCGCAACATCGCCATCGGCGAAAACGGCAATGGTTTCTGCCCAGCCCGGCGCATCGGCGCAGGGGATGGACAACTGCACCATCTCAACGCCCAGAACTTCCGCCAGCCGGTGGGTTGCCTTGCGGGCAATCGCCGCAAAGTCCAGCCCGGCGGACTCCACTGATATCAGTCGCAAGACCGCGTCAATCGCCTTTGGGGTGGAGACATTCTCGACGAACAGGATCAGTCCGCCGATCTCTCCCTGCTCGTTGCGCCAGGGCGATGCCTCCCAGTGATGCCAGGCGATTGTGCCGTCAGCATGAAACCACGGCTCTTCCGGTGTGCTCAGATGCGCGCCCTGAAGCGCCTGCTGATGCGCCTTGCGGCACCTGTCAGGCAGTTCGGGGAAAATATCATAATGCGACGATCCGACCTGCTCGCGGTCACCTGTTCCGAAGGTCTCGCGCCAGGAACGGCTTACGGCAACATAGCGCATCTGCTGGTCAAACATGGCCAGCGCGACAGGGGCATGGCGAACGAAATTGCTCAGCGCATGGGCGTTTTCACGAAGCTCTTGCGGCGGGTTTTCATGCCAGTTGCCGTTCGCGCGCACAGTTGCAATTGGTCTGGGAGAATTATTTGGGTCGGCATTCATCGGGCAGGAAATCCATGACCAGGAGCGAGGCAAAAACTGCGCGATACCGAAAAAAAACGAACCCCAAATTAGCGGGTCAATAGCGGAGCATCAATACTTAGACAACCGGCGTCCGCGCGGGGGTCCCGTTGCATGCCGGATAGGAGGATATGGTAGGCCCGGAGGGTTCCACACCGCCTTGTTTTAAAAGGTAAATCAGGAAAATACCAACAAAAATACCAACAAAGTGGTAGGCTTTCGTGATATTCTTGGTATGTTGCAACTCAAACACGTTGCACATCTGTTGGTATCGAAATTGCCGGAATTTTGATGCTTGAGCAAGCCGAATTTCGAAAAAAAGAAACGGCGGCAGAGCACACGCTACCCCACCGCCGATCCGGTCAGAATGACTCGGATGATCAGAAGCCCGACAGGCGCACCTTCACTGCTGCAGTGCTGGCACCGGCTGCCGCGACGGCCACGCCCAGCAGCGTGTTTTCGCTCGCCGTGGTCGTGGCCAGATCGTCGTCGCTGTCCCAGTAAACTTTTGCGCCCAGCGTGAAGTCGTTTGCGCCAACCTTGGGCAATTCCCAGACGCCGGATGTTTTCACGTCGACATCAGCGCCGCTGGCCGCATCACCCTGGGCAATGCCTACGATGTCGCCTGCGATGACCGGGAAGCCGCCAGCAACATCGGAAGGGGCGGGAATGGTGATCGTGTCACCGGGTTGAATGAAGTTCTTCGCCATGGGTCATACCCCTTTGCTGGTTTGGAAGCGGACGATCGAAAGCCGCTTCCTTTGAAGTTGGGAAATTTCCGCGTCGATGGCCGCGATAGCCCGTTCCATCTCGGCTTGGCTGCGATAGGTCACTTCCTCGCCGTTCGAGTCGCGGATGGTGCGGATGCCCGAAAACCGGGCTTCCTGTAGCTTTTCGCGGTAGTCGCGCAGTTTGGTGAGATCCGGCATCACGCCCCCGGATTGCGATAGGCGCCGCGGTGTTCCACGGCACCGCAACCGAAGTCGAGCACCACGCGGAACTCCCGGCCCAGCACTTCCCAGCCATCGCGGCTGGACAGCTGCGGCCCCGGTGCGCTGGACAGATAGGCGTATTCCAGCACGGGCGCGCTCGCCGGATCTCCGAACACATACCAGCTGTTGCCCGTGATGCGCGGTTCCACCAGCAGCGAAAGCCGGATGGGCTGCACATCATCTGTCGTGGCCGCATAGATCGAGGCCAGCAGCTTTTCGGCAGCGGTTTCCAGCGCCGGCCCAACCAGCAGGAAGCGCGGCACCACATTGATAGGCGTTGCGCCATCGAGCCCTTTCTGCGTCCGCATGGCCAGCACTTCGCGCGCCGAAGTCATCTGCACCGGATCATTGAATTCGCCATCACCGGCAACTTGATCGGCAATGGCGCTTTCCCACGGGTCTTCTTCGCGCGCGTTTTCCTGTTCACATTGGGCCAGTTGCTCAATCTCGGATGTAAGGTGCCAGCGCTCACCGGCATTGAACGCGACCACAGCTTCAGCGAAAAGCTGTTCCCGATCATCGGCAAGTGCGTTCGCATTTATGGTGCCGCAACTCACGGGCCAGAATCGCCGCCCGCCCGTCATGTCGCGTAGGAATGCAGTTTCATTGGTAGTTCCTACAAACACGCATTGCCGCAGCACTGCATCAGCCTTGCGGGCATATGGCGCCCGGATCTCATCCGTCGCGCGTGTCAGGAACGCTTTCAGGTCTTCGGCTTCAGCCTTTCGCGATGGGGCAAGTTCCGCCATCTCGATCAGCCAATGCCCGCGCACATAAAGGCCAGCCTCTTTGGCACCGTCTCGGATCGAGGGCATGTTGTCACCAAACCACTGCCCGCCCAGAATGCTGCAGGCAGTAGATTTGCCGGTGCCCTGTTCCCCGCCCAGCACAAGAACATGATCATGCTTGCAACCCGGCCGCATCACACGCGCCACCATCGCCACCAGGAAGGCCCGCCCAACTGCGCGGCTGTACGCGTTGTCCATCACGCCCAGATAGCATGAAAGCCATGTGTCCATGCGGCTGGTGCCATCGTGGCGCAGCGACTCCAGCCAATTCTTGACGGGATGATAGCGGTTCAACTCGGCAACTGCTCGAACCGCGCTTGCCGTCAGATCCGCTCCGACGTTGTGCATTCCGGCTTGTTCGATCGCCACGCGGATCAAGCCTAGATCTGCATCATTGATTGAACCGCCCCGCCATTCATCCTGCCCGGTCATGTCGTTCTTGCGGATCGAAAAGCCCTGTTCGCGGTTCACCTTCCGCAAAACAAGAATTGCATTGTGAAGTGTCGGCTTCATGTCCCCGTTCTTCGCCTTGATTATCCCGACTTTAGCAGTCTTCGCCACCCCACCCAGCAAGTCTGTAAGGTCGGTTGTCGATCGCGCGGGCAGATCGTCGAAAGCATCGCCCCAGTCTTGCGGAAAGTCCCAGATCGGCTTTTCCCAGCCGTTCTGCCAGCCGTGTTCAAAGCTGCTTTGCGCCTCGCGATCCGACATACCTGCGGCAATGCCAGCGGCAACCAGAGCTGCACACGCCTCTTCCTCAGTCAGCATCGCGTGGGCGCCGGCGCCACCTGCCCAGAACGCAGCATTGTTCAGCGCCGCTTGCCTGCCGCCTTCCATGGTCGAGGCAACGGCGGCAGCCTTGTCGGCAAGCCGGGCGGCAGCCCAAGTTCGCTGTTCCTCAGTCGCTTCAGGAAGCGGGGTGACAGCTGTGCGTTCCGGTTTGGGCGGCGGCACAAGCGATGCCGGAAAGGGCGGCAGATCGGCTGAACCCAAAGGCTTCCCGGCGACTCGGTAGCGTAGCCCGTCCTTCAGGCTATCGGGGGCAAGAACGAAACCATTGCGGTTCCGCACGTCCAAGCCGCCGCCTATCGTTCCGACAGTCGCCTTGATCGCCGGGTTGAACGCGAAAAACAGGTGCCAGCCGCCTGAAGGGGTTTGGCTTCGAACCAGCGACATTTCCGCGATGTCCTGAAAGCCCAGACCGGCCAACGATGCGGCGCCGTCTTTGCCGTTCTTCATGTCAACATCAAGAACGGTAAGCCCGCCGAGAAGGTTCAAAAGCTGTCTGATGGGCGTGGATTATTTCTTCAGGTCACGCCTGGAGGCTCAAAACTCTGGCGCATGAACTACCGCTGGCAGGACAAACAGCGCACAGCAGCCTTCGGAAGCTACCCTGACGTTTCGCTTGCAACAGCGCGTCTCAGGGCGGCAGAACTTAAGGACAAGCTTGCCGCAGGCATTGACCCCGCCGCGAAAGCGACGACCGTAGCCGCCGCCCAGCCGCATCGAACCTTTCAGGCCGCAGCAAAGGAATGGTTCCGATCGCAGGAAGCGCGCTGGGTCTCGGGCTATGCTGCCCGGATATGGGCGCGGCTGGAAGCTGACGTGTTCCCCAAAATTGGCCAGACCGATGTGGGCAAGATCGCCCCGGCAGATGTGCTGGCGCTGCTGCGCGAAGTCGAAGATCGCAACGCCTTGGAAATGGCCAAACGCTTGCGCCAGAGTATATCTGCGGTTTGCCGCTATGTCGTTGCGAATGGTTGGGCTACGCAAGACCCTGCCGCCCCTCTTGCCGGTGCGATGAAGGCCCGCCCCCGGCAACAGCACCGCGCCGCCCTGAAAGCCGGTGAACTGCCGGCATTCTTCAATGCGCTTCGCACCTATAGCGGCGACCTGTCGACCGCGATCGCTCTGAAGCTCATTGCGCATACGTTTGTTCGATCCAGTGAACTGCGCTTCGCAAAATGGGGAGAGATCGAAGGCGACATCTGGAGGATTCCGGCTGACCGCATGAAAATGCGCAAGGAACACCTCGTACCCTTGTCGAAGCAGACAAAAGCGATGTTTACCGAGCTGAAAGACCTTGCGGGCGGCAATCAATGGGTGTTGCCCGGGCAGTCGGGCCATAAACCCGTCAGCGAAAATACCCTGATATATGGATTGTATCGGCTGGGCTTTCATAGCCGCGCCACGGTTCACGGGTTCCGCGGCACTGCGTCAACCATCCTGAACGAGTCCGGCCTCTGGCGCCCTGACGCAATTGAACGGCAGCTTGCGCACGTTCCAGCCAATGAAGTCCGGTCAGCTTATAATGCCGCCCTGTATCTCGAAGAACGGAAGGCGCTGATGCAATGGTATTCCGCCGAGCTGGACAAGCTGGAGGCGAAGGGGAAGACGGATCTGACGCACCTGCTTTCATAGGTAGCGGCTATAGTGTTTTAAAAATGTGAAAGTCATTGCCTTTCACTTCTAAAGTGAAAATAATCGTTTAATTTCAAATACTTGATTCAATCCTTCGCAGCGCCTATCTTAGGCCTGCGATCTTTTCTGTTTTCTGCATGGTGCGTGAAAAGGAAAAGGCCGCCGGGCTGCAACCCGACGACCTTAAAAGGACTTCTTCATGCAAGATAGCAATGCGCGCAGCGCGATTCAATCCCCTCGTTACACTGATCTTTCCGAACTTCTTGGCAGTGATCGCGACAATCTGGCCGTTGCGCTAGATCTGGCCCGGCGCGGCTTCGCGGTGTTTCCGCAGCGCGACTGGGGCGACGGTGACGGCTGGAAGCCGATTAAGGACTTCCCCAGCAAAGCCAGCACCGACCCCGCCTGTATTCGCGCGTGGTGGGCCAAGTGGCCAGAGGCGCGGGTTGCGCTACTGACAGGTGAACGCAACGGGATTAGCGGCACGGCATTGCGCATCTGTCAGGGGCATTCCATGAACTCCAGTTTGTTGGTATCGGAGTCAATATACCAACAAATGATACCAACAAAAGGCAGGACGCATGGAGCCTATCGGAAGCGCATGGAGCCTCAGATTGATCGCAAGTCACTGTATTTTAAGCGATTTTTGATCAATCTGAGACGCATGGAGACGGGTTCTTGGTAGGCCCGGAGGGACTCGAACCCCCAACCAAGGCGTTATGAGCGCCCTGCTCTGACCATTGAGCTACAGGCCCGGCGCGACGTTGCTAGCAGATTGCTGCCCGGCGTCAAGAATATGCGGGCGCGGGCCGCTTGGTGCGTTGCTTGCGCGCGGGGCTTGCGCTAAGGCGGGCGCCATCACGGCTACGGGAGATCGGGGCGATGAGCGAGCGCAAGAACGGAATGACCTACGCCAAGGCCGGGGTCGATATCGACGCGGGCAATGCACTGGTCGAACGGATCAAGCCAGCGGCAAAGCGCACGGCGCGGCCCGGCACCATGTCCGCGCTGGGCGGCTTTGGCGCGCTGTTTGACCTCAAGGCGGCGGGCTACAGCGACCCGGTGCTGGTGGCGGCCACCGACGGGGTGGGCACCAAGCTGCGCATCGCCATCGACACCGGCCATGTCGATACCATCGGCATTGATCTGGTGGCGATGTGCGTCAACGATCTGGTCTGTCAGGGCGCGGAGCCGCTGTTCTTTCTGGATTACTTCGCCACCGGCAAGCTGGATGTCGATCAGGCCACCCGCATCATCGAAGGTATCGCCGAGGGTTGCGCGGCCTCGGGCTGCGCGCTGACCGGCGGCGAAACCGCCGAGATGCCGGGCATGTATCACAAGGGTGATTTCGATCTGGCAGGCTTTGCCGTCGGCGCGATGGAGCGCGGGGAGGACCTGCCGCGCGACGTGGCTGAGGGCGATGTGCTGCTGGGGTTGGCCTCGAACGGCGTGCATTCGAACGGCTATTCGCTGGTGCGTAAGATCGTCGAAGCCACCGGGCTGGGCTGGGCTGACGCCTGCCCCTTTGGCGAAGGCACGCTGGGTGAAGCGCTGCTGGCACCGACGCGGCTTTATGTGAAACCAGCGCTGGCGGCGGTGCGGGCGGGCGGTGTGCATGCGCTGGCGCATATCACCGGCGGCGGCCTGACCGAGAACCTGCCGCGCGTGCTGCCCGAAGGGCTGGGCGCGCGCATTGACCTAGACGCCTGGACCCTGCCGCCGGTCTTTGGCTGGCTGGCGCAGAACGCCGGGCTGGAACAGGGCGAGATGCTGAAAACCTTCAACTGCGGCATCGGCATGATCGTGGTCGCTGCCCCTGACCGCGCCGAAGCGCTGGTCGCCCTGCTGACTGAAGCAGGCGAAAGCGTCAGCGTGCTGGGTCAGGTGACGGCGGGCGAGGGCGTCAGCTACACGGGCGCGCTGGGGTGAGCAAACGCGTTGCCATCCTGATCTCGGGGGGCGGGTCGAACATGGTGGCGCTGGTGCAGAGCATGACCGGCGACCACCCGGCGCGACCCTGCCTTGTGCTGTCGAATGACCCTGCCGCCTCAGGGCTGGAACGTGCCGCCGCGCTGGGTGTCCCCACGGCGGCCGTCGATCATCGCCCCTTCGGCAAGGACCGCGCGGCGTTTGAAGCGGCGCTTCTGCCCGCGCTTGAGGCCGCACAGCCCGATATCATCGCGCTGGCCGGTTTCATGCGGGTGCTGACCGCCGGTTTCGTCAACCGTTTTGCCGGGCGGATGCTGAATATCCATCCCTCGCTACTGCCGAAATACCAGGGGCTGCATACCCATGCCCGCGCGCTGGAGGCAGGCGATGCCGAGGTTGGCTGCACCGTGCATGAGGTGACCCCGGTGCTGGATGACGGCCCGATTCTGGGGCAGGCGCGTGTGCCCGTCCTGCCCGGCGACACGCCCGATACGCTGGCGGCGCGGGTGCTGGTGCAGGAGCACCGCCTCTACCCCGCCGTGCTGCGCCGTTTCGCGGCAGGGGACAGGCGGCTTCTGCTGCTCTGATCCATCACCCGCCGCTGACGCGCTCACGCCTTGTAGGGCAGGCGCGTCAGTGCCAGCAGCGCAGCCAGTGACAGCGCCCCCGCCGCTGCCAGCGCCAGCCTTGCGTCGATCAGCGCCAGTGCACCGGCCAGTGCCAGCGGGGCCAGCGCGCCCAGCGTCATCCGCAGCCCCGCCAGCGCGCCCAGCCGGGCGGCAAAGCCCAGCGGGCCGAACAGCGCCAGCGGCACGGTTCCGCGCACGATGGATGTCAGCCCCTGCGACAGGCCGAACATCACCGCGAATGCCGAGGCAGACCACAACCCCACCGGCGCCAGCGCCAGCAGCGCCATAGCCACCACCAGCAACCCCAGCGACACATAGGCCGTCACCACCGGGTGGTAGCGCCCGCCAAAGGCCATTTCCAGCACCCGCACGCCCACCTGTGCCGGGCCCATCAGCGCCCCCGCCGCCACCGCCGCGCCCTGTCCCAAGCCCAGCGCCATCAGCGCGGGAACCCATTGCGCGGTCATCGCCGAAAACACCGCCCCAGCCCCGGTAAAGCTGACCGCCAGCAGGATCATCGCCTTGCGGTGCTGATCGGGCGGCAAAGGGGCAAAGCGGGGCGGCTCGGACGGGGCCTTGCCGTTTTCGGGTGCGTGGCGCGGCAGGGTCAGGTGCAGCGGCAGGCACAGGAACAGATGCAGTGCGGCATAGAACAGATAGGCCTCGCGCCAGCCAAATCCGTCGATCAGCCATAGCGTTGCAGGCCAGAAGACGGTCGAGGCAAAGCCGCCCAGCAGCGTCATCTGGGTGATCGCCCGGCGCGCCTTTGCCGGACCGACGGCCTGCGCGATGGCCGCGAAGGCCGCGTCATACAACACCAGCGGCGCGACCAGTTCCGCCAGCACCAGCGCGGCCACCAGCCACCAGCCGCTGGTGACCTGAGACAGCGCCACCAGTGCCAGCGCCGCCAGCGCAGACCCCCATGACATCACGGCCCGCGCGCCCAGCCGGTCGATCATCCGCCCGGCCACCGGCGCGAAGAGCCCGCTGGCCAGCAGTGCGGCGGAAAAACCGGCATAGGCGAAGGTTGTGGTGATGCCCAGATCGCCGGTCAGTGCCGGAACCATGACGCTGAAGGCGTAATACAGGGTGCCGAAGCCCACGATCTGGGTGATGCCAAGGACCAGAACGGGCCAGGCGAACGGCAAGGCAAAGCGCGGTGCGGACATCGGTAACCCTCTGGCAGGCCTGCATTGCTTAGGCCCGCAGCAAGGGGGCTGCAAGGGGGCGCGCGCTGTCGGCGCTACAGCCCCGCCGCCAGACCGGGAAAGGCCGCGCGCAGGGCCGCATCGAAGGCGGCGCAGGACAGGTCAGGCACCCTGCCCAGCCAGTGGCCGAGCGCCGGGGCCGGATCAAATTCCAGCCGCCGGACAAGGCCTGCCGTTTCCAGCGCGGGCAGGGAGGGGGCGACCTTCAGCCGGTCATGAAAGGCATACAGGGCGGCAGGGTCCTGATGATGCTCGCGCATATACAGCATTTGTGCGCGCCGGTGCGCGGCCAGAAACCGCTCCCACTGCGCGGGGTCATGGGCGGCGTAGCGGCGCAGTTTGATCAGCCAGTGCAGCGGCGTCAGCCCGTCGAAATGCAGCACCACGGCGTCCTGGGCCGGAGCCGCGGGCGGCAGCGCGCCGTCCACCCGCGGGGCATGGGGCTGCAACACGGCGCCGCGGCCGGTGCGGGTGCAGGCCTTGCCTCCGGCATGGCCGGAAACCCCGCGCGCCACGAACGGCGCCTGATAGGCCAGCGGGGCGGGCAGCGGGTCTTTCGCGCGAAGGGGCACCCGGAAGACCCCCTCGAACAGGGTTTCGGGCGTGGGATCGAGATAGGCGCGCTCGAGATTGCGCAGCGCCATGAAAACCGGCGCGTCATCCACCGCCGCCAGTTCCTGCGCAAAACGGCGGCCCGGCGGTAGCCACAGGAACTCATCCGCGTCCAGATGCAGCAACCAGTCCACCCCGGCGCGGCGATAGGCCTGCGTGGCCACCAGTGTCTGGCGGCGGGTCTGCAAGGGCGGGCGTCCGCCGTTCAGCCGCTGCCAGAAACCTGCATCGCAGCGGGTGAGGATGACGCCCGGCAAATCGGCGGCCTCAGCGCTCAGAACGCGCGCCGCAGAGGACTCGGGCGCGTCCAGATACAGGTGGATTTCGCGCGCGCCCTGCGCCAGATGCCAGCACAGATTGGCCATGACAAGCGCTTCGGGCTCATCGGCCAGCATCACCAGCCCCCAGCTTGCCGCCCCCGTCGTTTCATCCGCGATCATCCGGCGCGCAGCCCCGCTTCCGTTGATTCCCCCGTGTCGGCGGGCCGTCACCGGCTGGTGCCGGAATTTGTGATCACGCGATTTCGCGCCGTGATCACAAAGCAAAGAATTTTCGCCTCAGGCGCGAATCTACACCAAATAGTCATTTGTGCCACGTCTGTTTCATGGCATGAGCAGCACAAATCGCAGCAGACGGGGACAAATCCGTGAACATCCATGAATATCAGGCGAAGGCCCTTCTTCGCAGCTATGGCGTGCCAGTTTCCGACGGTCGGGTCGTTTTTCGCGCCGAGGAAGCCAAAAGCGCGGCGGGCGAGATGGACGGGCCACTTTGGGTCGTGAAAGCCCAGATCCACGCAGGCGGGCGCGGCAAGGGCAAGTTCAAAGAGGCCTCGGCGGGCGAAAAGGGCGGCGTGCGGCTGGCCAAATCGGTCGAAGAGGCCGCTGAGCATGCCAATGCCATGCTGGGGCGCACGCTGGTCACGCATCAGACCGGCCCCGCCGGCAAGGTCGTGAACCGCATCTATATCGAAGACGGCTCTGACATTTCGCGCGAGCTGTATCTGGCGCTTCTGGTTGATCGCTCCTCCAGCCGCGTGTCCTTCGTGGTATCCACCGAAGGCGGCATGGATATCGAAGAGGTTGCGGCATCGACGCCTGACAAGATCATCTCGTTCAGCATCGATCCGGCCACCGGCGTTCAGGGTTTCCATGGCCGCCGCGTGGCGTTCACGCTGGGGCTTGAAGGCAAGCAGGTCAAGCAATGCGTCGATCTGGTGAACAAGCTCTACAAGATGTTCATCGAAAAAGATGCCGAGATGCTGGAGATCAATCCGCTGATCGTCACCACCGATGGCGACCTGAAATGCCTTGATGCGAAGATGGGCTTCGATTCCAACGCCCTCTACCGGCAGCCCGATGTTCTGGCGCTGCGCGACGAGACCGAGGAAGATTCAAAAGAACTCGCCGCGTCGAAATTCGACCTGAACTACATCGCGCTGGATGGCGAGATCGGCTGCATGGTCAACGGCGCCGGGCTGGCGATGGCGACGATGGACATCATCAAGCTTTATGGTGCCGAGCCTGCCAACTTCCTCGATGTCGGTGGCGGTGCCACCAAGGACAAGGTGACCGAGGCGTTCAAGATCATCACCTCGGACCCCAATGTGAAGGGCATCCTGGTCAATATCTTCGGCGGCATCATGCGCTGCGACATCATCGCCGAAGGCGTGATCGCCGCGGTCAAGGTGGTGGGTCTGAAAGTGCCGCTCGTCGTTCGCCTGGAAGGGACGAACGTGGAAAAGGGCAAGGAAATCATCAACAATTCCGGGCTTGACGTGATCGCCGCCGACAATCTGTCGGACGCTGCGGAAAAGATCGTCAAGGCTGTGAAGGGGTAAGAATATGGCCATCCTCGTCAACGAAAACACCCGCGTCATCTGTCAGGGCTTCACCGGCTCGCAGGGCACCTTCCACTCTGAGCAGGCCATTGCCTATGGCACCAAAATGGTCGGCGGTGTGACCCCCGGCAAAGGCGGCGGCACGCATCTGGATCTGCCGATCTTCAACTCGGTCCATGAAGCGAAAGCCATGACCGAGGCCAATGCGTCGGTCATCTATGTGCCGCCCCCTTTCGCTGCTGACAGCATCCTTGAGGCGATTGATGCCGAGATGGAGCTGATTGTCTGCATCACCGAGGGTATTCCGGTGCTCGACATGATGAAGGTCAAGCGCGCGCTCGAAGGGTCGAAATCACGCCTGATCGGGCCGAACTGCCCCGGTGTCATCACGCCCGGCGCCTGCAAGATCGGCATCATGCCCGGCCATATCCACAAGCGCGGCAGCGTTGGTGTGGTGTCGCGTTCGGGCACGCTGACCTATGAGGCCGTGAAGCAGACCACCGATATGGGCCTTGGCCAGTCCACCGCCGTGGGCATCGGCGGCGACCCGATCAAGGGCACCGAGCATATCGACGTGCTGGAGATGTTCCTGGCTGACCCTGAGACCACCTCGATCATCATGATCGGCGAAATCGGTGGTTCGGCTGAAGAAGAGGCCGCGCAGTTCCTTGCCGATGAGCGCAAGCGCGGCCGCTGGAAGCCCACCGCCGGTTTCATCGCCGGGCGCACCGCCCCTCCGGGCCGTCGCATGGGCCATGCCGGTGCCATCGTTGCCGGTGGCAAGGGTGATGCGGAAAGCAAGATCGAGGCCATGAAAGCGGCCGGGATCATTGTTGCCGACAGCCCCGCCACGCTGGGCGAGGCCGTGCTGAAGGCTATCAAAGGCTGATGCCACGACCGGCCGCCCTTGCTTGCCGCCTTGTTGCCCCTGCCGCTCTGGCAGGGGTGCTGGCGGGGGCTTGCGCGGCGCAACCGGAGCGCGCCCCTGACGCGGTGACGGGCAGGGATATGCTGCGCGCTCAATCCTGCGGGGCTGCAATGCACGCCGTCAACGCTACATCCCGGCCCGCCGCGCCGGCTGGCGCCTTTTGCCGCGAAGCGCGCAGACTGCCCGCTGCGATGCGCGCCCACGTCTTCGCGCGGGGCGAAATCATCCCTGCCGCCTCCGCGATCCTGCCCGCCGCGTCGCCCGCGAAGACGCAGGCCACACGGATCAGTGCGCGGCGGGGGCTGCTGCCTTTCCTGCCGGACCGCCTGCTGACCGATGCGCAGGGCGGTTCCACCGCGCTGGCGATGCGCCCGCCGGAGGCTGTTCACCGGCATGGGCAGATCGGCGACGTTACCATCTTTGAGCACAGCGACATCGAACCGCTCCTCTGACCAATGACCCTTTCCCTCATATCGAGGATTTGACCCATGAACGACCAAAGCCCCAACATCGCCCTGCACGCCACGTCTTTCCTTGACGGCGCGAATGCGGATTACATCGACCAGATGCAGGCGCGCTATGCGCAGAACCCGTCCAGCGTCGATGCCGCCTGGGCGCAGTTCTTCGACTCGATGGATGATGATTACGCCACATCGGTCGGCATGGCACAGGGGCCCAGCTGGGCGCGCGCCGACTGGCCGCCCATGCCGAATGATGACCTGACCGGGGCGCTGACCGGCGAATGGCCCGCCACCGCCGAGGGCAAGGCCGCTGGCAGCAAGATCCGAGAAAAGGCCGAGGAGAAGGGCATCGAGGTCACCGATGCGCAGGTGCAGCGCGCCGTGCTCGACAGCCTGCGCGCGCTGATGATCATCCGCGCCTTCCGCATCCGGGGCCACCTGATCGCCGATCTGGACCCGCTCGGCATGCGCGATGATTCCGTCCACCCGGAACTGGACCCCGCCGCCTATGGCTTCACCGAGGCCGATATGGACCGGCCGATATTCATCGACAATGTGTTGGGCCTTCAGGTCGCCACGCTGCGCCAGATCCTTGATATCCTCCGGCGCACCTATTGCGGCACCTTCGCGCTGCAGTTCATGCATATCTCCGACCCCGTGCAGGCCGCATGGCTGAAGGAACGCATCGAGGGTTATGGCAAGGAAATCGCCTTCACCCGCGAGGGGCGGCGCGCGATCCTCAACAAGCTGGTCGAGGCCGAGGGGTTCGAGAAATTCCTCCATGTCAAATACATGGGCACCAAGCGCTTCGGCCTGGACGGTGGCGAGGCGCTGATCCCGGCGATGGAGCAGATCATCAAGCGTGGCGGTGCGCTGGGCCTGAAAGAGGTTGTCATCGGCATGCCCCACCGCGGGCGACTGTCGGTTCTGGCCAATGTCATGAGCAAGCCCTACCGCGCCATTTTCAACGAGTTTCAGGGCGGCAGCTTCAAGCCCGAGGATGTCGATGGCTCGGGTGATGTGAAATACCACCTCGGCGCGTCCAGTGACCGTGAGTTTGACGGCAATGTCGTGCACCTGTCGCTGACCGCCAACCCCTCGCATCTTGAGGCGGTGAATCCGGTCGTGCTGGGCAAGGTCCGCGCCAAGCAGGACCAGCTCAACGATATTGATCGCCGTCAGGTGCTGCCGATGCTGCTGCACGGCGATGCGGCCTTTGCCGGTCAGGGCGTGGTGGCCGAATGCCTTCAGCTTTCGGGCATCAAGGGCCATCGCACCGGCGGAACAATCCATATCATCGTCAACAACCAGATCGGCTTTACCACCGCGCCGCATTTCTCGCGCACCTCGCCCTATCCGACTGATATCGCGCTGATGGTCGAGGCGCCGATTTTCCACGTCAACGGCGATGACCCCGAAGCCGTGGTGCATGCCGCGCGCGTGGCCATCGAATACCGCCAGCAGTTCGGCAAGGATGTGGTGATCGATATCTTCTGCTACCGGCGCTTCGGGCATAACGAGGGGGATGAACCGATGTTCACCAACCCCGCGATGTACAACCGCATCAAGCGCCACAAAACCACGCTGCAGCTTTATACCGAACGGCTGGTGGCTGACGGGCTTATTCCCGAGGGTGAGATCGATGATATGAAGGCCGCGTTTCAGGCCCATCTCAACGAAGAGTTTGAGGCGGGCAAGGAATACCGGCCCAACAAGGCCGACTGGCTGGATGGCCGCTGGCGCGCGCTGAAAACCAAGGATCAGGCGCAGTATCAGCGCGGCCAGACCTGGATCAAATCGGAAACCTTTGCCGAAGTCGGCGCGGCGCTGACACGGTATCCGGCTGATTTTGATATCCACAGGACGGTCGCGCGCCAGCTTGAGGGCAAGAAGAAGATGTTCGACAGCGGCGAGGGGTTCGACTGGGCCACCGCCGAGGCGCTCGCCTTCGGTTCGCTTCTGGCCGAGGGCTATCCGGTGCGCCTGTCCGGGCAGGATTGTTCGCGCGGCACCTTCAGCCAGCGCCATTCCGCGCTGATCAACCAGACCACCGAAGAGCGCCATTTCCCGCTCAACCATATCCGCGCCGGTCAGGCGCGCTACGAGGTCATCGATTCGATGCTCTCGGAATATGCGGTACTGGGCTTTGAATATGGCTTCTCGCTGTCCGAACCCAACGCGCTGGTGATGTGGGAGGCGCAGTTCGGCGACTTCGCCAATGGCGCACAGATCATGTTCGACCAGTTCATCAACTCGGGTGAATCGAAATGGCTGCGCATGTCGGGGCTGGTGCTGCTGCTGCCGCACGGGTTTGAAGGGCAGGGGCCGGAGCATTCCTCCGCCCGGCTTGAGCGCTTCCTGCAGATGTCGGCCGAGGAAAACTGGATCGTGGCGAACTGCTCCACGCCCGCCAACTATTTCCACATCCTGCGCCGCCAGATGCACCGTGACTTCCGCAAGCCGCTGGTGCTGATGACGCCGAAATCGCTGTTGCGCCACCCGATGTGCGTGTCGCGCACCGAAGATTTCACCGATGGCTCCACCTTCCACCGGGTGCTGTGGGATGATGCCGAGAAGGGCAATTCAGAGCTGACGCTGAAGCCCGATGACCAGATCCGCCGCGTGGTGATGTGTTCGGGCAAGGTTTACTATGACCTGCTGGCGGAGCGCGATGCGCGCGGGCGCGATGATGTGTATATTCTGCGTATCGAACAGCTGTATCCCGTGCCCACGCAGTCGCTGCGTGCTGAACTGGCGCGTTTCAAGGATGCCGATATGGTCTGGTGTCAGGAAGAGCCGAAGAATCAGGGCGCCTGGTCGTTCATCGAGCCCAATCTTGAATGGGTGCTGACCCAGGTCGGCGCTGCGCACACCCGCCCGCGTTATGTGGGGCGTTCGGCCTCGGCATCGCCTGCAACCGGGCTGGCCTCCAGGCATAAGGCACAACAGGAAGCGCTGGTTAACGAAGCGCTGTCTTTCGAAGAGGAATGAGAGAATGAGCATCGAAGTCCGCGTTCCCACGCTGGGTGAAAGCGTTTCCGAGGCCACGATCGCCACATGGTTCAAGAAGCCGGGCGATTCGGTGGCCGCCGATGAA
Organism: Pararhodobacter sp.; assembly: GCF_036802785.1. GTDB lineage: Bacteria > Pseudomonadota > Alphaproteobacteria > Rhodobacterales > Rhodobacteraceae > Pararhodobacter. Next base: position 24,367 of record NZ_DAIRVN010000074.1, read on the forward strand.
ATGCTGTGTGAGCTGGAAACCGACAAGGTCACGGTCGAAGTGCCCGCGCCCGCTGCCGGTATCCTGTCGGAAATCGTCGCCGCCGAGGGCACGACGGTGGGGGTGAACGCGCTGCTGGCGGTGATCGCCGAGGCGGGCGCTGCCGGGCCGGAAACGCCCCAGCCCCGTGCGCCGGGTGCGAAAACCGAAGCGGGCGGCGAGGATGACGCGCCCGCTGCCACGGAAGCGGTGCCGGTGATGGTGCCGACCCTTGGCGAAAGCGTGTCCGAGGCGACGGTGGCCACATGGTTCAAGGCGGTCGGCGACACGGTCGCGCAGGATGAGATGCTGTGCGAGCTGGAGACTGACAAGGTTTCGGTCGAGGTGCCATCGCCTGCGGCCGGTGTCCTGACCGAGATCCTTGCGGCGGCGGGCACCACCGTTGCTGCGGGCGCCCAGCTGGCGGTGATCGGCGGCGCGCCCGGTGCGGCTGTCAAGGCCGATACCAAGGCACCCGCCGCCGCCCCTTCCGAGGGCAGCGGCAAGGATACCGAAGATGCGCCCTCGGCCCGCAAGCTGATGGCAGAGAACAACATTTCCCGCGATGCAGTCACGGGCACGGGCCGGGATGGTCGGATCATGAAGGAAGACGTGCAGAAAGCTCTCGCCTCCGGTGCGTCGGCGGCGGCCCCGGCGGCGGCGCAACGGAGGGGAGCGGATTCTGGACGGCATGCGGGAAGGGCCGGCCAGCCCGGC
>NZ_DAIRVN010000075.1:0-24819 GCF_036802785.1 Pararhodobacter sp.
ACCCAGACCGTTACCAGCACCCGCGTCGCCTGTGACGGCAGCGAGGGGGCGCTTGGCCATCCCCGCGTCTGGCTGTCAATTCCGGCGGAAACCGGCTGGGTCGACTGCCCCTATTGCGACAAGCGCTTCATCCTGGCCGAGGGCGCGGGCGCCGGTCACTGACCGCGCGGGCGCCGCAGGGCCCTGACAATCCCCACCCCACAGCCCAGCACAAAACCAAGCGGCACACCGAAATAGCCAAAACCGATGGCATAGCCCATCATTGTGCTGCCCTCGGTCTGCCCGCGCCATTCGAAAAACTGAAGCGCCGCAAGGCCCAGAACCATGGCGGCGACCGCCCCCAGCACACCATGGCCAAGCGCCATAAGTCCCCCTGTTGCCCACTGCCGCATCCACACCCCCTTCCCGGCGGCACCCTTGCCGCATCCCGTCAGAGTGCCACGCAACGCCGCCCCGTCAATCTTTCCCGTCATGTTCCGGCTTTCTCGCCACATTCCGGCCCGGCACTTCGTCTTGTGGGCAGCGGTGAGGCCGCTATGATGACGCATCGAAAACGGAGAATACCATGGCATTCGGCAAGGGCGATCACCTGCACCTGATCGACGGATCGGCCTTCATCTTCCGCGCCTATCACGCGCTGCCGCCGCTGACGCGAAAGTCCGATGGCCTGCCGGTGGGTGCCGTGGCCGGGTTCTGCAACATGCTTCAGCGCTATATAGACGGGCGCAACGGCGAGGGCGCGACCCATGCCGCGGTGATCTTTGACCATTCGTCCAAGACCTTCCGCAATGACCTCTTCCCGGCCTACAAGGCCAACCGGCCTGAGCTTCCCGAAGACCTGCGCCCGCAGTTTCCGCTGACGCGCGACGCCACCCGCGCCTTCAACATCGCCTGTATCGAAACCGAAGGCTATGAGGCCGACGACATCATCGCCACCCTCACCCGTCACGCGCGTCTGGCGGGGGGCAGGGTCACCATCATCTCATCCGACAAGGATCTGATGCAGCTGGTGGATGCCGATGTCGATATGTTCGACGCCATGAAAAACAAGCGCCTTGGCCCGGCCGAGGTGATGGAGAAATTCGGCGTGCCGCCCGAAAAGGTGGTCGAGGTGCAGGCGCTGGCCGGTGACAGTGTTGACAACATCCCCGGCGCGCCCGGTATCGGCATTAAGACAGCGGCCCTTCTGATCAACGAATACGGCGATCTGGAAACGCTGCTGGCCCGCGCAGGCGAGATCAAGCAACCCAAGCGGCGCGAAACGCTGCTCAATTTCGCCGACCAGATCCGCCTCTCGCGCGAACTGGTGCAGCTGCACCCCGACACGCCGCTTGAGGTCACACTGGAGGATCTGGAAATCCGCGCGCCTGAGGCCGGGGTTCTGCTGGGCTTTCTGGCGCAGATGGAATTCCGCACCCTCAGCCGCCGCGTGGCCGAAAAGCTGGGGGCCGAGCCGCCCGCGATATCCGAGGCGCCGGCGACCAGCCCCGGCGCCAGCAACCTTGGCGAAGTCGCAGCCGGAAGCCCCGGCGCGGCCACCACACCTGAAGAACCGGCGCAGATGCCGTTCAGCCACGAAGCCTATACCTGCATCCGCGACATGAACACGCTTGCGCAATGGATCCTGCGGATCCGTGAACTGGGGCATGTGGCAATCGATACCGAAACCACCTCGCTGGATGAAATGCGCGCCGAACTGGTGGGCATCTCGCTGGCGCTCGGCGCCAATGACGCGGCCTATATCCCTTTGAATCATCGCAGCGGATCGGGCGATCTGTTCGGGGCGAGCGCGCTTCTGGAGGGTCAGATCCCGCTCGAGGAGGCGCTCACTGCCCTCAGACCCGTGCTTGAGGACGAATCGATCCTCAAGATCGGGCAGAACATGAAATACGACGCCAAGATCTTCGCATTGCAACGCGGTGCGGGGTTCGAACAAGGCATCAGCGTCGCGCCGATCGATGACACGATGCTGATCTCCTATGCGCTTCACGCCGGGCTGCACGGCCATGGCATGGACACGCTCAGCGAAACCTATCTGGGCCATGTACCGATTCCGATCAAGGAACTGCTGGGTTCCGGAAAATCGGCCCGCACCTTTGATATGGTGCCCATCGAACAGGCCACCCGCTACGCCGCCGAAGACGCCGATATCACGCTGCGGCTGTGGCAGGTGCTGAAGCCCCGCCTGCATCAAAGCCGGGTAACCACCGTTTATGAGACGCTGGAGCGCCCGCTGGTGCCGGTATTGGCAGCGATGGAGATGAAGGGCGTGCTGGTTGACCGTGACACGCTCTCGCGCATGTCCAATGCCTTTGCCCAGAAAATGGCCGGGCTTGAGGCGGAAATCCATGAACTGGCCGGAGAGCGCTTCAATGTCGGCTCACCCAAACAGCTGGGCGAAATCCTGTTCGACAGACTAGGCCTGCCCGGCGGCACCAAAGGCAAGACCGGCGCCTACGCCACCGGCGCCGATATCCTCGAAGACCTTGCAACCGAGCATGAACTGCCGGGTCGCGTGCTGGACTGGCGGCAATTGTCGAAACTGAAATCCACCTATACCGACGCGCTGCAGGACCATATCAACCCTGAAACCGGGCGCGTGCATACGTCCTATGTGCAATGCGGGGCGAATACCGGGCGGCTGGCCTCGACCGATCCGAACCTGCAAAACATTCCCATCCGCACCGAAGAGGGGCGGCGCATCCGCGAGGCTTTTGTCGCCGGGCCGGGGCGCAAACTGCTTTCGCTTGACTACAGCCAGATCGAACTGCGCATTCTGGCCCATATCGCCGGGATCGACAGCCTGAAACAGGCCTTCCTGGACGGGCTGGACATCCACGCCATGACCGCGTCTGAGATGTTCGGCGTGCCGCTGGACCAGATGACATCCGAGATACGCCGCCGCGCCAAGGCGATCAACTTCGGCGTGATCTACGGCATCTCGGGCTTCGGGCTGGCCCGCAACCTGCGCATCCCGCGCGGCGAGGCGCAGGCCTTCATTGATACGTATTTCGAGCGTTTCCCCGGCATCCGCGCCTATATGGACAAGACCATCGGCTTCGCCAAGGAACATGGCTATGTGGAAACCCTGTTCGGGCGGCGCATCCATACACCCGAGATCAACGCCAAGGGCCCGGGCGCGGGCTTTGCCCGGCGCGGCGCAATCAACGCGCCCATTCAGGGCACGGCGGCCGATATCATCCGCCGCGCCATGATCCGTATCCCCGATGCCATCGCCGGTCTGCCCGCAACGATGCTGCTTCAGGTCCATGACGAACTGGTGTTTGAGGTGGACGAATCCGCCGCCGAAGAAACCGCAGCCCGCGTGCGCAAGGTGATGGAAAATGCCGCAAGCCCGGTCCTGTCGCTCGACATCCCCCTGACCGTGGACGCGGGCTTTGGCCACAACTGGGCCGAAGCGCACTGAGCCAAAGCTCACTGAGCGCGCGGAACCGGCGCGGCTCCCGCCCGTCTTCGCACCCCTGCGGGGCCGCTCATCCCGTTGGGCCGGGCCGCGCGCCTGCGGCGCGCGGCATGGGGGCTCTGCCCCCGCCCGTCCATCTGCGATGGCCGGACTCCCCCGGGATATTTCAGAACAGGTGAGGCAGGATCGCGGCGCCCCCCTTCATCTTGCCGGAAATACGCGGGGGTGAATTGGCGAAGCCAAGAGGGGGCAAAGCCCCCTTTCTGAAAGCACCGCAAGCGCGGCGCGGCTCACCTCAACTCGGCTGAAGGGATCAGCGGCCAGAATACGCCGCCGGACCACAGCCCGAACCAGCCCTGGCCCTCATGCGTGGCATGGACGCCCAGATCGACCAGCCGGTAAAAGCTCTTGCGGTCGATCAGCGCCTCCAGCCCTGCGCGGATCACTACATAGGGCGCGGGCTCTCCGGTTTCGGCGTCGCGTTCCACGCGGATCGGGTGGTCCGGCCCGGCTGTGGCGGAATCGCCGACATTGGTGTGAAAGGTCAGCGCCTGCCCCTCACCTTCACCCGCTACCTCGAAATCGACCGCCACAAAGGGCGCGTCATCCACGGTGATGCCGACCTTTTCAACCGGCGTGACCAGATAATACCGGTCCCCCTCGCGCTTGAGGATGGTTGAGAACAGCCGCACCAGCGGCGCGCGGCCGATCGGTGTGCCCAGATAGAACCACGTTCCATCGCGCTTGATGCGGATATCCAGGTCACCGCAAAACGGCGGATTCCACAAGTGCACCGGCGGAAGACCGCCTTTTTTCGCTGCCTTCTTCGCCTCACGGGCAAGGCTGTCGGCGCTTGGGGTCACATTGTCTTGTGGGTTCATGGATTTTGTCCATCTTGGTCTGGGCTAAGGGGGTCCGGGTGACATATAACCCTCCAAACACCCCAGGTCACGCGCAGGAGGCCCTTGATGAGCGATACCCTGATCCCCGCGGTCGAATCTTTGGGCGAGCGGCTCAAGGTCGCCCGCAGCGCCATCGCCCCGCGCTTCATCGGTCAGGAAAGCGTGGTGGACCTGTCGCTGATCGCGCTTCTGTCCGGCGGGCATGCGCTGTTGGTTGGTCTGCCCGGGCTGGGCAAAACCCGGCTGGTGGATACGCTCTCCACGGTGATGGGGCTGAAATCAAACCGGATCCAGTTCACGCCTGACCTGATGCCCGCCGATATTCTGGGCTCCGAGGTGCTGGAAACCGGCGCCGACGGGCGGCGCGACTTCCGCTTCATCGAGGGGCCGGTGTTCTGCCAGCTGCTGATGGCGGATGAGATCAACCGCGCCTCGCCGCGCACCCAGTCGGCACTTCTGCAGGCGATGCAGGAGCGCGAGGTGACCATCGCCGGCCAGCACCGCCCGCTTGGGGCGCCGTTCCATGTGCTCGCCACGCAGAACCCGATCGAGCAGGAAGGCACCTATCCGCTGCCCGAAGCCCAGCTTGACCGCTTTCTGGTGCAGATCGACGTGGATTACCCCGACCGCGAGACCGAGCGCGCCATCCTGCTCGCCACCACCGGCAGCGAAGAGGCCGGGGTCAGCGCGGTTTTCACCGCCGGGGAGCTGATCGCGGCACAGGCGCTTATCCGGCGCATGCCGGTGGGCGAAAGCGTGGTGGGTGCCATTCTGGACCTGGTGCGCGCTTGTCGCCCCGGCAGTGCCGAGGTGGACCCCTCGCTGGGCGATTCGCTCAGCTGGGGGCCGGGGCCGCGCGCGGCGCAGGCCCTGATGCTGGCGGTGCGCGCCCGGGCGCTGATCGAGGGGCGGCTGGCGCCCTCGGCCGAGGATGTCGCAGCATTGGCGCGGCCCGTGCTCACGCATCGCATGGCGCTGAGCTTTGCCGCGCGGGCACGTGGCGAAAGCCTGTCCGCGATCATCGACCGGGTGGCCGCGCGCGTGACGGGTGGCCTTGAGGCCGCGGCATGATGCATCTGGCCTCCGCCCTTGCCACAGGCCGGGAGCAAGGGCCTTCGAAGGCCCTTGCGCAAGCCGCGCAGGGGCGGCTCTGCTTTGAAAAAGCTTCACGCCACGGCTGCGCACGCGGTGCGGAAGCGGTTTCGAAACCGCTTCTCCCGTCCGCCGGGGGCTGGCGGTGAGCGGGCCTGCCGTCGGACTGCGCGCCAGGGCAGAGGCGCTGACGGCGGGGCTTTCGCCCCTTCTGGTTGCCGCCGAACATCTGGCCAACAGTGCGCTGCCGGGCGCTCATGGCCGCAGGCGGGCCGGTGCCGGGGCAGAGTTCTGGCAGTTCCGCCCCGCCGGGGCCAGCGACGGGCTGGCGCGGATCGACTGGCGGCGCTCTGGCCGGAGCGACGAGGTCTTTGTGCGTGAGACCGAATGGCAGGCCGCGCGGGCAGTGGCGCTCTGGGTCGATCAGGGCGCGGCCATGGACTATTCCGGCGACAGGAACCGCCCCACCAAATCGGCCCGCGCGCAGCTTCTGGCCATGGCGCTGGCGCTGGTCCTGCTGCGGGGCGGTGAACGGGTCGGCCTTGCGCTGCCCGGCCATCCGCCGCGCGCGGGCCGCGCGCAGGCTGAGCGGCTGGCGCGCGGCCTCGATACCGCACCAGCCGCGCTGGAGCACGCCACCCCTGATCTGAGCGCCATACCCACCGGCGGCCATGCCCTTCTTTTTTCAGATTTTCTCGGCGATCTGAGCGCCATCGAGGCCTCGCTGAACCTTGCCGCCAGCCGCAATCTGCGCGGGCTTCTTGTGCAGGTTCTTGACCCGGCGGAAGAGGGTTTTCCCTTTGACGGCCGCACCCGCTTTGAAAGCATGAGCGGGCATCTGACCTTTGAAACCCTGCGCGCCGGTGATCTTCGCGCCGCCTATCGAGACCGGCTGGCCGCGCGCAAGGACATGCTCTCCGCGCTGGCCCGCCACGCAGGCTGGCGCTTCACCACCTTGCACACCGACAGCCCCGCCGCTGCCGGGCTGTCCTGGCTCTATCATGCGCTTTCGCTGGAGCAGAGGCGCTGATGCTGACACTCGGCGCCCTCGGCTTCACCGCCCCGGCCATTCTGACAGCGCTGCTCGCGCTGCCGCTACTGTGGTGGCTACTGCGCGCCGTCCCCCCGGCCCCGGTGCGCCGCCGTTTTCCCGGCATCGCGCTGCTTCTTGGCCTCAACGACCGCGACCCGGAGAGCCAGCGCACGCCGTGGTGGCTGCTGGCCCTGCGCGTCAGCGCGCTTGCTGCGCTCATTCTGGCGCTGGCCGGGCCGGTACTGAACCCGCGCCAGACCGGGCCGGGCAGCGGGCCGCTTCTGGTGGTGATGGATGCAAGCTGGGCCAGCGCCCCTGACTGGCCCCGCCGCATTGAACGGGTGAATGAGGCGCTGGCCGAAGCGCGGCGCAGTGGCCGCCCTGCCGCGATTGCCCTCCTGACCGCGCCCCCGACCGGGGAGCTGACGTTCCGTAGCGCCGAATTCTGGCAGGAGCGTCTGCCCGCCCTCGCCCCGCAACCCTTCGCCCCGCCTCCCGGCCTGCCGGACTGGCTGGGCAGCCTGCCGGACAGGGTGGATACCCTGTGGCTTTCTGACGGGCTGGCACATGCGGGGCGCGCGGCCCTGCATGCCGCGCTGGCCGCGCGGGGGGGGGTCAGCGTGTTTGAACCGGCGGGCGGTGTTCTGGCGCTGGCACCTGCCCGGTTTGACAGCGGCGACGTCACCCTGAGCCTGCGCCGCAGCCCGCATGTTCTGACGCCCGCCACCCATACCGTCGCCGCCATTGGCCGTGACCCGGCGGGCGTTGAGCGCGAGTTGGCGCGGATGCCCGCCAGCTTTGCCGCAGGCGCCCGCGACAGCACCGCCGAATTCGCGCTTCAGCCTGAACTGCGCAACCGCATCACCCGCTTCCAGATCGCCGGGCAGCGCGGGGCGGGGGCAGTCAGCCTGACCGATGACAGCCTGCAGCGCCGCAAGGTAGCACTTCTGGGTGTCCGTGAAGGAACCGAGGCGCTGGCCCTGCTGGCCCCCCTGCATTACCTGCGTCAGGCGCTGGCGCCCAATGCAGACCTGATCGAAAGCGCCAGCATTGATGCGCTGCTGCTTGCCGCGCCCGATGTGCTGGTGCTGGCCGACATGCCCGGCCTGACCGAGGCCGAAACCCGCGCCCTGACTGACTGGGTGGAGGACGGCGGGCTGCTGCTGCGCTTTGCCGGGCCGCGCCTTGCCGCCGCAGGCAATGACGCGGCGCCGGGCGGTTTTGCGCCGCGCGCGACGGACCCGCTTCTGCCCGTGGCCCTGCGGGCGGGCGGGCGCACGGTCGGCGGTGCCATGAGCTGGGGCGCGCCGCGCAGTCTGGCCCCGTTCCGTGACGGCACTCCCTTTGCCGGGCTGACGGTGCCCGCAGATGTCGAGATCCGGGCGCAGGTTCTGGCCGAGCCCGGCCCCGAACTTTCCGAGCGCTCCATTGCCGAACTCAGCGACGGCACACCCCTTGTCACCCGCCGCCTTCAGGGCGAGGGGCAGATCGTGCTATTCCACGTCACCGCCAATGCCGAATGGTCCAGCCTGCCGCTGTCCGGCCTCTTCGTGGACATGCTTGAGCGGCTCTCGGTCTCCACCCGAGGCACCCTGCCTGATGCGACGGAACTGGCGGGCACCGGCTGGCAGCTCGATACCCGGCTGGACGGCTTTGGCCAGCTTCACCCCACCGATGACCGCCCCACCCTTCCCGGCGAGGTGCTGGCCGATGCGCTGACCGGCACCCTTGCCCCCGGCCCCGAACTGGCGCCGGGCCTTTACACCAGCGATACCCAGCGCATCGCGCTCAATGCCACCGATGCGCGCACCGCGCTGGAACCGGCGCGCTGGCCTGCGGGAACGCTTGTTGAAACCGGCCTTGCCCGGCCTGAACAGCCACTTGCCGGGCTGCTCTTTGCCCTTGCCGCGCTGGCGCTGATGGCCGATGTGCTGGCCACGCTGGCACTGGGCGGCAGGCTGCTGCGCACGGCCGCGCTGCTGGCGGGGCTGGCGCTTCTGCCCGCGCTCCAGGCAGGGGCGCAGGGCAATCCGGCCCTTGCGTCCCGCGCGCTGGAGGCAACCGAGGCCGTGGTGCTTGCCTATGTCGCCACGGGCGATGCGCGGGTGGATGAGGTTGCGCGCGCCGGGCTTCAGGGCCTGTCGACAGCGCTTTTCCTGCGCTCGTCGGTTGAGCCGGGCGCACCGATGCAGGTTGACCCGGAAAGCGACGAACTGGCGCTGTTTCCCTTCCTCTACTGGCCGGTTATCGAGAACAGCGCCATTCCCTCGGCTGAGGCCTATGCGCGCCTCAACCGCTATCTGCGCTCAGGCGGGATGATCCTGTTTGATACGCGTGATGCCGAAGTCGCGCGCCTGTCGGGGACAACGCCTGCCGCGCGCCGTTTGCAGGCGATCGCCGCCGGGCTGGACATTCCGCCCCTTGAACCTGTGCCCGCCGACCATGTTCTGACCCGCACCTTCTACCTGCTCGCCGATTTTCCGGGCCGCCACACCAATTCGACCGTCTGGGTCGAGGCCGCACCCGCCGATGCCCAGCGCGCCGAGGGCATGCCCTTCCGCAACCTCAACGATGGGGTGACGCCGGTGGTGATCGGCGGCAATGACTGGGCGGCGGCATGGGCGGTGGATGCGGATGGCATGCCGCTGCTGCCCATCGGGCGCGGAATGACCGGCGAGCGCCAGCGCGAAATGGCGCTGCGCTTCGGGGTCAACCTGATCATGCATGTGCTGTCCGGCAATTATAAATCCGATCAGGTCCATGTGCCTGCGCTGCTGGAAAGGCTGGGGCAATGACCGGGCTATTAACGGGGCTGGCGGGCGCACAGATCACCTTTGACCCGTTCCTTGGCTGGCCGCTTCTGGCCATTCTGGCGGCGGCGGCGGTGCTGGTGGTGGCGCTGTCGGTGTGGCGCGGGCTGGCGGGCTGGTGGCTGCGCGCGCTGGGGCTGGCGGCGGTGCTGGCTGCGCTGGCCAACCCGGCGCTGCAGTCCGAAGAGCGCAGCACGCTGGATGATGTGGTCCTGATCCTGCGCGATGACAGTGGCTCCAACCGGCTGGCGGGGCGCGAAGCGCAGACCGATGCCGCACAGGCCCATCTTGAGGGGCGGCTGGCCGCAATGGGGGTGGACCGGCGGCTGGCCTCGGTGCCGGACGGGCCGGATGACAGCGGCACGCGGCTGATGGAGGCGCTCAACACCGCGCTGGCCGATCTGCCGCGCGACCGGCTGGCAGGGGTTTTCGTGATCTCGGACGGCATCATTCATGACACCGGCGCCGCGCCCGATCTGCCCGCGCCGCTGCATCTGCTGCAGACCGGCGAACCGGGTGACTGGGACCGCCGCCTGACCATCCGCAATGCCCCGGCCTATGGCATTCTGGGCGAAACCGTCACCATGACGCTGCGGATCGACGACGAGGGCGCGGTGCCACCGGCGCTGCGCGGCCAGCCGGTGCAGGTGGGCTTTTCAGTGAATGGCGAGCCGATGCGCTACGCAACGGCCCCCAGCGGGCGGGATATGGAACTGGGCCTGACGCTGGACCGTGGCGGGCTCAATGTGCTGCATTTCGTCGTTGACCCCGCGCCGGGCGAGCTGACCACGCGCAACAACGAGGCCGTGGTGCAGATCAACGGTATCCGCGACCGGCTGCGGGTGCTGCTGGTCTCGGGGGAGCCGCATACCGGCCAGCGCACCTGGCGCAACCTGCTGAAGTCTGATCAGGCGGTGGATCTGGTGCATTTCACCATCCTGCGCCCGCCTGACCGGCAGGATGGCGTGCCGGTCAATGAATTGTCGCTGATCGCCTTTCCCACGCGTGAGCTGTTCATCGACAAGATCGACGAGTTCGACCTGATCATCTTTGACCGCTACCGCCGCCGGGGCATTCTGCCCAACTCGTATTTCGACAATATCCGCCGTTATGTTGAAGAGGGCGGCGCGCTGCTGGTGGTGGGCGGGACGGAACTGGCCAGCGCGGACAGCATCTATTACTCGCCGCTGGGGCGGATTTTCCCGGCGGAACCCACGGCGCGGGTGTTCGAGCAGGCCTATGTGCCGCACCTGTCGGACATGGGCACGCGGCACCCTGTCACCGCCGATCTGGCTGCGGGGCAAACGCTGCGCGACGACGGCACACCGGGCTGGGGCCGCTGGCTGCGTCAGGTCGAGCTGATCGCGCGCTCGGGCACGGTGGTGATGGAAGGGGTGGGCACGCGCCCGCTTCTGGTGCTGGACCGGGTGGGCGAGGGGCGCATTGCGCTGCTGGCGTCGGATCAGGCATGGCTCTGGGATCGCGGGTTTGAAGGGGGCGGGCCGCAGGCGGAACTGCTGCGGCGGCTGGCGCACTGGATGATGGCCGAACCGGAGCTGGAGGAAGAGGCCCTGAGTGCCGAGGCGCAGGGCCTGTCCCTGCGCGTCAGCCGCCAGTCGCTTCTGGACGGGCCGCATACGGTGATCATTACCGACCCGGAGGGTAACGAGCAGGAACTGACCCTGCCTGAGCAGGCACCGGGCCGCTTTGCCGCCACCTATGAGGCCACGGAGCCGGGCCTTTACCGGCTGCGCGACGGGGATCTGGATACGGTGATCGTGCTGGGCCCGGCCAACCCGCGTGAATATGAAACCACGATTGCCAGTGCCGCGCTGCTGCAACCGCAACTGACCGCGACAGGCGGCGGGGTGGCCGAGGTCGCCAATCCCCTGCCCGATCTGCGCCGCGTGGCGGAGGGGCGGCAGGCAGCGGGGCGCGGCTGGCTGGGCATCACTCCGCGCGGCGCCTATGTCACCACCGACCTGCGGCTGAGCGCGCTGCTTCCCGCCTGGGCCTGGCTGCTGCTGGGTGCGGGCTTCATTCTGGCGGGGTGGCTGCGCGAAGCGCGGCGCTGAGGCGCTTTTACGGTTAGCGCGTGGGGGCTGCCGCCCCCACACCCCCGCCTCAGGGGAGCGCACGCGCCCCCCTGAGAACCCCCCGTGCGTATTTGTGGCAAGGTGAATGCATGAATTGATGCTGGACACTTGGGGGTATTGGTTATATTTTTTTACCAATAGGGGGATTACGCCATGGACATGCCAAAGCCCGACAGTGCCGTTCTGGCGCGTCGCGACCGGATTGTTGCGCAGCTTCTGGATATCCTGCCCGCTGAGGCCGTGATCCATGATCCGACCGGAACCCGCGCTTATGAATGCGATGCCCTGACCGCCTATCGCTGCCCGCCGCTGGCCGCCGTACTGCCCGCCACCACCGGAGAAGTGGCCGCCGTGCTGCGGCTGTGCCACGAAGAGGGTGTGAAGGTGGTGCCGCGCGGGGCCGGAACCTCGCTTGCAGGGGGCGCGCTGCCGACCGAGGACAGTATCATTCTGGGTGTGGCGCGGATGCGCGCGGTTCTGGAAACCGATTATCCCAACCGTTTCATCCGCGTGCAGACGGGTATGACCAATCTGTCGGTCACCGGCGCGGTGGAGAGTGACGGGTTCTTTTACGCGCCCGACCCGTCCAGTCAGCTTGCCTGCGCGATCGCCGGCAATATCGCCATGAATTCGGGCGGGGCGCATTGTCTGAAATACGGCGTGACCACCAACAACCTGCTGGGGGTGACCATGGTGCTGATGGATGGCTCTGTGGTCGAACTGGGCGGGGCGCATATGGATGCCGCGGGGCTGGACCTGCTGGGCCTGATCTGCGGATCGGAGGGGCAGCTGGGTGTGGTGACCGAGGCCACTTTGCGCATTCTGCCCAGGCCCGAGGGGGCGCGGCCCGTGCTGATCGGCTTTGATTCGAATGAGGTAGCGGGTGAATGCGTGTCGGACATCATCAAGGCCGGGGTTCTGCCCGTGGCGATCGAATTCATGGACCGCCCCTGCATCCGCGCGACCGAGGCCTTTGCCAAGGCAGGTTACCCCGATTGCGAGGCGTTGCTGATCATCGAGGTGGAAGGGTCGGATGCGGAGATCGACGCGCAGATGGGCATGATTTCAGCCATCGCCCGGCGCCACAACCCGGTGGAGCTGCGTGAAAGCCGCTCAGCCGACGAATCCGCGCGGATATGGCTGGGCCGGAAGTCAGCCTTCGGGGCGATGGGGCAGATCAACGATTACATGTGCCTTGACGGAACAATCCCGGTCTCCAGCCTGCCGCATGTGCTGCGCCGGATCGGCGAGATGTCACGCGCCTGCGGGCTGGAGGTAGCGAATGTGTTTCATGCGGGCGATGGCAACATGCATCCGCTGATCCTGTTCGATGCCAACAAGCCCGGCGATCTGGAACTGTGCGAGGCTTTGGGCGCCGACATTCTGAAGCTGTGTGTCGAGGTGGGCGGCTGCCTGACGGGCGAGCATGGGGTGGGTGTGGAAAAGCGCGATCTGATGCATGTGCAATACACGCCCGCTGATCTGGAGGCGCAGCTGCGCGTCAAGGATGTGTTCGACCCGAAGTGGTTGCTGAACCCCGCGAAGGTGTTTCCGCTGGATGCGACGCAGAGCCGTCGCGCCGCCTGAGGCCGGGAAAAGGGGGCCGTCTGCCCCCCTCTGGGCCTGCGGCCCATTCACCCCCCGAGGATATTTCTGGACAGAAAATGAAAGCGGGCGAAGCGATGCAGCCGTTGACTGAAGCTGAACTGGCCGATGCGATCCGCGACGCGGGCGGGCCGCTGGTGGTGCGTGGCGGTGGGACGCGGCCTGTGGGGCGTCCGGTAACGGGGGCGGTGCTGTCGGCGGCCGGAATCAGCGGCATCCGCCTTTATGAGCCGGGCGCGCTGACGCTGGTGGCGGCGGCGGGAACCCCGCTGGCCGAGGTGGAAGCCGTGCTGGCCGGGGGCGGCCAGCGCCTGCCGTTCGAGCCGATGGACCATCGCGCGCTTCTGGGCACCGCGGGGGAGCCGACGATTGGCGGGATGGTGGCTGCGAATGTGTCGGGCCCGCGCCGGGTGCAGGCCGGGGCCTGCCGGGACAGCCTGATCGGGGTGCGTTTTGTCGATGGCGCGGGAACGGTCATCAAGAACGGCGGGCGGGTGATGAAGAATGTCACCGGGCTGGATCTGGTGAAGCTGATGGCCGGTTCCTGGGGCACGCTGGGGGTGTTGAGCGAGGTCGCTTTCAAGCTGCTGCCGCGCCCCGAAACCGAGGCGACGCTGGTGTTTCACGGGCTGGAAGCCGGGCGCGCGGTGGCCGCGATGGCGGCCGGGCTGGGATCGCCCTTTGAGGTGACGGGGGCGGCGCATCTGCCCGATGCGCGCACCGCGCTGCGGCTGGAGGGCTTTGCCCCCTCGGTTGCATACCGGCTTGGCGCGCTGGCCGGGCATCTGGCCGCTTTCGGCACCCCCGCACGGCTGGAGGCCGGGGAGAGCCGCGCGCTCTGGTCCGGGGTGCGGGATGTGGCAGGGCTGCTGACCGGGCCGGGCGATGTCTGGCGGTTGTCGGTCAAGCCCTCGGACGCGCCCGCCCTGGCAACCAGCGCGGGCGCTTTATGACTGGGGCGGCGGGCTGGTCTGGCTGCTGATGCCCGAGGGGTGCGACCTGCGCGCCGCGCTGGGGCTATTCAGCGGCCATGCCACGCTGATGCGCGCCAGCACCGAGACGCGCGCGCGCATCCCGCCGTTCCACCCCGAAGCGGCGCCCGTAGCCTCACTGGCCGAGGAACTGCGCCGCAGGTTCGACCCGCGCGGAATTCTCAACCCCGGCCTGATGACCTAGGAGGCGTGATGGATTTTCTGATTGCCATGCTGGCGGCCTTTCTGGTGGCGCTTCTTGTGGCCGCGTTTTTGCCGCGAGGAAGGTTGACCCTTGTCGCTATTCCCATTCTGATGGTGGCTGGCTTTCTTTTGTCAGGATTTGGCGTCCCGGCGCAGGGATCGAACGACCCTGCGGGCCACGGGATGGCGCTAGGATTTTACGCGTTCATCGTCGGTGCCGGGTTGGTCGGCGCCAGTCTCGGCTGGCTCGCGCAGCTGGCGCGGTATCTCTGGCCGGCACTGGCCGGCTGGCGCTATGGCGCCGCCGTCATTGCCCTTGTCACGGTGAGCCTGGCAATCAGCTTCGCCCTTGTGGGGTAGCCGTACCTGACCTGCCCGCCCTGACTTCAGCCCCCGTATCCAGACGCGCATCAAGACAAGGCAGCCTCATGCAAACCCACTTCACCCCCGATCAGCTGCGCGACCCGGCCACCGCGCGCTCGAACGCGATCCTGCGCGCCTGTGTCCATTGCGGGTTCTGCACCGCCACCTGCCCCACCTATGCCGTTCTGGGCGATGAGCTGGACAGCCCGCGCGGGCGTATCTACCTGATCAAGGAAATGCTGGAAGCGGGCCGCCCCGCCGATGCGAAAACCGTCAAGCATATCGACCGCTGCCTTTCGTGCCTGTCTTGCATGACGACCTGCCCCTCGGGCGTGCATTATATGCATCTGGTCGATCACGCGCGCGCCCATATCGAGCGCACCTACCGCCGCCCGCCGATGGACCGTTTTCTGCGCTGGATGCTGGCGCAGGTTCTGCCGCATCCCACGCGGTTCAGGCTGGCGCTGCTGGGAGCAAAGATCGGGCGGCCGTTTGCCTTTCTGATGCCAGACGCGCGGCTGCGCGCGATGCTGGCCATGGCGCCGAAAACCATTCCACCCGTCAGCCGCAATGATGACCCCCAGACCTTCCCGGCGCAGGGTGAACGGCGGATGCGGGTGGCGCTGATGACGGGCTGCGCCCAGCGCGCGCTCAACACCGATATCAACGATGCCACCCTGCGCGTGCTGACCCGGCTGGGATGCGAGGTGGTGGTGGCAAGGGGCGCGGGCTGCTGCGGCGCGCTGAGCCATCACATGGGCCGCGAGGCTGAAAGCCACGCCGCCGCTGGCCGCAACATCCGTGCATGGATGCAGGAAAAGCGCGAAGGCGGGCTGGATGCGATTGTCATCAACACCTCGGGCTGCGGTACCACGGTCAAGGATTACGGCCATATGTTCCGCAATGATCCGCTGGCCGGGGACGCCGCCACCATCTCAGGGCTGGCAAAGGATGTCAGCGAGGTGCTGGAGCGGCTGGGCTTTGAGCAGGGCGCGCCCAAGGGGCTGAAGGTGGCCTATCACGCCGCCTGCTCGCTCCAGCATGGTCAGCAGATCAGGTCCACGCCCAAGGAGTTGCTGAAACGCGCCGGGTTCGAGGTGGTAGAGCCCGCGAACCCGCATTTGTGCTGCGGCTCGGCAGGGACCTATAACCTGCTGCAGCCCGAAATCTCGACCGAGCTGAAGAACCGCAAGATTGCCACGCTTGAGGCAAAGGCGCCGGACGTGATTGCGGCGGGCAATATCGGGTGCATGATGCAGATCGGATCCGGCACCGGGATTCCGGTGGTCCATACCGTGGAGCTGGTCGACTGGGCCACGGGCGGGCCGCGCCCCGCCGCGCTGGCGGGCGGTGAGGAGCGCGCGCAGGCGATGCCGGTGCTGCGCTGACGGGGTAATGAGCCGGGGGCGACTCAGGGGTACCTCATTGGAACGGGCCAGAAATGGCCAAACTTCCGCCCCACTGCCCGGTCACGTTGCACCCCAAAGAACCCCCCAGACCGGAATGCCCATGCGCCTGCTTGCCCTGATTATCGTCCTGCTCACCACAACCACCGCAACGGCGCAGGACAGCCATTTGCAGACCCTGTCCACGCTCGATACCAGCCGGGGCTGGCAGGCTGTGGGCAGGCTGAACATCGGCGCGCATTCCTTCTGCACGGCAACACTGATCGCGCCGGACAAGGTGCTGACCGCGGCGCATTGCCTGTTTGACCGCGCGACAGGCGCACGCATCCCCAGGGAGCAGATGGTATTCCTTGCGGGCTGGCGCACCGGCCGGGCCGAGGCCACGCGCGGGATCAGCGCTGTGGCCATCGAGCCGGGCTTTCACTTCACGCAGGGCGAAACGCTGGAACGGGTCGCCAGCGATCTGGCGCTTCTGCAGCTTGATCAGCCGATCCGCCTGCCCTCGGTCCTGCCCTTTGCCGTCGACACCGCTACCCCCGCAGCGGGCGCGCCGGTGGCCGTGGTCTCGTATGCGCGCGACCGCTCCGAGGCGCCCTCACTGCAGGACCGTTGCGCAGTGCTGGACCAGCGGCGCGACGGGGTGATGGTGCTGTCCTGCGCCATTGATTTCGGCGCATCGGGCGCGCCGGTCTTTACGCTGCACGGCGGGCAGGTGCGTATCGTGTCAGTTCTGTCGGCCATGGCATCCAGTTCCGGCCAGACGGTCGCGCTGGGGATGCGGCTGGAAGGCCGTCTTGCCGCGCTTGAGGCCGCGCTGGGTGAGGCACCGGCCGGGGCGCGCGAAAGCGCGCGCTTCCTGCGCTCTGACCCCTCTTGAAACCACGCCTTCCGCTTCCCAGATCGAATGCGCAGGGCGCCCATCCGGGGCCCCGCATTTCCCAAAGCCTGGCCGGTGCAACCGGCAGGCAGACAGCAAACATCGCTCGATGGAGGATGAACCATGCGTAACTTTGACCCCACCCCGCTTTTCCGCGCTTCCGTGGGTTTTGACCGGATCGCCGATCTGATGGACCGTGCACTGGCCGCAGACCCCGTGCAGCCGACCTACCCGCCTTACAACATCGAAAAGACCGATGAGAACAGCTATCGCATCTCGGTCGCCGTTGCCGGTTTCGCAGCGGATGAACTGAATGTCGAGGTGAAGGAAAACGCGCTCGTGATTTCGGCCCGCAAGGCCGAGGAAGAGGGCAACCGCACCTATCTGCACCGCGGCATCGCCACCCGCGCATTCGAGCGCCGCTTCCACCTTGCCGACCACATGAAGGTGACCGGCGCGACCCATGCCGACGGCATGCTGCACATCGAGCTGGTGCGCGAGATCCCCGAGGCGCTCAAGCCGCGCCGGATCGAAATTGGCCGCACGGAACCGGCCAGCAGGCTGGTCGAATCCTCAGCCGCCTGACCCATCGCGCTGACGAAACTGACAAGATCTGACAAGAGCGGGCGCATCCACAGGGATGCGCCCGGTTTGGGTTGCGCCGGGGGTCTTGCAGCCGGGCGGGCTTTGCCACACTCTGCCCTGATCAAAAGGGAAAGATGATGGACCAGTCCGACGACCTCAGCCAAGCCTATGCCAATGCCGATTTCATCACCGACGCCGCCAGCTACCCGCCCCGCTGGGCCGCCGAGGCCGCAACCTTCCGCGCGAACCTTGGCGCACGCGCGCGCACCGGCATCCCTTACGGTCCCGGCCCGCGCCAGACCTTCGATCTGTTCCTGCCCGAAGGCACGGCCAAGGGGCTGATGGTGTTCATCCATGGCGGCTACTGGCTGGCCTTTGGCCCCGGCGACTGGTCAGCCTTTGCCCAGGGCGCGCTGGGAAGGGGCTGGGCGGTGGCAATGCCGGGCTATACGCTCGCCCCCGAGGCCCGCATCATGGCCATGACCCGCGAGATTGAGGCCGCGATCGGTGCGGCCGCCGGGATGGTCGAGGGACCGATCGTGGTGAGCGGCCATTCAGCGGGTGGGCATCTGAGCGCGCGTATGGCCAGCGCCGATCTGACACCCGCCTGGGCCGATCGGCTGAAGCGGGTGGTGCCGATCTCGCCGCTGGCCGACCTGCGCCCGCTGATGCGCACCGGGATGAACGAAAAGCTGCGTCTTGACGCAGCCGAGGCCCATGCTGAAAGCCCGGCGCTTCTTTCTCCCCGCCCCGGCAGCGAGGTGTTTGTCTGGGTCGGCGCGCAGGAGCGCCCGGCGTTCCTGTGGCAGGCGCGGCTTCTGTCCGAGGCATGGAAATGCCCCTGGCACGCGGCCAGCGGGCGGCATCATTTCGATGTGATCGACCCGATGCGCGCGGCCGGGAGCGATCTGATGCAGGTCTTGCTAGGCGGTCTCTGACCCCGCACCGCTTCCGGTTCTGGCAGGCCGGGTGAGGGGGCTTTGCGCCCCCTCGGCGCTGACGCGCCTCACCCCCGCAGGATATTTCTAAACAGATGAAGCGGGCGCGGCGGTGCCCCCTCAGTGCCTGTCGCGCAATTATCGCAGCCGGTTTTGCAGGTTCCGGGCGTGCGAGAACACTCTAAAGCCCGTAGGGCCTTGTCAGCGCGGGCATGACAGTGCCGGTGCATTCGCCAAAGCCGATCAGATAGCCATCGCCCCGGCACTGGCCGCGCAGGGTCAGGCGGTCATGATCTTCAAGGAAGCTGCGGGTTTCGCCGCCCGGCAGCGTCAGCGGCTCCTTGCCGCCCCAGCTGAGCTCCAGCATGCTGCCCCGGCTTTCCCGCGTCTGCCCCGAGATGGTGCCGGAGCCGAGCAGATCACCCACCCGCATCGGGCATCCTGAGGTGGTATGATGCGCCAATTGCTGGGCGGCGGAATAATACATCTCGCGGTAATTGGTGCGGGCGATGGTGGTGGGGACGCCGCCTTTGGGGGTCAGTTCCACCTCCAGCTCGATGTCATAGAGCATCGGCCCCGGCTCCTGCAGGTAGGGCAGCAGCGGTTTTTCGCGCTCAGGGGTCATGCAGCGGAAGGGTTCCAGCGCTTCGCGCGTGACGATCCAGGGGCTGATCGTGGTGGCGGTGGCCTTGGCCTGGAAGGGGCCGAGCGGCTGGTATTCCCATGCCTGAATATCGCGCGCCGACCAGTCGTTGAGCAGGACATAGCCGAAGATCATGCTGTCGGCCTCGGCCACGCTGACCGGGTGGCCCGGGCGCGAAGGCCGGCCAATGATCGCCCCCATCTCCAGTTCGTGATCGAAGCGGACGCAGGGCGCGAAATGCGGCACGTCGGCATCCGGTGCTTTCAGTTGCCCCCAAGGCCTGCGCACATCCGTGCCCGAGACCACCACCGACGAGGCGCGCCCGTTGTAACCGATGGGGATATGCAGCCAGTTCGGCGGCAGCGCGTTTTCGGCGCCCCGGAACATGGTGCCGACATTGGTGGCATGGTGGCGGCCCGCGTAGAAATCGGTGAATTCGGCCACCGCGAAGGGCATGTGCATCGTCGCGCCCGCGAGCGGGTGCAGGTAATCGGCGACCTGCGATTTCAGCGCCGTCCCCTCAACCAGATAGCCGAACAGCAGGGTGCGCAGCCGCTGCCAGGCCTGTGGACCCAGCGCCATCACAGCGTTCCATTCAGGGCGGTCAAGCACCGGCTTGTCCGCCAGTGACAGATGGCCCGAGGCCTCAAGCGCGGTCACATCAAGGATCCGGTCGCCGATGGCCACCCCGCAGCGCGGCGCGCCCCCGTCGTGCGAAAAGACACCATAGGGAAGGTTGTTCAGCGGAAAGGGGCAATCAGGGGCATTGGCGCTTTCGAGCCAGGATTTCATCAGGGGCATCGGGGTTCCTTTGTCAGCCTGTGGCATCGGGCTGCGCTTCGGGCGCGGCCTGAGCAAAGGCGGGCAGCGCAAGGCAGGCGGCCTCGACTGCGGTGAGTTTCGGCCAGGGCGTCAGATCCAGACCCCAGCGGCGGGCGTTGTAAAGTTGCGGTATCAGGCAGAGATCCGCAAGGCCCGGCGCATCACCAAAGGCGAAGTGCGGCGCGGGCAGGCTGACCTGCAGCGCATCAAAACCCAGCCGCATCCAGTGCTGCATCCAGTCCCGGCGGGCCTCATTGCTGGCATCAAACCGGGTGCCAAGCGCCTGCACCACGCGCAGATTGTTGACCGGGTGGATATCCATAGCAACCGTATGCGCGGCGGCAAGCACCCGGGCGCGGGCAAGCGGATCAGCGGGCAGAAGCGGCGGGGCGGGCCATGTTGCCTCCAGCCAGTCAATGATCGCCAGCGACTGGGTCAGGATGATGCCATCCTCCAGCGCAAGCGCGGGGACAAGGTGCTGCGGATTGAGCGTGCTGTAGGGCGGCGCGGACTGCTCATTGGCGGTCAGCGAGACAAAGACATCCTCACGCGCAACGCCCTTGAGGTTGAGCGCAATCCGCACCCGGTAAGCCGCTGTCGATCGCCAATAGGTGTAAAGCTTCATCGGGCCTCCTGCGGATGCGTGGTGCCCGCCATCGCGAGCGGCGCCTTGGTGCCATTGAAATCATTGATCGATTTTCCCCACACCACCTTAAATCACCCCGCGCCCCGGTCAAGCCGTGCGCCTGATTACTCGGGGCCTTGGGGAGTCGCCCGGAGGGCGGCGGGGGCAGCGCCCCCTGCCTTTTTCCTCTCAGGTCAACTCTGGTTGACCGGACTCAGCCCAACCGGGCGGAATGACCTGTCACTTCACCCCCGGCGTTCCGTCGAACTTTTTCTCAAGCGAGGTCCAGCAATCCAGATAGTCGTCCTGCAACGGGGCCTCGGTCGCGGCCCATTCGGTCAGATGCTGGGGGAAGCGGGTTTCGAACATGAAGGACATGGTGTTGTCCAGCTTCTCGGCCTTGAGTTCGGCATTTGAGGCGCCCTCGAAAGCGTTGCGGTCCGGCCCGTGGGGCAGCATGCAGTTGTGCAGGCTCATCCCGCCCGGCGCGAAACCCTGCGGCTTGGCGTCATACTGGCCATAGATATTGCCCATCAGCTCAGACATGAGATTTTTGTGATACCACGGCGGGCGGAAGGAATGTTCAGCCACCATCCAGCGCTCACGGAACAGCACAAAGTCGATATTCGCCGTGCCCGGCTGGCCCGAGGGGGCAGTGAGCACCGTAAAGATCGACGGATCGGGGTGGTCAAACAGGATCGCGCCGACCGGCGAATAGGTGCGCAGGTCATATTTGGACGGTGCATAATTGCCGTGCCATGCCACCACATCCAGCGGTGAATGACCGATTTCGGTGGCGTGAAACTGCCCGCACCATTTGATCACCACGCGGCTGGGCATCTCGCGGTCCTCGAATGCCGCGACCGGCGTCTTGAAATCGCGCGGGTTGGCGAGGCAGTTCGCGCCGATCGGCCCGCGCCCCGGCAGCTCAAACTTCTGCCCGTAATTTTCGCAGACAAAGCCACGGCAGGGCCCTTCGAGCACTTCAACCCGGTAGACCATGCCGCGCGGCAGGATGGCGACCTCCTTCGGCTCCAGGTCGATCACGCCCATCTCGGTGCAGAACCGCAACCGGCCTTCCTGCGGCACCACCAGCAGCTCGCTGTCGGCCGAATAGAAATATTCATCCACCATCGAGGCGGTCACCAGATAGATATGGCTGGCCATACCAACCTGCGTATTCACATCGCCCGCTGTGGTGGCGGTGCGCATCCCGGTCAGCCAGGTATAGCTTTCACCCGCGCCGGGCATCGGCACCGGGTCCCAGCGATACTGGCCAAGGCTGATCACATCGGGCAGCACATTGGGCGCGGTTTTCCAGTAGGGCAGGTCGATTTTCTTGAAGCGCGCCGTATGCCTGACCGAGGGGCGGATGCGGTAGCACCATGCGCGTTCGGGCTTGGGCTGGGTAAAGGCGGTGCCGGAAAGCTGCTCGGCATAAAGCCCGTAGGCGCATTTCTGCGGCGAGTTCTGCCCTTGCGGCAGCGCGCCCGGCAGGGCCTCGGTTTCAAAATCATTGCCGAAGCCGGGCATGTAGCCTTCATGCGTTCCGGTTGTCTTGGTGGCGCGGATCATGCCGCGCGGCAGGCTGTGTTCGGTCATGGGTTCCTCCGCCGGTTCGCGCCGGGTTGCGGCGCGGTGCTGCCGGTCAGAATTCATTGCAACTGCAACAATGTCAAGACTTCATCACCCTTTCGTTGCGCGTGCATTGATTTCACCGCCGCTTTGTGGTCGGCTTTGCGCGACCCATTCGCTGCAAGCAGGCGCCCATGTCAGACCCGGTGCATGATTTTGATCTCAACGCCTTTCTGCCCTATCGGCTGAGCGCCGCCGCCAACCGCATGAGCCGCGCCTTTGCCGAGCGCTACCGCGAGGAGTTCGGCATCACCATTCCCGAATGGCGGGTTCTTGCCCATCTCAACCATGCCGGGGCGGTATCGGTGCGCGATATCGAGGCGCGGGTGGACATGGAGAAATCCAAGGTCAGCCGCGCCGCCAGCCGGCTGGAAGAGGCAGGATATATCACAAAACAGGTGCATGGCAGCGACCGGCGGCTGCTGGAACTGCGCCTCACGCAGGAGGGCCGCGCGCTGGTGGCCCGGGTTCTGCCGGTGGCGATGGCCTTTCAGCAAGAGATGCTTGAACGGCTGGGTGAGGCCGCGCCCGGTCTGGTGCGGGCGCTTGAGATCCTGCTGGAAAACGGCGTGCGCGAGGGCCGTTAGCACAGGCACGCGGTGCCGCTGCTCTGCCACCCCGCACCTGCCCCTCTGCGACCGCCGGTCGCGGGGCGGCGCTCCGGCCCGGGCTTTACTTTTCCGATTAAATAACTCAGATTTATCAGGCCCAGCCAGCGGCCTGCCCTTCCGCCGCCCCGCCCGGTGTGAAACTTAACCTTTCCATCAAGGATCAGGGCCATGTCCCGCTTTCTCAGCCTCGCCGTAAGCGCACTTACGCTTGCCCCCGCGCCACTTCTCGCCGCCCCCTACACCTACGCCGAATTTGAGGCCTCAGTGCCCCATATCGACCTTGAAACCTGCCCGGAGGGGCTGGCCGGAGGCGATGTCTTCTGCCGTGTCTCGATGCATAATGACGCGCTGCATGTCTATGTGTTTGAATCCGGCGGGGCGCAGGCATTCGTGGCGTTGCACAGCTTTTATGAGGATGAGTTCACCCTGCAGCTCGGCCAGTAACGCCGGGGCTTGCGCCTGACGGCTGCGCGTCGCAGCATGGCGCGGACCCCGTTTCGTGAGCCGCGCCATGATCCATGCTCTCGCCCTGATCCTGCTCTGCCAGCTGACGGGCGAGGCGCTGGCGCGCTGGCTGGGCCTGCCGGTGCCCGGCCCGGTGCTGGGCATGGGGCTGATGCTGGTGCTGCTCTCGTCCTCCGCCCGAATTGCGGCGCTGGTAGTGCCGGTGGGCGAAGGCATCCTGCGCCATATCGCACTGCTTTTCGTGCCCGCGGGGGTGGGCGTGGTCGGCCATCTGGACCGGCTGGGGCCGGAGGGGGCCGCGCTGGGGCTCGCGATTCTGATCTCCACCGCGCTTGCCATCGCGGCGGGTGCGCTGGCCTTCGTACTGGTCGCGCGGCTGACCGGGTCGGAGGATGGCGATGAGTGATTTTGCTGACATCTGGAGCTATCTGGCCTCAGGCCCGCTGGTCTGGCTAACGCTGACACTGGTGGCCTATGTGGCGGGCGATGCGCTATCGCAGGCCAGCGGGCGCGCGCCGCTTGCCAACCCGGTGCTGATTGCGGTGATCTTGCTGGCGATGGTGCTGTGGGCCAGCGAAACGGCCTATCCTGTCTATTTCGAGGGGGCGCAATTCGTGCATTTCCTGCTGGGCCCGGCAACGGTTTCGCTGGCGATACCGCTCTGGCAACAGGGCCACCGGCTGCGCCGGGCCATGCTGCCGGTGCTGGCGGGGGTGGTGACGGGGTCACTGGTGGCCGTGGTCTCGGCACTGGGTATCGCGCGGGCACTGGGCGTGGACGGTGAGACACTGGCAGCGCTCGCGCCCAAGGGCACCACCGCGCCGGTGGCGATCGGCATCGCGCAATCGTTGGGCGGCTCGCCCACGCTGGCGGCGGTGCTGGTGCTGCTGACCGGGATCACCGGCGCCGTGATGGCAACACCGCTGCTGAACGCGCTGGGGCTGAAGGACTGGCGCGCGCGGGGGCTGGCAGTGGGAACGGCCGCGCATGGTATCGGCACCGCCCGCGCGCTGCAGGTCCACCCCCGTGCGGGCGCCTATGCCGCGATCGGGATGGGGCTGAATGCGATCCTGACGGCGTTTCTGGCCCCATTCATCTTCCGCGCCTTTGGCTGATTGCGGGACGGGGGGCGCTGCCCCCCACGGCCCCGATTGCATCGGGCCCTCCCCCCGGCGTATTTCCGGCAAGATGAAACGCAGGCCCTGAGCATGGTCAGCCGCAGAAGGGAAATGCACAAGGAGACTGCCACCATGCCCGGTTATCCTGACCTCACCGCACGCATCCGCGCGCTGACCGAGGGCGAAACCGACACTGTCGCGCCGATGGCGACCCAGGCCTGCAAGATCCCTCGTTCGGACCACCGCTGTGACTGGACCAGCTCTCACCGTGTCACTGCGCCCGGGGGGCTCAAGATCGGCCAGCATCAGGGGGGCCACGGCAGCCTTGTCACGCGCGGTGTCTGCGGCGCAGTGGCGCGCGGGGGCAGCGTGCAGCGGATCGCGGATATCAAGTCCTACGCAAACCATAGCGCCCTCTCCAGCACAGCGCACCCTGAACTGGTGCGGCCCGATGCCTTGATCGAAAATGATGCAACGGCCATTGCCGCCATCCTGCAGGAGACCTTTGCCCGTGCTTGACCACGCAACCCCTTCATCTTGCCGCAAGTACGCACCGGGGGGTTCTCAGGGGGGCGCGTGCGCTCCCCTGAGGCG
>NZ_DAIRVN010000076.1:0-24764 GCF_036802785.1 Pararhodobacter sp.
GGGGCGGGGGTGGCGATGGCCGACCGCGCCGCCGATCTGGGCCTGTCGCTGCCGCCCCTGCAGCCTGAAACGCTGGCGGAACTGCGCAACCATCTGCCCGCCTTCGCCAGTTTCGCCAACCCGCTGGATGTGACGGCGGGGGCAGTGATGAATGCCGCCTCGCTGGTGGCCGCGCTGGAATGTGTGGCGCGCGATCCGGGGGTGGACATGCTGGCGCTGTCGTTCGCGGCGGCCTCCGGCGCATCGGCGCGCGCCATTGCCGAGGCGCTGGATACCCTTGCCGCGCAAAACCCCATTCCCATCGCTATCGCATGGAACGCGCCGCGCGCGGGCAATGAAGCGGCGTTCGAGCGGATCGAGGCTGCCGGGCTGCCCGTCTATGCCACGCCCGCGCGCGCCATCCGGGGGCTGGCGGCGGTCTGGCAGGGGCGCGGCCCGCTGGCTGCGATTGCCACGCCCGAATGGTCCGCCCCCGGCGAGACCTGCCTGCTGAACGAGGTTGATGCCAAGGCCCATCTGGCGGGCACCGGCATTCATCTGCCTCAGGAGGCGGTGGTGCAGAGCGCTGATGAGGCCGCCCAGGCTGCCAAGGCCATCGGCTATCCGGTGGTGCTGAAGCTGCTGTCCAGCCATCTGGCGCATAAATCCGATATCGGCGGGGTGCGTCTGGGGCTGTCGGATGCGGCGGCGGTGCGCGCGGCGTATGAGGATATCGCCGCGCTGCCCGCCGCGCAGGAACCTGTGCTGCCCTTTGAAGGGGTGCTGGTGCAGGAACAGATCGCCGGCGGGATCGAGGTGATCCTTGGTGCGCGGGTTGATCCGGCCTTTGGCCCGGTGGTGGTGTTTGGCGCCGGTGGGGTGCTGGCCGAGTTGCTGGAAGATGTCGCCATCCGCCTTGCCCCCGTCACGCCTGAGGAGGCCCGCGCCATGATCGGCGAAACCCGCATTGCGCGCCTGCTGGCCGGGCTGCGCGGGCGCGCGCCGGGCGATACCGACGCGCTGGCGCAGGCCATCGCCGCGCTGTCTGCGCGCATCGCCGATCCGCGCAATACCGCTGCCGAGATCGAGATTAACCCGCTGTTCGTTCATCCGCCGGGAGGCGGGGTAACGGCGGGCGACTGCGTGGTTCATGCCACGCCGCCAACGGCGGCACCGGGCAACTGACCCGCTGCCGCCACCAAACCCAGGGAGAGAGAGAACCATGACCATCCTTCAGAAGGCTACCCGTGCCGCGCTTGTGGCCGCTGCGATCCTGCCGCTGGCCGCCGGTGCGGCGCTCGCCGAATACCCCACGCGCCCGGTGACCGCGATTGTGCCCTTTCCGGCGGGGGGCAGCACCGATCTGATGGGCCGCGCCGCCGCGCAGGAATTCAGCCGCATTCTGGGCGTCGATGTGCCGGTGACCAATGTCGGCGGCGGTGCGGGCACCGTGGGCACCGCCCAGATCGCCCGGGCGCGCGCTGACGGCTATACAATCGGGGTGATCCCGGCAGCACCGCTGATCAATCAGCCGCATATGCGCGAGACGCCCTATGCGGTTGAGGATTTCGATTATATCTGCAAGCTGTTCCACAGCCCGCAGGCACTGGCGCTGGCACCGGACTCGCCCTTCTCGGACCTTGCGGAACTGGTGGAATACGCGCGCGAGAACCCGGGTGAGCTGACCTATGGCTCCCCCGGGCCGGGCTCGTTGCCGCATCTGGCGATGGAGCTGTTTCTGGAGGAAACCGGCGTCCAGATCGAGCATGTGCCGTTTCAGGGCGACGGGCCGGGCGTGACGGCGCTGATGGGCGGACATATCGACATGTATATGGCGATCTTCTCCAATGTCGGCCAGTATGAGCTTGATGCGGTGGCGATCTTTGCCGATGAGCGCGTCGATTCCGCGCCTGATCTGGCCACCTCGGTTGAGCAGGGCTTTACCACCACGGCCTCGTGGTGGGGCGGGATCTTCACGCCCGCAGGCCTGCCCGATGACGTGCGCACCACGCTGGAAGAGGCCTGCGAACAGGTTGCCGCAAGCCCTGAGTTTCAGGAAACGCTGGCTAGGTTCGGTGCGTTCTCGTCCTATCTGGACAGCGAGGGCGTGCGCGCCGAGGTTGAAGAGGGCAGCCGCGTCAATGGCGCGATCCTTGCCCGCGTTCTGAACTGATCGGGCCATGACGCCGCGCCTGATCAACCTGATGGGAGGGGGGGCCATGATTGGCCTCTCCGCCCTGTTCTATGCGCAGACGCTGGGTGAGCGTTTCGCCACCGCGCCACTGGCGCGCAACCCCATGGCCTTCCCCCGGTTGCTGACCCTGCTGCTGGCGCTGGGTGGTGCGGTGGTGATCGCGCAGGCGCTGTTCACCCGACGGGGCGCGCTGCCCGGCGATGTGGCAGTGCCGGTGAACTGGCCGCGTACGGTGCTGATTGCCGCGCTGGCGGGGGCCTATTTCTGGGCCTTTGAAAGCGCCGGATTCCTGCCCGCGACGGCGGTGTTCCTGCCGCTGGTGATTGTGGTGCTGGGCTACCGCCGGGCGCTGGTGATCGTGCCGGTGACAGCCGTTGTGCTGGCCGGGCTCTGGTATCTTTTCGCGCGGGTTTTCCAGATACGGCCACCGGGGCCGGGGATGGATGACCTGCTGCGCCTGATCACGGGGGGCTGAGGATGGACAGTTTTCTTCTCGCACTCAGCAAGCTGGCCGATCCCGGCGTGCTGATGCTGATGCTGGGCGGCACGGCGGCGGGGGTGCTGATCGGCGCCATGCCCGGGCTTGGCTCGGTGCTGGCGATCACGCTGGCGCTGCCGCTGACCTTTGTGCTGGCGCCCGAACCCTCGGTCGCGCTGCTGCTGGGGCTTTACGCGGGCTCGGTCTATGGCGGCTCGCTGTCGGCGATCCTGATCAACACGCCCGGCACGCCGCAGGCCGCCGCCACCGTGTTCGATGGCTTTCCGATGATGCAGAAAGGGCAGGGCGATCTGGCTTTGGGCTGGGCCACGGTGGCTTCGGTCATCGGTGGGCTGATCTCGGTTGTGGTGCTGATCGTGGCCGCGCCGACGCTGGCGCGCCTTGGCCTGCGCTTTGGCCCGATGGAGTATTTCGCGCTGGGGCTGTTCGCGCTGACCTGTGTGGTCAGTGTCTCGCAGGATAATCTGGCCAAGGGGCTGGTGGCCTGTGTGCTGGGCCTGCTGGTGGCCACCATGGGGCAAGACCCGCTGACCGGCGATGTCCGGCTGCATTTCTCGTCGTTCGATCTGATGGCGGGAATTGCGCTGGTGCCGTTTCTGGTGGGGCTTTTCGCGCTGTCCGAGGTGCTTTGGCGGGTGGGTGAGCGCGTCAGCGACAAGATCGAGTTTCAGGGCCGCACCGGCTTTCGCTTCCCGCCGTTGCGCGACATCCTCTCGCGTTGGCGCATCTTCGGCAAATCGGCGGTGATCGGCACATGGATCGGCACGCTGCCGGGGATCGGTGCCACCGCCTCGTCGATGGTCAGCTATGCCGAGGCGAAACGCTCCTCGCCCAATGCCGCCAATTTCGGCAAGGGTGAACCGGACGGGGTGATCGCCTCGGAAGCGGCCAACAACGCCGTGACCGGCGGCGCGCTGGTGCCCACGCTGTCGCTGGGCATTCCGGGTGACCCGATCACGGCGGTGATGCTGGGCGCGCTGATCATTCAGGGCATCACACCGGGCCCGCGCCTGTTTGTCGACAATGCCGATCTGATGACCTTCATCTTCGTGGCGCTGTTCTTCGTGAACCTGTCGCTGCTGGTGCTTGGCCCCTTGCTGGGGAAGGTCTTTGCCCGTGCCGTGCGCGCGCCCGAACCTGTGCTGCTGGGGGTGATCGTGGTGCTGCTGGCGATCGGCACCTTTACCGTCAACTACAACGCCTTTGACCTGAAGGTGATGCTGGTCGCCGGGATCGCTGGGTTCCTGCTGCGCTATGGCGGCTTCCCGCTGGCGCCGGTGGTGATCGGCTTTGTGCTGGGCCCGATGATCGAGCAAAGCCTGCGTCAGGGCATGGTGATCGCGCGTGGCGATTTCCTTGTCTTCTTCCGTCAACCCATCGCGCTGGTGCTTTTTGTCGTCTCGGCGGCCTTCCTGCTGTGGTCAGGGTGGCGGCACTGGAACGACTGGCGCAGCGCCCGCAAAAGGAGAGAGCCGTGAAAGCCTATCGCATTGAACAGGATGGCAAGCTGGGCCGGGGCGCGATTGTCGAGATGGAGGCGGCGGCGCTGGATGCGGGCGATGTCACCATCCGCACGCGTTTCGCCGGGGTCAACTACAAGGATGCGCTGGCCGGGCTGGGCGGTGCACCCATCATCCGCCGCTACCCTTGCAACGGCGGGATCGAGGCGGTGGGCCAGGTCAGCGAAAGCCGCGATGCGCGCTTTGCGCCGGGCGCGTGGGTGATTGTGCACGGGCGCGACATCGGCGTGTCGCATGACGGCGGCTTTGCCGAAACCCTGCGTGTGCCGGGTGACTGGGTTCTGCCGCTGCCCATGGGCCTCAGCCCGCTGGAGGCCGCCACGCTGGGCGTTGCCGGCTATTCCGCCGCGCTGGCTGTTGACCGGATGGAGGGTATGGGCCTTGCCCCCGGTGCCGGGCCGGTGGTGGTGAGCGGCGCAACCGGCGGCGTGGGCTCGCTTGCCGTGGCGATGCTGGCGCGGCGCGGCTATGCCGTCAGCGCCGTATCCGGCAAGCCCGATGACGGCTTTCTGCGCGGGCTTGGCGCGCAGGAGGTGCTTGCGCTGCCCGAACCCTCGTCCAGACCGCTGGAGGAGGCACGCTGGGCGGGCGGGATTGATGCGGCGGGCGGGCCGCTGCTGGAATGGATGCTGCGCACCACGCAAGCGGGCGGGGTGGTGGCCAGTATCGGCAATGCGGCGGGGATTGCGCTGAACACCACCGTGCTGCCCTTCATCCTGCGCGGCGTCACCCTGACCGGGATCAATTCCGACAGCGAGATGCCGCTGCGCCGCCGTATCTGGGCGCGGCTGGCCGATGACCTGAAGCCGCAGGGGCTGGACGCGATGGCGCACCAGATCGCGCTTTCGGCGCTGCCCGCCTTCATGGCCCAGATGCTGGAGCGCCGCATCACCGGCCGCACCCTCGTCACCTTCCCCGAGGCGTGAGCGCCCACTGAAACCTGACCGATCCGAGCATCCGGAGCACCATGACCGATACCCCCCTCTTTACCTTCGCCGTCATCGCCGACACGCATATCAACGCCGAGGATGGTGTCAGCGGCTCACCCTGGCCCGCCAACCGGCTGGCCAATGACCGCGCCCGTTGGGCGGTGGCGGCGCTCAATGCCGATACCCCGGCCTTTGTGGTGCATCTGGGCGATATGGTGCACCCCATCCCCACCCAGCCGGGTTACGGTGCGGCGGCGGCGCGCTATCATGAGATGTTCGCGGGTCTGAATGCGCCGCTTTACTGCCTTCCCGGCAATCATGATCTTGGCGACAAGCCGGTGGACTGGATGCCCGCCCATCCCGTCACCGCACCCTTTCTTAGCGCCTATGAACAGACCTTCGGCCCGCTCTGGCAGGCCTTCACTCATGGCGGCTGCCGCTTTGTGCTGCATGCCAACCCCATCCTTGGCGCCGACCTGCCGCAGGACGCGGCGCAGTGGGCCTGGCTGGAGGGGGAACTGGCTGCAAGTCGGGGGGAGCGGGTGTTTTTCCTCACCCATTACCCGCTCTTCCTGACCACTCCGGATGAGCCCGAGCATTATGATAACCTCGCCCCCGGACCGCGCGAACGGCTGCGCGCGCTGCTGGTCAACCAGCGGGTGGAGGCGGTGTTTGCCGCGCATGTGCATACCATCTTCCACACCCCGCTCGCCCCGGACGGGCCGATGCAGCATGTGATCCCGGCGCTGTCGGCGATGCGGCTGGATTACAGCCATCTGTTCAAGACCCCGCCGCGCGACTGGCAGGAGAACGGGCGCAACGATTCCGCCAAGCTGGGCTATTACCTCGTCGATGTGTACCCGCAGGGCTATGCCCTGCGCCTGCGCCGCAGCCATGGGGCCTGCCTGGGCGCGGGTGAGGTGGCCGCGCCCGTTGCGGCGGTGTCGCGCGCCTCATTGCGGGCCGGGGCGCTGAATGTGGGGGTTGATCTGCGGCAGGGCTGGGCTGAGCCGCGCATCATCCCCTATACCGGGGTGGTCGATGAATTCCGCCGCAAGGCCGCGCGCAATGACTATCTGATCACCGCGCTGCAGGAGGCCGGGCTGCGCGATCTGCGTGTCCCGCTCGATGACCTGACTGACCCGGCGACGCAGGCCCGCATCCGCGATCTGGCGCGCATGGGCCACCGCTTCCAGCCCTTCGCGTTTGCCCCGCCTGACAGCGCGGCACAGGCCGCCATTGCCGCATTGCCCGGCGCCTTGGCGCGAATCGAGGTGATCGCCCGCGCCGACCGCCTGCCGGACATGATCAGCGCATGGCGTGACATCGCAGGCAGCGCCGGCGTGCCGCTGATCGCCTCCAAGCTCTGGACATCGGCGGATGTTCAGGGCACCGGCGCCGCGTTCTCGCATTTCATCGGCCATGGCTTTACCGCCGCCGATACCGCGCTGCTGGCGCAGGTGCACGGGGCCGGGGCCGGGGGGGCGGTGTTCCGCATCGCGCCGGACGAATGTCCGCAGGAGGTGATCGCCGCGCTGCCGGAAAGCGGCACGGCGGTGGTGTATCTGACGCTGTCTGACCTCAACCCCGCCCGGATCAATGCCGATGACGCGGCTATCAAACGCCGGGTGCTTTCCGCGCTGGCGGCGACAGAGGCGCATCCGGCGCGCCCGGTGCTGATGATCGACACGCTCGAAGACCTTGATCGCGGCTATTATCCGCGCCACGGCCTCTATGACGGCCAGTTCAACCCGCGCCCGGCGGGGCTGGCCCTGGCGCTTGCCGCGGAGAGGCGGGCGGCTTTGTCGGGCTAGACGGTGTTCAGGGGCGGTGTTCAGGGGCAGTGCCGGGGGCAGTATCGGGAGCCGTATCCGCAACGGGAAGGGGCCGCACCACATGATCGCGCGCGACTGACATGGATTTCACGATGGCATGCACCGTATCGCCCGCCTCCAGCCCCATCTGCGCAACCGCACGGCGGGTGATGCGCGCCAGCAGCTCATGCCCGCCGACATCGATATGAACCATCGCGCCCGGCCCGGTTCCCGGCACCACCTGCGTCACCCGGCCTGCGATGATGTTCTGGGCTGACAGCCCTTCGGGGCGCAGCCGCGACAGGATCACCTCATGCGCCATGATCCGCACCCTGACCCGCGTGCCGGGTGCGCCGTCAACGCCCGGCAGAAAAAGGGGGCCGGTCGGCGCGTCAAGCCGCGTCAACCCGTCGGCCCCGTGCGCGGTGACAGTGGCGGGCAGCATCGCCGCCATTTCGCGGATCCCCATGGCCCTGAGCGCCGCCGGATCGGCCATCACCTGCGCAGTGGTGCCCTCGCGCACCACGCGGCCCTGTTCGATCACCACCATGCGGTCAGCCAGCATCTGCGCCTCGTTCATGTCATGGGTGACCAGCACCACGGGCATGGCAAGATGCCGCCGCAACGCGATGATTTCGCTGTAAAGTCTTTCGCGCGTGGCCCGGTCAACCGCCGAGAACGGCTCATCCAGCAGCAGCGCCAGCGGGCGGCGGGCAAGGGCGCGCGCCACTGCCACCCGCTGCTGCTGCCCGCCCGAAAGCTGCGCGGGCCTGCGCCCGGCAAGGCCGTGCAGGTTCACCAGTTCAAGCAGCCGCGCGGCTTCGGCCCGGTCAGCCACATCCATCGCCGCCATGACATTGTGAAGCGCGGTCATATGCGGGAACAGCGCATAGTTCTGAAACACCATCCCCACCCGGCGGCGGTGCGGCGGCAGGTTGACGCGCCGCGCGGTATCCAGCCATGGCGTGCCCGCCACCGACACACGCGCGTCTTCAGGCCGCCACAGCCCCGCGATGGTGCGCAGCAGCGTTGTCTTGCCTGACCCGGAATGCCCGACAAGCGCCAGAAGCTCACCGGGCTCAACGCGAAAACCCGCATCAAGGGGAATGGGCCCCGCGGCCCGGGCCATCACCTCAAGCGCCATGCCGGTGCCTTCCTGATAGTGCGCGCCCCCTTCATCGCGCCTGCCGCCCCACGCGCGCCGACAGCCAATAGGTCAGCGTGATGGTGATGAGCGAGACGGCGACCAGCACGGCAGACATGGTCGCCGCGCCCTGATCGTCGAAGGCCTGCACGCGGTCATAGATCGCGATGGCGATGGTCCGTGTCTCGCCGGGGATGGAGCCGCCGACCATCAGCACAATCCCGAACTCACCCAGAGTATGCGCGAAGGTCAGCACCATGGCCGTCAGCAACCCCGGCCATGCCAGCGGCAGCTCAACCTTCCACAGCGCGGTCAGGGGCGACATGCCGCAGCATTGCGCCGCCTCGCGCAGCTCCACCGCGACGGATTCAAACCCGCGCTGCGCAGGCTGGATGGCAAAGGGCAGGTTGAAGAGGACCGAGGCCAGAACCAGCCCCTGAAAGCTGAACACCAGCGGTTGGCCGAACACCTCCTGCCAGAAGCCGCCAAAGGGCGAATTGCGCCCGAAGGCCAGCAGCAGATAGAAGCCGAACACGGTGGGTGGCAGCACCAGCGGCAGCATCACCAGCGCCTCCACCAGCCCCTTGCCGCGAAACCGCCGGTAAGCCAGAAACCGGCCCGCAAGAACCGAGACCGGCAGCAGGATCGCCACAGTCCATGCCGCCAGCCTGAGGGACAGCCAGAGCGCCGTCCAGTCCATTGCTCATTCCCCTTCCGGCAGGGTGAAGCCGTAGCGCTCCAGTGTCGCGCGCGCGGGCGGTGCCATCATATAGGCGTAGAAGGCCTGCGCCACCGGCCCGGCATTGTTGAGCAGCACCATCCGCTGGCGCAGGGGGGTGTGCCATGCCTCGGGGATCAGCGCAAAGCTGCCGCGCGCGCTGACCTCGGGGGCAAGGGCGAGCGAATAAGCGATAATTCCCCCTTCGGCATTGCCCGACAGCGCGAATTGCGCGGCCTGGCTGACATTCTCGCCCAGCACGAGGAAGGGTTGCAACCCGTCCCACAGCCCCCGGTTGACCAGCGCCTCCCGCGCCCGCATTCCATAGGGGGCATGGTCGGGGCTGGCGATGGCGAAACGGGTGATCTGCTCCGCCGCCAGCATCCGCTCCAGCGCATCCAGGTCCGCGTCGGCTGTCAGGGCAGAGCCATGCGGCACCATGAGGACGATCCGCCCGACAGCATAGAGCGCGCCCGCATCCGCGCTGAACCCGTCAGCGTGCAGATCAAGGATGAACTGCTCATCCGCCGCCATGAACATCTCGAACGGCGCCCCCTGACGGATCTGCCGGGCGAAATTGCCGGTGGATCCCGGCGCCAGCCGCACGGCCATCCCCGTCTCGGCCTCAAAGGCGGCGGCGATCTCGGTGACGGCAAAATGCAGATCAGCGGCCGCCGCCACAATGGGCACATCCCCCTGCGCCGCCGCCGGGCCTGAGAGCCCAAGCACCGCCAGAAGCGAAAGGAGCGCACGGCGGGCGAGGAAAGGGGGCAAAGACAGCTCCGCGTTGATATGGTTCACAAAACATATCGAAGGAAAGGCGGCTATGGGTCAAGCGTTATTTTCTGGTGGGAATATCCGAGAGGTCTAGGGTGCATTCGGGCGGGGATGACGGGAAGAGTAGCGCGTCCGAACCTTCGCCTTTCGCCGCAGTAGGGGGGGCAGCTGTGATCAAGGGCAAGCGGGAGTCCATGTCCGCATGATCGTTTTCAGTCCGCCGCAGCGCCCGAAGGGTGGCTTTCAGGCGTCATTCTGAACCGGACAGATTGTGGGCCGAGATTTTCAGCCTTATAAATTATTGAGCAAAATCAACAATTTTCACAAGGAAAGTGGCAGCCCGTAGGGTTGTAGCTTTTCCCAACGATAACAATGCGCTGGATTGTCCAAATGGGTTCCAGACGCCCATTGAAAACAAACGGGAAAACGGCCCTACGTCCAACGCCAAAATCGCAGTTTCGGACTGGACGCCGGTTTCCGAAGCTGCGGCTTCATGGCTCGATCTGCACCCCGAAGACCTGAAGCTGCGCGCCGAACTGGCTGACAATCTGGCCGAGGCGATTGGCGACTGTCACCCGGATGACGCCTGCCAGATCATGACTGCGGCGCTGATCGACCTTTCGGCGGGTCGCAACCCTGTCGAGTATTTCGTGAATGCGCAGGAAGACGCCGCTTGGTGGGCCAGCATGGCCGCGCCCGCCGAACTGAGCGCCGTTCTGTCTGCGGTTCTGGCCCGGCTGAAAGACCGCGCTCTGCACCTGCGCCTACGCAAAGAGCTGTTCATGGTGCTGTGGCGCAGCTTTGCCCCTGATGATCAACGCCGGTTTCTGGCCCGTGCCAAGGGCGAGGTGTGAGATGATCATCCAGCGCACCCCCCTTACCGAGGCTCTGCCGTTCGATCTGCAAGCTGTGGCCACCCATTGCAGGGCTGATTATTTCGAATTTCTGCCGGAGCTGTCCCGCATGGCGCTTTCGGCTGCATCCGAACTGGAAGCCTATGCCCAGATCGCGCTGCTGGATCAGACCATCACCGTTACGCTTGATGGCCCGATCCGCAAAGCCACGTTCCCGCTGCCGGTCGCACCGTTGATCGACCCGCTGAGCGTTGCTGTCACCGTTGACGGAACGCCCACTGACAGCTTTGCCGTTGTAGCCGGTCTGCGGCCAGCCATCCGGTTCACTGATGGCAAGCCCTGCGGCGTCGTGGTGATCGAGTATCAGGCCGGGTTTGGCGATACCGCCGACGATCTGCCGCCTGACATTGCCAATGCGATCTGTGATCAGGCTGCCGCGCTCTTCGACATGCGCGGCGCTGACGACTTCAAGAGCAATGGCATGTCCCCGCACATGGCCCGGATTGCCGCGCGCTACCGCAGGGTGGCGCTATGAGCGGGCGCAGCGTGGAAGAGCTGTTGTTCCACTGGCGGGCGGTGATCGGCCAAGCCCCCGAGGGTTTCCCGCGTGACTTCGCCTTGTCCATCCAGCGGGCAAGGAAGCGGCCCGCGTGGCAGCCGACAGCCAAGCAACTGGTGATCATGCAGCGGATGGTGGGCGAGCTGTTCACCCATGCTGACGATGGGCCGCTGTTCGAGGGTTCGGGCGGCGATGATGTGGAGCTGATCGAAAGGGACTGAAGAAAAGAAGAAGCCCGCCGTTGGCGCGGCGGGCGGGTTGAGAGGGAGGGTTCAGACAGTGGCCTCTCAACTTCAGAAGCATACCACGGGGCCGGATCAAATGCAAAGGGCAGTCCGAAAGACCGAAGCCCGATCCGCCGCACAGCGTTCGACGTGCGGGAAGTAGCGGTCAACTTGCTGGCGAGAACGCGCGCACAGTGAGGCCCTAAGCGGCAGCCCGGCTCCGGCCAACAGGCGAGACCGTGCGGGCATAGGGACAGCCTTGGCCATGTGCTGAGGGCTGTCTTCCTATGCCCGTCACAACAACCCCCACCAACCAACAGGGGGCAGACAGAGCGACGATTGAACGGAGAGGTGAGACGATGACCAGAGCGACAGACCATCATGAGACGCCTGACCTTTTCGGAACTGGTCCCAATGCCGCCGTTTCTGCAAAGCGTGGGGACCGGGGTGGGAGTGTTGCTTTCTCTCTCCTTAAAAAAATCCGGGGAAAATCGCCGGGCATCCGCGCAATTCAGTTTTTGGGCCTTTTGTCGGTTCCTGAGGGCAAAAAGGCCGGAAAACCGCTTAAATTGGCCAGTTTTCAGCGCGATTTCGTGAAAGGGACATTTTCCAAGAATGTCATGGTCGGCGTGTTGTCGATCGGGCGCGGCAACGCGAAAACCGCACTCGCGGCGGGCCTTGCACTCGCTGAGCTGGTCGGCGCACTTGAAGAGCGCCCGCAGCCCAAGCGAGAGATCATTTTCGCAGCCCGGAACCGCGATCAGGCCCGCACCGCATTCAACTTCCTCCTGGGCTACATTCAAGGTCTGTCAGAGGCAGACCAAGCGCACTTCACCATCCGGCGCGGCTCAAAGCTTGAAGTCGAATTTGAGGGCAACGGCGGCGGGCTGGCCCGCGTCATCGCGGCAGACGGCAAGTCGGTTCTTGGCGGCGCTCCGACCTTGGCAATCATGGATGAGCGGGCGGCATGGGAACGCGAAAAGGGCGACAGTCTCGAAAACGCCATTCTCTCAGGTCTGGGCAAGCGCGATGGCCGGGCGCTGATCATCTCCACTTCTGCGCCCGATGATGCCAACACCTTTTCCCGCTGGCTGGATGAACCGCCCCCGGGAAGCTTCATTCAGGAGCATCGCCCGCCCTTCGGCTTGCCCGCCGATGATCTGGAAAGCCTGCTGCAAGCCAATCCCGGCGCCATTGAGGGCATCGGCGCAACCCCCGATTGGCTGGTGGCGCAGGCGCGCCGCGCTATCGCCCGTGGCGGTTCGGCCCTGTCATCTTTCCGCAACCTGAACCGGAACGAGCGCATCTCAAGCGAGGATCGTTCGGTTCTGGTGACGGTTGATGAATGGATGGCAGCCGAGGTTGCCCCCGATGATCTGCCCGCCCGCGAAGGCCCCTGCATTCTGGGCGTGGATCTGGGCGGATCGCGCAGCATGTCGGCTGCAGCCTTTTACTGGCCGGAAACCGGACGGCTTGAGGCCCTTGGCACCTTCCCGGCCAGCCCGTCATTGGCGGATCGCGGCGCATCCGATGGCGTGTCGGATCGCTATGTGCAGATGCAGCAGCGGGGCGAGCTGTCAGTGATGGGAGAGGCGACCGTTCCCCCGGGGCCTTGGCTGGCGCAGATCGTGCGGCATCTGGACGGCACCGAAGTGTCCTGCATCGTGGGTGACCGCTTCCGCCATGCCGAGTTTACCGAGGCCATGCAGGCGGCAGGGCTGGCCCGCGTCCCGTTCATCTGGCGCGGCTTCGGCTGGAAAGACGGCTCTGAGGATATCGAGCGTTTCCGCCGCGCGCTGTTTGACGGCGAGGTGAAGGCAACCCCGTCGATGCTTCTGCGCTTCGCATTCTCCGATGCGATCACGCTGGTTGATCCGGCAGGCAACCACAAGCTGGCGAAAGCCCGTTCCTTGGGCCGGATCGACGCAGCGGCTGCAACGGTGCTGGCAGTGGCGCAGGGCGCGCGCATGAAAGCCACACCGCAAAGGAAGGCCCGGGCGCAATGGCTTTGAAAAAGGATCATCACCGCCACTCAAAGCACGTCACCTCAACCCGGCGCTGGCAGGTTCTGCGCCATGCCGTGCTTGAGCGTGACGGCTGGAAATGTCGCTGCTGCGGTGCGCGGGGCAGGCTGGAAATTGACCACATAAAGTCCGTGCGGCTGGCCCCTGACCGGGCCTTTGATCCGGACAACCTGCAAGCCCTCTGCGGCCCCTGCCACACCCGAAAGACCCGGATCGAATGCGGGCATCCCGCCTCGATCCAATCGCCCGCGCGTGATGCATGGGCGAAAGCTGTTGCCGAACTTGAAATCAAAACAAGCACATAGGAGATACCAATGCTTGAATCTGTCAAAATCGCCCGGCGTCAGTCGGAAATCCGCCAAGCCCTTGCTGGGCTGGTGGGCAATGCCCAGC
Source organism: Pararhodobacter sp. (assembly GCF_036802785.1). GTDB lineage: Bacteria > Pseudomonadota > Alphaproteobacteria > Rhodobacterales > Rhodobacteraceae > Pararhodobacter. Next base: position 13,629 of record NZ_DAIRVN010000076.1, read on the forward strand.
CGACCGAAGACGAGGTGCGCAACATCGAGGCGCTGGACCTTGAGTTTCGCCACAACGAAACCCGCTACCGGGCCGCGCTGATCTGCGAAGACACCGAACGCCGCGAAGCCGGGGCCGAACTGGAAACCCGTTCCGGCGCGCAATGGGCCGAGCTGATGGCCGGTTTCGAGCTTCGCCAGGTCGCGCTGATGCTGGACGAAGGGCGCAGCCTTGAGGGTCGCACGGCAGAAGTTGTCCAGGAGCTGCGCAGCCAAGGCGGCTATCGCGGTGTTCCGGTTCCGTGGCAGGCGCTGGAAGTCCGCAACACGGTTGCTGCTGGCACCCCTGACCCGATCAGCACCCGCCCGATTATCGACCGGCTGTTCCCTGACAGCGTGTCGGGCCGGATGGGCGCGCAAATGATCAGCATCGACAGCGGCGCTGTTGAATGGCCGGTCACGACTTCGCAGGTATCGGCGGGCTGGGCCGCGACGGAGGGCGGCAACGTGGCCGGGCCAACGGCCTACACCACGGCAGACCGGGCTTTGAAGCCGGAACACAACCTTGGCGTCCAGATGCGGATTACCCGCAAGGCGCTGCAACAGTCGGGCGCGGCTCTGGAAACGGCGATCCGGCGCGACATGCAGGGCGCTATGGGCGCGGCCATGGACCGGGCCGTTTTCCTTGGCACCGGGGCCGATGGCCAGCCGCTGGGAGTGATCACCGGGGCCGCGACCTATGGCATTCCCGTCACCGCGATTGATGCGCAGGCCCGTTGGGCTGCGTTCCGCACCGCCGTGACGGCCTTTCTGGTGGCCAATGCCGCTTCCGGCCCCGGGGCGGTGCGCGCGCTGATCCGGCCCGAAATCTGGGATTATCTGGATGGCATCATGGTGGGCGACGGCGGGTTCAAATTCGAGTTTGACCGCCTGCGCGAAAATCTGGGTGATGTGGCCATGTCCAGCAATGCCCTTGCCGCACCCGCTGGCGAAACCCTTGCCAGCTCTGCGCTGCTGACCACGGCCACGGGGGGCGTTGCCCCGATCTTCGCAGGCGCATGGGGCGCGGTTGACGTGATCCGCGACCCCTATACTGACGCCCAGTCGGGCGGGCTGCGCATCACCGCGCTGGCCACCATGGACGTGACGGTTGCCCGCCCGGTGCAGCTCCGCGTTCTGACCGGGCTGGAAATTGCTGTGGATGAAGGCTGATGCTCTGGGGCGCGTATGGCAGCGCTCTGGAGCTGCGCACCGAGGGCGGGGCAACCCGCCTTCGGGCAACCTTCCCCTATGGTGCCGAAGCCGAGCTGGCACCGGGGCGGCGGGAAGTGATCGCCAGCCGTGCCTTTGCCGCCCGGATCGACGCGGGCGAAGACATTCACCTGCTGTCCGGACACGACTTTGAAAAGCCTCTCGCCTCACGGGCGGCGGGCACCCTGACCCTGACCGATACCGATGCGGCCCTTGTGGTCGAGGCGCGGATCGACGCGGGCACCAGTTGGGCGCGCGACTTTCTGGCGGCGCATGCTTCCGGCCTGATCCGGGGGCTGTCTCCGGGGTTTCGCGTGGCACCGGGCGGCGAGCGGATTGAAAGCCGGGGCGCTGCCCTGCTGCGCACCGTCACGGCGGCAGCGCTCTTTGAACTCAGCGCCGTGACGCGGCCAGCCTATGACGGCGCACAGATCGAGGCCCGGTGCTGGCAGTCGCCGGCACAGACGACGCCGCGCGCCGGCCACCCCTTGAACCGATGGAGACCCTGATGCTGGGCTGGCTATTCAAACGGCGGGCCGACCCCGCACCCGAAACCCGGTCATCCGGCAGCGGATACACCGCCCAGATCATGACCGCGCGCGAATCATATATCAGCGGCGTTTCCGGCATCGGTGAGCTGACGGCCACGGTTCAAGGCTGTGTCAGCCTCTGGGAAGGGGCCTTCGCTCTTGCCGATGTGCAGGGCACCGATCTGTTGACCCGCGCGCATATGGCCCTGATCGCCCGATCACTGGCGCTGCGCGGTGAAGCCGTCATGCTGATGACAGGCGACGGGCTGGTGCCCTGCGCTGACTGGGAGCTGTCCACCCGCAACGCAACCCCGCGCGCCTATCGCCTGTCAGTGTCGGAGGCGGGCGGCGGGCGCAGCCAGACCGCGCTGGCGGCAGAGGTTCTGCACCTGCGCATCGGCTCTGACATGGTGGCCCCATGGTCCGGCTCTGCGCCCCTGCGCCGTGCGCCCCTGACAGCCGAGCTGCTGCATCAAGTCGAAAGCGCGCTGCGCGACGTCTACCGCGATGCGCCCTTGGGGAGCCAGATCATTCCGATGCCCGAAGGATCGGCCGACGATATGGCGACCATGCGGCAACAGTTTCGCGGCCGCCGTGGCGCCTCGCTGGTGGTTGAGGGCGTGGCGCAGGCGACCGCCGCAGGGATGAACCCGAATATTGGGCAGAAGCCCGATCAGCTTTCGCCGGATCTGTCAAAAAGCATGACGGCGGAAACCCTGCAAGCGGCGCGCGATGCGATCATGATGGGCTATGGCGTTCTGCCGGTGCTGCTCAACCGCTCTGTGACCGGCCCCGCGGTGCGCGAAGCCCAGCGGCATCTGGCGCAGATCGTGCTGCAACCCATTGCCCAACTGATGGCGCAGGAGGCCAGCGCGAAGCTGGGCGGGCAAGTGCTGATCGACGTGGTGCGGCCCATGCAGGCCTTTGACGCGGGCGGCAAGGCGCGGGCACTCGCCACAATGGTGCAGGCGCTGGCGCAGGCGAAAGAGGCCGGGATCGAGGGCGCCACCCTGCAAGACGCGCTGGCGTTCATCGACTGGCACGACGAATAGGGCAGGTTGCGCCCTGCGGTTAATCCAGCCGCACTGCAACCCCGTTACTCGGTGAGTGGGCAAACCCCGAGAGCGCGCGGCCCCTACTGGAACTTCCGGGGGCGCGGCGCGCGATCATTTTGCGAGACTTCGTGGAGCGGAAATTCTCCTGGCCAAATCAGAAAGGTCTGCCACCCGGTTCAGCGCTTCAGTTTGAACGGACGTTATCAATATTTGCAGTTTGTGAGCTTCCTCAAATTCGAGAGAGAGTTCATCGAACCCAGATGAAAGCGTAGCTTCCGATAAAGAGTTATCACCCAACGAAAATGCATTAAGTTTCTCTATGATCTCTCGAAAATCCGTCAGCTCTTCGAGAAGCTCAGAAATTTCGGGATCAAGTTCCATACTTTGTCGCCAAAGCAGGGCGCTGCTCTGTTCCCGGCGGATGATCTGCCGAACCTCCTGTACTCCTGCCAACGATGCAGCATTTGTCCGAACAATGTCGGCTCTTAGCTGAGACGTGATCGCTCGTGTCGCGATCGAATTCCCACGACACGCGACAACCAAGGCTGCGAGCGCAGCTAAGACTGCGCCCCAGCCAGGAAGTGATTCCGGTGTGAACCATTCACACATCACGAACTTTCTTTGAATCTAACACCTGCCCCGCCGCCGTTTTCCGCAATGAACTCAACCCCAGCCGCTTCAAGGGCTGCGCGGATTGCAGCGGTGGCATGGCCGGGGCCGGTTGCGTCGGTTTCCGCCCGGGTGATCGTATTTCGGTGCACCCCTGCCTTCTCTGAAAGGTCTCTGACTGTCCAATTCAGCAAAGCGCGAGCCGCTCTAATTTGTGCACTTGTCACCACGCCATGCCTTCTGTTATGGTGCTTGTGTCACCATACCACAACGGGAGACCATGACAATGGAAAACACTACACCCGCCAGCGGGAACGCCCCTGGCATGCCCAACGCCGCCCTGTTTGAACCCCGCGACTGGCCGTGTTGCGTGCTCGATGCCTTGGATGAACTGTCCACTGCGCGGAACCTGGTGGAGCTGATCGCAATGACCACGCGCCGTGACCCCGACTCAGACGAGAAAGCTATCGCTGCCGGTTGCGAGGCGGTTCTTGCCCGAATCGACGAATGCTCAGAAATTCTGAAAGGGGGTGCAGCATGAAGCGCCGCCAGTTCCTGACAAACCTTCCCGCCGCGAGTGGTGTTTTTATTGCTTCGTCACATTCCTTGCCCGCAGCCGCCCAGACGGACCCGCTGGTGCCCCTCTACCACGAATGGCTTGACGCCCGCCGCACATGGCGCGCACTGGCCGATCTTCCGGGCAATGAAAATTGGGATGATCCGAGGTCGATCGAGGCAGAAGAGCGCGAAACCTCAGCTGCAGAACGAATGCTGGCGCTCACACCCTCCTCTATGGAGGGAATGGGCGTGTTGGCGGCTCTGGCTTGGTCCGCTATAGGCCCCGGCGGAACGGATAGCGAAGACTATGCAGAGTTGATCAGGTTCAACGACGCCCGCGCAGTCAACGCAATTTGGAAGGCATGCACGGGGCGCGTCGGGTATCCGGATATCTAGCTGGCGATGTGCAGTTCGAAAAATCCTCTTGATAAAATCAACAGGCCGTGTTTATTCTTGGGAATATCAAGAGGTGATCCATGAACAACCTTCCCACGAAAACCGACCTGCGGGCATCAACCAAGCTTGCTTGCGAAATCGCCCACACTCACCCGGACCGGCTCAATGAGTCGATCCATGCGGGCTTCTACCCGTGCGCCCCGAAAACCACGCCGGGCAAGGCCCGTTCGTTCGGCGTGGATGATATCGTTGCGCTGCGCCTCTATCAGCGCTTCATGGACAAGGGCATGAGCGCCGGGGCGGCGGGCGCAAAGGCCTGCAAGATCCGCGAATTTATGCAGATCAGCCCCGACGCCGCGCACGTTTACATGGTCGATACGGACATGGGCAATCCGGACTGTCTGGCAGAGTTCGACACGACGCAGGGTTTCATCATGATCAATAGCAAACAGTCGCTTGAAGTGATCGGCTGCGAAATGTTCGACCTGAACTGGCACCGGAAGCGCGTCGTTTACTACATCACCGAGGCCGACAAGCGCCGCGTGGTTGGAGACTGATTGAAACCATGGCCAACCGCACCGCATCCTTGAGACAGTCAGACCTGACCCGCTATCTGAAGGCGATGCAAAAGGCTGGCATCGAGGGTGGGCGGATCGAGGTGAAGCCTGACGGCACCCATGTCATTATCCCCGGCAAGGTCGATCTGGCCTTCACCGGCCCGGACCCTGACGAGCTGCTGCGATGACCAAGCGCAAGAACCCCTTTCCCGGCGTTCGTAAGAACATCGTTGCAGGGCACCTCTACTGGAAATTCGAGCGCAACGGCTTCCGGTGCCAGATCCCCGGCCCGTATCGCAGCCCCGAATTTCTGGCAGCCTATGAGGCCGCACTTGCCGGTTCCCGGTCCCCGAAGGCATCATCTGCCATCGAGGGAACTCTTGCATGGCTGATCGAGCAGTACCTGCGTAGCCTCCGCTTTCAGAACCTCTCCGACAGCCGCAAGCGGACGATCAGACTTGAACTGGACTGGCTGCGCAGGGAAGCGGGCAAGTACCACTTCGAGCGCTTTCAGGTGCGGCATGTCGAAGCCCTCATGTCCAAGAAGAACGGCCCTACCGCCGCGAACACGGTCAAGAAGAACCTTTCGATGCTGTTCAACTTTGCCGCCAAGAAACTCAACTACACCGGCCCGAACCCGGCGCGCCATGCCGAACGCATGAAAATCAACCCTGACGGCTTTCACACTTGGACAGTCGATGAAGTGAACCGCTTCCTTGCGCGGCACGGACCGACCACCAAGGCCCGGCTGGTGATGTTGCTCGCGCTTAATACCGGGATGGCCCGGCAAGACCTTGCCCGCGTTGGTCGCCAGCACGTCAAGGCGGGCCGGATCGCCTATCGCAGACACAAGACTGCCGTGGCGGCTGACATGCCGATCCTGCCCGAGCTGGCCGAGGAGCTGCGCCACGTCCCCAAGGACCGGCTGCTGTTCGTCACCCAGGACAAAAGCGACAAGCCCTACGCCGTCGCATCGCTGGGCAACTGGTTCCGGGACAGATGCGCCGAAGCCAAGGTGCCCGGATCGCTGCACGGCTTGCGGAAGGCCGGGGCCACCAGACTTGCAGATGCCGGGGCGTCAGAATGGGAGATCGCGTCTTACCTTGCACACTCCGACACGACGCAGGCGGCGGTCTACACCAAGAAAGCCAACCGGGCGCGCCTTGCAGACAGCGGCTTTGCCAAGCTGAGCGCAGGCAACGTGTCCAACCTATCTGCCGAGTTGGACAGAAAGGAAGGAAAAACCAATGAATAACAATGCCTTGAAAGACGCAATGGCAGCCCGTAGGGGAATCGAACCCCTCTTTCCAGGTTGAAAACCTGGCGTCCTAACCGATAGACGAACGGGCCACGTTTGGCGTGAGGCGGTGTTTAGGCCAGCCGTGCGGCGCGTGCAAGGGGGTTTTTTGCGCCGGTGTGACGATTTTTTCCTGCGCGGGCCGGGCTGTGCGGAAAGGGCGCCCGGGGGGTAAGCCAGCGGGCAGGTCGGGGGCCGGGCCGGGTGAAGGCCGGGTCAGGCCGGGGCGGCGTCGTCGAGGCGCAGTTGCACCTTGTTGCGCCCGCCGTAGCTGTTGATCTCCAGCCGTCCGGCCAGATGAAACAGCCCCCGCGCGGCCTGCGACAGCGCCGGGCCAAGGGCGGTGTCAAAGGCGCTGAAGGCCACGCCCTCCAGCTGCGGGCCGCCCAGATCGCCGAAGCGCAGGCGCAGGTGGTTGGTGCCGATGCGCCGGGCATCGCTGATCCGCATCGAGGGAAAGACGAATCGCGGGGCAGGGGCGGCCTGACCGAAGGGTCCGGCCTGTTCCAGCGCCTCGATCAGCTCGGGCGTGGCCGCGCCGGGCATCATCAGCCCGTCCAGCCGCAGGTCCGCCGCACCACCCACACCCGCGCCCTGCCGCGCCAGCAGCTCGGACAGGCGCGCCATGGCGGCCTCCAGCTGCGCGGTGGCCACCGTCAGGCCTGCGGCCATCCGGTGTCCGCCGCCCTTGACCAGCAGCCCCTCGGCGGCCAGCCGCTGCACGGCGGCCCCCAGATCAACCCCGCTGACCGAGCGGCCCGAGCCCTTGCCCTCGCCCCCGTCCAGCGCGATCACCACGGCGGGGCGGTTGGTGGCCTCTTTCAGCCGCGCGGCCACAATGCCGATCACGCCGGGGTGCCAGCCCTCACCCGCCGCCCAGACCAGCGGGCCGTCTGTGCCGCGCGCCTCGGCCTGCGCCAGCGCCTCTTCGCGCACCAATGCCTCGACGGCGCGGCGCTCTTCGTTCAGGCGTTCCAGCTCCTGCGCGATGCGCTGCGCCTCGGCCATGTCTTGCGTAGACAAAAGCCGCGCGCCCAGATCGGCCGCACCGATCCTTCCCCCGGCGTTCACCCTTGGCCCCAGAACGAAACCCAGATGATAGGGGTTGGGCGCCTGATCCATGCGCGCCACATCCGCCAGTGCGCGCAGGCCGGGGCGCTGGCGGGCTGCCATCACCTTCAGCCCCTGCCGCACGAAGGCCCGGTTGACGCCGGTCAGCGGGGCGACATCGGCCACCGTGGCCAGCGCCACAAGATCCAGCATGGCCATCAGGTCCGGGCCTTGCGTGCCCTGCGCGCGCAGCCGCCGGTTCATGTCCACCAGCAGCAGAAACACCACCCCGGCGGCACAAAGATGGCCCAGATCGCCGGTTTCATCCTGCCGGTTGGGGTTGACCACGGCCAGCGCGGGCGGCAGCGTCTCGGTGCCCAGATGGTGGTCAACCACCACCACATCGGCGCCTGTGGCCGCTGCGATCGGCCCGTGGCTGAGCGTGCCGCAATCAACGCAGACAATCAGCGCGTGGTTCTGCGCCAGCCCGGCCATCGCGGCCTCATTGGGGCCATAACCCTCATCAATCCGGTCGGGGATATACAGGGTCGCATCATGGCCCATAGCGCGCAGCCAACACAGCAGCAGCGCCGCCGAGGCCCCGCCATCGACATCATAATCGGCAAAGACGGCGATCTTTTCGCGCCGTTTGAGCGCGGCCAGCAGGCGTTCGGCGGCAGGCTCCATGTCCCGCAGCAGCATCGGGTCCGGCAGGAGCGCGCGCAGCGAGGGGGCGAGGAAGCTTTCCACCGCGCCCGGCACCACGCCGCGCCGCGCCAGAACAGCGCAGAGCGCGGGTGGCAGGCGGGTGGCCTGCACCAGCGCTTCGGCCTGTCGTTCATGCTCAAGGCCCGGTCCCAGCCAGCGCCGCCCGGTCAGCGAGCAGGCCACGCCCAGATACCCGGCTGAGGGCATGTCCGCGCCGGACTGCTCCACGCTCCCGCCGCTCATTTCACCGGCGTGCGATAGGTCATGCGCCGCACCGATCTGGTCTTGGAGCGCATCAGCAGCGTCTCGGTGGTCAGCCAGCCCGGCTCACGCTTCATGCCCGCCAGAATCGAGCCATCGGTAACGCCGGTCGCGGCAAAGATCACATCGGCGGTGACCATATCGTCGCGGGTATAGATGCGGTTCAGATCGGTGATCCCGGCCTTGGCGGCGCGCTTGCGCTCGTCCTCGCTGAAAAACTGCAACCGGCCATAGATCTGCCCGCCCATGCATTTCAGCGCGGCGGCGGCCAGCACCCCCTCCGGCGCACCGCCTGACCCCATATACATATCGATGCCGGTCAGCCCGGCCTCGGCGCAATGGATCACACCCGCCACATCGCCATCGGTGATCAGCCGGATCGCCGCGCCGGTGGCGCGTACGTCGCGGATCAGATCCTCATGGCGGGGGCGTTCCAGAATGCAGACGGTGATATCCTCGTCCCGGCACCCCTTGGCGCGCGCCAGTGCGCGTACCCGTTCGGCGGCGGGCATGTCCAGCGTGACGGTATCGGGGCCAAAGCCGGGGCCGATCGCCAGCTTTTCCATATAGACATCGGGCGCATGCAGGAGCGTGCCGCGCGGGGCCATGGCGATCACGGTCAGGGCGTTGGGCATGTCCTTGGCGGTCAGCGTGGTGCCTTCCAGCGGGTCCAGCGCGATATCGACGGCGGGGCCGTTGCCGCTGCCGACCTCTTCGCCGATGAACAGCATCGGGGCCTCATCACGCTCCCCTTCGCCGATCACCACCACGCCCCTGATGTCCAGCTTGTTCAACTGCTCGCGCATCGCGTTGACGGCGGCCTGATCGGCGGCCTTCTCATCCCCGCGCCCGACAAAATCGGCCGAGGCCAGCGCCGCCGCTTCCGAGACGCGGGCCAGACCGAGCGACAGCAAGCGGTCGTGAAATTCGGGCGTCTCGGGCATCGGGTGGTCCTTTCGGAAGGCGGATTGCCACCTTCTATCCAATCGCACCGCCCGCGCCAAGCCTGCAGGCCCCGAACAGGGCGCGCGCGTGATCGTCATTTTCTGTCTGAAAATATCCCCGGGGGTGCGGGGGCAGGCAGCCCCCGCTCCGACACCGGCCAAAGGCGCGCTGCTCAGACTTCCTCGATGCGCAGGGCCACCGGCTCACCCACCAGCACGCCGGTCGCCTCAAAGCGGTCCAGTGCGTGGCGGATATCGTCGCTCGCGGCCTTGTGGGTGACAATCAGCACCGGGGCCAGCGCATCATCATGCGAATACTGGCGCATCCGGTGGATGGATATCCCGGCCTCCCCCAGCGCCGTGGCGATCTTGGCCAGCGCGCCGGGCTTGTCGAGCAGCGTCATGCGCAGATACCACGGCGCGGCGGATGAGACCACGGCGGCGGGGGCGCGTGTCAGCCCTGCGGCGGGTTCACCAAAGGTGGGCAGGCGCAGGCCCCGCGCAATGTCGATCACATCGCTCATCACCGCGCTGGCGGTCGGCCCTTCACCGGCACCGGCCCCGCGCAGCACGATCTGGCCCACGCTGTCCCCTTCGATAACCACCATATTGGTGCCGCCGTCCAGCTGCCCCAGCGGGTGGGTTTCGGGCACCAGACAGGGGGTCATGCGCTGTTCCAGCCCGCGCCCCGTCATCTGCGCCACACCCAGCAGCTTGATCGCAAAGCCCATGTCGCGCGCCAGCCGGATGTCGTCGAGCGAGATATCGGTGATGCCCTGCAATTCGACCGACGCAAAATCAACCTGCGTGCCAAAGGCGATGGCGGAAAGCAGGCTCAGTTTATGGCCCGCGTCGATCCCGCCGACATCAAGGTTCGGATCGGCTTCCAGATAGCCCAGCCGCGCGCATTCATCGAAAAGCACGTTGTAGCCCTGCCCGGTGGCCTCCATCCGCGTCAGGATGTAGTTGCAGGTGCCGTTCATCACGCCCATGACCCGCTTGATCCGGTTGCCCGCCAGCCCCTCGGTCAGGGCCTTGATCACCGGAATGCCGCCCGCGACCGCCGCCTCGAACCGCAGCGCGCGCCCGGCCTTTTCGGCCGCCAGCGCCAGCGCGTGACCGTGATGCGCCAGCAGCGCCTTGTTGGCGGTGACCACGTCCTTGCCATTGGCCAGCGCGGTTTCCACCAGCGCCTTGGCGGTGCCGTTCTCGCCGCCGATCAGCTCCAGCACCACGTCGATATCGTCGCGCCGTCCCAGCGCCACCGGGTCATCTTCCCAGCCATAGACAGAGATGTCGGCGCTGCGCGTCTTGGTGCGCGAACTGGCGGAAACCGCGACAATCTCGATCGGGCGGCCCGTGCGGCGGGCGAGCATCTCGCCATGCATCTGCACAATCTTGACGACGCCGATACCGACGGTGCCCAGACCGGCGATGCCAAGGCGGAGGGGGGTCTTCATCAGGGTTCTCCGGCTGCAACCGCGCGCAGCCTGACGGGCAGGCCGCACGCGCGTGTTTGCCGCACAGTTAGCCTGTCATCGGCGCGGGTGCAATGCGTCGTGCCGCCGCCCGTAGGCAGGGGCAACATACGGGTGTCAGGGGGCGGGGGCGGTCAGGGCCTGCGCCCGGCGGCGCAGGTCATCGTCTTCAGTGGGCGTGGCGGGTTGCGCGCGCAGGGCCGCGGCCCTTGCCCTGAGGGCGGCGGCGCGGCTTTCGATGGCGGGCGCGGGCGGGCCGCTTTCGCTGCGCGTTGCGCTGATCCCGGCGCGCAGCTCCTGCGGGGAAAGCAGGCGCGGGGTGGGGTCATCGGCAGCGGGGGAACAGGCGGTGAGCGCCAGCAGGCCCAGCGTGCCAGCCAACGTACCGACCGACCCGGGCAGGAAAGGGCTGCGTGGCCTGTCTGTCGGGCGGGTGGCGGGCATGGTGGCAATCCGATGTCGGG
>NZ_DAIRVN010000077.1:0-24095 GCF_036802785.1 Pararhodobacter sp.
GGGCGCGCTTTCGGGCGGGGCGGGATAGGCCGTGGCGACACATTCATACTGCACCCGGCGCTGGCTCGCATCCTCGATGCGGTGGAAAAGGTCGATGCCGCGATCACCGGCAAAGGCCAGTTCGGGAAGCTCGGTTTCCAACATCGCGCGGGGCCTTTCAGATGCGGCTGATGACCAGATCAAGGCAGCAGAAGCGGAAGTTCTGCGCCTGCCGGGGCAGGATAATCGACAGTTTGGGGTTTTCACCCCCGGTCAGCAAGCCCGAGGGGAAGTCACGGGCGACGGTCACATGGGCATTGGGCGGGCAGGAATGCACATGGGTCTCGACAAAACGGTGCTGGCGGCGGCCCAGACGGTCGCGCGGATGGACCGAAAGCGCGGTCTCGAACAGATAACCCTGCTCGGACATGATCTCAAAGGCGCAGCGCAGCCCGCCGCCGGACTCGGCCAGCCCGTCCAGCGCAATTTCGATCGCGCTCCAGTCGCGGGTCTGGGGCAGTTGCACCACCAGCCGCCGCTGCAGTTTGGAGCCATGCACCAGCCTGCCCGGAATATCGAAATTCTGCGACAGCTCCAGCCGGCCGGCGAAAGGGTGGCCGGGGGCGATGGCATGGCCGAAATCCTGATCGCCCTGCCGGTCCCACAGGCCCCAGGCGGTGGTCGCGGGGTCAGTGGCCAGGGGCGCGCGGGCAGGGGCCTGCGCCAGACGGTTTTCAAGCTGCTCGAACTGCTGGCGCAGGCGCGCGGCTTCGCCATCCAGCTTGTGCCAGAGCGCGCTGGTCTCATCATTGACCTCGCGCAGAAGGGTGGCGGCGACGGCGCGCAGAAGCGTGGCCTGCTGCGCCAGCGCGCTGTCCTCGGCGGGGGGCGAATGGGCCGGGAGGCGCGCCAGATCGGCAAAGAGGCGCCAGTCATACGAGGGGTTGTCGATGGTGTTCATCTCAACCCGGCGCGCCCGGTCATCGCGGCGGCTGACCCGGCGGTGGTGAAAGGCCAGTGGCTTGTCCAGAACCGCCAGCCGCCAGCGCTGCAAAAAACGCGTCATGAAAGCGCGGTCTTCCATGACGTTGAATTCAACGGGAAAGCCGCCCGCCGAGAGGGCGGCATCGCGCCGGAGCATCCATTGCACCGGATAGACATCCTGCCGGTAGCAGGCATAGGCGATTGGGTTGATGAAGAAGTCATCGCGCTTGAAGGCGTTGGGCAGATCATCCTCGCCCAAGGTGACGATGCGGCTGGCACCGTCCTTTTCGATCACCTCTTCGCGGATCGCCGTCAAGCGGCACATCACCCCGCCCAGATCCGGCGCGACAGCAGCGGTCTCGGTGTGGAAATCGACCAGCGCGCGCAGGAAATCGGGGCTCCAGGTATCGTCATCGTCAAGGCAGGTGATGAATTCGGTATCCAGCCGCTCCATCCCCAGGTTGAACGCAGCCGAGCGGCCAATGGAGCGTGGCAGATGCTCAGTCATCAGCGCACCTTCGGGGATGGGGATGCTGGCCCCTGCTTCGGCAATCGCGGCATCCAGCGCCGGGCGCGCGCCGCCGTCGTTGATCAGCGCGATGCGCCAGTGCGGATAGGTCTGCGCCAGCACGCTGGCCAGCGCGCGTCTGACAAAGACCGGGCGGTCACGGGTGCGGATCACAATGCCAACGAGGGGGCCAACGAGGGGGCCAACCACGGGGCTGCTACCGGGCGTGGAATCAGGTGTCTTGCCGGTGTCGGAGGCCTTTGTGGCGGGTGTGGGCTGTGCCCCCATGCGTTGCTCCCTCAGAGATCACTGGCAAGAACCGGCGCGGCGCAGTCCCATTCCGCCTGCCTGCGCAAGGGTTAGACCAACTCGCCGGGCCGGTCCATCCTTATCCTGCGGGCAGATTCCCGGGGGCTGACAGGCCTTTCCCCTCCGGTTGTGCTTGACTCTCGCGCGATGTTTTCCCATAGAGCGGGCCTCAGGCCCCGTCCGTTCTGGCGCGGGGCTTGGCTATTTCATCCATCACCCCATCTGAAAGGGGTGCGCTGCCCGAAGGCGGAGCAATCCACCAACACCCGCATGGGGGCCGCAGGGCGCGGCAACGAAGAGAAGGAAACCGACCGATGTTTGCGGTCCTGAAAACTGGTGGTAAGCAATACCGCGTGCAGGCAGGCGATGTCCTGCGCGTGGAGCGTCTTGCTGCGGAAGCTGGCGAAAAAGTCCAGTTCAATGAAATTCTGATGGTCGGTGGTGATTCCCCGGTTGTCGGCCTGCCGTTGGTTGATGGCGCGGCCGTTCAGGCCGAGGTGATCGACCAGATCAAGGCTGACAAGGTCATCCACTTTGTCAAACGTCGCCGCAAGCACAGCTCGCAGCGCACCAAGGGCCATCGCCAGAAGCTGACGCTGCTGCGCGTGACCGATATTCTGGCTTCGGGTGCCGATGCCACGGGCGTGAAAATCGCCATCGGTTCGGGCAAGGCCCCCGCCGGTGACGCCGAAACCGCCACGGACGCCCCCAAGAAGGCAGCCAAGCCGAAGGCCGCCGCCAAGCCCAAGGCAGCGGCCAAGCCGAAAGCCGCCGCCAAGCCCAAGGCTGAAGCGGCTGCGGACGAGAAACCGAAACGCGCCGCGCGCAAGAAGCCCGCGGCTGAAGCGCAGGAGTAACACCCCATGGCACATAAAAAAGCAGGCGGTTCATCCCGTAACGGTCGAGATTCGGCCGGGCGTCGCCTTGGCGTGAAGATCTATGGTGGCCAGGCGGTAAACGCGGGTAACATCATCGTGCGCCAGCGCGGGACCAAACACTTCCCGGGCGAGGGCGTCGGCATGGGCCGCGACCATACGCTGTTCGCGCTCACCGAGGGCCGCGTGACCTTTACCAAGGGCCTCAAGGGCCGCAGCTTCGTCTCGATTACCCGTGAGACCGAGGCCGCCGAATAACAGCAAAAGATTTACATTCTTGCGCTAATTCGGAGGGGCCGGTCATCAGACCGGCCCTGGTTCGTTTCGGGCACCGGGTTTTCCCCGACATGGCGGCGGGCGCCAGACAGGCCCTCGCCCAGCCGGAGAAACCCCGCGTGTCGTCATCGCACCGGCCAGCAGATCATTCCTCCGCCCCGGCGGGGGCAGAAAGAACCTTACGTTCAGGAAGATCCGACCGCGATGAATATCCCCGTTTCCGCCGCGCGCGCCGCCCTTTCCGCCGCTGACGTCAACGCGGGCCATGCCCAGCAGGTGATCAACGCGCAACGCCTGACCCTGCGCCCGATCCGCCGGCAGGACCGTGACCAGCTTCATCTCTACACCAGTGACCGCCGTCTGGCCGAAGGCACCCGCTCCATCCCGCACCCGCTGCCCGCAGACGCGGCTGATGCCTTCATCACTGCCGCGCTTGCACCCGGGCGCGAGGAAGATGTCTGGGCGATGGATGGTACGCCGCAGGGCTCGGCCAGCCTGATGGGGGTGATCTCGCTCAAACCGCTGGACCGGGGGCAAAGCCAGATCGGCTACTGGGTCGCACCCGCTTTCTGGAACTCCGGCCTTGCCTCGGAAGCGGTACGCGCGCTGATTCAGGCCAACCCTCATGGCAGCCGCACGCTCTTTGCCGAGGTGTTTCAGGACAATCCGGTTTCGGCGCGTCTGCTGACGAATGCCGGGTTCGAATATATCGGCGATGCCGAGGCCTTTTCCGAGGCGCGTGGCCGTTCGGTTCCAACCTGGACCTACCTGCGCCGGATGGACTGAATTCTTCGCAGGCCCGGCCCCGCAGGGTTGCGGCGGGGCCCTCTGATCGGCGCATTTTCACCCGGTTGCCGCAGGCGCGGCGGCCGGGTGCATGCCGTCACCCCTTGATCTGTGCGCTTCAGGCGACTATCGCCTGTCTTGCCTTACCGAAAGCCTTACTGATGAAATTCCTTGACCTGACCAAGATCCATATTCGCTCAGGCGGCGGCGGCGGCGGCTGTGTCAGCTTCCGGCGCGAGAAATTCATCGAATACGGCGGGCCGGATGGTGGCGACGGCGGCACGGGCGGTGATGTCTGGGCCGAATGCGTGCCCGCGCTCAACACGCTGATCGATTTCCGCTATCAGCAGCATTTCTTTGCCCAGAACGGCATCCCCGGCATGGGACGCCAGCGCACCGGCAAGGATGGCGAAGATATTGTGCTGCGGGTTCCGGCGGGTACCGAGATTCTGGAAGAGGATCAGGAAACCGTCATCGCCGATCTGACCGAGGTTGGCCAGCGCGTGCTGCTGGCCAAGGGCGGGAATGGCGGCTGGGGCAATTCGCGGTTCAAAAGCGCGACCAATCAGGCGCCGCGCCGGGCCAATTCCGGGCAGGAGGGCGTGGAGCGCACGCTCTGGCTGCGCCTGAAACTGATCGCTGACGCCGGCCTTGCGGGCCTGCCCAATGCCGGCAAATCGACCTTCCTTGCCGCCACCTCGAACGCGCGGCCCAAGATTGCCGATTACCCGTTCACCACGCTGCACCCCAATCTGGGCGTGGTGGGGATTGATGCGCGCGAATTCGTTCTGGCCGATATTCCCGGCTTGATCGAGGGCGCAAGCGAGGGGCGGGGGCTGGGCGACCAGTTTCTGGGCCATATCGAGCGGTGTGCGGTGCTGCTGCACCTTGTCGATGGCACGTCTGAGGATGTGGCGGGCGATTTCGCGGTGATCGACCGCGAACTGGAGCTGTATTCGGAAACGGTTCACAGCAAGCCACGCGTGGTCGGCCTGAACAAGATTGACGCCATCGCGCCCGAAGAACTGGCCGAGCGACGCGCGGCGCTTGAAGTGGCGTCGGGCGGGCGGGTGTATCTGCTCTCCGGCGTGACGGGCGCGGGTGTGCCGGAAGTGTTGCGCGCGCTGATGGCCGAGATCGATGCCCAACGGCGGGAGGCCAATCAGGAGGAGCCCGCACCGTGGAAGCCGTA
This sequence comes from Pararhodobacter sp., assembly GCF_036802785.1. Taxonomy (GTDB): domain Bacteria; phylum Pseudomonadota; class Alphaproteobacteria; order Rhodobacterales; family Rhodobacteraceae; genus Pararhodobacter. Next base: position 4,910 of record NZ_DAIRVN010000077.1, read on the forward strand.
GCCGCACAGAAAACGCAGGCCTTTTCCCTGTTCGCCGCGCGGCGGCTGGTCGTCAAGATCGGCTCGGCGCTGCTGGTCGATGCCGCCAGCGGCCAGCTGCGCGCCGACTGGCTGCGCGCGCTGGCCGAAGATGTGGCCGTGGCCAAGGCGCGCGGGGTGGATGTGGTGCTGGTCTCCTCGGGCGCGATTGCGCTGGGGCGGCGGGCGCTGCGCCTGCCCGAGGGCACGCTGGCGCTGGAGCAAAGCCAGGCCGCCGCCGCCGTGGGCCAGATCCGGCTGGCGCGCGCCTATGAAGAGGTGCTGGCGCCGCATGGCATCACCACCGCGCAGGTGCTGGTGACGCTGGAAGACACCGCCGACCGTCGCCGCTATCTGAACACGCGCGCGACGATGGAGACCCTGCTGGGGCTGGGCGTGGTGCCGATCGTCAATGAAAACGACACGGTCGCCACCGATGAGATCCGCTATGGCGACAATGACCGGCTGGGCGCGCAGATCGCCATCACCATCGGCGCCGACCGGCTGGCGCTGCTGTCGGATGTGGACGGGCTTTACACCGCCAACCCCTTCACCGACCCGGCGGCGCAGCGGCTGGACCTTGTCGCGCAACTGACCCCTGAGATCGAGGCGATGGCGGGCGACCCGGTTTCGGGCCTGTCCAAGGGCGGGATGAAGACCAAGATCATGGCCGCGCGTACCGCCACGGCGGGGGGCTGTGCGATGGTTATCGCCCTGGGCAGCGTCATGCGCCCGCTTTCAGCCATCGAAAACGGCGCGCCCTGCACATGGTTCGCCCCGCAGGGCGACCCGCAGGCCGCGCGCAAACGCTGGATCGCCGCGATGAAGCCGCGCGGCAGCCTGCGGGTGGATGCGGGCGCGCTGGCCGCGCTGCGCGCGGGCAAATCGCTGCTGCCCGCCGGGGTGGTGGCTGTCGGGGGCCGGTTCGGCCGGGGTGAACCGGTGGCGCTGGAAGGGCCGGACGGCGCGGTCTTTGGTCTGGGGCTGGTGCGTTACACCGCCGAGGAGGCGCGCGCGATCCGGGGGCGCCGCTCTGGCGAGATCGAGGCTTTGCTGGGCTATCCGGGCCGTGCCGCGCTGGTGCATCGGGATGATATGGTGATCTGACAGGGAAGGGGGCGTTGCCCCCTCTGGGCCTGCGGCCCATTCACCCCCAGGATATTTCCGGACAGAAAATGGGAGCGGACGGGATGGGAAAAGAAGGCACCATGGCAGAAATCGCAGCACTCATGGCCGGGATCGGCGCGGGCGCGCGGGCGGCGGCGGCAGAGCTGGCTTTTGCCAGCGCCGAGCGCAAACATGCCGCCCTGATCGGCGCGGCCGAGGCGGTATCGGCGCGGCGGCAGGAGATTCTGGATGCCAACAGCCTCGATCTGGCCTATGGCGCGGAAAAGGGCCTGTCTGCGGCGATGATGGACCGGCTGACGCTGGACAGCGGGCGGGTGCAGGCGATTGTGGACGGCTTGCGCGCCGTGGCCGAACAACGCGATCCGGTGGGCCGGGTGCTGGCGGAATGGGATATGCCCAGCGGGCTGAACATCCGCCGGGTGGCGACGCCGCTGGGTGTGGTCGGCGTGATCTATGAAAGCCGTCCCAATGTGACCGCCGATGCCGGTGCGCTGTGTCTGAAGGCCGGGAATGCCGTGATCCTGCGCGGCGGGTCGGAGAGTTTTCATTCGTCAGCGGCGATCCATGCCTGTCTGGTGCAGGGGCTCAAGGATGCGGGCCTGCCCGAAGCGGCCATTCAGCTGGTGCCGGTGCGCGACCGTGCGGCGGTGGGTGAGATGCTGCGCATGGTCCAGCATATCGACGTGATCGTACCGCGCGGCGGCAAGGGGCTGGTCGGGCTGGTGCAGGCCGAGGCGCGGGTGCCGGTTTTCGCGCATCTGGAGGGTATCTGCCATGTCTATGCTGACGGCGATGCCGATCTGGAAAAGGCGCGGCGCGTGGTTCTGAACGCCAAGACCCGGCGCACCGGTGTCTGCGGCGCGGCGGAATGCCTGCTGATTGACCGCGCGTTCTTTGCCCGGCATGGCGCTGTGCTGGTCGAGGATCTGCTGAGGGCCGGGGTCGAGGTGCGCACCGAGGGCGAATTGCTGAAGATCGCCGGCACGGTTGCCGCCGCCCCCGATGATTTCGGGCGCGAGTTTCTTGACATGATCATTGCCGTCAAGCTCGTGGAGGGGGTTGATGAGGCCATCGCGCATATCCGGCGCCATGGCTCCAGCCATACCGAGAGCATCCTGACCGACAATGACGCCACCGCCGCGCGCTTTTTTGAGCGGCTGGACAGCGCCATTCTGATGCGCAACGCCTCCACCCAGTTTGCCGATGGCGGCGAATTCGGGATGGGGGCCGAGATCGGCATCGCCACGGGCAAGATGCATGCGCGCGGGCCGGTCGGCGCCGAGCAGCTGACCAGCTTCAAATATCTGGTGACCGGGGACGGCGCGATCCGGCCCTGACCGGGTGCCGCAGCCCTGCGTTCAGAGCGCGAGGTGGATTTCCTCCTCGGTGGTTTCCAGTTGCAGGCTGCGTCCCGTCGCCTCCAGCATCGGTGGGACGAGGGCGAAATGCACCTCGGACGGGCGCGGATCGGCGGGCGCGGTGCCGCAGGCGAGGGGCCCCCACAGCGCGGGTTCAAGGCGCAGACGGGGCGCGCGCGCGTCAAGGCGCCAGCCCTGCGCCGCCTGCCCCAGGGTCAGCACACCGCCCCAGGCCATCGCGCTTTCGCAGCATTGCACCAGCAGCAGCAGCAGCTTCGCCTCACGGCGGGGCAGGTCGGTGGGCATGGACCATTCAAAACGGATCTTGCCACCCTTGCCCAACCCCTCCAGTATGGAGGCAATCTCGCGCCCGCTGATACGCTGTTCGCCCCGGACCGCGCCAAACGCCAGCCGGAACATGCGGATCCGCGCCAGCGCATGGGCCACGCTTTCGCTGATCAGCGCCAGTTCGGGGGAGGGCGGCTGGCTCATGCCCAGAAGCTCCACCCCGTTGCTGATGGCACCCAGCGGACTGACAAGGTCATGGCAGATGCGCGAGCCGATGAGGGCGGAAAGGTCGGGGGTGGAAAGGTCACGGGGGGAAAGGTCTGGGGCGGTATTGTCCATGCGTTTTCCGGATCGGGGTGAATTGCAATCTGTGGCGGGAGGGGCCGATGTCTGATCTACTGGCGCCAGGGATGCTGGTGCGTCACCCCAGCCAGCCGGACTGGGGGCTGGGGCAGGTACAATCGGTGATTGGTGCGCGGGTGACCGTGAATTTTGAGGAGGTGGGTAAGATTGTTCTGGATTCCCGCGTGGTTACATTGGAGTGGGTTATCGGCCCCACCGGTTGATCATTCAGGAAAAAGGTTAATGCTCTCCTAAAAGGCGAGTCAACTGCGGCAAGTCTATTTGCACAGGGTTGCACTTTTATGGCTCCTTTTGCTCAAAAATGCACGGCGGGGGGCGTATCGTCTTTTTGTTGAAATATTTGGGTGCTTGACCTAAGCGGATAGCAGCAAGTGAAACGGGCCATGTTGAACGCGAATATCACCCCTGTCGTCGAGGAAGCCGGGCTGGAAGTGCGCCTGGCGCGTTCTGCACTTGACCTGCAGGGCGCGCAGCGGCTGCGCTACCGGGTCTTCATCGAGGAACTTGGCGCGCCGGGCGGGCCGCTTGTCGATCCGGTGCTCAGGCTGGAGCGTGACGCGCTGGACGGGTATTTCGACCATCTGGTGCTTGTGGACCGCCGCCGCGACCCGGAAACGCTTGACCATGTGATCGGCGTGTACCGGTTGCTGCCCTGTGAACGGGCGCGGGCGCTGGGGCGGTTTTACTGCGACAGCGAATATGATCTGACGCCGCTCAGGCTGCTGGGGCGCAAGCTGGTGGAACTGGGCCGCTCCTGCGTTGACCCTGAGCACCGGCGCGGGCCCGCCATGATGCTGCTGTGGAAGGGGCTGGCGGATTACGTTCTGACCCGCGACATCGAAATCCTGTTCGGCGTCGCCTCTTTCCACGGTGCGGATCCTGCGCCCCATGCCATGGCGCTGAGCTATCTGCACCATTTCCACCGCGCGCCCGAATCGATGCGCGTGCGCGCCCTGCCCGGGCATTTTCACCCCATGGACCAGATGCCGCCCGATGCGATAGACAAGCGCATGGCGCTGGCGGCTGTTCCGCCGCTGATCCGGGCCTATCTGCGACTGGGTGGCTTTGTCGGGGACGGGGCATTCATCGACCACGAATTCAACACCACCGATGTCTGTCTGATCATGGATACATCGGCCATGTCGGACAGACATCTTGACTATTACGCCCGCAAAGCACCCAGAGCCTGAAATCCTGCCAGCCGCGCGGCGTGACCCGGCATGGGTGTCACCCGAAGGTGAAGCGCCCGCCATCCGTTTCGGCGCGACCGGCTGGGTGCTGATCGCGCTGCGGCTGCCGGTGCTTGTCGTGGTGATCTTTGGCGGGCTTGCGCTGCATCTGGCGCTGCGGCTGCTTGAGCGTCCGCTGTTCGGCCTGCGCCGCCCGGTGACCCCCTTTGTGACCCAGGGCGTTTGCAAGGCTACGCTGCGGGTGCTGGGGCTGCGGCTTGAGCAGCGTGGGATGCCGATGCTTGGCAGGGGGGCGGTGGTGTCCAACCATGCGTCCTGGCTGGATATCTTTGCCATCAACGCGCTTCAGCGGGTCTATTTTGTGGCGAAGTCCGAGGTTGCGGGCTGGGCCGGGATCGGCTGGCTGGCGCGGGCGACGGGGACGGTGTTCATCAACCGCCACGCGCGCGATGCACGGCTGCAGAAGGACCTTTTTGAGGCGCGGCTGCGCGCCGGGCATCACCTGTGCTTCTTTCCTGAGGGAACCAGCACCGACGGCGCGCGGGTACTCGCCTTCAAACCCACGCTTTTCGCGGCTTTCTTCAGTCATGGGCTGGCCGATATCCTGCAGATCCAGCCGGTAACGCTGGCTTATGTGGCGCCCCCCAGCCGCGACCCGCGCTTTTATGGCTGGTGGGGCGATCTGGGATTTGCGCCGCATCTCCTGCGTATTCTGGCCACCGGGCGGCAGGGGCGGGTGGTGGTGGTGTTCCATCCGCCGGTGCGGGTGGCGGATTTCCCCGGGCGCAAGGAACTGGCGCGCGCCTGCGAAACGGCGGTGCGCGCGGGGGTGCGAGAGGTGTTGCCGCCGGGGGCGCTGCGCGACTGACAGGCTTGTCTGCGCCCGGGCAGGGGGCGTTGCCCCCTCTGGGCCTGCGGCCCATTCACCCCCAGGATATTTGAAGAACAGATGAAAGGGGCGCGGGGCTATCCGTTTCATCTGTTCAGAAATATCCCGGGGGAGTTCGTTCTGCGAAGCAGAACGGGCGGGGGCAGCGCCCCCATGGCCGCGCCTTGCAAGAGCGCGCGACGACGGCGTGCGCGTCAGAGATCCAGCGGGGCCACCAGATCGCGCAGGGCGGCGAGCGGGTCATCAGATTTCCAGATTTCCGCGCCGATGGCAAAGAAATCGGTCACGGGTGCAAAGTCTTCGATCAGGGCGCGGGTCAGGGCACCCTCGGCCACCACCGGCACCTCGATCACTTCTGACCACCACTCGAAAAGGTCGCGCGCGGCGCGTGCGCCGTCGTCCAGCGGGCTTTCGCCGACCGGGCTGAAGGCGACATAATCTGCCCCCGCCTCGGCCGCGTTCAGCCCGTCATGGCGTGAATCGCCGCAGGCCGCACCGATGATCGCATCCGCGCCCATCTGCTCACGCAGTTTACGGATGCCATGGGTGCCGCGCGGCAGGTGGACACCGTCCAGCCCCAGCCGCTCGGACAGGAGCACATGGCGCTCGATGACGATGGCAACATCGCGGGTATGAGTGACCTCGCGCATGGCATCGGCGCTTCGGCTGATCAGGTCTTCATCATCGCCCGCCAGCGCCAGCCGCAGGCAGGCGACCGGCAGGGCATCGAGGATGCGCGCCAGCCCCTCGCCAAAGGGTGCGGGGTCAAAGGCCGGGGGGGTGATCAGGTAAAGCTGCGGGCGGTCAGGCTGGGCGGTCATGGCGGGCTCCTTGCAGGCGCGCCCCCATTTAGCCGGGTGGCGGCGGGCGCGCAATGGGATGCCCGTCAATGAGGATATATGGCCTGTTTTCCGTTCCGGCAGCGGGGGCCGCCCGCTTCGCCGCTCAGTTGCCGCCGCTGGCCATCTTGCGCGAGGCGATCACGTTTTCCAGCCAGCCCAGCTTCATCTCGGGCACCGAGGACAGCAGCAGGTCGGTGTAATCGTCAAAGGGCGGGGTCAGCACCTCGGTCTTGGTGCCATAGCGCTGCACACGCCCCTGATACATCACGGCGATGGAATCGGCGATGGCGCGGACCGTGGCGATATCATGGGTGATGAACAGATACGCCACCCCCTCACGTTTCTGCAGGTCCAGCAGCAGTTTCAGAATGCCATCGGCCACCAGCGGATCCAGCGCCGAGGTCACCTCGTCACAGATGATCAGCTTGGGCTTGGCGGCCAGCGCGCGGGCGATACACACGCGCTGCTTCTGGCCGCCCGACAGTTCCGCCGGGTAACGGTCGGCATAGCCCTTGCCCAGTTCGATCGCGTCCAGCAGTTCTTGTATCCGTTCATCGCGCTTGCGTCCGCGCAGGCCGAAGTAGAATTCCAGCGGCCGCCCGATGATGGTCTGCACTGTCTGGCGCGGGTTCATCGCCACATCGGCCATCTGGTAGATCATCTGCAACTGGCGCAGTTCCTCGCGCGAGCGGTTGTTCAGCGCCGGGGGCAGGGGCTTGCCCTCAAAAGTGATATCGCCCGCGCGCGGCGGCAGAAGCCCGGTGATCACCCGCGCCATGGTCGATTTGCCCGAGCCGGATTCGCCCACCAGTGCCAGCGTCTGCCCGGCATAGAGATCGACCGATACGTTGCTGAGCACATCCACCGCCATCGCCCCGTAGCGCGCGCTGACGCCGCGGGCGCGCAGCAGCGGTGTGTCGGTGGGTTGCTTTTCCTCATGCTCGATGGCGCGCACCGAGATCAGGGCGCGGGTATACTCCTCGCGCGGGGCTTCGATGATCTGCTGTACGGTGCCATGTTCGACCATCCTGCCTTGGCGCAGCACCATGATTTCATCCGAGACCTGCGCCACCACCGCCAGATCATGGGTGATATAAAGCGCCGCCACCCCGGTTTCCTGAATGGCGGTTTTGATGGCGGCCAGCACGTCAATCTGGGTGGTGACGTCCAGCGCCGTCGTGGGCTCGTCAAAGATTACCAGATCAGGCCGGGGGCACAGCGCCATGGCGGTCATCGCGCGCTGCAACTGCCCGCCGGACACCTGATGCGGGTAGCGTTTGCCGAAATTCTCGGGGTCGGGCAGGCTGAGGGTGCGGAACAGGGCGACCGCGCGGGCCTCGGCCTCGGACCGGCTGCACAGATTGTGGTGCAGCGTGGCCTCGATCACCTGTTCCATCAGCCGCTTGGCCGGGTTGAAGGCCGCCGCCGCCGATTGCGCGACATAGGTCACCTCGCGCCCGCGCAGGCTGCGCAGATCCTGCGGCCCGGCGGTGCGGATTTCGCGGCCGTTGAGCCTGATGCCGCCGCCCGCGAGCCGGATACCGCCGCGCCCATAGGCAAGTGCTGCCAGCCCGATGGTGGATTTCCCGGCGCCGGATTCGCCGATCAGCCCCATGACCTTGCCGCGTGGCAGCCTGAGCGAGACATCATCGACGATCACCGCATTGCGCGGCTTTTCACCGGGCGCATAGACCGTGGCCTCGATACGCAGGTTGCTTATCTCCAGAAGCATCTCGGAATCAGCCACCACGGCCTCCTTTCAGGCTGGTCGTGCGGTTGAGCGCCCAGTCCGCCACCAGATTGACCGAGATCGACAGCGTGACGATCGCCACCGCCGGATAGAGCGCGGCGGCGATGCCGTAAACGATGCCTTCACGGTTCTCCTTCACGATACCGCCCCAGTCGGCCATCGGCGGCTGCACGCCCAGACCGAGGAATGACAGGGTTGAGATGAAGAGGATGGCGAAGATGAAGCGCAGGCCCAGTTCGGCCACCAGCGGCGACAGCGCGTTTGGCAGGATCTCGCGGAAGATGACCCAGCGCTGGCCCTCGCCACGCAGGCGCGCGGCCTCGACAAAGTCCATCACGTTGATATCCACCGCCACGGCGCGCGACAGGCGGAACACGCGCGTTGAATCCAGCAGGCCCATGACAAGGATCAGAATGGGCAGCGTCACCGGCATGACCGACAGCACCACCAGCGCAAAAATCAGCGTGGGGATCGACATCACCAGATCGTTGAGCCGCGCCATGACCTGATCGACCCAGCCACCATACACGGCCGCCATGAAGCCCAGCACCGCGCCCAGCGTGAAGGCCAGAAGCGTGGCGGCGGAGGCGACAAAAATGGTGGTGCGCCCGCCATAGATCATCCGGGTCAGCAGATCACGGCCCAGATTGTCGGTGCCCAGCCAATGAGCGTCTGAGGCCGGTTCCCAGACATCGCCGATGATCTCGGACATGCCATAGGGCGCGATCAGCGGCGCAAAGATCGCCGCCAGAAAGAACAGCGCGGTGATGGTCATGCCCAGAAGGGCGGTGAGGGGGATGCCCTTCATTTCGGATGCCTCAGCCGCGGGTTGGACAGGATCGACACGATATCGGCCACAAGGTTGAGCCCGATATAGACCGAGGCAAAGATCAGCCCGCAGGCCTGAACCACCGGCACATCGCGTTTCGAAACATGGTCAACCAGATACTGGCCCATGCCCGGATACACGAACACCACCTCGATCACCACGACACCGACCACCAGATAGGCAAGGTTCAGCATCACCACATTGACAATGGGGGCGATGGAATTGGGCATCGCGTGGCGGGCGATGATGGTGAAGCGGCGCAGGCCCTTCAGCTCGGCCGTCTCAATGTAGGCTGATTGCATGACGTTGAGGATGGCGGCGCGGGTCATGCGCATCATATGCGCCAGCACCACCAGCGTGAGCACCATGGCAGGCAGCGCCACCGCATGCAGCTTCTGGCCAAGGCTCATGGTGTCATTGATGGTCGATACCGAGGGGAACCAGCCCAGCTTCACGGCGAAGACATACATGATGATGTAGCCCAGCAGGAATTCGGGCAGCGAGATCGAGGTCAGCGTGATGCCCGAGATCAGCTTGTCCGGCCAGCGGTCGCGGTAGCGCACGGCCAGCAGGCCCAGAAAGATCGCCAGCGGAACCGAGATGGCGGCGGCGACAGAGGCCAGGAACATCGTATTGCCCAGCCGGCGCCCGATCGAGGTTGCGATATCCTGACGGTTGGACAGCGCGACACCGAAATCGCCCTGAACGGCGCCCCCAAGCCATTGGAGATACCGGATATAGGCTGGCTGATCGAGGCCCATCTGGGCGCGCATGTTGGCCAGCGCCTGCTCTGTCGCGTTCTGGCCGAGAACGGCCTGCGCCACATCCCCCGGCAGAATCTCGGTGCCGACAAAGATCAGCACCGAGGCCGCGATCAGGAGCAGGAAACCCAGCGCAAGGCGCTGGATCACCAGTGTCAGGACAGGGTGCATCGACCCTTACACCGCCTGCCAGCACTGAACGGCGGCAAAGCCGTTCATCATCTCGCCGTTGGGGTTGCCTTCCCAGCCTGCGACCTGCGCGTTATGGGCGTCGATGAAATCATTGAACATCGGGCAGATCAGGCCGCCCTCGTCGCGCACGATGGTGCCCATTTCGCTGTAGAGGGCCTTGCGGCGGTCCAGATCCAGCTCGCCGCGCGCTTCCAGCAGCAGGCCGTCGAAGCGTTCATTGAAGAAGCGGGTGTCGTTCCAGTCGGCGGAGGACAGATAGGCGGTGGAATACATCTGGTCCTGCACCGGGCGCCCGCCCCAGTAGCTGGCCGAGAAGGGCTGCACGTTCCAGGTTTCCGACCAGTAGCCGTCACCCGGTTCGCGGATGATCTCGATGGGAATGCCCGCGCGTGCGGCGCTTTCCTGAAACAGCTGTGCGGCATCGACAGCGCCCGGGAAGGCCACTTCCGAGGTGCGCAGAATGACCGGCCCGTCATGGCCCGAGCGCTCATAATGGTGGCGCGCAAGATCAGGGTCATAGGTGCGCTGTTCGATCGTGTCGTCAAACAGCGGATAGGCCTGATTGACCGGCATGTCATTGCCGAGGCTGCCATAGCCGCGCAGGATCTTGTCGAGCATGTCTTCGCGGTCGATGGCGTATTTCAGCGCGAGTCGCAGGTCGTTGTTGTCAAAGGGGGCAGTGTTGCAATGCATGATGAACACATAATGCCCACGGCCCGAGGTGGACTGGATCTCAACCCCCGGCGCGCGCGCCAGCAGGCCCGCCACGCGCGGCTCCACCCGGTTGATCATCTGCACCTGGCCCGATTGCAGCGCCGAATTGCGCGCGGTGGCGTCGTTGATCACCAGCATCTCGACCGAATTGTAATGGCCGACCGAGTCATCCCAGTGATTGGCGAATTTTTCCATCACATGGCGCACACCCGGCTCGTTCTGCGCCCAGGTATAGGCGCCGGTGAAGATGCCCGCCGCCGGATCATCAAAGCCACCGTTGGGCTGGATGACCAGATGGTAATCGGCCAGCAGATAGGGAAGGTCGGCATTGGGCGTTTCGGTTTCCAGCACCAGCACATCGCCATCGACGCGGATGGAGGAAAGCCCGCGCATGATCCCCAGCGCGCCCGATTGCGATTCCTCGTCGGAATGGCGGCGCAGGGTCTGGGCGCAGTCTTCGGCGGTCAGGGTCTGGCCGTTGTGGAACTCCACGCCCGAGCGGATCTTGAACGACCATGTTTTCGCATCGTCTGACGCGCTGATCTCTTCGGCCAGACGCGGCACGATCTCACCCTCTGGCGAGATATTGACCAGCGTATCGCCGGTGGTGCGCAGGTAGCTGAACGCCACCTGGCTGAGGGCAAGCGCGGGATCAAGGCTGTTGGTGCTTTCGCCGCCCTGCAGGCCCATCACCAGATGGCCACCGCTTTGCGGCCCTTGCGCGCGCGCTGCCGAGGCCAGAAGCGTGTTGGCCATGGCACCCGTGACCCCCAGCGCCGCGGCGCGGCCCATAAAGGCGCGGCGGTCCAGTGCGCCGCGTGCAGCGCGTGCCAGAAGGTAGCGGAATTCATCGTTCATGGTCGTCTCCCCGTTTGTTGCCCCCGAGGGGGATTTATCAAGCCAAAGAAGGCGGCTGTGTTTGTTGATTGGCGAATCAATAACCCGTGGTGGACTTGCAATTCAATCCGTTTCTGCCCTCTGGCAAGATTCAGACATGTTTGCGTGAAACATTCGCAACAAAACTACGTCGGAACAGTTCATGCCGGTCATTTTCCGACCCTTCCCATGCTGTAAGGGTCGCCCGGAGGACAAATTCGCTTGCCGTGGCGGTCTGACTGGCCACCACCTTTGTGCCCACCGCCCAGTCGCCCCGGGCGAATTCCTGCTCCCAGACGGTGTGCGCTTTGGCGCTTCCGGGGGCATCGGGGTGGATATGCCATTCCTCTGTCATCGTGCTGGCGGTTTCCAGCCCGTGGTCAGGGTTGCGCAGGCGGGGGCTGGTATGGCTGACATGCAGTTCTTGCGCGCCCGTGACCATGTCGCGCCGGGCGATGCGGCTGTCCTTGCCGGGCGAAAGCACCTCCAGCCGGGCGGGCGGTGGAGTTTCAGGGGGCGCAAAGCGCCATTCCGGGGCGGTGCCGGTGTGCACGGGCAGCACCAGCGCGCCGCCGGTCAGATGCAGCGTCACCCTGCGCGGTGAGGGCCAGACGAACGGCCAGTAGCTGTTCGACAGCGCCAGCCGCAGCCGGTGGCCGGGGGCAAGCCGGTAGGCCATCTGATCGAGCACCAGCACCACCTCCTCCGACTGACCGGGCACCATCGGCGCGGGCGGATCATGGCGGTGATGCAGGTTCAGGATACCATGCGCAATCCGGCGGGACCGGCCATCGGGCGCCACATCGCACAGCCGCGCGACGACAAAGGCATGCGGCTGATCGGCGCTCAGTGTCAGGTGCAACCGCGCCGCGCCCATCAGCGCCAGCCCGTCGGGGCAGGGCAGCTCAAAACAGGCTGACAGCGCGTCATCCGCGCTCTGATCGCCCGCAATCTCGCCGTCCAGCCCCATGGGAAAGAACTCCCCGGCGTTCAGGCCCAGTGTCTGCGGGGTGCACAGGTGCCGGTCAGGCGCACCGTCGCCGCCCAGCAGCCCATCGCCGCCCAGTCTCAGGGTCTGTTCCGTCACGCGAGGCGAGGGCAGCGCCTCGGCCAGCCAGCGGCCCGGAACCTCGGGCGCGCAGGGGTCCGGCGGGGCTGAATCAAGCATATAGACCCGGTAGGGCGGCAGGTCTTCGGCGCCGTTCTCAACACCTTTCAGCCAGCGGTCCCACCAGTTCTTCATCTCGGTCAGAAAGCCGATACGCGGGCCGGGCACCGCTGTATGCGGATACTGATGCACCCATGGGCCGACGATCGCCTTGGCCATCGCGGCGTTGCGCACCAGATGCGCGGGCGCGTTCATGTAGTTGTCGGCCCAGCCGCCGATGGTCAGCACCGCCGCGCGGATCGCGCTGTAATCCTCACAGACCGAGCCATGTTTCCAATATGCATCGCGCGTCTGATGCTCTGTCCAGATCTCGGTCAGATGCGGCATGCTCTCCAGCCGGTTCAGCCAGTCCGCGCGCCAGTCAGGCCGCAGCAGCGGGTCGGCGGGGCGGGAGTTGTAGGAAAGCATCAACGTGCCCCAGGCGAAGTTCTCGCCCAGCAGGCAGCCGCCCTTGTAATGGATGTCATCATTGAAGCGGTCCACCGTCGCGCAGACCGAGACCACGGCTTTCAATGCAGGCGGATTGAGCGCGGCGGTCTGCAGGCAGTTGAACCCGCCCCAGCTTTTACCCATCATCCCCACACTGCCGCTGCACCAGTGCTGCGCCGCGATCCAGGCGATGACATCGCAGGCATCCTGCAACTCCTGCGGCGAATACTCATCATCGAACACGCCTTCGCTGTCTCCCGATCCGCGCAGGTCAACGCGCAGGCAGGCATAGCCCTGCGCGGCCATCCAGGGGTGGATGGTCTCATCGCGCGGCAGGGTGTTGTCGCGCTTGCGGTAGGGGATGAATTCCAGCACGGCGGGCACCGGCTGCCCCCCGTCAGGGCGCCACAGGCGGGCGGCAAGGCGTGTGCCATCGGGCAGCGGAATGAACAGATCATCCTGATCCAGTATGGCGTGCATCGGGCGGCTCCTGTGTGTGGTGTCGCGCGAGGGGAACGCATCACCGTGCGGATTGCAAACGGTTTTCCGGCCGGCGGCCGGGGCGGGGGCGCGGCCTGCGTCGCCCGAAATTTGATCATAAAAAGAATTGGACCTGCCGCCGCCTTGCCGCTAACTTTTGATCAAATAACGGGCACAAGCCGATTCGCAGCGGCCCGGTGCAACCGAAACAACAGGGGTTAACATGCCGCAACAGGCCGAGGTGATCATCACCAATGCCCGCGTCCTCACCATGGACCCTGCCAATCCGCGTGCCGAGGCCGTGGCACTGGCGGGCGAGCGTATTCTGGCGGTCGGCGCGCGCAGCACCATCGAGGGGCTGGCCGGGCCGGACTGCCGGGTGATTGATGCGGGCGGCGCGACGGTACTGCCGGGGTTGTTTGAAAGCCATCTGCATCTGTTCATGGGCGGGGCCGAACTGGCGCATCTGCAACTGCTGGGCGTCAAGGGGACGCAGGCGCTGGGGGCGGCGATTAAGGCCTATGCCGATGCGCATCCTGATCTGCCGCTGATCATGGGGCAGGGCTGCGACTATGCGATACTGGACCGCTCGCTGACCCGCCATGACCTTGATGCCATTCTGCCCGATCGCCCCATCCTGCTGATCGCCGCCGACCATCACACCGGCTGGGCCAATACCGCCGCACTTGAGGCGGCGGGTATTCTGGGCGGGCGTGAACTGGGCGCGGGCAATGAGATTGTCATGGGTGCCGACGGACTTGCAACCGGCGAGCTGCGCGAATTTGAGGCCAAGGCGCCGGTCATGGCGCTGACTGGCGCGGCACGCATCAACGCGGGCATCGCCACCGGCGACGAGCCTCAGCCCACACCCACCGAGGCCGAGAAGCTGGCCGATAGCGTGGCCATGAAGCGCGGGCTGGAGCATTGCGCGCGGTTCGGCTTCACCTCGCTGGTGAATATGGACGGCAATTTTTACACGCTGGAAGTGCTGGAGGCGCTGCGCGCGCAGGGCAAGCTGACCGCACGGGTGCGGGTGCCGTTCCATTACCGCAACTGGCGCAAGCCCGCAGATATGGAAATCGCCAGCGCGATGAGCGCGAAATACAACGATGACTGGCTTTCCTCCGGCTTTGTGAAATTCTTCATGGACGGCGTGGTGGACAGCGGCACGGCGGTGATGCTGGAAGATTACCCCGACACCCCCGGCTGGAAGGGCGATCCGCTGCACAGTGCCGACGCCTTCGCCGCTGCGGCGACCGAGGCTGACAAACGCGGGCTTCAGATCGCCGTGCATGCCATCGGCGACGGGGCCGTGCGCCGGGTGCTGGATGGCTTTGAGGCGGCGCGCAAGGCCAATGGCCCGCGCGATGCCCGCCACCGGATCGAGCATATCGAACTGATCGACCGCAGCGACATTCCCCGCATGGCCGAGATGGGCGTCGTCGCCTCGATCCAGCCGACGCATGCGCCCGGAGCCTGCGATTTCCCGCTGCAACCGACGATGGACAAGATCGGCCGCGCGCGCTGGAACGATGCCTATCTGTGCCGCAGCCTGCGCGATGGCGGGGTGAAGCTGGTCTTCGCCTCGGACTGGCCGGTGGCGGATGCGAACCCGATGCGCAGCATTCAGGCCGCGCTGCAACGCCCGGTCTATGAGGGCGCACAGGATGAGCGGCTGACCCTGCATGAGGTGCTCGCCGCCTATACGATCGGCGGCGCCTATGCAGAACATACCGAAGACCGCAAGGGCATGTTGCGCGCCGGATACCTTGCAGATGTGGTGGTGCTTGACGGCGATATCGAGGCCACGCCGGTGGATCAGATCGGCACGATGCAGGTTGCGGCCACGCTCTGCGGCGGCGCGGTGGTCTGGGATGCGGCCACGGCGTGACGCTGAGCGGCGTTTTTTGCTTGATTAATGGAGGCGCATGGGCGTGACTTTATCAGGGACCGAAGCGGCAGCACGGGGGCAGATGTGACAGGGCAGGGTGACTCAGGGTCTGTCGAGATCGAAATCCGCGATCTGAGCAAGGTCTTCGGGCAGGGCGCGGCGGCCTTCCGGGCGCTCAATACGATCAATCTGGAAATCCGCACCGGCGAGTTTTTCACGCTTCTGGGGCCATCGGGCTGCGGCAAGACCACGCTTTTGCGGGTGATCGCGGGGTTTGAGCAACCCTCTGCGGGATCGCTGCGCATCAATGGCAAGGAGGTTGCCGGCCTGGGGCCGAACGCGCGCCCGGTCAACACCGTCTTTCAGAATTACGCGCTTTTCCCGCATATGACCGTGGCGCAGAATATCGGCTTTGGCCTGAAAATGCTGGGCCGCCCCCGCGCCGAGGTAGAGGCCACCACCGCCGAGATGCTGGCGCTGGTCAAGATGGAGGCCATGGCGGGCCGCAAACCCTCGGAAATTTCGGGCGGGCAGCAGCAGCGGGTGGCGCTGGCGCGCGCGCTGGCCCCCCGGCCACGGGTGCTGCTGCTGGATGAGCCGCTGTCGGCGCTGGACCTCAAGCTGCGCAAGGAAATGCAGAGCGAGCTGAAACGCCTGCAATCCGAGACCGGGATCACCTTCATCTTCGTGACCCATGATCAGGAAGAGGCGCTGACCATGTCTGACCGCATCGCGGTCATGTCGGCGGGCAACATCCTGCAACTGGGCACGCCCAATGACATCTATCACGCCCCGTCCGAGCGTTTTGTGGCGGATTTCATCGGCGACACCAACTTCCTTGACCTGCCGGTCGCCTCGGTCAGCGGCGACAGCGCCGGGGTCACGCTGCCGGGCGGCAAGGCTGCCACCGCCCGCCTGCCCGCCGGCATGCTGCCCGTGCTGGGCGAGAAGGTGACCACGGTTATCCGCCCCGAACAGGCACAGATGGTTGAGCCGGGTGCGGGCGATCTGGACGGGGTGGTGGAAAACGCGGTGTTCTTCGGCACCGATACCCATGTGCATCTGCGCCTTGACGATGGCCAGCCCTTCATCCTGCGCCGCCAGAACAGTGCCGAAACCGCTGAGCCGGTTGCGGGCACGCGCATGGGCCTGCGGCTGAGCCCGGGCGCGCTGCGCGTGCTGAAAGGGTAGCGGGATGGCCGAGGCGCGCGAAACCCACGGCTGGAAATGGCTGCTTTGCGCACCGGCGCTGGTGGTGCTGGTGCTGGCGGCATCGGGGCCGTTGCTGATTGTGGTGGCCTATTCCTTCCTCTCGCCGGGCAATATGGGCGGGGTGGTCTGGGAGTTCACGCTCGAAGGCTGGTTCCGTGTCTTCTTCCGGCGCGACATCTTCGACCCCAGCGCCATCAGCTTCAACGAGGCGCATCTGGCGGTCTTCTGGCGCTCGATCTGGCTGTCGTTTCAGACCACCGTCATCTGCGCGGTGCTGGGCTTTCCCACCGCCTGGTTCATCGCCACGCGCCCGCCCTCAAGCCGCACTTTGTGGCTGTTCCTGATCACCATTCCGTTCTGGACGAACCTTCTGATCCGCACCTTCGCCATTCAGGAGGTGATCCGCAACAACGGCACCCTCAACACGCTCCTGCTGTGGCTTGGCGTGATCCGGGAGCCGTTCCAGATGATGTATACCGATTTCGCCATCCTGCTGGGCATGGCCTATGTCTTCCTGCCGCTGATGGTGCTGCCGCTTTACGCCGCGATGGACAAGCTGGATTTCCGGCTGGTCGAGGCGGGCTATGACCTTTACGCCAGCCGGATGAAGGTGCTGTGGCATGTCATTCTGCCGCTGGTGAAGCCGGGGTTCATTGCCGGGTCGATCCTTGTCTTCATCCCGGCGATCGGCGCCTATGTCACGCCGCGCGTGCTGGGTGGCGGGCGCACGATGATGCTGGGCAATCTGATCGCGCTTCAGTTCGGGCAGGGGCGCAACTGGCCGCTGGGCGCGGCGCTGGCCATGCTTTTGCTGATCATCGTGGTGGGGGCGCTGGTGTTCTACCTTCGCTGGGCCAACCGCGAGGAGGGACGCAATGTTTAACCGCAACTTCTCGGTCAGCCGGTTGCCGGGCTTCGGCGCCATTGCCGTTTTCACCTTTGTCGCGCTCTATCTGCCGATCATCGTTCTGGTGGCCTTTTCGTTCAACGCGGGTGTGTCGCAATCGAACTGGGAAGGTTTTTCGCTGCAATGGTATGAGGCCGCGCTGCAGAACCGGCAGGTGCGCGATGTGTCAATACGCTCGCTCTGGCTGGCGGTTGTGGCGGCGGGCATTGCCACGGTGCTGGCCACGCTGGCCGCTCTGGGCACCACCCGAGTCAGCCGCTTTCCCGGCCAGACAATGATCTATGCGCTGATCAACCAGCCGCTGATGGTGCCCGAAATCGTGACCGGCATCGCGCTGCTGATCTTTGTCGCCTTCATCAAGGTTCAGACCGGCTATACCGGCATGGGCTACCTGATCGCCGCGCATACCGCTTTCTGCATTCCTTTCGCCTACCTGCCGATCCGCGCGCGGCTGGAGACGATGGACAGCACGCTGGAAAGCGCCGCCGCCGACCTTTACGCCAGCCACTGGCAGGCCTTCCGCTTCATCACTCTGCCGCTGCTGGTGCCGGGCATCATGGCCGGGTTCATGCTGGGTTTCGTGATCTCGCTCGATACGGTGGTGATTACCGAATTCGTCAAATCGGCGGGGCAGGATACGCTGCCCACCTATATGCTGGGCCAGCTGCGCCGGACCGTCACCCCCGAGATGAACGCCATTGCCACGCTTTTCCTTGCACTGTCGCTGTGCATTGTGACAGCTTTTTTCCTGATCACCCGCAAACGCGGACACTGACGATAAACCAACCGGGAGCACTACTATGAAAAAAACACTTCTTCTGAGCGTGGCGGCCCTGATGGCCTCGACCGCGCTGGCCTCGGCGCAGGGCGTCCTCAACCTTTATAACTGGGGCAATTACACCAGCCCCGAACTGCTGGAAAAATTCACCGCTGAAACCGGCATTCAGGTCACCGTGACCGATTTTGACAGCAATGACACGGCCCTGGCGCGTATTCGTCAGGGCGGGCACGGGTTTGATATCGTGGTGCCCTCGGACACCTATATCCAGACCTGGATCAACGAGGGGCTGTTCGTGCCGCTCGACATGGAGGTGGTGACCAACCACGGCAATATCGCGCCGCAATGGGTGGATGTCGAATTTGATCCGGGCCGCGAATACACGGTGCCCTGGGCCTGGGGCACGACCGGCGTGATCGTCGATACCTCGGTCTATTCGGGCGATATCAACACCGCCGATGTGATCCTGAACCCGCCGCCCGAACTGGCCGGGCGGATCAACGTGATTCCGGAAATGTCGGATGTGATGGCGATTTCCATCTATTACCACGGCGGCGAGCGCTGCACCGACGATATGGATATCCTGCGTCAGGTCCGCGACACGCTGGTCAGTGCCAAGCCCAACTGGCTGGCGCTGGATTACGGCGCGGTGGACAGCTATGCGGCGGGCGATTTTGCCGCCGGGGTTTACTGGAACGGTGCCTCGATGCGGGTGCGGCTGCAGAATGACAATTTCGCCTATGGCTACCCGGAAACCGGCTATCCGATCTGGATGGACAATGCCGCCGTGCTGGCCGATGCGCAGAACCCCGAGAATGCGATGCGCTTCATCAACTTCATTCTTGAGCCCGAGAATGCCGCGCTGATCTCGAATTTCGCGCGCTATGCCAACGGGGTTACCGGCGCCGAGGAATTCATGGATGAGGTGATGCGCGACGCGCCCGAGATCGTGGTGCCCGAGGAACTGGTCGCGGCGGGCCGCTTCGGTCAGTCCTGCCCGCAGGCGGTCAACGATATCCACACCCAGATCTGGACCGAACTGCTGCAATAAGCCGTTTCGCCCTGTGGTCGGGGGGGGGGGGGGGGGGGGGGGGGGGGGGGGGGGGGGGGGGGGGGGGGGGGG
>NZ_DAIRVN010000078.1:0-23676 GCF_036802785.1 Pararhodobacter sp.
CCCATGGCCAGATTGCCAGTCATTCCCCTGCCCCCCGTGCCCTTGTCGAACTGAAAACGCTGCATGGGGTCACACAGAGGGGGGAGAGAGAGAGGCCGGGGCCTCCCCCCCGGGGGGTCGAACGGGCGGCGATCGGCAGGCAGGCCGCAAGGGGGGTGGGCCTGCTGGCGAGGCTGCGCAATGGCCGAACCAATTGATTTCCGATCAACTGGCACAGGCCGATTTCACCATGTGTTTTCAATGCGTTGGCCGCAGCGTCCGCGCGGCGCTGTCCGCGTCCCGCGCCGGTCATTCGTCAAGCCCTTGATTTTGCTTGGTTTCCCCCGGCATCGGCGGCGGCGCAAAGCGGACGCCTTCCGCATCGGTCGCACCCGCCGGATTGACCACCCGCGCCCCGTCGCCGGGCTGGCTGCTGGCCGGTGCCGGTGCCGGGCCGGTGAACACCTGCACGCCCAGCTGGGTAGGCGCAGGCTTGTCCACCTTGCCCGCGACATAGGGCATGACGGCCTCTGCCGCGCGCACCTGGGCGGAAAACACCTGCATGAACGTGGCCAGCCGGTGGGCAGGCTTCATGGCCTCGCCCATAAACGCTTCCAACTGCTCGGTGCGCAGCATGGCGGTGGTGAAAGCATCATGCTGGCTGGCCAGCCCTGCCACCTCGGCCAGCACCTGCGCCGGATCGCGGTAGCCCTGCGCATCCAGCCACCCTTTCAGGCCAGACTTCGCCCGCGCCCGGCCACGGCCACCCTTTGCAGGCTCAACCGCCTGCGCCGGGTCCGGCGGCAGCAGGTCGATCTGCTCACCCACCTGACGCGACTTGATCAGCCGCTCGGCTGCCTCTTCGGCCAGCGCTTGGAACCGGTTGTCAGGCTTAGCCATGGCGAAAACCCCCTTTTTGAGCGTTTTCAATGGCTTGAGCCAGCCCACTACACCAAATCGCAAGTGTAGTGGGCTGTAGTGGGCAGTGTAGCGGGCAAAAACCCTTTCTTTTCAGAAGGTTACATATACCCACTACACCACTACAGGTATTTATATCATCTCGCGTGTGTGTGCGCGTGTGTGCGCGCGCATGTACGTGTGTGAGGCGATTTGCTGTAGTGGTGTAGTGGGTGGGGGGTAAGGGTCTGATCTGGCTGCGAAAATGCCCACTACGTTGGGCACTACACTGGCCACTACAGTTCCGGAGTGTAGTGGCCCGGACCCGGCGCTGAAGACAGCGCACGCCCGGCAGACTGCCAGAGGCGCGGATCTTGGTCCAGTGAATTGTGGTGATCATGCCAGATCCTCCTGCGAATATTCCGGTGAACCATGGGGTGCGGGGTGACGGGCAGATTGAGGCGGAAACGCAAAGAGGCCCGGCATCGCGCGCAGCGGCACCGCAACGCCGCGTGTCTTGACCCCGCTCATGGTCAGCGCGACATATTCCGACCCCTCGATGCGCCGGGCAGCCTGAGACCAGACACCGCCCTGCCACATGCTGCCCTCAAACAGATCGCACAGGCCCTGCAGCGGCTTGTTGGCGATGCACAGATCTGCCGTCACGCCATCGCCGCGCACGCGCAAGCCGAAGGGGGCCAGGTACTGGTTGATGCCGCTCGCCGGCACCGCCTCGATCTGCTCGGGGCCGCCCGGCAGCTTGGCCGCGCACTGGACCCACTGGGCGACCGTGTAGCGCAGGCCCTTGCGCCATGGGTCCAGCGTCTGGGTCAGCAGCCAGGTCAGCATGTCATCCGCGTTGCTGCCTACCTCCATCGCATCCTCAGTGGCACTGTGGGCCAGCTCGGTGGCCCATTTCTCCTGCGCGTCGGCATCAGGCAGGCTGAGGGGATGCAGGGCAGCATCGGCCATCGCCAATACGGTGGCGTAGTTGTCCGCGCCGCGTCCGGTCTGGCCATGCAGCGCCAGGGCCGATCGCCAGATCTCCAGCCGCTGTGGCCAAAGTGGCCATGCCTGGACAAGGGCAGCCTTGATCTGCGCGCCGATCCTTCGCCATTCGGGCGGGTGCAGGGTCAGCTTGGGCGCACCTGCGGGGAGGCGCTCCAGATCCAGCAGGATCAGGCGCGATCGATCTTGCGCGGGCATCGGCGGCACAAGGATCGAGGAAAACAGGAACGCCGATCGCGCCTGTGATTGGTGCCCCTTCTGATCGGCACCGCCCCGGAAGATCACGCCGCCCGATGCCGCGCGCCGCGCCAGCTCGACCACGGCCTTGACCTTCTGGGGCCGGTCTGTGTCAGGCTCCAGTTCGTCAACGGCCACGGGCAAGGTGCTGTGACCCAGCACTGAACGAATGCCCGCCTCTGTCGCGTCGGAGGCCTGCAGCAAGCCCGCCTCGCCGCCGTGCAGCAGCAACAGCAACTCCTGGAATGTACTCTTACCGGTGGCGGCGTCGCCGGTCAGCCAGCCGACCGGACGCCAGGACAAGGCCCCGCCCAGCATCTGCGCGCAGGCAAGCCCCAGCGCCAGCACCGGATCGATGCCCGGCCGCCTGAATGACCAACTGCCCAGCATCTCCAGCGCGTGCATTGCGGCCGTGGCATCGGGGACGGGGGCCGGACGGGGAATAGCCCGCTCTGCAGGGAAAACCCGACCAGCGTGTAGCCCCGGCGCATGCCAGACGCCGCCCATCAGCACGGCATCGCCCGCGTGGTAGATCAGGCCGCCGTCATCATCCACCCAGGCACCGGGGCCGCGTAAGCTGCCCTCAGGGTGCCAGAGGCCCTTTTCAAAGCTGGCAGCGTTCATCGCGGCGGCAGCTGTGGCCTGGTCGAATTTTCCGAGGCGCGGGCTCCCGTCCTTGTCGAACTGGGGGAAGTGTCGCGCCAACGCCTGCACGTCACCGCCGAAGAGATTGCGGATCGTGTCGACCTCATGCTTTTTGACCGCGCGCAGCTGGCCCAGTCGATCGAGGTAATAGCTCGTGTCGCCCTGCACACCCAAAGGCTGCACCGGGCAGCCATCCCAGATCATGCCGCGCGGGCGCGTGGGGCGCGGCCTGCGGGGGGGCGGTGGTGACCCACCATCGCCGCCGGGGGCCGCGTCAGCGTCCGGCACAGTCTCCGGCCCGGCGACCTCAGGAGCGTTCTCCAGCTCGTCGCGCAGATCGGCTGGTTTTTCTTTTTTTCTGGGCATTCCTATTCCATTTCGCGCTGAAAGGCGCGCAGTGCGTCGTTGAGATCCTTGCCGCCGTGCCGGTTCTGCCAGAGCCGCACGCGCCGACCGGCGGCCGCATGCGCCCGGATTGCGGCCTGCAGGGCCTTGCGGGCTTCGGGGCTTTCGTCCTGGTCCGCGACCAGCACCACTTCGGTAACCGCCTCGGGCAGCGCGACGGCGCGCAGGTTGCCCAGGGAAATGCCCGCCAACACCCGCGCGTGAGGGGCCAGCACCACCACGCTCAGCGCGTCCTCGATGCCCTCGGCGATGTACACCCGTGCACCAGGCGCGCATTGCGAGAGCGGGCAGCCCTTGCCGCCGCGCGGGCCGGTGCCGCTCCAGATGTGGATCGATCCGCCCCAGTAATGGCCCAGCACCTTCTTGGGCGCGGGCACAGGGGCCTTGTTCCAGCCGTGCGGCCCCTCGGCCAGCCAGGTGCGATGCAAGGCCACCACGCCGCCGTCCGGGCCGGATACCAGCCCCAGAAGCGCCGGATACTCACCCTCAAAAATCTCGCCGGTCACCGGGTCGGTATGCACATACCGGTGCCGGGGCGAAAAGCGCAGCGCGCGCGGCTGGCGGCCCAGCTGCGCCAGATCGATGCCGCGCGCATCGCGCAGATAGGCCTCGGCCGGTGTGCCGCGCAGGGAAGGCTGAGCCTCCAGCCAGATGGCATGGGCAGCGCGGGCCCGGCGCGCGCGGGCCTCGGTCGTTTCGCTCTCGGCCTGGGCGCGACGGCGCGCCGCCTCTTCCAGCGCGCGCTGCCGATCGCGCCGCGCCTGCGGCGTGTCTTCCGTGATGCCCAGCCAGCGCCGCGCCTCATCAAGCGCGCCTTTCAGGTCCAGATTGCGCGACAGGCGGATCAGATCGATCAGATCGCCATGCTCGCCGGTGGCGAAATCGTTCCAGGTGCCCTGCTTGGATCCGGACACCTGCACGACAAAGGATCCGACCGATTTGTCCGGGCGGCCGGGGTTGAGCGTCCACCATTCATGGCCCTGCAGATAGCTGCCCCGTGCCGGTGGCGCGAATTGCTGCGCCACGGCCAGCGCCTGCTGTTCCAGCAGGGCGCGGATCTCGGCGATGCTGGGGCCGGAGCGGGTGCGGTCACTCACGGCTGTCTTCCAGCGCAATGAGGCCGTCGAGAAGCTCCAATTGCTGGCGCTTTGTTCCAGTCATGAACTGGATCAAGTGGTCCCGGTCCTCAAAGAAATCTGGCTTAACGCTGAGCCAGCCATCTTTCCCGGCCTTCACCTTGTCGCGCATCTCGATCAGCGCCTGTTTGCGATCACCCTCTGGCATCGGCGCGCGCCTGCAATTCGGCCTGCACCTGATCCGCCGTGAAGCGGTCATTGTCGGTCAGCTGCAACTTGCGCTTGCGCAGCACTGCGACCTTGACGCCGAAAAGCTCTTCGAGCGCAGGAATTCCGTATTGCAGCACCGTGACATTCATCAGTTCCAGATCGTCTTGCTGGTTCCAGCCATCGGCGGGCAAGGCGTCAAGATGCTCCTGCAGCGTGGGCAGGGGGAGATCACCGGCACCCGGCGCGGCCTCGGCCGCGTTGCCCGCCGCAGCATCAGCGGGCAAGGGGGCGGGCACGGGGGCAGCAGCTGCCCCGGCGCCGGGTGCCTCAGGGCTGGCGGTCGCGTTCGGCCTCGCGCTGCCCTCCCTGTTCTCGCGCGCCGCGTTGATGCGGTCGCGCAACGTCTTGTAAACGCGGTACTCCGTAGCGGGCACCGGGCGGTGCAGCACTTTCGCAATCTCCGGCGGGTTGGCGCCCTCCAGGCGCATGCGCACAGCGATTGCGTCTTCTCTCTCGGACCAGGCGCCGCGATTGAGTTCACCGGACTGGTGTGTCACCGCCGCGACAGGATCCGGAGCAGGATCGTCAGAGGTGGGAAGCGCGCCGCCTTGTTTACCGGCGGTTTGCGGGCGCTGGCCCTGATCGGGCGCGGCAGTCAGCGCGTCGGCCTTCACTGCACCGCTCGGCCCTGCGCTCCCCCCCTCTGCGTCATCATCCACCGGCGCAACCTGCCCGTTACCCGGTGGACAATCCTCTGGTTCGGCTTCTTCGATCACGGTTCGATCGCCCTCCGGCGATCCGCGATCGATCCCGAAAAACACAACAAGGGCGTCCGGGCTCTGTTCCCGCATCGCCTCGGCGGTTTCCCTGCCCTCGACAACATGCAGCGGCCCGCCGCCCTCCACTGCGCACCCGTCCCAGCCGCATCCGCGAAGATCTGCGACCGTTCCGCCTGCCAGCTCACCACCACACGCCGCATATCCCGCCAGATCAACCCAGTTGTCCGCATGGGCCGGATTGCTCCAGGCGCGCGCACCCTTCAGATCGGCCAGCAGGATGCAGACCTGCGCGGGCGTGACAGTGACCCCCAGCCGGGCCGACCAGACACGAGCAATCTGCCCGAAACTATCTTCGGGCTTGCCATGCGTTGCGGCGCGGTCAATCGTCACCGCCTGGCGGGCGGCGTTCAGAACCTCGGATCTTTTCATGGTGCGCTCTCCGGCTGCTGCATGCGCGAAACCGCGACGGCCAGCCGGACCTGCATCACGGCGCTCATCGCATGGGACATTTCCGTCAGCGCCTGGGCGCGACGGGCCTGCGGGGCGGTGGGCTGCATATCGTCCAGCGCCAGGCGCAGTGGCTGCAGCAACGGATTGTCGCTGATCCGCTCTGCCAGCTCTGTCGCCAGCTCCATCGCAAGATCGCGCGCGGCGCGGTCCTGCACCGGAAGCGACAGAACGCCACACGCGTTGATGAACGCCATATCCGGCAGCGTCAGCGGCTGCCACAAGGGCGAAACTGTGTTCCCGTTGGGCGTGGTGCGGCGCTTGCGGCGGGGCTCAGCCATAGATATCCCTCCGCTCCATGTCCGGCGGAGGCCGATGGCTGCACCGGATCAGCTGATTGTGCAGCTCGCGCGCCAGTTTCGCGCGCTCATCCGGATTGCGCCGCACCTCCTGCCAGCGCGCGGCGAAATCCTCGACCATGCGCCGCGTCGGATTGGCCTCCGGCAGCGCGTTGCAGGCGAAGGCGTGCAGCTGCTCTACATCCTCTTCAGGCAGCTGCTCGAAACGCGCCTGAAGGGCGACAACAAGCGTGGCGAACTGCACGCGGGTTTCCGGATCGCCCCTCATGCCGCCTGCCCCTGCGAAACCCTTTGCGGCGCGACATATTCGGCCATCGCCGCCTCAACCTCAGCGCGCGGCGCGCCCCAGATCAGCCACTCGGGGCGCATCGGCAGGCCTTTGGAAGCGCAGTGCGCCAGCAGGCGACGCTGCACGCGCGTTGACGGCAGATCGCCCGCATCACGGGCATTCGAAGGCCGCCGCCAGAGATAGGCGGTCTTCCGGTTCAGCAGGCATATTCCCGCAACCGCCTCGATGCCGCCCATCATGTGTTCGGCCACTTCTACTGGTGTGAGGTGTGTACTCATAGCGCAACATATACGCCGCCGATGTGCGCACCTGTCAAGAAAATTGTTCTAACACTGTGCCGTTTGGGAACTTATGTGTGAGGTGGTAAGTGCTTACTTCCTACCTCCATGGATGCAGCTTGGTTCAAGGCGCAGCAGAAGCGCGCTCAACAGACGACGTTCGACCTTGGCGAGGCCATAGGTCGTGATCGCTCAGTCGTGTCGAAGATCGTAAACGGCTATCAGCGCATGACGCTGGAACAGGCACGGATCTTCGCGGAAAAGCTGGACGTCCCGCTTCACGAGATGATTGAAAAGGCCGGGCTTGGGTCATCCTCGACTGCCCGCCAGATAGCTCCCGGGTTCGCCGAGAGCGATGTCATACAGTGGGATACTCCGGATAGAGCGACTGACCCTGCGCTCATGATCGCAAAAGCGCTCGGCGGCGATCGGGCGGGCGTTGACGTATGGCGGGTCAAAGGGGTTGCCATGGCGCTTGGCGGCTTGCTTCCGGGAGATTTCATGTTGGTTGACACGCATGCTGCAGAGCGCGTCGCGCCAGGCGACGTCGTCATCGCCCAGATTTATAACCGCATCGACACGTCTACGGTGCTTCGCCGATTGGAGCCGCCGGTGCTGGTAGCCGCCAGTGCTGATCCTGCCGATGGCCGGGTCCATGTCGTTGACGGCGTGAACGTGGTTGTTCGCGGCAAGGTGGTCGCCAGCTGGAGGGTGTGAATGCCTGTTCTCTTTGAAGATCCGGATTTTCGGGTCAGCCAGGGCTGGTTCACCTCATGGCGTGTGCTCGACAAAAGCACCGGCGCCACAATCATTCCAACCGCCCGCATTCAGGAACAGATCGGTTTCGCATGGAAACTGGTGCGTCAGCGGCCGCTACCGCCTCAGATGCGCCGCGCCTGTGAGGATGATCTGTTCAGGCGATTTGCGATTGCATCGGTAGATCCGAACGGAATTGAAGCGGCGATTTTCTGCGGCTTCTCCGCTGACGCCCTTGCCCTTGACGTCATACAGGCGCGCCAGAGCGAGTATCCCGATTGATGCTGTGTGCGATAATCGAACAATGTTCTTGACAGTGTGCGGTGCATACCCCTAACTTCTGTGCATCCACTCTTGCACAGGACACCACCATGCAACCTGCCCACGCCCAGACGCGCTTCGTCCCCGATGCGCGCATGACCATCCCCGATCCGATGCTTTCCACCCTCCGCGATCAGGCCTACGGCCTCGGGCGTGGGGAAACCGTGTCCGACGTCGAGGCCCATCTGCTGCTGGCCGCGATGGGGCCGCTTCTGGATGAACTGATCCAGCGGCGCACCGCAATGGCCGCGATCCAGAGCATCGCTGCACCTGGGAACGTGATCGTTTTCGAGCGGGGGCAGTCATGAGGCCTTTTCTCCTGCGTAAGCCAGACGATCTGCCCACATCACACCCCCGGCGCTACTTCGCTGCAGGCAGCAACGTGATCTGCCAGCGGCAGGGCGTTTCTTACCTCGTCTGCAGCATCGACCGCCCGTCGGATAACGGATCCAGCACTGCTGAAACGCTGGCCGGCCGGCTGGCCGACGCGCTCAATCAAAATCCCGTTCTGGCGGCCTGATCTCTCACCGCCAGTGGGAACCGGGGCCGACCGGCGCCATCTCCACCCCCATCGCCGCCCGCAACCCTTACCGCGCCCCAGTCGGCAGGCGCGGCAACCGGAAGCCTTGTCATGCCTGAATTCATCGACACAGCCGAAGTGGCCCGGCGCCTTGAAATGCGGCCCGCCCTTTTCCTGAAAAAACGTGCGTGGATGGAAACCGCACTTGGTTTTCCGCCGCCCATCCCTCTCTGCCATCGGCCGCTGAAATGGCGCGCGGCCGACGTGACCGCGTGGAAAGCCAACCTCGGGCGCGAAACGCCGCTGGTGGTGCCCTTCTTCCGCTCAGCTGTTCCGCCCGGCCAGTCGCTGGCTCTCCTGCGCGAGGCTCGCACGGTATGACCCGCAAGCCGCGCCCGCCGATCGATGACGCACCGCCGAACCTGCGCCAGCGCCTGCGGGCTGACGGCTCATGGCGCGTGTGGTGGGAACCCAAGGCCGAGGCCCGAGCGCTGGGGTTCGCTGTTGTCGAGCTCGATGCCAACCGCCCCACCTGGTCGATCCGCCAGGCCAAGGCGATCAATGCGGATCTCGCACGCAAGACACCGGGCAGCACCGCGGCCTCACGCCCCGCCGGCCGCACCATCGACCAGCTGATCCAGAACTATCGGCGCAGCCCGTCGTTCACCGACCTCGCACCGAAAACGCAGGAAAGCTATGCGCGCCTGCTGGCGCCGATCAGCGCCAAATGGGGCGGCGCGCTGGTGGTTGATTTCACCAAGCCAGTGATGAACGAATGGTATGAGACGATCTTGCGCAGCGGCAAGCCACGCATGGCGCAGGCGCTGATCCGCCAGATGTCGATCCTGTTCTCGCGTGCCGAAATCATCGGCTGGCGAGCCGAAGGGTCCAACCCCTGTTTCCGCCTGAAGATGCGCACCCCCGATCGCCGCCGCCGCCGCATCGGCTGGAAGGAGCTGGATGCGCTGGTCAAAGCCGCTGATGATCTCGGGCTGCACGCGATCGGCACCGCCTGCCTGCTCCTTACCCTGCAGGGCCAGCGCTCAACCGACGTGCGCCAGATCACCCGCGACAGCATCAAGCTGGCGCCGATGACGCCAGGCGCAGCGCCGGTCTGGATCTGGGCCTTTCGCCGCCAGAAGCGCGGCAACGAGGGGGCGATGCAACTGCACCCGGAAGTGGAAGCGCGGCTGCGCCCCGTGCTGCTGGCCGAGGCCGGGCAGCCGGACGCCCCGCTGCTGACCGTGCCAGACACCGGCAGGCCCTATTCCGAGGATCTGTTCATCAAGCATTTCAATCGCGCCCGTGACGCCGCAGCAAAGCGCCGCACGGCGCTGGCAGGGATCCAGATGCGCGACCTGCGCCGCACCTTCGGTGTACTGGCCCGTCAGGCGGGCGCCAGCCGCGAGGACGTGGGCGATGCTCTGGGCAACACCTCAGGCACGGATCCCGCGCTCTATGACATCTACATGCCCGCCACGCTGGAAACCGCCAGCCGTGCTGTGGCCTCAATCAAACGCCCGAAGGAGGCATGATCATCCAACTGAACCGCGATGTGATCGGACGACGGATATGTTTTACGAATTGGCGTCAAGATAGGAGCGCGGAAATGACCGACGATCAAGACCGCTATTACACCCGCCACCAGCGCCGTGAGGGGGCCACCTGGCGCGATCTGGCATCCGTCGGCACCCTGACCGCCCTGGCATCGGCCCTGCTGGCCTGGTGGCTCTCATGAGCGCGCTTACCGTCAGGCCCTGGGGCGTCGGTTATGCCATCTGGCAGGGCGACAAACGGGTCACCGGCCAGATCGGGAATGCGGCGATCGCCGAACGCACCGCCGACCTGCTTACGATCAAGAGCCAGGCGAAGCCGCGCCCATGCCTGTGCTGCAATGCAACCTTCATCAGTGCCGGGCCGGGCAACCGCTTGTGTGATACCTGCCGCCGGTATGCCGCGCAGATCGTCACATGACGCATCGTCCGCCGGGGGACGGTCGCGGACGGCGGACGCACTCACTTTCATGAATGCGTTAACCGTCTGTTTTTCTTGGATTTTTGGCTCCGGCGGTAGGGATCGAACCTACGACCAATTGATTAACAGTCAACTGCTCTACCGCTGAGCTACGCCGGACCACGGGGGCGATATAGCAAGGTCGTTTTGCCGCGTCCAGAGGGCAATGACGTTTTCATGGCGGTTTCTTTTTTGCCTGTCGTTTCCCCAGCCCTGACTGGCGTGATGCGGCGGCGAACCGGCGGGCGAGCCCTTCGCCCCCGGCTCCGCCGCGCCTCTCAAACCCACTCGCCGCGACGAAATACCGGCACAACGGTGCCGTCGGCGGTGAGGCCGTCGATATCCGTTTCTGCGCCGCCGATCATCCAGTCAACATGGATCATGCTGGTATTGCCGCCGCGCGCGCCGATCTGCTCCTTACTCAGCGTTTCACCGTTGGTGAAACATTTCGAATAGCACTGGCCAAGCGCGATGTGGCTCGCGGCATTCTCGTCATAGAGGGTGTTGTAGAACAACAACCCCGATTGCGAGATCGGCGAGGAATGGGGCACCAGCGCCACCTCGCCCAGACGGCGCGCGCCTTCATCGGTGTCGAGCAGCCGCTGCAGCACGGCCTCCCCCTTCGTGGCGCGTGCCTCGGTGATGCGCCCGCCCTCAAAGCGCACCTCGATCCCGTCGATCAGGCTGCCCTGATGCGACAGCGGCTTGGAGGCGCGGACGTAGCCCTCAACGCGCTGTGCATGCGGGGTAGTGAAGACCTCTTCGGTGGGGATGTTGGGGTTGCAGACCACCCCGTTGCGCGCCTCCGAGGCACCGCCGTGCCAGGCGTGATCATCCGCAAGGCCCACGGTCAGATCGGTGCCGGGGCCGGTGAAATGCAGGGCGGAAAAGCGCTGATCGTTCAGCCAGCGGGTGCGCCGTTGCAGCCCGGCGTTATGCGCCTGCCAGGCACCGACCGGGTCGTCGCCGGTAACGCGCGAGGCGGAAAAGATCGCCTCGGCCAGCCGGGCCACGGCCGCATCCTCGGGCAGATCGGGGAAAACCCGGCGCGCCCAGGCCGGGGTCGGATAGCTGACAATCGACCAGTTGATCTCGAAATTGGCGATTTTTTCCAGCGCGGGCTGATAGGCCAGCGCATTGGCCTTTCCGGCCCGTGCTGCCTTGTCCGGGTCCTGTTCGGCAAGCATCATCGGGTCATCCCCGACAATCGCCATACGCGCCGCGCCCTCGGCAAAGGCCTGCGCCATGCCCTGATACAGCCAGCCGGGGGCGCGGTCAAAACTGGCATCGGTCGCATGGCGATAGCGCGCCAGCGTCACCTCCTCATCCCCCAGAATCGGGGTGACAACCCCTGCCCCCGCCCGGTAAGCCGCCGCCGCAACACGGCGCACAAGGGGCAGCGCGGCCACCGGGGCGGTAAGGACCAGATCCTGCCCGGGCTGAAGATTGAGGCCGATCCGGACGGCGACATCGGCAAGCCGGTCCAGTTGTCGGGGGTCGATGGGGTTCGTGGTCATGGGTTGCCGCTCCGTCTGTATTCTGGCGTCAGATTTCCCCTGCGGGGTGATCGTGCCGAATGTGACCCGCGCGCGCGCCATTCGCAACAGGCCGGAGGCCGGTTTATCGCGGTCGCGCCGGAATGCGTGCGCCGGAGGGGCAAGTCGGGCCGGCGCCGCTGATCTGCGCAGCATCGCGCAGCCGGCGTTAATCCCCGTTTCGCTTTCCCGCGCTACGGCGTTTAGCTCGTCGGTAGCACCGAGGGTTGGCCATGCGGGATCAAGCGGACGTTGCCTTGCACTTGGAAAAGGATTGACCCGGGGCACGAAAGACACATAAGTTGTATAATGCAACTTAATCCGAGCATCTCATGCCACTCACCCCTGCGCCCGACACCATTGACGCTATCCGCACCGCATCGCGTGAACTGGTGCGCCAGCTTGGTTTCATGGGAGGAAAGTTTGCCGGAACTGACCTTCCCCCTTCTGCGGTGCATGCTCTTGTCGAAATCGAATCCGGCGGGGTTACCGCGCGCGATCTGACCGAGCGCCTTCATCTGGAAAAGTCGAGCATCAGCCGGATGCTGCGCAAACTGGTGGAATCCGGCGAAGTGATCGAGCAGCCCGGCGAAGACGGTCGCGTCAAGGTTCTGGGTCTCTCTGAGGTTGGTCGACAGCGTGTTCATGCAATTCATGCCTTTGCCGCTGCGCAGGTCTCTGATGCCCTTGATCGCCTGACACCCGGTCAGGCGCAGAGGGTGAGAGAGGGATTGAGCCTGTATGCGGGGGCCCTGGGGGCAGAGGCATTGCCGCCTACGGCGCAAATCAGGGTGATCACGGGGTATCAAACCGGACTGATTGCCCGGATCACACAGATGCATGCGCTTTACTATGCGCGCAGTGCGGGCTTCGGGCAGGAGTTCGAAGCCGGGGTCGCGGGAGGGCTTGCCGAGTTCTGCACCCGGCTGCACCGTCCGGTCAACGCCATCTGGACAGCCGTGCAAGGTCAGGAAATCGTCGGATCGATCGCCATCGACGGCGAAGATCTGGGCGAGAATGTCGCCCATCTGCGCTGGTTCATCCTTGATGATCACGTCAGGGGCACCGGGGCCGGTCGCAGGCTGCTTTCCGCCGCGCTCGATTTCGTGGACCAGAAAGGCTTCG
Source organism: Pararhodobacter sp. (assembly GCF_036802785.1). Classification (GTDB taxonomy): domain Bacteria; phylum Pseudomonadota; class Alphaproteobacteria; order Rhodobacterales; family Rhodobacteraceae; genus Pararhodobacter. The sequence continues at coordinate 12,880 of NZ_DAIRVN010000078.1, forward strand.
CAGAGGTCCATCTCTGGACATTCAGTGGCCTCAATGCAGCGCGGCACCTCTATGAGGGTCATGGTTTTGAGTTGGCAGAAGAACGTCCAGGCATGCAATGGGGCAAGGAAATTCTTGAGCAGCGTTTCGTGCGGCGTCGCGCTTGACGGTCAGCTCAGGACTCGCCACTCACCCCCGCATTCCTGAGAAGCCTTGCGCCCGCGCCCCGCAGACAAAAGATGTAAAAGGCCTGATCCCGGCCAGACCAGACCACAGGCACCGCGCTGCACAAAGGATGCCTTGTGACAAAGAGGGGAAATCTTCGCGGCTGACATCATCGGGGAAATTGGTCGGAGCGAGAGGATTCGAACCTCCGACCCCCTGCTCCCGAAGCTATGGCCTGCCCACTTTACTGTGTTTTAGAACACTGGCGATTCACTAAAGAAGTCCTTGTTTCTCATTTATTATATAGCGATTTCAGTTGCTTGGCTCGGACTCCAAGTCGTAGGCGGGGTAAAGCGGCGCTTGGCGCTGCTTCGCCGCAACTGCTTATGATCTGCTTACGAGGAGCCAAACCCATGCCTGACCCTACCGCCAAGCACCTGCCCGTGAAGCTCACGAAGGGGTATGTTGACCGCGTGAAGCCCGGTCAGACTGACGAGTATCACTGGGACGCTGAAACCAAGGGCTTCGGCCTGCGGGTCAACCCTAGCGGCAGAATGAACTTCATTGTGCAGGGTCGCATCGACCTGAACAAGCCTGCCGCCCGTATCACCATCGGAGCATACGGCGTGTTCACCGTGGACCAAGTCCGCGAGGTGGCGCGCGAGCACTTGCGGTCCATGCGCATGGGCATCGACCCGCGCGACAGCAAGCGCGAGGACGAAGCCAAGGCCGTCACTTTGCGGCAGGTGGCCGATGCGTTCTTCGCGCGGCCCGGTATGCTCAAGGAGAACACCCGCGACGAAATGGACCGCCACCTGACTACCGCCTTCGCCAAGTGGCTACCCCGCGCCATCGCCAGCATCACCCCTGCCGACTGCCGCAAGCGGTATGAGGAGATCGCCACCAAGGGGCTGCGCAAGACGCCAGCACCTGCCCCCGGCAGCGCAGCCTCGGCCTTCAAGATCCTTCGCACCCTCATCAACTTTGCGATGGAGGAATACCAGACGCAGGACTGCGCGCCGTTGATCGCCCGCAACCCTGTGGCCATCATCAAAAAGGAACTGGCCGCGCATGAGAGCAAAGTTCGGACCCGGCATATCGACCGCCGCGACGTGGGCATGTTCTGGCATCATTTGACCACAGCGCGCCAGAACCCTGCATTCAGCGCCGACACCCGCTGCGGCATCGACCTTGTGATGTTTCTTCTTCTGACAGGCACCCGCCGCAACGAGGGGGCCATGCTGACATGGGACCGCGTCAACCTTGATGACGCTGACCCGGCCAACAACTGGTTCCACCTGCCAGACCCGAAGAACAAGAACCCCGTCTGGTTGCCGCTCTCGTCGCAAGCGGTGGCCGTTCTCAAGGCCCGCAAAGCTGCCGACGACAGAGCCGCAAACAAGAGCAAGTTCTGCTTCCCGTCGCGCAGCGCAGCAGGCCACATCAAGGACACCCGCGCCCCGCTGGAGCGGTTCAGCGTGGCTATTGGCATGGACCGCCTGTCAGCGCACGACCTGCGGCGCAGCTTCGTGACACTCGGTGTCAAGGCCTGCCGCCTCGACATTGCGAAGCTCGAGTTGCTCACGAACCATGTGCCGCAAGGCGTTACCGCGCGTCACTACCTTGAGACGAGTGACCTACGCGACTACACGCCAGAGGTGCAGGCTATCGGGGATTACATCGAGCAACAGGCGCTGATTGCGGCTGGTGGGAATGTGGTGGCCTTGCCGTTGCGTGCGTGACGTGCGCTGCACCCCCGGTTTTCTCGGGCACCAGCCGGGGGCCGGGGTTTGCCGGGGGTAGGGTGGCCCCCGCGCGCAACGCGGCTGTGCGGGGCGGCTATGCGTATTGTTTCCGCAACCGCATCTAGACGAATCGCATGCGCCATGCTCTATTTACTTCACCGTTCGCCGTGTGGCACAGCCCACATGAATTAGCTTGGCAGTCAAGCAGGCGTGAGATGAGCAATGCTCGTCCGCCTGCTTTTTTGTTGCAGCGGCGGGCATTCTGAAAGGAATGACCACAATGGCTATCAATACCGAAGAAGCGAAAGCGGCGACCGTCGATATCTGGAACGCCCTGGATGCCCTGCCGGGCCACCTTTTCGGGCAGAGGGCGTTCGAGAAGATCGCCCTTACTGCATACCGCAAGGCCGTGCTTGAAAAGCAGCGTCGGGATGAACACCCCGTTCGCATTGCAGCGGAACAGCTCGCCCAATAAACCGAGTGCATTTCGGGCAATACGGCCACGCTTTATTGCGGTATACTGTGCAAGTGGCCCGCCTTATCCGATAGGGCGGGCCGTTCAATTCAGAAACGCGAAACTGGCTGCGTGTCTCGCCGGGCTGTTATGGTCCAGGAGCGACGCAAATGACCACAACGATTGATCTTGGCGACCTTCTCACGACGAAGGAAGCCGCAACCCTTCTCGGGTTGAAAGCCAACACCCTCGAAATCTACCGCCACCAAGGGAAGGGACCACCCTTCTTGAAGCTGGGCAATGAGCACGGCTCAGCGGTTCGCTATCAGCGCTCGGTCTTGGCCGCGTGGCTGGCAGAACGGTCCTTCACGAGCACCAGCGCCCACACCGCCACCGTCAAGGCCAAGCGCGCGCCCGGCTTCACGGTTGGCCCGAGCGCCATTCCCGGCCCTTGGAAGGGCACCAGCGCAGCCAGCAGCCAGCCGCAGGGCGCACCCGCCAGTGAGGTTGCAGCACGAGCACGCTGGCAGGTGCAGCTTGCGGGCGGGCTGTGGTGGACGGGTGCTGCGGGCGAACCCGGCGCGGGTGAGCTGTGGTTATGTCGAGCATGTGTCGTTCCCCCTTTGGTTGTGGACGACACCCCTTGCAAGACACCTCGCCCGAGCCACGCAAGCGAATTGTGTTCTCCTTGTGTTCTGGTCGGTGAAAGTCTCGACCCGCTGCTACCAAAGCAGTCTGTCTTGGCCTTTGGAAGCGACGCATCATGTTGATGTAAATAACAAATTTGTCGCGCCCCACTCGCAACTGTCCTACCCTGCAAGCCAACCGTAACTATCACGCCTGCAAAGCGAGGGTGAAAATGGCAGTCGATCTTGGAATGGAAGTTGGAACGCTGGTGACGCCGTCACTGCACCCGCAGACGGTGGCGTCCCTTGAAGATTACGACGATGACACGAAAGGGGAGTTGGCGCAGGTCGTGACCGCGTTCGACACCGCATACAAGGGCATCGCACAGGTGTTCGAGGCGCGCGAGAAGGCAAAGCAAAACCTAGCTTGGAGCGAGGCGACGCAGACCATCATGGCGCAGGACTTTGCGGACAAGGTGTTCGCCAAGGTCGCCGGGGGCTTTGACAAGGTTCACCGCAACCTGACCAGCGGCATCGCTGCGCTGGAAAAGGAACTGACCGGCCCGATGGACACCGCTGCCGCAGGGCGGTTCGGGCGCGAGATTCGTGACCATGTGAAAGCGCTGCCGGACGGCAAGCGCACGCCGTTTGTCATTGATGCCATTGAGCGGGGGGATTTTGATGCTGCTGCTGCCGTGTTGTCAGCGCCCGCCTACCTGAGCGGACTGACCGAGGCCATGCAGGCGAACCTCGTGCGCCAATGGCATACGAAGCAGAACCCCGTGAAGGAGAAGCGGCTGCGCGCGATGCAAGCTGCACTAGACCTTGTGCATCAGCGCGGCGGGCTGGTCTTCAAGGAGCTTGAGCGGGCCGTTGGCGCACCTCCCCACAAGGTCAAGGCGCTGCGCGACGCGAACACCGCCGCCGAAAAGGCGTTCGTCATGCGGGGTTCTTGATCCATGGGCCATCAAAACCTTCCCGATCAACCTGAATGGTTGAAGAACCACAACCCTCCGCCCGGTCACGGTCGCGGCAATCCGAAGTGGCACAAAGGCATGAAAAGTCCGAATCCGCATGGGCGAAAAGCCGTCCTCGGAATGGCGCGGACCGAGATGGCAAAGCTGCTCCAGGACAACGTGGGCGGCGTGATGGAGAAGCAGATTGAGAAGGCGCTTGAGGGCGATTCCGCTGCTGCCCAGCTTGTGCTGTCGCGTGTCGTCGCCCCGTTGAAGGCAAGCGGCGAGCGGGTGCGGTTCAGCTTCGACCCGACGCTTCCGCTCAGCGAGCAGTTGGCACAGGTTGCGGTTGCAGTGGCGTCAGGCGACGTGCCGCCCGATGTGGGGCAGCAGATCAGCGCCATGCTGAGCAACCTCGCCAACGTGCGGACGACCGAGGAACTGGAACAGCGCTTGACGCTGCTTGAAGCGAAGGCGGTGAACCCATGAGCATCATCAAGACCGAACGGAACACGGTCTACGCCCTCGAACCGTTGCCCGAGGACTGCTTTGTGCAGACCTACCTTGGCACCCCCGAGGGGCGGGAATTGCTGACCACATGCCATGTGGACGACTACAGCCGCGCGGTGGCTGACGCGGTGCGCATGGCGGACCGCATGGATTACCCCGTCACGCTGGTGCCGATCACGGCCAGCGAGTTTACCGCCAAGCACCGCGAGAAGCTGGAAGCGCTGGACGATCAGACACGCGGTCGCCTGAGGCAGGTTGCCATCGCGTCCATGCTGGAGGTGCTGCGCGATTGCGACGAGCCCGATACGCGGACCGATGCCTATGGGGTGCTTCAAACCTTGGGAGTATTGAAATGAGACGCAAACCGGATGGATGGCTGAGCGGATACCCTGTGGTCACTGACATGCCCGCACCTGCACCGGACGACCCGGCTGTCAGCTATGTTGACGGCAAGGGGTTCCGGCGCGAGGGGAGCGAGGCCATCCCTGACTACGGCGTGACGCGCGCGGACATGGAAGCGCTGCGACAGCGGCACGTTGAGGCCGGGGAGGGTCGGCAGCGCTATGCGGAACTAAACCTGCGTCGGACGTTGGACGCCGCACCTGCCATTGTCGCGCTTGAGGCGGAGTTGAAGGCGCGGAGCGGGAAATGACCACAGCTCAGGGCAAGCCCGCATCGCAGCCCACGCCCCGCGACACAGCGCGGCAGGTGGATCGCATTCTGACGACGCTGGAACGTCGGCAAGCCGACCAGCAGCGCGGGACCGCCATCGTGCGGGCGCTGACGGCGGTGAAGCGCAAGGGTGCGCCGTGAGCAGCACCCGCGCCCTCCTGCGCCGAGTCGCCAAGCTGGAAGCGGCACGCGCCCCGCAACTCTCGCCCATCGAGTTGGCGTATGGGTCGTTTGCAGCCTTCGAGGCCGAGGTTCAGGCCGACATTGCAGCGGGCAAGCTGGACCGCGACTTTCCCATCGAGGGGCTTCGCAAGTGCCATGCTGACGGGGTGTGGGGCCAGTGGCAGCGCGGCAGGAACCAGTTGTGGGAACACACAGTCCGATGAGTTGCGTGCTGACACCCCCTTGGCTCGCGGCAGGTGCGGCGCAGCAACCCCGATCCCAGGGTGCCAGCAGGGTTAGCGGCGGCAAGGGTGCGGATCGCGCTGTGCCGCCAGCACAGCCGCGCAAGCGCACGCGCTTCGACACCGGCTTCGCGGAACCGGAGCCGTGGGGCTTTGACGGGTGCAGGCGGCGCGAGGCGGTGCTGGACCATGACCACAACCCGCCGCGTGTGGTCAGGTCTGTCGGATGGCGGCGCTGCATGTGCTGCACCCGCGCCTTCTGGAGCCAAGACGTCATAGCTCTGCGCATCTGTGACAGGTGCAAGGGGAACGTCGACAAATCCGCTGCCATGTAAGGGGACTGGCAGAGCGGCGGGAGCGGGCTTGCCACCCGCGACGGGGCATAGCGTTCAGTTCCCCGATAAATCCAACGGACGCAGACAGGGCGCGGGGCCTCCTTTAACCCGCGTGACCTGCCCAGCACCTCGCACCCCTCGGGTGCGGGGTGTTTTGCTGAGCGAGTCGCCGGAAGGGTCTGCGCTGCTTATCACTGGCTTACGACATAGGTCTAAGCGCTGGGCGGTGCCCCGAGGGGTGTCGCTAAGTGCTTGAAATTATACGGGAATTTGGTCGGAGCGAGAGGATTCGAACCTCCGACCCCCTGCTCCCGAAGCAGGTGCGCTACCGGGCTGCGCTACGCTCCGACCGTGGGCGCGGAGTAACCCGGGCTGCGCGCTTTTGCAAGAGGCTATTGCGCGGGTTCAGCGATGCGCGGGTCTGGTGTCAAAGGCCGGTGGCTCGTGCTCCGGCAGAAGCCCCGCGCGCGATGCGGCGGCGGTCTCCATCGGCAGCCGCGTCGCCAGAACCGGCTGGTTGACCGAGACATTGCGCCGGGTTTCGCGGAACAGGATGAACAGGCCGCTGGCAATGATCACCGCCGCCCCCACCATGGTCCAGCGGTCCGGAATCTCGCTGAAAAACAGCCAGCCGAACAAGGCCGCCCAGATCATCTGCGAATACTGCATCGGCGCCACAACCGTCGCTTCGGCCCGCCGATAAGCGGCAATGATGCAGAGCGCGGCGCTGAACGCCAGCGCCGCCACCAGCGCGAGCGCGGCCATGTCGATCGCCGCGACCGGCACATAGACCAGCGGCATCAGCGCGCCCATGACCACGAAGCTTGCCACCATCGGATAGAGCATCAGAACCGCCGCGCGCTCTTCACGCCCGATCCGGCGCACGATAACCGAGGAGGCCGCCGAACAGCTCGCCGCCAGAAGCGCCGCGGCATGGCCAAGCGTCAGATCCGCCGAGCCGGGGCGCAGCACGATCAGCACGCCCACCAGACCGACAACCACCGCCGCCCCGCGATGCATGCCCACATGCTCACCCAGCACCGGGATCGACAGCAGCGTGATCAAAAGCGGCGTGGCGAAGAGAATCGCATAGGTCTGCGCGAGCGGCAACACACTGAACGCATAGAACACCGCCGTCCAGCCGCTCACCATCGACACCGTGCGCGCAAGGTTCCACCAGGGATGGCGCGCGCGCAGGGTGCCCGGCGTCGGATCCTGCAGAAGCATCAGAATGATGAGCGGAAAGCTGAACAAGACGCTGAAAAACACGATCTGGAAAACGCTGTAACTGGCGCCCAGATATTTCACCACCGTGTCATGCGTGGCGTAAAGCGCGAAAGCCAGCACGCCCAGCAGCGGCCCCGCCGCCCCGCTGCCAGAGCGCACCGTTGAAGTCACTGAAGTTGAGGTCATGCCGCCTTTGCCGTGCTTTCAGAATACCCCGGCAGCTTAGACCGGGTTCACAAAGGTGCAACCCCCTGCCGCCGCCCTCCGGGTTGCCCCGGCCCCGACACGCAAAACTTTTCAGCGCATTGGAAAAAAGCCGCCCGCCCTGATTTCACCTGTTCCCAAATATCCCGGGGGAGGCCGTTCTGCGCAGCGGAACGGCCGGGGGCAGCGCCCCCATTCTTTTTTTATGCGAAAACAAATGGCCAACCCGGCACATCCGCCGAACCGGGTCAAGGGCACCAGCTCACAGGCGCCACGGCCCCTGCCCAGCCCCTCAGCCCCGCAACACGCCGCCGGTCGCTTTGGCGACCTTGTCGATGATCTTCGCGCTGACCCCCTCGATCTCCTCTTCGGTCAGGGTCTTGCCCTGCGGCTGCAGCCGCACCGCGATGGCGAGCGATTTCCTGCCCGCGCCCATCTGCGCCTCGGCCTTCTCACCGGCGAATTCGTCAAAGACCCGCACGGTTTCGATCAGCGCCTTGTCGGCACCCAGCGCTGCATTCACCAGCGTCAGCGCCTCGGCCTGCGCGTCCACGACAAAGGCGAAATCGCGCTCGACGCTTTGCAGGTCATGGAGCGCCAGCGCCGGGCGCGTTGCAGCGGCGTTTCTGGGCATCGGCACTGCGGCCGGATGCAGCGTGAAGGCCACCGCCGCGCCCTTGATCCCGTAGGCGCGCAGGATACGCGGGTGCACCTCGCCATAGCTGGCCAGCACCAGCTTAGGCCCCAGCGTCAGGCGCCCGGCGCGGCCCGGGTGAAGCCATGGTGCCACATTGCGGTCGATCTGAAGCTTTGCTGGCGCACCCAGCGCGGCCAGAACCGCCTCAGCATCGGCCTTGGCATCGAACAGGTCAACCGGGCGGCGGCTGCCATGCGGATCGCGCGCGGCAGAAGCGCCCAGCAGCAGCCCCGTGGCATGCAGCGCCTGCTCGCCGGGCTCCCCGCCGCCGAACACCGGCCCCAGTTCGAACAGCGCCATATCCATCGCCCCGCGCGCCTGATTGCGGGCCGCGGCCTGTAACAGGCCGGGCAGCAGGTCCGGGCGCATATGGGTCATTTCGCTGGAGATGGGGTTTTCCAGCCGCACGCCATCGCCCCCGCCATCAAAGAGCGTGGCCGAAGCTGCGTCGATGAAGCTGTAGGTGACGCATTCATGATAGCCCAGCGCCGCCAGTGTCCGCCGCGCCAGCCGCTCGCGCCGCTGCATGGGCGTGAGGATCGGGACAGGCACGCCTGCGGTGACGCGGCGCATCGGTTTGCCTTCCAGCTTGCTCAACGAGGCCACGCGCGCGACCTCTTCCACCAGATCGGCATCGCCCAGAACATCCGGGCGCCAGCTTGGCGGGGTGGCCATATCGCCGTTCAGGGTGAAGCCCAGCGCCTCCAGCGTGGCGCGCTGCTCGGCCTCGGGAACATCCATCCCCACCAGCTTGCCCATGCGCGCCGGATCGAAGCGATAGGCGCGCGTGGTATCGGGCACAGCCCCGTCGGCGACAACGGCCGAGGCCTCGCCGCCGCACAGATCAAGGATCATCCGCGTCGCCAGTTCCAGCCCCGGGCCGGTGAAGGCCGGGTCCACCCCCCGCTCGAACCGGTAGCGCGCATCGGAGTTGATACGCAGCGCCCTGCCGGTGGCGGCGATGGTGATCGGGTCCCAATAGGCCGATTCGAGGAAGACATCGGTGGTCTCTTCCGTACAGCCCGAATGCTCGCCGCCCATGATCCCGGCGATGCTTTCAACATCTGCCGCATCGGAAATCGCCATCATGCCAGCGTCCAGCCGATAGGTCTTGCCGTCGAGCGCCAGTATCTCCTCACCGCCCTGCGCGGGGTGGATGCGCAGCACATTGCCCGAAACCTTCGCCATATCGAACACATGCAGCGGGCGGTTGAGCGCGAAGGTGAAGAAGTTGGTCACATCCACCAGTGCCGAGATCGGGCGCAGGCCAATCGCTTTCAGCCGCCGTTGCAGCCAGACCGGCGAAGGCCCGTTCTTAACCCCGCGGAGGACGCGGCCCATGAACAAGGGGCAGCCCCTGACCTTCAGCACCGGGTCAATCTCAACCCGCAGACCGCTGTCGAATGCCGCCGGCACAGCGTCAACCGGCAGCGGTTTCAGCACGCCCAGCCCCCGCGCCGCCAGATCGCGCGCGATGCCGCGCACGCCCAGCGCATCAGGGCGGTTGGGAGTGACCTTGACGTAGATCATCGGGTCATTGAGGCCCGCGTAATCAATATAGCGCGCGCCCAGCGGTGCATCGCCGGGCAGCTCGATAATGCCGTCGTGGTCTTCGGACAGTTCCAGCTCGCGCTCGGAACACATCATCCCGTTCGATTCCTGCCCCCGGATCACGCCCGGTTTCAGATCAACCCCGGTGCCCGGCACATGCGTGCCGACGGGCGCGAAGACCCCCACCAGCCCGGTGCGCGCATTCGGCGCGCCGCAGACAACCTGAACCTCCTGCGGAGCGCTGTCCGGCCCCTGCCGGACCTCGACACGGCAGACACGCAGGCGGTCGGCATCGGGGTGCGGAGCGGCCTCGATGATGCGGGCGATGCGGAAGGCGCCCAGCCGCGCGGCGGGGTCTGCAACCTCTTCGACCTCAAGCCCCAGATCGGTCAGCGCCTCAAGGATCGCTTCAAGCGGTGCTTCGGTTTTCAGATGGTCCTTGAGCCAGGACAGAGTGAATTTCATCGCGCCTTCCCCGAATAGAACATGGCGCACCGGCATCCTGCCAGCCGCGCCCGCTACCGATTAGACCAATCCTGCCGCCATGAAAAGCCGTGAAGCCAAAGCGCCTTGCGCGCGGCCCGGCTGGCGCCCCCGTCAGCCGTCGCTGCGCGCCTCAAGCTGGCGCTGCAGCAGATCGACCTCGTAGCGCGCTTCGCGCAGCCCGTCCATCGCGGCGCGCAGCTCTGCCCGGGTCTGGGTCAGCTCGCGGTTCAGTTCTTCCTCGCGGTGGTGAATATAGGCAACGGCCTGATCACGGGTTTCCTCGGCCTCGTGCAGCGCCTGTGCCAGACGCTCAAGTTCGCCGAGGTCGGCCTTGGTGACACGGGTGAAGCGGAAGATGACCCAATGCGCGAACCAGCCCAGCGCGAAAGCCACGAAAAGAATGATCGCCGTGACGATGATGAATTCGATGCGGTTCATGCGCGGCAATCCTTCAAAACCATCACTCCCGGGTTCTTTCGGCGGTTCTTTCGGCGGTTCTTTCGGCGGAACTGAACCCGGCGGGTCTGGCGGGTGCCCCTGTTTCCGCTATTTCGTCAGATTACTCAACCACATCGTCGTCTTGGGTCACCAGATCAGCCGGGCGGGGCATGGGCTGGGTGCCGGGCGAAGGCGGCGCGGGGGTATCGGCAGGCACGGCGTCCGTGTCTGTGTCGGCAACCGTAGCCGGATCGGCAGGTGTGCCGGCCTCTGCCGCCTCGCCCTCTGCGCCCTCTTCCTCAGTCGCCGGTTCCGTTTCCGGGGCGGCAGGGCGGCGGGGGCTTGGAG
>NZ_DAIRVN010000079.1:0-23415 GCF_036802785.1 Pararhodobacter sp.
TCTTGGCCTGCGGCCAATTCACCCCCCAGCGTATTTCCGGCAAGATGAAGGGGCGGCGTCGGGCGCATGTCGGTGCAGGGGCTTTTGCGGGCGTCTGGTGCAGGTGTGAGGGGCGCGCAACTGGTGGTTGCGGACGCGGGGGCCGCGTGCGGCAGGAGACTGGGCGGCGCGGTCCGTGGGCGCTTGTGTAATATGTTTGCTTTGTTAAGCTTTGCCCGGGTGGCCGGGTCTGGCTGTGTCGCCCTGTACCTGGCTGGTGAGGAAGCTGCATGCGTTGGATTTTCAGAACGATCGGGGTTGTGGTGTCGCTGCTGGTTCTCGTGGTGGCCGGTTTGTTTCTGATCCCGGCGGAGCGTATCGCGGGCATTGCCGCGCAGCAGTTCGAGGCCGCAACCGGCCGGCAACTGACCATCGCCGGATCGGTGCGCCCCAGCATCTTCCCGGTTATCGGCGCACGCGTTGAGAACGTGTCGCTGGCCAATGCGCCTTGGGCGGAGAGCGGGCCGATGTTGCAGGCCGCCTCGGTTGATCTGGGACTGGATCTTGCGGCGCTGATCCGCGGAGAGCTTGTGGTGCGCCATTTCGAGGCGCATGGCCCGCGCATTGTGGTGGAGCGTGCGGTGGACGGGCGCCTGAACTGGCTTTTTGAGGGGGCGGGCGGCGGTGCAGGCGCGGAGGGCGCGACGACGGGTGCCCCCGGTTTTTCTGGTGGCACCTCCGGGTTGAGCGGCCTGTCGCTGGAGCGCGCGCAGATCAGCGATGCCTCGGTGCGCATCATCGACCGGGAAACCGGCACTGATCTGCGGATCGAGGGGCTGGAGCTGACGCTTTCGATGCCGACTTTTGATGGCCCGGGCGATCTGCAGCTTTCGGGCCGCCATGGCGGGCAGGATTTTGAGGCAGAGATGCATATCGGCGCGGTGGCGGGCCTGCTGGGCGGTGACATCGTCACGCTTTCGGCCAGGTTGCGCGCGGGGGCTACCCGTGCCTCGTTCGAGGGGCGGGGCGGTTTGCAGCCGCTCGCCGCCGAGGGGCGGATCACGCTGGAGGGGCCGGGGCTTGCGCCCCTCATGGCCCTGACCGGCGGCGGCGCAGCCGAGCCGCTGCCGCCCGGCGCGCGCCCGCTGGCGCTGGCCGGGCAGGTGACCCTTGCCCCCACCGGCAGCGTGCATCTGCGCGAGGCCAGTCTGGCGCTGGGCCAGAACCGGCTGACCATGGCGCTGGATCTGACCACGGACGGCCCGCGCCCGCGTCTGAGCGGCGAGATCAGCGCCCCCGCGCTGGACCTGACAGCGTTTACCGGGGGCGAAAGCGAGGGCGGCGGCGCTGCGGGCTGGTCGCGCGATGTGATCGACGCATCGGCGCTGGGGCTGATGGATGCGGCGGTGGGGTTCACGGTGGGGCCGGTGCAGACCGGCATCATCGATCTGACGGCAGCGCGCGGCACCCTGACCATCGACCAGTCGCGCGCCGTTCTGGACCTGCGTGAGCTGCGGCTGTTCGATGGCACCTTGAGGGGCGAGTTGGTGGCGAACAACCGCTCAGGCCTGTCAGTCGGCGGCAATCTGAGCGCGCAATCCGTCGCGCTGCTGCCCCTGCTGCGCCAGTTCGCCGGGTTTGAACGGCTGAGCGGCACGGGCGAGCTTGATCTGCGGTTTCTGGGGGTCGGCAACTCGGTCGATGCGATCATGCGCAGCCTGTCCGGTGAGGGGCGGCTGGCGCTGGGGCAGGGTGAGATCATCGGGTTCGATCTGGCGGGGATGCTGCGCAATCTGGACCTTTCCTATATGGGCGAGGAAAACCGCACAATCTTTCAGAGTATCGGGGGCAGCTTCACCCTGCAGGGCGGGGTGCTGCGCAACGAGGATCTGGCGATGGAGGCCTCGCGCGTGTCGGTCACCGGGCGCGGCGCAGTCGATCTGGGGGCGCAGACCCTGGAATACCGCGTCACGCCCACGGCGCTGCGCAATGCCGAGACCGGCGAGGCGCTGCGCGTGCCGCTGATCATCACCGGCCCTTGGTCCGCGCCGCGTTTCCGGCTGGATCTGGAGGGGCTGGCCGAGGAGCGGCTGCGCGAAGAGGCCGCACGGCTGGAAGCGCGCGCCCGCGAAGAGGCCGCAAGGCTGGAGGCACGCGCCCGCGAGCGCGTCGATCAGGAGTTGCAGGAGCGGCTGGGGATCGGGCGGCGGGAAGGCGAGAGCGTGGAGGACAGCCTGCGCGAGGGCGGGCGCGAGCGGCTGGAGCAGGAGATCGGGCGCGGATTGCAGCGGTTTCTGGGTGGGGGCGGCAACTGAGGGGTGTCGGGTATCGCCCCGGTTGTGGGCTTGAAGCGCCCCGACCGGGGCATCATGGAAGGCTGTGGCGCGGGTAGAGACGGGGGCGCTTGGGGCCATCGGCGCGGGCCGGGGCAAGAGACTGGAAGCACCCCCTCCACCGCGCTATCAAGAGGAAACGACGGAGAAAAACCATGAATGACAGCACGCTCGCCCCGGTCTTTGCGCATATTGAAGCCAACCGTGCGGCCTTCATCGCCCGGCTGATGGAATATGTGCGCCACCCCAGTATCAGTGCGCAGAACATCGGCATCGGTGAGGTGGCGGCGCTGCTGGAGGGGCATCTTCAGGCGCTGGGCATGGCGGTGGAGCGGATCGAAACCGCGGGCCATCCGATGGTCTTTGGCCAGCTGGGCAATGACCCTGCGCGCCCGACCATCCTGCTTTATGGCCATTATGACGTGCAGCCGCCCGAGCCGCTGGAAGAATGGCTCAGCCCGCCGTTTGAGCCGACAATACGCGACGGGCGGATCTATGCGCGCGGGGTGGCCGATAACAAGGGCCAGCATTTTGCGCAGATTCTGGCCATCGAATCGCTGCTGGCGGTCAAGGGCGGGGTGCCGTGCAATGTGAAGATCCTGCTGGAGGGCGAGGAAGAGGTCGGCAGCCCGCATATCGCCGAGGTGGTGCGCCGCAATGCCGATCTGTTACGCGCCGATCTGGTGGTGACGGCGGACGGGCCGATGCATGCCTCGGGGCAGGGGACGATCGTTTACGGTGTGCGTGGCGTGGCCTCGTTCGAGCTTCGGGCGCGGACGGCGAAGCGGGATGCGCATTCGGGGAATTTCGGCGGGGTGATGCCCAACGCGCTGTGGCAACTGGTGCATCTGCTGGCCACGATGAAGGCCCCCGACGGGCGGATCACCATTGACGGGCTGGCGGATGCCGTGGTGCCACCCACCGCCATGGAGCGCGCGGCGGTGGCGCGGCTGCCGCTGGATCTGCCGGGCGTGATGGCGGATATGGAGATGGCGGCGCTGGATGCCCCCACGGATCGCGGCTATTTCGAGCGGCTGATGTTCCACCCCACGCTGACCATCAACGGGCTGCACGGCGGATACGGCGGCGCGGGGTCAAAGACCGTGCTGCCTGCCGAGGCCGTGGCGAAATGCGATATCCGGCTGGTGGAGGCAATGGAGCCCGAGGCGGTTTTCGCGGCTGTCGAGGCCCATGTCGCACGCCATGCGCCCGGGGTGCAGGTGGTGCGGCAGGGCGCGATGCGTCCCTCGAAAACCCCGATGGAAACGCCGGTCGCCGAGGTTCTGCGCCGGGCCGTCGAGGACGCGCGCGGCGCACCAGTGCTGGAGTTCCCGTCGATGGGGGGCAGCCTGCCGGATTACGTTTTCACGAAAATTCTGGGCGTTCCGGCCTTTGTGGTGCCTTACGGCAATGCCGACGAGGCCAATCATGCGCCCAACGAGAACCTGACCATCGCGTGTTTCATGGGCGGCATCCGCACCGGCGCCGCGATTCTGACCGCGCTGGGGGACTGGCGCGGCTGAATGCCGTTCTGTTGGGGGGATGGTACCGACGCCCCGGCTCGAACGGGGGACCCCCAGATCCACAATCTGGTGCTCTAACCAACTGAGCTACGTCGGCACTGGGGGCCGTTTAGCGCTGCTCTGTGGCGAATGCAAGTGCTCTGTGCTTGAAACTGCACCGGGCGTGCCGTAACGCTTTCTGCCTGACCGCAAGCGCATCGAAAGGAGCCCGTCATGGGGATCAACAAGGAAAGCGAAACCGCTGCCAATCTGCAGATCGGACCGACGACGCTGGGCATGGTGCGCCTCTATGTCGAAGCCGAGGGAGTTGATCTGCCGCTGGATTTCGAGCCGGACGAGGCTGACGAGATTGCCGAGGAGCTGCGCGCCGCTGCGGAAGCCGCGCGCGCGATGGGGGCACCCAAGGGCAAGCCCAAAGGGGGCGCGAAGCCCCGGCGCTGAACGCGTGGCGGCTGCGGGACGGGGGGCTGTCTGCCCCCCACGCCGCCTTCGGTGGCTCCCCCCGAGGATATTTCTGAACAGATGAAAGGGCGGCCCCTGTTCGGAGCGTCGGCGATCTGAAGGGGGATAAGGTGAGAGGCCGGGCACGACCCAGGCGGGTCTCGTTGTGGCTGCTTCCTTCCGGACCTGACCAGGTTGGCGAGGTGCCTGCCCGCGCCGACCTCTCGCGGCCCATCTATGCGCTGGCGGGGGGTAATGCAAGGGTGATCCGTGCCTCCCCGGCGCTCAGGATTGCGCCCTGCGCCGGTTGGGGGTAGGGATGCTGCCACGCCACCGGGACCGGGCCAGATGAGCAAGCGCGGCTATCATCACGGAAATCTGCGTCAGGCGCTGGTCGAGGCCACGCTGTCGCTGATCGCTGAGAAAGGGCCCACCGGCTTTACCATGGCCGAGGCGGCGAAGCTGGCCGATGTTTCGGCGGCCGCGCCCTACCGGCATTTCACCGGTCGCGAGGAGCTGATCGCCGAGGTTGCGCTTCAGGGATATGAGCTGTTCGGCGAACTGCTGGAATACGCCTATGACGATGGCAGGCCCAGCGTTCTGACCGCGTTCGAGGCTGTGGGGCGGGCCTATTTGGCCTTTGCCCGCAAGCATCCGGGCCATTACATCGCCATGTTCGAAAGCGGGGTCGCCCCGGGCCAGACCCCGGAACTGGCAAAGGCCGCCGCACGGGCGAATGCGGTGCTGATTCGCGCCGCCGAAGCGCTGTCGGCACGCATTCCGCCTGAGCGCCGCCCGCCGCCCGCCATGTTCTCGGCGCATATCACGGCGTTGAGCCATGGGATTGTCGAGCTTTATGCGCGCGGAAAACCCGGCGCCCGCTCCCCTTTCACGCCCGAGGAGTTGCTGGAGGCCGGAATCGGCATCTATCTGCGCGGGCTGGGGTTGATCGAACGCGACTTCTGAGCAGAGCATGCTTTTGCAAAATGATAAACATGGGCCTGGCAGAGGCTTGCAGGCGGGCTGATCTTTGAATTTCTTCTGCACAGCTTAATTCGAACATTCCTCAACGCAAATTTCCATAGTAACCTCAGCCTTGGTGTGATTCGTATGCGACCGTTGTTCCGGGGGGGCACTTTTGTGCTGCTTGCATGCGTATATTCACGTTTCCGGGCGAGAACGTTCAGATCGTTCAGCCGCTCACCACACAGTATTACCAACACCCGACCCGTTCACGGCTGAGCAGAGCCAGCAAGCTGGTTCTTGACCGGCTGATGGCCTTGTTTGCCATTGCATTCTTTGCGCCGTTTTTTCTGACGGTTGCGGTGCTTATTCTTATATTTGACGGCAGCCCGGTTGTTTATTCGCAACTGCGGGTGGGGCGCGGCGGGCGCCTGTTCCGGTGTCACAAGTTCCGGACGATGGTCAAGAATGCTGATCGCGCGCTTCATGATCTGCTGGAGGCTGATCCGGCGGCCCGGCAGGAGTGGGATCTGACGCAGAAGCTGACCAAGGACCCGCGGATAAGCTGCCTGGGGGCGTTTTTGCGAAAAACGAGTCTGGATGAGCTGCCTCAGTTCTGGAACGTCCTGAAGGGTGACATGTCCATTGTCGGCCCCCGGCCCATCGTGACTTCGGAAATCAGGCATTATGGCGACAGGATCGGTGATTATCTGTCAGTCCGGCCCGGGATTACCGGCCTCTGGCAGGTGAGCGGGCGCAGCGACACTTCGTATGAACAGCGGGTCAGCCTTGATTGCGCGTATGTCGCCCAACAGAGCACCCTGTTCGATATGTCGATCATCGTCCGGACAATTGGTGTTGTGCTGCTCCGAAAGGGGGCGCGCTGACGACCGCGGAGAATATCAGTTCAGCACAATCAGCAACAAGATCAGCCAGAAAGCAAGGCAGGCCCCGATGACCAGCGACCGAAGAACCGACGCATCCAGAGCGATCAGGCGCCTGGACCACCCGTGGCACTGGGGGGTGCCTTCAATCACGCTGGGATCTGTGCTTCTGATGAGCTTGCTCATGGCCATGCTGCGCGTTGTTTCTGAAATCCAGAATAGCTTAGCTGTAAATCGTGTCGAAAACAATATCGGACCAGTGAGCTACAAAATATGGACAGGAATGTGGCGGATTTTGGCCCATCTTGCTTATCGCCCTTCGCAGAGGGCGGGGCGGATGAAACCGTTGTCAGGCATTGCCGCGACCGGGACGGGCGTCATCATCGCAAAGACGCGTCTGAGGCAACAGGCCCTCCGCCCCGATAGCATGCCAGCGCGTGCGGGAGCGGCCTCATGAGCCCCGCAGCGCGCCTGCCTGACCGGGTTGTGGTCATCAGCGACTATTCGCGGGAATGCGGCGGCGCCTCGCGGCTGGCGTTGTTGCTGGCCGACCGGCTGTTAAGCCGCCAAATTCCGGTGACGGTGTTCTCTGGCGATCTGAGCACGCCGGAGCCCGCGTCGGAGATCGCGTTCGCGGGCGTCAGCGGTGCCTCTCTGCTCAAGCAACGGAAGGCAAGTGCCCTGATGCGCGGGATATGGAACCGCCCGGCCCGCCAAACGCTGTCGGAACTTGTGCAGGAGAGCGACACGCCGGGGACGGTCTATCATGTTCACGGCTTCTTTCAGACGCTTTCACCCTCGATTTTCGCGTCGCTGCATCCGGTGCGCGAACGGGTGGTGATCCATGCCCACGATTACTTTCTTACCTGCCCCAATGGTGCATATTTCGACTATCAGCGCCGGTGCGAATGCCCGCTTGTGCCGCTTTCCCTTGGTTGCGCCGTTCAGAACTGCGACAAACGCAACTATCCGCAGAAAATCTGGCGGGTGGTCAGACAGCTGGTGCTTAACCGGCTGGCCGCAGATTTTTTCGCCGATGCGCGGATCATCCTGCTCCATGACGACATGCGCGCCTATCTTGAGCGGGGCGGCCGGAAGATAGCGGCGCCGTGCACCATCCGGAACCCGGCACAGCCCTTTCTCGCTGAGCCCGCAACCCCGGAGGCACATCAGCCTTTTCTGTTCGTGGGCGATATTCACACTTACAAAGGCGTGTTTGAGCTGGCAGCGGCGGCGCGGAAGGCGAAAGTGCCGCTCTGGTTTGCGGGCGACGGTGCAGAGCGGCAGCAACTTCAGACGCAGTATCCCGAGTTTCGTTATGTGGGCTGGCAGAACCGGACCGGGCTGGCGGCGCTGGCGCGCCAGGCGCGCGCTGTCGTGGTGCCCAGCCTGGGGCCGGAACCTTTTGGCCTGACGCTGGTCGAGGCGCTGGCCTGCGGGGTGCCGGTGATCGTTTCCGACCGGGCGCTGCTTGCCGGTGAAATCAAGGCCGCTGGTGCGGGCCTGACTTTCCGTGCGGGCGACAGCGATGATCTGGCCGCTGTCCTGGCCCGCGCGGCGGCCGATGACGGCCTGATACGGCGCATGGCGCAGAGCGCGCTTGCGGCGGGAAAGCAATTCGCAAAACCGCCCGAAAGCTGGGTGAATGAAATCGTGGCGCTATACGGCGACATGCTTGGCCCGCGCCGGGCAACCCTTCCGGCTTCGCAAGGTACGGCGCTACAAGGCGAAGGTTTTTATCCGGCTGCGACGGAGGCAACGGTCATACGATGAGGTTTTAAGCGCTGCACAGGTTAAAATTACTTGAAAGGTCGCCAGTCTGGCGTGTGAGGGTGTGTCGATGAATAAGAAATATGCATTGATTGCTTCTGGCAATATTCCCCTGATTTCCGGAATTCTGATTGCTCTCCTGATCTGGATTGCCTCGCCCGTCTTCGCGCAGGAGGGTTACCTTCTGAAAATCGGCGACGAGCTGGAACTTGACATACTGGATGATTCTGATCCGCCGCAAAGGTTTATTGTCGGAAGCGACGGTGCCGTGCGCTTACCCCTGATCGGCGGGTTGGAGGTGGCCAATCTGTCGCTTCAGGAAGCGCGCGCCCGCATCCGGCAGACCTATGTGGACCGGCAGGTTTTCATCAATCCGACGGTGGACCTGTCCATCGCGGCCTACCGCCCTGTCTTTGTGACCGGGGATGTCCGCAATCCGGGGTTTTACGAGTTTCGTCTGTATATCAGCGCTGAGCAGGCGCTGGGGCTTGCCGGTGGCCCGGTTGTTCCGCTCAATAACGCCGAGACGCGTATTCTGGAGCGGCGCGCGCTGGAGGGCTCGCTTGCCTCGGTTCAGGCGGATCTGGCACGCTTTGCGACAGAATATGCGCGCATCCGGGCACAGGTTCAGGGGCGCGACGAGGTGCGTTGGGACGATATGCCAACGCGCATCCGCCCCCTTGTCGATCAGGCGGTTTTCCTGGAGCTCAAGCCCGTTGAGGATGAGATCATCGTGCTGGAGCGGCGCAATCACGAAACCCAGAGCCGCCTGCTGCGCGAAGCCATTGTCGAATCCGAGAATGAGATCATCCTGCTTGCCGCGCGCGAAAGCGCACAGGCGACCGCGCTCGAGCGCACCCAGGAAGATATCGCGCGGGGGCAGGCGCTGACCGAGCGGGGTGTGCAGGCTTCGGGGACGCTGTCGCAGCTTCATCGCCTTGGCGCCGAGGCCGAAGACCTGCTGTTCCAGATCCGGGGGCAGCAGACGGCTGCAAGACGTCGCCTTGGTGAGCTTCAGCGCGAGTATTCGCGCCTTGAGAGTGACCGAGCGCAACGCCTTTTGTCGGAGGGGCAAAGCCGCTGGAGCGAGATTGCCAAGCTGGAATCTGACCGGCTGTCCATCATCGACCGGCTTGATCTGTTGCGACAATGGATCACCTCGGCCGCGAATGCCGAACTGGAGGCGCGGGTGGAATACCGCGTCCGCCGTCGTGCGCCGGAGGGCGTCACGACCTTTGATGTGGACGGGCTGGCAGAGCTGTTACCCGGTGATCTGCTCATCGTGACGGTAAGGCCTGCGGATGCATTTACGGAGTTGACCCAATGAACACGCATGTTTCAGCGAGGAGCGCGCTTCCGTCTGCCCCCGGTATCAGCCGGGAAGCTGCCAGCGATCTGGTCGATTTCAGCTTCATCATGGATGTCCTGCGCCGCGAGAAATGGTTGCTGGCCGGGCTGGTTGCCGGTGCTTTGGCGCTGGCGACCACCTATGTGCAAATTGTTCCGCCGGTTTATACCGCAAGCGCGCAGGTGCTGCTGGATACCCGGCAGGAACGCGTCATGAATGCCGAACAGGTGGTGTCCAACCTGACCGCGTCGAATTTCGTTGTCGCGGGGGAGGTTGAACTGATCCGTTCCAACCTCTTGCTGGGGAAAGTTGTTGACCGGCTGGAACTGGTCGGTCATCCGGCCTATGATCCGCGCTTCACCGAGACGCCGGGCGTTGTGGGCAGGGTGGTCGGCACCCTGCGCGTAGCGCTTCTGGGTGCGCCGCCCGTTGCGCCACCGCTGAGCGACGAACAGGTGCGCGCCCGAACCATCGCCAGGCTTCAGCGGGATGTCACGGTTGCGCAGGTGGGTATCTCGTATGCCATCCGTGTAACTGCGGAGGCGCGCTCACCCGACCTTGCGGCACGGATAACCAATGCGATCACCGAGCAATATGTTCATGACCAGCTTGCCGCGAAGCGCGATGCGACGGTGCGTGCAACCGTCTGGCTGGAGGAACGGGTCGCCGAGCTGAGCCGCCAGCTGGA
The DNA here is from genome assembly GCF_036802785.1 of Pararhodobacter sp. GTDB lineage: Bacteria > Pseudomonadota > Alphaproteobacteria > Rhodobacterales > Rhodobacteraceae > Pararhodobacter. Next base: position 9,930 of record NZ_DAIRVN010000079.1, read on the forward strand.
AGAGGCGGATGGCGCTGTTGTCGCGTTCCGCACGGCGATGACGGAAGAGTTTGGCGGGGACGCCGAAGCAACCGATCAGCTTCTTGCAGACATCAACAGCCGCTACCTCGCCACGCGGGTTGAACGCTCGGACGCTGAGTTCCGCTACAGGATGGTGCGTCTGCTGTATGAAACCGGCGGATATGCTGCGGTGGCCGATGTCGTCAGCTCACCCCTGCTTGAGACCCTTGACCGGGAGCGCGCGGAACTGGCCCGGCGACAGGCGGAACTGGCCCGCACGCTGGGCGTTCGCCACCCGCAGATGGTGGGGCTGACGGCGCAGACCGAGGATGTCGAGCGCAGCATCGAGGCCGAGTTGCAGCGCCGGATCGAGGCGATCCGCAGCGAGATGGAGATGACGGCCAACCGCGAGGCCTCGCTGCTGGAGGCAATGGAGGCCATTCAGGACAGAATGGGCCGTATTTCCGCCGCCACCGTCACGCTTGATCAGATGGAGCGTTCGGCCACGGCCATCCGCAACACCTATGAAACCTCGGTAACGCGGTTCATGGAAACCGCGGCGCAGACCGAATTCCAGCGCCCCGATGCCCAGATCATCAGTATCGCCCGCGTACCTCACAAACCTTCCGAGCCGCAAAAACTGATCTTTCTGGCGATTGCAGGGTTCATCGGCCTGTCTCTGGGGGTGGCTGTCGCCTTTTTCCGCGAGGCGCTGCACAAATCCGTGCATACTTCGGAAGCGCTGCGGCAATTGTCGAACCGGCCGGTGCTTTCGCTGCTTCCCTATGTCGCGCACAAGCGCCGGGACCGGCGCTGGCTCAAGCAGGAGATGCGCGCAAACCACCATTCGCTGTATATGGAAAGCATCCGCACCATCCGCGCAAAGCTGTTTGACGTGCGCGGGATTGGCCGGCCCAAGGTGCTGATGGTCACCTCCGCGATTGCCGGGGAAGGGAAATCCACAACCTGTGTAACGCTTGCGCATTCCCTGACGCGCGCGTCGCTTTCGGTGGTAGTGGTCGATGCCGACCTGCGGCGCTCGGCCAACGCTGTCGAACTGGGCGCCAATCCTGATGGCGGCTGCATCGTGCGCTATCTTTCCGGCACGATCACGGTGGAAAAGGCGGTGCAGCATCTGCCGGAGTTCGGCATTGATATGGTGATGCCGATGCGCTCGGTGCCGAATGCCTCTGACCTGATCGCCTCCAAAGCGTTCGGCACGCTTATCCGGTACCTGGCGTCGCGGTATGACGTGGTCATCATTGATACCGCGCCGGTGCTCGCGGTGCCGGACGCGCTGGTCATCTCCAGCATGTCGGATGCAACGATCCTGCTGGTGCAGACCAACCGGGTGGCCAATGACAAGGTCAAGGCGGCCCTGAACCGGCTTGATGACGCGGGCGCTGTCGTCGTGGGAACGGTTCTGAGCCAGGTGCGCCGGAAGGACGCGGTTTCAAGTGAAATCTATGATTATGCCAGCGCCTGAGGGCGATCCTGTCCGCCTGCGGGTTGCGGTCATCCATTACTGGCTGGTGGGGATGCGCGGCGGCGAGAAGGTTCTGGAAGAGATCCTCCGGATTTACCCGCAAGCGGATATTTTCACGCATGTCGTTGATCCGGAAAGGATTTCGCCTGCCATCGCCCGCCACCGGATTACCGAAACCTTCATCGGCCGCCTGCCGGGCGCCCGGCGGCACTATCAGAAGTATCTTGGCCTGATGCCCCGCGCGCTGGAGGAGCTGGATCTGCGCGGCTATGATCTGATCATCTCGTCTGAAAGCGGGCCGTCAAAAGGGGTGATCGCCCCGCCGGGCAGCACCCATATCTGCTATGTTCATACCCCGATGCGTTATATCTGGGATCACTACCCGGATTATGCCGCGCGGCTGGGTGGGGTTGGCCGGGCCTATTTTTCACGGCTGGCACACAGGCTGCGGCAATGGGATGTGACGACCGCCGCGCGCGTGGACCGCTTCGTCGCCAATTCCAGCTTTGTCGCGGGCCGGGTCAGCCGGTATTATGGCCGCGAGGCAGATATCGTGCATCCGCCCGTCGATCTGGAGGCCTATCGCCTGCCTGCTGTGGCGCGACCGCGTGAATACTTCCTCTTTGTGTCGGAACTGGTGCGCTACAAGCGGGCCGATCTGGTGATCGAGGCCTTCAGGCATCTGAACAAGCCCCTGATCGTTGTCGGCGATGGCGAAGAGTGCCGCAGGTTGGAAAAAAGCCTGCCCGCGAATGTCCGGATGTTGGGCCGCGTGCCCTTTGGCGATCTGCCGGGGCTGTATCAGGGGGCGCGGGCGCTGATTTTTCCGGCGGAGGAGGATTTCGGCATTGTCCCGGTCGAAGCGATGGCTTGCGGAACGCCGGTGATCGCCTATCGGCGCGGGGGCGCGCTGGACAGCGTGGTCGATGGCCAGACCGGGCTTTTCTTTGACCGGCAGGAGCCGGAGGCGCTTTGTCAGGCGGTGCGCCGTTTCGAGGCGCTGGAAACCCGCTTTCAGCCGGAGACGATTGCACGCTATGCCCAGAAGTTCTCTGCCGCGCGCTTTCGGGGGCAGTTTGAAGCCGTGGTGCACAGCGCGCTTGCCGATCAGGCCGCGGGCAGGACAAAAAGCATCAGCCGCGAGGGTGTTGCCGTGCCGGTGTGAATGCGGATTGCCGCGCTTTCACCTACCGTCTCATGGAAATTGCGCCCGTTGGATGCGCGCGCGGGAGTGGCCAGGAAAAACCGGAACTGCATGTTTCCGCTCGACCTGTGCGGGGTTGGGGGTATCATCGGGCCTCTGCGCCCAAGCGATCAGAACCCGATGACAGTGTTGACAGATCTGTGGCTCTGGCCCCTCGACATTGACGAGACGCAGTATCAGGCGTTGTCGCGCCACCTCGGCGCGGATGAAACCGGGCGTGCGGCGTCTTTCGTGTTTGAGCGTGATCGCAGGCGGTTCGTGGCCGGGCGGGGGCGGATGCGCGAGCTTCTTGGCGCGCTGATGGGGCAGAGGCCGGGCGATCTGCGGTTTCAGTATGATGAGCGGGGCAAGCCGCGGCTGCCCGCAGGCCCGCCCTTCAACCTCAGCCATAGTGCGGGCTGGGCCGCGCTGGCCGTCAGCCCCGGCCCGGCGATCGGCATCGACATCGAGGCGCATCGTGCGATTGAGAGGAATGTGGCCGAACATTTCTTTTCCCGACACGAGGTGTCGGCGCTGCGCGCGCTTCCTGCCCGGGAATGGCAGGCCGGGTTCTTTCGCTGCTGGACCCGGAAAGAGGCCTATCTCAAGGCCCTTGGAACCGGGCTCTGGTGCCCGCTCGACAGTTTCGATGTCACACTTGGCCCTGCGGAGGCGCCCCGCATCCTCCGCATTGATGCCGGCGCTGATCGGCCCGGGGATTGGACACTGACCCATCTGGATCTGGGGCCGGGTTTTGTGGGGGCCATCGCCCTGCGCGCGGCGGCCCCCGTCCGGGTTGTTTATCGTGATCACCGACCGCCGCTGCATCTGCTGGGCTGACCTTGCCATGCGCTATTGCTGCTGGGCGGCATTTCCGGTTTGTGGCGCGGCGCGCCTTGCACCGTTGCGGAAATCGCGCAGGGAGGGGCGCACCGGGCCGCTGCGGGCGGTGGTGTCGCGCGTGGCGGCATAGGCCGCAAGTTCCTTGATCGAGGGATGCTCCAGCAGGTCGCGGGCCTCAAGGTTGAGATCGGCATCCAGCATCCGCGCCGCAATCCGGAACACTTTCAGCGAATCTGCCCCGAGCGCGAAAAGGGTATCGGTTGTGCTGATCGCTTCAAGCCCCAGCACCTCTTGCCAGATCCCGGCAAGCTGGCGCTCAAGCCCGGTTGCTGGGGCGGTCGGCGTGCGCAGGGGCACCACGACCTTGTCCGCGCCGGGCAGCGGCAGCGCGTTGCGGTCCAGTTTGCCGTTCATGGTCTGCGGCAGGGCATCCAGCATCACCCATGCGGTGGGCACCATATAACCGGGCAGGCGGGCCTGAAGCTGGCGCATCAGATCGGCCGATGACGGCGCGCCGCCCGGTTCGGGCACCACATAGCCCACCAGCTGCATGCTGCCATCATGGCCCGGGCGCAGCGCCACAGCGGCCTTGCCGACACTGGGAAGCTGGCGCAGGGCCCCTTCGACATCGCCCAGTTCGATACGGAAACCGCGCAGCTTGATCTGGTTGTCGATCCGGCCCAGCACTTCGATGGTTCCATCAGGCAGGCGGCGCGCCATGTCGCCGGTTCTGTACAGGCGCTGCCTGCCGCCGGGCAGATCAACCTCACGAAACGCGGCGGCAGTAAGTTCCGGGCGCTGGAAATATCCGCGCGCCAGCCCGTGGCCGCCGATATTCAGCTCTCCGGTCACGCCGACGGGCAGCAGCTGATCGTCGGGCGAGAGAATGTGCAGCAGCGTATTGGCGATCGGATGACCGATGGTGATACGCGCGGCGCCCGGCTCAATCCGGTGCACGGCAGACCAGACCGTGGTCTCAGTAGGGCCATACATGTTCCAGAGCGTGCCGCCAGTCGCGGTCAGGCGCGCGGCGAGATCAGCGGGCAACGGCTCTCCGCCCGCCAGCATTTTCAGACCGGGATGCGGTTTGAACCCGGCCTCCAGCAGCATCTGCCACAGTGTGGGCGTTGACTGCAGCACCGTGATATTGCCCTGCGCCAGCCGGTCCACCAGCCGGAAGGCATCCAGCACATCGGTGCTGCGGGCCAGAACCGTGCGGCCGCCGGTCATGAGCGGCAGGAAAATCTCAAGCACCGCGATATCGAACGAGATGGTGGTCACGGCAAGGATGGAATCGCCCGGGCCAAAGCCCGGCTCCCGCGCCATGGAGGTCAGGAAATTGACAACCGCGCGGTGCGGCACTTCCACGCCCTTGGGCGTTCCGGTTGAGCCGGAAGTGAAGATCACATAGGCCGCCGATTCAGGGTCGACGGGATGGCGTATCGGGGTGGCATGCGCCCCCTCGGCGCGCGGTGCGATTGCGACCAGCCCCAGCCCCTGGGCATAGCCCGGCAAATCCCCTCCGTCACTGATGATCGCCGAGGTCTCCGCCGCCTCAAGGATCAGCCGGAGGCGTGCATCGGGCTGCTGCGGGTCAAGCGGCACATAGGTATGCCCGGCCTTCAGCACCGCGATGATCGCAATTACCATCGCTTGCGAGCGCTCCAGCGCCACCGCCACCCGCGCGCCGGGGTCTGGCAGCGCCCGCTGGATCCGTGCGGCCAGCGCATCGGTGAGGGTGTCCAGTTCGCCATGGGTCAGGGTGCCGTCGGGCGCTTCAAGCGCAATCGCCTGCGCATGTGTCGCAGCAGCGCAGCGCAGCAGATGGGGCAGCGTCTTGCGTGGGAAACCGGCCTCGGTCGCGTTGTGCTGCCGCTCCAGCTTCAGCGCCTCGCCGGGGGTCATCATGGCAAGCCTGCTGACGGGCGTGTCGGCGTCTTTGGCCACCGCAAGCAGCAGGGCCTCCAGATGGCCGATCCAGCGGGCAATGGTGCCGGCATCGAACAGGTCGCTGTTGTAATCCACATCGAAGCGCAGGCCCTGACGGCTTTCGATCACGTTGAAGAACAGATCGAAGTTCACCCCGGTCTTGGGGTTGGGCGTGACCGTGATGTCCAGCCCGTCAATCGCGATGCCCGCAGCGAGCTTTTCAAGGTTGAACTGAACCTCGGTCAGCGGCAGCCGGTTGATGGAGCGTTCGATATTCAGCGATTGCACCAGCGCACCATAGGTTGTCTGCTGATGCTCAAAGGCGGCAAAGACCTGATCGCGCACATGCGCCAGATGCGCCGCCGCAGGGGCCTTAGGGTCAAAAGCGGCGCGGATGGGCAGAAAATTCACGCAATGGCCGATCAGCGCCGGGTTCTCCAGCAGTGCCTGCCCGCCGGTGGGCACGCCGATCACCAGGTCATTGCTGCCGCTGAGCCTGCCAAGAACCATGTGTAGCCCGGCGAAGAGCGTGGTGAAAAGGGTGCAGCCATGCCGCGCCCCGGCGGCGCGGATCTGCTTGGTCCGTTCGGCATCAAGATGGGCGCTGAAGGTTGCCCCGTTGAACGACCGCCGCGCGGTGCGGGGCCTGTCGACGGGCAGCTCCGGCAGCGCTGGCAGTGTGGTGTATTGGCCGCGCCAATAGGCATCGACCTCTGCCGCATGGGGCTTGCCAGCGTGCTTCAGGGCGTGTTCCGCGAAGGACGGGGCAGGGGGCAGGTCTGGTGTTTTGCCCGCTGAAAGGGCCGCATAGACCGCTGCCAGATCGCCCAGCAGCACATTGTAAGACCAGCCGTCGCAGACGATGTGATGGGCGTTCAGGATCAGCACCTGCTCTGCCTCGGCGATACGGGCGAGAGACGCCCGGAACGGCGGGCCGTCCACCAGATCAAAGGGGGTGCGCGCCTCCTCATCCACAAGCGCGCGCAGGGCGGCGGCGGGGTCAGGCGTGGCGCGCAGATCATGGAGGGGAAGCGCCACTTCATAGGGATCAGCCACCTCAAAGCTTTCGCCGTCGCGGGAAAAGACCAGCCTGAGCGCATCATGGCGGGCCACAAGGGCTGTCAGGCTTTGCGCCAGAATGTCAGCATCAAGCGTGCCGCGCAGATGCACGCTCATCCCCTCATTGAAACTGGTCGAGGCCAGATCGCCCAGTTGCGCCGTCATCCAGATTTCGCGCTGCTCGGCAGTCAGCGGGATCTGACGCGGCAGGGAAGCCGCCGGTTCCATCTGATCCACACCAGATCGGGCGGAGGCGGCGGGTGGTGCCGCTGCCGGTTCCGGGCGCTCGCCTTGCAGGATGCCCAGATCCTGCAACTGGTCGATCACCTCTTCCATCACTGCGCCGATACGCTGGAAATCCTGCTCGGTATGCGCGGTCGTCATGAAGCCGCAATACCCTTCCTGCACATGCACCCCGGCCAGCCGCAGCATCGGATAGGCCAGTGCCGCTGAGGGGGCGTGTTGCATCAGGTTGAACGCATACCAGCTTGAATACCCGCTGATCATCCGGGGCAGGCCGCGCCGGTCGAACAGGGCATCGAACCCCGCCACCAGCGCATCGGTGCGCGCGGCCACGCCGGACCACAGCGCATCACCCTGCGCATCCATATGTTTCAGCGTTGCGTCCACGGCGGCCAGCACCAGCGGATGGCGCACGAAGGTGCCCGCGAAAAAGGTCGGCGGCGCCTCGGGTTTCGACAGATCGCCATAGGACCATGGCCCGCCGTCAAGCGCATTCATGAACCGCGCATCACCCGCCAGCACCCCTATGGGCATGCCGCCACCCACGATCTTGCCATAGGTGGCAAGATCGGCGCGGATACCCCAGACGCCCTGCATGCCGCGCTTGTGGACGCGAAAGCCGGTCACCACCTCGTCAAAAACCAGCGCGGCCCCGCCCTGATCGGCCAGTGTGCGCAGTTCCCGGACAAATTCCACCGGGCGATGTTCCGGGTGGCGGCTTTGTACGGGCTCGACGATGATGGCGGCGATCTCGTTCAGATGGGCGCGGATCCAGTCCAGAGCCTCGGACCCGCCGTAGCTGAGCACGGTCATGTTCGTCAGACCGCTGCGCGGAATGCCCGGCGCAATCGGCAGCGCCGCTGGTGGCCCGCCACGGCTGCGCCCCTTGATCAGCACCTCGTCGAACTGCCCGTGGTAATCATTGGCGAAAACCACGATCCGGTCGCGCCCGGTTACGGCGCGCGCCACGCGCATGGCCGCCATCACCGCCTCGGAGCCGGTGTTGCAGAAGGTCACGCGCTCATGCCCGCTGAAACGGGCGAAATGCTCGGCAACAGACCCGGCGAGGTCTGACTGCGGGCCGATGGCAAAGCCCTTGTCCATCTGGCGTTGCAGCGCTTCCAGAACGAAATCCGGGGCGTGGCCAAAGGCCGTCTGGCCAAAGCCGCTGACGATGTCGATGAATTCATTGCCATCCACATCCCAGATTCGTGCCCCTTTTGAGCGCTCAGCGACGATGGGGAAGACCATTTCCTTCCATTCCGCGCGAAACCCGGCGGCAGTGCGCGGATCGGCCAGCGCGTTGCGGTAGCGCGCGGTGCGTTCCTTTGAGCCGAGATGCCGGGCGCCGTAGCGCGCCGCAAGATCGGTGGCGAAACGAAGCTGCGCATCGCTGAGCGCACTGGCGCTGGCGCTCACCCCGCGCCCGATGGTGTAGCGCACGGGTGCGTCAAGCGTTTGCGGCGCAGGAAGGGAGGGGATCGGCGTTTGCAGGGTGGCGGGGGGCGGCGCGGGTATTTGTGCGGTTGCCGGAACCAACAGGGGGGCGGGTGCCGCATCCCCATGCCCGGCGCCTCGCATTGCGCGCAGCTGCTCCGAGAACAGCGATTGCATCGCGCTGATTTGCTGCTGGACAAGCCCTTCCAGTCCCGGGGCGGCAACCCGCGTTTCCGGCACCTTGTCCGGAGCCGCCGCGGCGACCGGGGCAGGCACGCTTGCCAACGTGGCAGGCCTGGGCTGCGGCGGTTTCGGGCTTTCCGGCGGCAGGGTGGCGCCGACATGCGCGGCCAGCGCGGCGGTCGTCGGATAATCGGACAGGAGCTGCCGGAAGGTGATCTGAACGCCATAATCCTTGCTCAGCCGCTGGCTGACCTGACCCAGAAACAGCGAATCAAACCCAAGCTCCAGAAAGGTGGCGTCGGCATCGGCAGCGCCGATTTCGTCGCCGGAAAGCTCTGACAGGAGCGCGGAAAGTTCGGAAACAAGCCGCGGCAGGCGGTGTTCTTCAAGCGGGAGTGGTTCGGCGATCAGGGACTGGGCCATGGCTGGAATACTCGTGGGGCTGGGCGTTTCAGTGTGTGGGGGTGCTGCGGGGCACGACAGGGGTGACGGGGCGCCGGCAGATGCCTGGCGTCGCAAGGGTGCGGGGGCATCGACCCAGTGGCGGCGGCGCTCGAACGGATAGGTCGGCGCGGGAATGCGCCGGGCTTGCCCCCGGCGCCAAGGCTGCCAGTCCAGATCGGCGCCGGCAGCCCAGAGGCCTCCGGCTGAGTCAGCCATGGCGACACCGTCCTCGACCGAACGGGTGTGATCCGGAAGCGACTTGAAAATGCCGCCATGGCCTTCTCGTGGCAGGCTCTGACCAGCAAAGGCCGAGAGGGCGCGGCCTGCACCCACTTCGACCAGAACCGGTTCCTGCCCTTCGATGACGGTCAGCAGACCCGCCATGAAGCTCACTGTGGCACGCGCTTGCGCAGCCCAATAACCCGGGTCGCGTGCCTCTGTATCGGTTAACCAGGTGCCGCTGACGCAGGACACCAGCGGAATATCGGGCTTGCGCAGGGCAACGGCGCTCACCGCTTCGCGCAGCGGTTCGATGACCGGGTCCATCATCCGCGAATGAAAGGCATGCGATGTGTGCAGGCGGCTGTTCGGGATGCCCGCCTTTTCCAGCTTCCGCTCCATCGTGGCGATGGCATCGAACGTGCCCGCCAGAACGCAAAGCCGGGGCGCGTTGCGGGCCGCGATTTCGACGCTGCCATCCAGCATGCCCTCGATATCCTCGACAGCGGCGCGCACCGACAGCATCGCGCCGGCGGGCTGGTCCTGCATCAGGCGCCCGCGGGTGGCGATGATCTTCAGCCCCGCTTCAAAATCCATCACACCGGCCAGGGTGGCCGCCGCGAATTCACCCACCGAATGGCCGATCATCGCCGCTGGTCGGATGCCGCGCGCCATCCAGAGCTGCGCGGTGGCAACCTGCGTGAGATACAGCGCGGGCTGGGTCAGGCGGGTTTCGCGCAGGGCCCGGGTGGCCGCGCTGTCGGAGGCGTCGCCAAGGCACAGAAGCCGGTTGATATCGAGCCCCAGAAGCGGCTCCAGCAGCTCGGCCCCGCGATCAATCCATTCCCGAAAGACCGGCTCATCGGCGTAAAGCCCGCTTCCCATGCCCGGATATTGCGACCCCTGACCGGGGAACATGAACACCACGGGCGGCGCGTCTTCAGGTGTCGCGCGCGGGCTGGCAAGGGGCTTGCGCAGCTGCGCTACCGCATCGGCGCTGTCGGTGCAGGCGATTGCATGGCGAAACGTAAAGGGATGGCGGCTTTCCTGAAGCGTGAAGGCAAGGTTGCCAAGGTCAAGGGTGTTCTGCTCAATGAAATCCGCCAGTTGGGCGCGCATGACCGCCAGCGCCTCGGGGCTGCGGGCCGAGAGGGGCAGGATATGGGGCCCCGGCGCCGCCAATACTTCCGGTTGCGCGGGCGCTTCTTCCATCACCAGATGAACATTCGTCCCCCCCACCCCGAACGAGCTTACACCCGCCCGGCGTGGCCCCTCAGTGGCGAGCCATGCCAGCCGCTGCACCGGCACGCGAAAGGGGCTGACGGCAAAGTCAAATTTGGGCGTAGCCGCGCGGAAGTTCGCCACCGGGGGAATTTCGCCATGCTGCATCATCAGCGCCGTCTTGATGACGCTTACGACACCGGCGGCTGCGTCCAGATGGCCGATGTTACCCTTGACCGAACCGATGGCGACCGACCCGGCGGCGCATCTGTCCTTGAAAACCTGTGCAAGGCCCGAAAGCTCAACCGGGTCACCCAGCGGGGTGGCCGTGCCGTGACACTCGATATAGCTGACAGTCTCCGGCTCCACCCCGGCTGCATGATGCGCCGCGCGGATGGCCCCGGCCTGACCGTTCATCGACGGGGCCGTATAGGCGATCTTGTCTGCCCCGTCGTTGTTGATACCGACGCCGCGGATGACCGCCACAATCGCGTCCCCGTCCCGCAAGGCCGCCCGCAGGGGCTTCAGCACCACAACCCCGGCACCGTGACCAAAGACAGTTCCGTTCGCCCCGGCATCGAAGGGGCGGCAGGTGCCATCGGGCGATACCATGCCGCCTTCCAGCGCCCTGTAACCCCGGCGCTGCGGAAAGGTGATCGAGATGCCGCCCGCAAGCGCCATGTCGCTGGACCCGGCAAGCAGGCTTTCGCAGGCCTGCGCAATGGCGGTCAGCGATGTTGAGCAGGCGGTCTGGACGGTCAGCGCAGGCCCTTTCAGATCCAGCTTGAAGGCAACCCGCGTTGCCAGACTGTCCACCCAGGAGCCGGTCAGTTCCGCGTAATTGCCAACCTGAAAATTCGAGGTGAAATCTTCCAGTCTGGCACGGTCAGAAAAGATGTTGTGCAGCGCATAGGTATTTGCCGATTGCCCGGCAAAAACCCCCACACGGCCCGGCGTGGCAAGCGGGTCATACCCGGCGGTTTCGAGCGCCTCATAGCAGATTTCCAGAAAGATCCGGTGCTGCGGGTCCATGACCGCAGCCTCACGCGGCAGAAAGCCAAAGAACCGGGCATCGAACTGGTCCACCCCGTCAAGCACGGGGCGTACCGGAACGTAATCAGGCGCCGCGCGCTCGCTGTCGGTGAACGCATCTTCCAGCGCGTCTGCCGGGAAACGCTCTATCAGGTTGCGCCCCTCGCAAATTGCCTCCCAGAAGGCGCCGATCGAACCGACGCCCGGAAAGCGCCCGGCCATGCCGATGATGGCAATCGCGGTGTCGGATACCTGATCAGGCGGGGGTGCTTGCTCGGCCGCAGTCGCCTTTGGCGCGGGCCGGGGGCCGTTCGTCGGTGGGCCTTGCATCTGCCCGGCCAGCCGCTGTGCAAGATCATGCAGGCGCGGGGTTTCCAGCAGCGTGGTGACATCAACTCTCAGGCCCAGCCGCCTGGACAACTGCAGCTGCGCAGGCAGCAACTGAAGCGAGGTGCCCCCAAGGTCGAAGAAGGTGGTGTTGCCGGTCGGAACGGCGCAGCCAAGCACCTCTGCCCATGCTGCGGCGATCTGCTCGCGGACGATGCGGGCATCAACGGCCGGAACATCTGCACGCGCGTGCAGGGTCGCATGCTTGCGCGCCAGTGCGATCAGGCGGGTTTCATCCGGGGCGGGCTCAAACGGGTCCAGCGCTATCGCCTCGACCGAGCAGGCGCCGACAGGGAAGAGGGCGCTGACGTGCTCTTTCAGGCGGGTCAGCGATGCTTCCATTCCGGCAGCCCCTGCCGTCAATCTGATGGCGGCCACCACCCGGTCTGGCCGCTCCGGCGTTTCCAGATGGACAAGATGCACTGTGCCGAGCCGCTCGGGATGGCGTAACGCGGCCAGATAACGGCCTCCCCGTCCCTCATTCGCCGGTCCGGGGTTGCCTGGGAAATCACCCAGCCAGACGGGGCGCATGGCGCTTTCGGCATGTATCTGCCCGGCACCACCCGTGCGGGAATGCCGGAAGGAAAGGTCGTAAAGCGAAGACGGAGTGATTTCGATAGTTGACGAAGGTGCCGGAAAAACCGGGTTCGGGCGGCTGCTATACACGCGTGGAGCGGCGGGGAATGCCATGACCTTGCGCAGAAGGGGGGCAAAGGGGAACTGCCCGACCAGTTCAACGAGGCGAAGGTTCTGCAGAATTTCGGCGCTTTTCAGTGCCAGAGTATGAAACTGCCGGTCATCAAACGCAGCAACGCTGATATTACCTTCGGAAAGCGCGCTTTCGACAGCGTCGGAATCACTGCTTCCGATCACCAGAGATGCCCCCCTCAGCAGAGACCGCCATAACTGCATCTCGGTGGTTGCGGTGGTGATATCAGCGTTGATGAAGACGAAATCAGATGGAAGAATTTTCAGTGCGGTTACTGCGGGGTCTGTCCAGCTCAGAATGGACTGATGGGAATACGAAAACACTCCTTTTCCCTTGTTCCGACCCTCACCAACAAGAAGCAGGGCGGGATCTTCGCCGCAGATTTTCGGAAAGTTGGGCAGTTGAGAGGACGGCGTTTCAAGCAGCTCGGAGATTTCGACGTGATGCCAAGGTCCATCGGGGAAAGAGCCGATCAGATCATTCACCAGAATCATTTTTGGCTGGACGATCTTTCTGATATCTTCCAGCTCAGAATCCGTCTCCTGCCCGCTCAGTGGAAATATCACCCCACCAACCCGCAAGATTGCAATCCGGGCCGCAATAGAATCAGCTGAAAGTGACGGCTGAAGGCCGATGACCTCGCCCTGCCGTATATTCCGCGCCATGAGGTTGATTGCTATGGCGCGTATACGTTCATCAATATCTCTGAAAGAGAAAGATGTGCCGTTTTCGCTGATCGCGGTCTTGTTCTTCTGGTCGCAAACGCGCGATGCGAACCGCGCGTAAACATCGGGGCCGGAAGTTGTGGCAGAATATTTCCCCGGGGGGGATTTTTCAATCATAACACCATCCTCAGCTAATATATTGCGAGGAACATATACCTAACGGGATTTTTTTATGGTGCGCAGTGATGTCAAGATCACCAACGCTTAGCGCTTAACGTCAACGCCACTTCGAACCCGCCAACACGGCTGTCAAGTTTTATTGTTTCCAAGTTTCCATTCTGGATACGATGCTGTCAACAGATTTATTTTTTTATGGAAATGTTATACATTACAGGGCAATCGCATATGGCTCACGCGACTAAGCCATTGAGAACGTTTCGGAGAAA
>NZ_DAIRVN010000080.1:0-22459 GCF_036802785.1 Pararhodobacter sp.
GGCGTTGCCCCCTCTGGCCTGCGGCCATTCACCCCCCGGGATATTTTTGAACAGGTGAGGGGCGGGGCTGTCAGCTTGCACCCCGGACCGGAGCGCGGTATCAGACCGGCCAGAGACGAGCGAGTTTTTCACCGACAGGACCCATAGCCATGCGCGCAGAAACCCAGGCCATGATCGAAGCGATCCGCAAGTCGCTGGCGCTTCTGGGGCGGCGGATGGACCGTGAGACCGCGACCTACCGGCTGGAGGAATTCGAGGCGATCATCGAGGATCCGAACCTCTGGAATGACCCGGAGCGCGCGCAGAAGCTGATGCGCGAGCGTCAGATGCTGATCGATGCGCTGGGCACTTTCGATGGCATCACCCGTGACCTGCAGGACAATATCGACCTGATCGAACTGGGTGAGGCCGAGGGCGACAAGGATATCGTCACCGAGGCCGAAGCGGCGCTGAAGGCGCTGGCCGAGAAGGCCGCCGAGAAGGAGCTGGAGGCGCTGCTGGACGGCGAGGCCGATGGCAACGACACCTTTCTGGAGATCAACGCGGGCGCGGGCGGCACCGAGAGCTGCGACTGGGCCTCGATGCTGGCGCGGATGTATGTGCGCTGGGCCGAGAAGAAGGGTTACAAGGTTGAGCTGATGTCGGAAAGCGCGGGGGAAGAGGCGGGGATCCGCTCGGTCACCTACAAGATCACCGGACAGAATGCCTTTGGCTGGCTGAAATCGGAATCCGGGGTGCACCGGCTGGTGCGCATCTCGCCCTATGACAGCGCGGCGCGGCGGCATACCTCGTTCAGCTCGGTCTGGGTCTATCCGGTGATTGATGACCGTATCGAGATTGTGGTGCCCGATAACGAGATCCGCATCGACACCTATCGCTCGTCGGGCGCGGGCGGGCAGCATGTGAACACCACCGATTCGGCGGTGCGGATCACCCACCTGCCCACCAATATCGTGGTCACCAGTTCCGAGAAATCGCAGCACCAGAACCGGGCGATTGCCATGGAGGCGCTGAAATCGCGGCTTTATGAGCTGGAGTTGCGCAAGCGCACCGAGGCGATCGAGGCCCAGCATGAGGCCAAGGGCGATGCGGGCTGGGGCAACCAGATCCGCAGCTATGTGTTGCAGCCCTATCAGATGGTCAAGGATCTGCGCACCGGCTACGAGACATCGGACACGCAGGGCGTGCTGGACGGTGCGCTGGACGGGTTCATGGCCGCAACCCTGGCGATGAAGGTTTCCGGGAAAAGCCGCTCGGAAGCGCAGGGCGAGGACTGAGCCTGCGCGGCCCGTCTTTGCTGCCGCGAAAGCCGCGGATGAAACCTGTTGCCAGAATCCTCCCCCCTCACTAGCGTTTACGGATGCGAGTGAGGGAGGATACGATTGGAAACATCACGCGTTCATGCGCCGCCATCCAGCATCCCCGAACCGGTCCGGATCAGCCTGTCTGATCTGCGCGCGGTTCTGGCACTTGGCTGGCGCGACTTCACCCGGGCGCCGGTCTTTGGTGTGCTGTTCAGCGCCTTTTATGTCATCGGTGGCCTGATCCTGTATGCCGTCTTTGCGGCGGCAGCGGCGGAATGGTGGTTCATCCCCATCGCCGTGGGCTTTCCCATCCTTGCGCCCTTTGCCGCGACCGGGCTTTACGAGGTCAGCCGCCGGCTGGAGCAGGGCGAAGACCTGCGGCTGGGTGCGGTGCTGGGCTGTGTCTTTGCGCAAAAGGAGCGGCAGGTTCCCTCGATGGCGATGGTGATCCTGCTGGTCTTCATGTTCTGGGTGTTCATCGCCCATACGATATTCGCGCTGTTCTTCGGGCTGCAGCCCATCTCCGGTTCCACCTGGTCAATGCTTCTGTCGCCCAGCGGGCTGATGATGCTGGCGGTCGGCTCTGCCATCGGCGGTGTGATGGCGGCGGCGTTCTATGCGCTGACGGTGATCAGCCTGCCGCTGTTGCTGGACCGGGAGGTGGATTTCATCACTGCGATGATCACCTCCTTCGCGTGCGTGACGGCCAATCCCGGGGTGATGGCGGTCTGGGCGGCGGTGATCGCGGGCGGGCTGTTTCTGGGGATGCTGCCTGCGTTTCTGGGGCTTTTGGTGCTGCTGCCGGTCTTTGGCCATGCAAGCTGGCACCTGTATCGCCGCCTGTTGCCGGAGGAGGGCGGGCGCTGAACCTGCCATCGGGGCCAGGCCAGTTGCCAAGGGCGAAGCGATAGCAAAAGCGAAGAGGGCATGAAAAAAGGGAGCGACGCGCGCCCCCTTTTTCTGTTCTGTTGCCGCCGTTGCCGGGCGCTTACTTGACCGGCTTGGACTCAGCCGGTGCCTTCGGTGCGGCATTCGCATGCGCGGGGGCAGGGGCGGGTTGCTGCTGGCTGGGCTGCTGCTGGCTGGGCTGCTGCTGGCTGGGCCGCAGGGCCCCGGCCTGCTGGGGAGCCTGCTGCGATGCGGACGCTGCCGGTGCTGCGGGCTTGCCGCTGCTCAGCGGGTCGTCCTGACGCTGCACCGAGCCTTCGAAATGCGCGCCCGATTCGATGGCGATGGTCTTGTGGATGATGTCACCCTCAACCCGCGCGGTGGAGGTCAGGCGCACTTTCAGCCCGCGCACCCGGCCAATCACCCGGCCATTGATGACGATATCATCGGCAATGATCTCGCCGCGGATGGTGGCGCTTTCGCCGACCGTCAGCAGATGCGCGCGGATATCGCCATCCACGATACCTTCGATCACGACATCGCCGGTGGTCCGCAGGTTGCCGGTTACGGTCAGATCGGCAGACAGCACCGATGCGGCGGGTTTGGCTTTGGCCGCGACAGCACCGCTGTCGAACGACGGACGGGGGGGAGGCGCGGATGCGGGTTCCTGCATCCGGGGTGCTTCGGCTTTCGGCCCCTGTTCGTTGATTCGGCTCTTAGAAAACATTTTGTGCGGCCCTTATGTAGGTCATGGGATTTATCGGTCTGCCGCCCACGCGAATCTCATAATGCAGATGCACGCCGGTTGACCGTCCGGTAGTGCCCATACCACCAATCCGGTCTCCGCGCGATACCCTTTGGCCCACGTTCACGTTAATGGTATGCAGATGGGCGTAGTAGGTCTCGATGCCAAAGTCATGGCGGACGATCACCAGATTGCCATAACCGCCCTGACGGCCAGCAAAAGTGACGGTGCCTGCCCCGGTTGTCAGGATCGGCGTGCCCTGCGCGCCGGCCCAGTCAACGCCGTTGTGCATGCGCTGCCCGCCAGTGCGCGGATCGCGGCGGGTGCCGAAACCGGAGGTCTGGCGGACACCCGCGCGCACCGGCATGGCAAAGGGCGTGCGCTGTGCGGCAAGCCGGTACATGTTGATTTCTTCAAGCGCGGCGATGACGCCGTTGGCGCGCGCCTCGTCGCCCTGCGGGTCCAGAGTGCCCGAGGTCGAGATCGAGATCGGCATGAGCGAGGTGGTGCGGTCCTGATAGCCCGAGCGCACCTGCTGCAGCAGTTGTTCAGGCGGCAGCCCGGCGGCGCGGAACATGCGCTCCAGCGGCACCATCGACACTTCCACGGCCTGTTCCAGCTGGCTGAAGATGCGGTGGTTGCGGTCCTGGATCAGGCGGTATTCCAGCGCCAGATGCTCAACCTGCTGGCTGGCGCTGTCGGCCAGTGCCATCACGGCCTCACGCTCCTGCGCGGTGTCGCTGAGCGCGTTCATCAGGAAATCGAGCGTCTGTTCCACCTCGGCCAGCCGGGCGGCGGCGCGCACCAGTTCGTCACTGGCGGTGGTGCTTTCAATCTCGGCAAGGCTGTTGCGGGCCGTATCGCGCTCGCGGATGCGCTCACGCAGGCTGCCTTGCAGCGTCTCGATGCCTGATTCCATCTCGGCGCGGCGCTGCTCGCTGGCCAGAAGCGCGCCCTGCATCGTGGCGACACGGTCCATCGCTTCGGCGTAGCGGTCATGGGCGGCCTGTGCCTCGGCGGCAGAGCGGTCACGCTCGGTGGCAAGCTCGGTCAGGCGGCGCTCGAAATAGATCTGCTCGCGCCGGGTCTGCTCGCGCAGGTCGGTGGAGCCGATCGCTTCCATGAAAACGATGGAGGAGGCGATGATGGTCCAGGCGACAAAGGCGCCGGTCCCTGTGATGATGACGGCCTGCGGCAAAGCCCGGAGCCGGACAAAGCGAGTCGAGTCCTCCGAACGCAAAAACAGGCGTTTTTCAGGGAGATAACGCTCGAACGCGGCGTTGATACGGTCGGTCCAGTGCCTCAAGGCAACACCCAGCGTTATTTTCGTTTGTGCCGAAGCGGTGCCTTCACGGTGGGCACCGTTGCTGCTGTGCAACTGTTAACGGCGCGTTTGCCTCCCCGCAACTCTTTTGGCCGCTGTTGCCCGGATGCATCGGCAGCATGCCGCTTGATGAGCGAAAAACCGCCGATTGATGAAGATTCGCCGCAGGTTAGCGGGCCGGACCGCCTGGTTGCGCGTTTAAGTGAATCTGCCCCGCGTCATTTTCTTTTGTGGTCGTTTGCATCCGCACGCGCTGTACGGTCCGGCGTTTCGTCGGCCAACGGCCAGTAGAAATCCGGCGGCAACCCGGCCTCGGCGCGCTTTTCCTCGTTGAAGGGCGGCTTCAGCGCGCCATGAAAATAGCGCCGGACAAGGGCATGGAACAGATCCTTGGGGTCGGCATTCTCGCGCCCGCACAGAAAGTGAAACCATTTCGAGCCATAGGCGACATGGCCCACCTCTTCGCCATAGATCACCTCAAGCGCCGCAACCGCCCCGCCAAGGCCGGCCTTGCGGAAGATATCGATCATGCCGGGGGTGACATCCAGCCCGCGCGCTTCAAGCACCATCGGCACCACGGCCAGCCGGCCCATGAAATCATCCGCCGTATCCGAGGCCGCGCGCCACATGCCCGCATGGGCGGGCAGGGCGCCATAATGGCTGCCCAGCTCCTCCAGCAGGTCAGCGACAAGGTTGAAATGCTTTGATTCCTCGTCAGCGGCCTTGACCCAGTCATCATAGAACCCCGGCGGCATGGGGATATGGGCAAAGCGGGCGATGATGTCCCAGTGCAGATCAACCGCATTCAGCTCGATATGCGCGACCGCATGCAAAAGCGCGATCCGCCCTTCAGGGCTGCCGGGGCGGCGGCGGGGCACGTCGCGCGGGTCTTTCAGTTCGGGCCGCTCGGGGCGGGCGGGAAAGTCCGGCGGGCTGGCCCGCCCGACAGGCAGCGCCGTGCCCACTGCCCGCGCCGCAAACCAGCGCGCCGCATGATGGTGCGAGCGCGCGGTCTTTTCGCGCGGGTCCGCGCAGGTCAGAACATCGACCGCCATTTCGGCAAGCGTCTGCGGCTCGGTCGCGGGATGGGGCATGGCGTTCTCCGTTTGCCCGCTCATAGCGCAGGCGCGCTTCCGGGGCAAACCGGCCCCCATTCACCTGTTCAAAAATATCCTGGGGGTGAATTGGCGCAGCCAAGAGGGGGCAAAGCCCCCTTCTTCTGCCCGCTCACAATGCCTTCACCGCCTCCAGCACTTCCGATACATGGCCCGGCACCTTCACCTTGTTCCAGACGCGCACCACCTTGCCTTCGCCGTCGATCAGCACGGTCGTGCGCTCGATGCCCATGTATTTCTTGCCATACATGCTTTTCTCGGCCCATGTGCCATAGCTTTCGCAGATATCGCTTTCCGCATCCGAGACCAGCGCGATGCCCAGTTCATGCTTGGCGATGAAGCGATCATGCGCCTTGACCGGGTCTTTGGAAACACCGACCACTACCGCGCCCGCAGCCTCGAATGCCGCCGCATGGGCGGTGAAATCCAGCGCCTCGCGCGTGCAGCCTGAGGTGTCGTCTTTGGGATAGAAATACAGCACCACCGCCTTGGGGCGCAGGTCTGACAGGGTGAGGGTGCCGCCGCCATCGCGGGGCGCGGTGAAATCGGGGGCTGGTTGGCCGGGTTGCATCGCGGGCCTCCTGTGGTTGACGTTCGCTCTGTTGTAGTTGCATTGCACGGAGGATAAAGGGCTGGACGGCGAAAAAGAGGCATTGGCGCGCGATGAAACTGGCTGATTTCGATTTCGATCTGCCCGAAGAGCTGATCGCCACGCGCCCGGTGCGTCCGCGCCCGGCGGCGCGGCTGCTGCATGCCGAGGGTGGGATGCTTCATGACCGGCATGTGCGCGATCTGCCGGGCGTTCTGCGCCCGGGTGACCGGCTGGTGATCAACAACACGCGGGTCATTCCGGCGCGGCTGAACGGCGAGCGGCTGCGCGAAACGCGCGACGGCTCGGGGCGCGCGCGCATCGAGGTGACGCTGATCGCCTCCGAAGGCGGCGCGCGCTGGCGGGCGCTGGCCAAACCGCTGCGCAAACTGGCGCCGGGTGACCTTGTGGTCTTTGCCGAGGGGCTTGAGGCCGTGGTGGCAGTGCGCGGTGCCGAGGATGTGGTGCTGGAATTCGCCCTTGTGGGCGATGATTTCGACGCGGCACTGGCGCGCGCCGGGCAGATGCCGCTGCCGCCCTACATCGCCGCCCGCCGCCCCGCCGATGCGCAGGACAATGACGATTACCAGACCGTCTTTGCCCGCCATTCCGGCGCGGTCGCGGCCCCCACCGCCAGCCTGCATTTTGACGACGCGCTGATGGCGGCGTTGCGGGCCAGCGACGTGGCATTTACCGAGGTGACGCTGCATGTCGGCGCGGGCACCTTTCTGCCGGTGAAGGTGGAGGATGTGACCACCCACCGCATGCATTCTGAATGGGGCGAGGTCAGCGCGCAGGCGGCGGCCGAGATCAACGCCACGCGCGCGGCGGGCGGGCGGGTCATCCCGGTGGGCACCACCGCGCTGCGGCTGATCGAGAGCGCAGCCAAGGAGGGGGCGGTGCAGCCATGGCGCGGCGAGACCGATATCTTCATCTATCCCGGTTACCGTTTTCAGGTTGCCGACGGGCTGATGACCAATTTCCATCTGCCGAAATCGACGCTGATGATGCTGGTCTCGGCCCTGATGGGAACTGAGACGGTGCGCCGGATCTATGCCCATGCCGTGGCGCAGCGCTATCGCTTCTTCTCGTATGGCGACGCTTCGCTGCTGATCCCCGGAAATGCCTGATCTGCGACTGATCTGGTGGGCTGAACGGCGCCGCCGTTCACGTTTCGGCCAGAACGGGTCGGAAACGGAATGCCCTTTGGCAGGGGGCGTGTTAGGCTGCGTGGCAAGCCGCCTTGCTGCAATGCACTGGGTCGGAAAGACAAAGTTAGATAAGGGGCGTCATGCTCAAGGTTCTCTCCACTAGCTGGGCGCTTCTGCTGGGATTGATGCTGCTGATGCTCGGCAACGGCATACAGGGCACACTTCTGGGTATTCGCGGTGGCATCGAAGGGTTTGCCACATGGCAGATGTCGGTGGTCATGTCGGCCTATTTTCTGGGCTTTCTGGGTGGCTCCCAGCTGGCGCCGCATATGATTCAGCGGGTGGGCCATGTGCGGGTCTTCGCCGCGCTCGGCTCGCTGATCTCGGCGGTTCTGGTGCTTTATGCCGCCGCGCCGGACTGGGTGGCATGGGCGGCGCTGCGGGTGATCATCGGCTTCAGCTTTGCCGGGGTTTACGTGACTGCCGAAAGCTGGCTCAACAACACCGCCACCAATGAAACCCGTGGCCAGACGCTGTCGCTTTACATGATCGTGCAGATGGTGGGGATCATCACCGCGCAGGGGCTTCTCAACCTTGCCGATCCGGGCGGCTATGTGCTGTTCGTGGTGGCCTCGGTTCTGGTGTCGCTGTCCTTCACGCCGATCCTTCTGTCGATCAGCCCCGCGCCCAGCTTCTCCAGCGCCAAATCCATGAGCTTCCGCAAGCTCTTCGTGATTTCGCCGCTGGGCTGCGTGGGCATCTTCCTGATGGGCGGCGTCTATTCGGCGCTCTTTGGCATGGCGGCGGTCTGGGGCGGGCTGGTGGGGCTGAGCGTGTTGGAGATTTCCATGTTCGTGGCGGCGATCTATCTGGGCGGGCTGCTCTTTCAGTACCCCATCGGCTGGATGTCTGACGCGATGGACCGCCGCCAGCTGATCGTCGGTGTGGCGATACTTTGCGCGCTGGTGGCCTTTGGCGCGGCGCTGGTGCAGCTTCCCTTCGTGCTGATGATCGTGGTGGCACTGCTGATCGGCGGGCTGGCCAACCCGCTCTATTCGCTGCTGCTGGCGCATACCAATGACTTTCTGCAGGCCGATGACATGGCGGGCGCCTCCGGCGGGCTGTTGTTCATCAACGGGGTAGGGGCGATTGCCGGGCCGCTGATGATCGGCTGGCTGATGGGGCAGGTGGGGCCGCGCGGCTTCTTTTTGTTCATCGGTCTCCTCAACGGCGCGCTCGGCGCTTATGCGCTCTGGCGGATGACGCGCCGCTCGGCCCCGGAACCGGCTGATCAGGGCGGGTACACACCCTTGACCCCGGCGGTTTCGGCAGTGACACTTGAAGCGGCCTTCGAGGCGACACAAACAGAACAGGGGGAGGCGGAGAATGCCCACAGCCAAGGCAGTTGAGATCATCGATTTCTGGGAAGAGATCGGGCCGAAGGGCTGGTATAACAGCACCCCTGAGCTTGATGCGACGATCCGTGAACGCTTTCTGGCGGATTGGGAAGCCGCGTCAACGGGCGGGCTGTGCCAATGGCTGGGCTCGCCGCAGGGCGCGCTGGCCTATCTGATCGTCACCGACCAGTTTGCGCGCAACATGTTCCGTGGCGATGCGCGCGCCTTCGCCACCGATACCCGCGCCCGCAAGGCGGCGACCATGGCGATCCATCACCGCATGGACCTGAAACTGCCCGAGCCGATCCGCCAGTTCTTCTATCTCCCCTTCATGCATGGCGAGACCACCTTTGATCAGGATCGCTGCATCTGCCTGATGATCGCCCGCCTGCCGGAAACCGGGGCCGACAACCTGCTTCACGCGCGCGCCCATCGTGAGATCATCCGTCGCTTTGGACGTTTCCCCTACCGCAACGCAGCACTTGGCCGCAAGAATACCCCCGCCGAAGAGGAATTCCTGGCCGGCAACGGCTATATGGCGGTGGTTGAGGCCCTGGCCTGAGCCTTGCGGCGCACAGCGCCGTTGCGCCATATCGGAAAGTAGTTTAATACTGAACTATATATTTCGCCGGAGGGTTTCATGGCACAGCAGGCCTATGATGTTATTGTGATCGGGTCCGGGCCCGGCGGCTATGTGGCAGCAATCCGCGCCAGCCAGCTGGGCCTGAAGGTGGCGGTCATTGAGCGCGAGAATCTGGGCGGTATCTGCCTGAACTGGGGCTGCATTCCGACCAAGGCGCTGCTGCGCTCCGCCGAAGTGTTCCACCTGATGCACCGCGCCAAAGAGTACGGGCTCAAGGCCGAGGGTATCAGCTTTGATCTGGATGCCGTGGTCAAGCGCTCCCGCGGAGTGGCGGGGCAGCTTTCCGCGGGCATCGGGCATCTGATGAAGAAGAACAAGGTGAGCGTGTTCATGGGCACCGCCACCCTGACCGCGCCCGGCAAGGTCTCGGTGAAAACCGATGTGAAAGCCGACGTGAAATCCGACGTGAAATCCGACAAGGGCACGCAGGAACTGACCGCGCCGCATATCATCCTCGCCACCGGCGCGCGGGCGCGCGAACTGCCGGGGCTTGAGGCCGATGGCGAGCGCGTCTGGTCCTACCGCCACGCGCTGGCGCCCAAACGGATGCCGAAAGACCTGCTGGTCATCGGCTCAGGCGCGATCGGCATCGAATTTGCCAGCTTTTTCAATACGCTTGGTGCGAAGACCACAGTTGTCGAGGTGATGGACCGTATCCTGCCCGTCGAAGACGCCGAAATCGGCGCTTTCGCGAAAAAGCAATTCGTCAGGCAGGGCATGACGATCCTTGAAAAAACCACCGTCACAAAGCTTGAGCGCGGCAAGGACAAGGTCACTGCCCATCTGGAATCGGGCGGCAAGACCACCACGGTCGAATTTGACACTGTCATCTCCGCCGTGGGCATCGTCGGCAATACCGAGGGGCTGGGGCTGGAAAAGCTGGGCGTCACGGTTGACCGCACCCATGTGGTGACCGATGAATACTGCCGCACCGGGGTTGAGGGGCTTTATGCCATCGGCGATCTCGCGGGCGCGCCATGGCTTGCGCACAAGGCCAGCCATGAGGGCGTGATGGTGGCAGAGATGATTGCCGGGCAAAAGGTGCACCCCATCAAGCCCGGCTCCATCCCCGGCTGCACCTATTGCCATCCCCAGATCGCCAGCGTCGGCCTGACCGAGGCAAAGGCGAAAGAGGCCGGGCATGAGGTCAGGGTCGGTCGCTTTCCCTTCATCGGCAACGGCAAGGCCATCGCGCTGGGTGAGCCTGAGGGCATGGTCAAAACCGTGTTTGACGCGAAAACCGGGGAACTGCTGGGCGCGCATATGGTCGGCGCCGAGGTGACCGAGCTGATACAGGGCTACACCATCGCCCGCACCCTGGAGACGACCGAGGCGGAGCTGATGCACACCGTCTTCCCGCATCCCACGCTGAGCGAGATGATGCACGAATCGGTGCTCGACGCCTATGGCCGCGCCCTCCACTTCTGAGTCAGCTTAACCAAAAATTAACCGCCCCTTCATCTGTTCAAAAATATCCTCGGGGGGTGAATTCGGCGCAGCCGGAGAGGGGGGCAGAAAGCCCCCCTTCTTTTGTTGCTGCCCTAGCGCTGAACGGCGCCGCCGCCTGCCACCCATTCCCGCAGGCTGCCCAGATTATGCACCGCGCCAAAGCCGTTCGCGCGCAGCACATCGGCCGCCCGGCCCGAGCGCGCGCCAGAGGCGCAATACAGAATCAGCGGCTTGCCCCCGTCCAGCGCCGCCTGCAGTTTTCGCTCGAAATGGCCTGATTTCGGGTCGCTGGTCCGGGCAAGCGTGCTCAGTGGCAGATGCAGCGCCCCCTTTGCCTTGCCCGTGCGCAGCTCATCCGCCTCGCGTACATCGGCCAGAATCGCGGCGCCGCTGGCCACCAGCCGGACGGCCTCGGCCGGATCAAGGCGCGGGGTGCCAGCGAAAAGGGGTTTGAGAAAGGACAACATCGGCAGGTTCCTTCATGCAATCGCGCCGGGAGTCGGCGTGTTGCGGGGAAGATAGGCCCGGCCGGATTGATATTCAAGATAAGGAATGTAACTGCGCCCAAATCACCCAATGAGCGGCGTTGCGCCGCGCAATGTGAAGGCTCTTGCCGGGAAAATCGAATCCGTTTACTTTTCGTTCTCATTTTCGGATTGGAGACTCACCCGCCAAAGGCTATCTAAGCCCGGTGGCGCGGTTGACGCCGGGGGTAAGGGCAATGGCCGAGCAGAAGTTTATCGAGATCCGCGGCGCGCGCGAGCACAATCTTAAAGGGATCGATGTCGATATCCCCCGCGACCAGCTGGTGGTGATCACCGGGCTTTCGGGGTCCGGCAAGTCATCGCTGGCCTTCGACACGATCTATGCCGAGGGGCAGCGGCGCTATGTCGAAAGCCTGTCGGCCTATGCGCGCCAGTTTCTGGACATGATGCAGAAGCCCGATGTCGACCATATCTCGGGCCTCAGCCCGGCGATTTCCATCGAGCAGAAAACCACCTCGAAAAATCCGCGCTCCACGGTCGGCACGGTGACCGAAATTCATGACTACCTGCGCCTGCTGTTCGCCCGCGCGGGCACGCCCTTCAGCCCCGCCACCGGCCTGCCCATCGAGGCGCAGCAGGTGCAGGACATGGTTGACCGGGTGATGGCCCTGCCCGAGGGCACGCGCGCCTATCTGCTGGCGCCCATCGTGCGCGACCGCAAGGGCGAGTATCGGAAGGAATTTCTGGAACTGCGCAAGCAGGGCTTCCAGCGCGTCAAGGTCGATGGCGCGTTTCATGAGCTGGACACCCCGCCCGAACTCGACAAGAAATTCCGCCACGATATCGACGTGGTGGTGGACCGGATCGTGGTGCGCGCGGGGTCCGAGACGCGGCTGGCCGACAGCTTCCGCACCGCGCTGGATCTGGCGCAGGGGATCGCGGTGCTGGAGCTGGCGCAGACCTCTGAGGGCGAAGAGGCGGAGCGCATTACCTTCAGTGAGAATTTCGCCTGCCCGGTGTCAGGCTTCACCATTCCCGAGATCGAACCGCGCCTGTTCTCCTTCAACGCGCCCTATGGGGCCTGCCCGGCCTGTGACGGGCTGGGGGTGGAGCTGTTCTTTGACGAGCGGCTGGTGGTGCCTGATGCCATGCTGCGGCTGGAAGACGGCGCCATCGCGCCCTGGCGCAAGGGCAAGTCACCCTATTTCCTGCAAACCATCGAGGCGCTGGCGAAACATTACCAGTTTGACGCCCGCGCGCCGTGGCGCGACCTGCCGGAGAAGGTGAAGGATGTTCTTCTATACGGTTCAAAAGGCGAGGAAATCCCGTTCCGCTATGATGAGGGCGGGCGGGTTTACAACGTCACACGGGCGTTCGAGGGGGTGATCCCCAATATGGAACGCCGCTACAAGGAAACCGACAGCGCCTGGGTGCGCGAGGAGTTTGAGCGCTACCAGAACAACCGGCCCTGCAGCACCTGCAACGGCCACCGCCTGAAGCCTGAGGCATTGGCGGTGAAGATCGGCGGGTTGCATATCAGCCAGGTCAGCAGCATGTCGATCAAGGAGGCCTTCGCCTGGATCGAAACGGTGCCCGAGCATCTGAGCAAGCAAAAGGGCCAGATTGCCACCGCGATTGTGAAGGAAATCCGCGAACGCCTTGGATTCCTTGTCAATGTCGGGCTTGATTACCTGACGCTGGCGCGCGCGGCGGGCACGCTTTCGGGCGGGGAAAGCCAGCGCATCCGGCTGGCCAGCCAGATCGGATCGGGGCTGACCGGCGTGCTTTATGTGCTTGATGAACCCTCCATCGGTCTGCACCAGCGCGACAATGACCGCCTGCTGACCACGCTGCGCAATCTGCGCGATCAGGGCAATTCGGTGCTGGTGGTCGAACATGACGAAGATGCGATCCGCTCGGCCGACTGGGTGCTGGATATCGGCCCCGGGGCGGGTGTGCATGGCGGGCGCGTGATTTCACAGGGCACGCCGGACCAGATCGCCGCCGACCCGGCCAGCCTGACCGGGCAATACCTGTCCGGTGCGCGCGAGATTGCGGTGCCCGCGCGGCGGCGGCCCGGGAATGGCAAAAAGGTCACGGTGGTCAAGGCGACCGGCAACAACCTGCGCGATGTGACGGTGGATTTTCCGCTGGGCATGTTTGTCTGTGTGGCCGGGGTTTCAGGCGGCGGGAAATCGACGCTGACGATTGAAACGCTGTTCAAGACGGCCTCGATGCGGCTGAACGGCGCCCGCCAGACGCCCGCACCCTGCGAAACGGTGCAGGGTTTGCAGCATCTGGACAAGGTGATCGACATCGACCAGCGCGCCATCGGGCGCACCCCGCGCTCGAACCCGGCGACCTATACCGGCGCGTTCGGCCCGATCCGCGACTGGTTCGCGGGCCTGCCCGAGGCCAAGGCGCGCGGCTACAAGCCGGGGCGGTTTTCGTTCAACGTCAAGGGCGGGCGCTGCGAGGCCTGTCAGGGTGACGGCGTGCTGAAGATCGAGATGAATTTTCTGCCTGATGTCTATGTCACCTGCGAGACCTGCAAGGGCAAGCGCTACAACCGCGAGACACTGGAAGTTCTGTTCAAAGGCAAGAGCATAGCAGACGTTCTTGATATGACGGTTGAAGAGGCGCAGGGCTTTTTTCAGGCGGTTCCCTCGATCCGCGAGAAGATGGATGCGCTGATGCAGGTCGGCCTCGGCTATATCAAGGTCGGCCAGCAGGCGACCACGCTTTCGGGCGGCGAGGCGCAAAGGGTGAAGCTGTCGAAAGAGCTTTCACGCCGCTCGACGGGCCGCACGTTGTATATTCTGGACGAGCCCACCACGGGGCTGCATTTCGAGGATGTGCGCAAGTTGCTGGAAGTGCTGCATGAACTGGTTGAACAGGGCAACACGGTTGTGGTGATCGAGCATAATCTGGATGTCATCAAGACCGCCGACTGGATCATCGACATCGGCCCCGAGGGGGGCGACGGCGGCGGCATGATCGTGGGTGAGGGCACGCCCGAAGACATCGCCCGGATCCCGGGCAGCCATACCGGCCATTATCTGGCCCCGCTGCTGGACCGCCGCCGCGCCGCGGCTGAATAGGCGTTTTCGCAAGCGGGGCGCCGCGCGCCGGGGCATCGAACCCCGGCGCGCGGCGTTGCCACGGAGGGTGGGTGGCGGTCTCGTCAGGTGGCAGTCCAGAGGGGCATGGCCGGGGATAGCCGCTTCTCAGCCCTTGATCAGCCGCACGCGCAGGGCATCGGCCAGCGCAGGCACATCGGGCACCACGGTGAACAGGTCGCGCAGGCTGGCCTCGGCAAAGCTCTGCTCCACCACATGGTCGATCAGCGCCAGCAGCGGCTGCCAGAAGCCCTGCGCATCCAGAAGCATCACGGGTTTGCGGTGCAGCCCGATCTGCGCCCAGGTCAGCACCTCGAAAAACTCATCCAGCGTGCCCGCGCCGCCGGGCAGCACCACAATGGCGTCGGAATTGGTGAACATCACCTTCTTGCGCTCATGCATCGTCTCGGTCACCACCAGCGTTGACAGGTCATGCCGGGCCACCTCGCGCCGCATCAGGTGCTGCGGGATGACGCCGAAGGCCTGACCGCCTGCCGCCTGTGTCGCTTTTGCAACTTCGCCCATCAGCCCGATATCGCCCGCGCCATAGACCAGCCGCCAGTTCTCCTGCGCCAGCATCACCCCGGTTTCGCGGGCGATTTCCGCCAGATGCGGGCCATGCCCCGCGCGTGCGCCACAGAACAGGCAGACCGAGGCGGAGAAGGCGGGCATGGCGGATCCTTTCGCAACACCTTGGGGCGTGGATTTCTTTTGCCCATAGATACGGGTGTTGTTAGAAAGGGGCAAGTGCAGGCGGAGAGACGCGCAATGGGATCGGTTTCGCAGATGAAGGCATGGGTTCTGGGCGGCGTTACCGTTGTGGCGGGGGTGGGCTTGGCGGCGGTTCTTTACACGACGTCGCGCGGGCCTGAGCCTGTGGCCGGTCTGCCGCCGTCTCCGTCTGTTTCCTCCGCGCCCGTCGTTCCCTCAGGGGAGGCCGGGCAGCCAGCGGAGGCCGAGGCCCTGCCGGCCCCCACCATTGATGTGGTGCGCGTGGCAGAGGATGGCGGTGCGCTGGTGGCGGGTTCAGCCGTGGCGGGTGCGGCGGTGGTGCTGCGCGTCGATGGTCTGACCGTGGCCGAGACATCGGCCGACAATGCGGGACAATTTGTGGCCCTGTTCATGCTCGCGCCAAGTGACGCCGTGCAGATGATGACGCTGGAGATGGTGCTGGCCGATGGCCGCACTGTGGTTTCGGACGACAGGGTGGTGCTGGCACCGCGCCCGGAAGTGGTGATGGCCATGGTCGATGCCGCGCCTGACGCCACTGCGATGGCGCTTGCCGCCGTGCGCGCGGATGCGCCTGAAACGCCGTCCTCCTTGCCCCCGTCTGCACCGGAGCCGCAGGCGCCGGGCCATGAAGCGGCATCAGTGGTGCTGGGGGCTGCGTTTGGTGACGGTGATCTGCCCGGCGCTGAGCAGGCGCAGGTGGCGGTGGGCGACGCGCCCGCGGCGCCTGAGGCGGAGCCTGCGCAGGTTGCGGAAGCGGTTACGGCGGAAGTGGTGGCGGAACCGGCTGCTGAGGCGCCCTCGGAAGAGGTGGCAGAGGATGCGGCGCCTGAGAGCCCGACAACCCGGGCGGCAGAAGTTGAGGCCGGTGAAGCGGCGGATGTTCCGGCTCAGGCGCCGGTCATCGGTGCCGACACGCTGGCCGCTGCGACCCCGCGCGCGGATACTCCGCACCCCGAAGCGCTGCCTGAGGATGCCTTGCCGACCGCCGCGCCCATTTCTGAAGCCCCGTCTGCTTCACCGCTTTCCACGCAGGCCCTGCGCCCCGGGGAAACGCCCGCCGGGCCGGAAACCGACGACACGCAGAGCATCGCGCAGGCCGGCGCTGATCTGCTTCCGCGCGCGTTTGTTCTGCGCGGCTCAGGCGAAGTGGCGCTGCTTGATCGCGCGCCGCAGGTGATGGACAATGTGGTGATCGACCTGATCGCCTATTCCGCCGAGGGCGATGTGCAGATCTCTGGCCGGGCGGCACAACCCGGGAACGGGGCGCGCCTGCAGATCTATCTGGACAACCAGCCCATCGCCGTTGCGGTTTCCGAGAATGGCGACTGGGCCTCGGACCTGCCGGATATTGACCCGGGGATCTACGCGCTGCGTGTCGATCAACTGGGTGCCGAGGGGCAGGTCGTTTCGCGCTTTGAGACACCTTTCCAGCGCGAAGACCCCGCACTTGTCAGGGAGGCGCGGGCGCGCGCCGAACCTGCTGAGGTGATGTCCGCAGAAGCGGCGCCCGCAGAGGTAACGCCCACAGAAGCGGCGCCGACACAAACCGCAAGCGCCGAAACCACCGCCGTTCAGACCCCCGTGCAGCCCCCCGCTGCCGAGCCGGTATCGCAGTCACCGGCGCCGGAGCCACAGGGTGCCGTGTCCTCCCCGGTTGACACTGCAACGGCAACCGTCAGCGAGCCCGCCGCTGCCCCGCAACCCGGGCAGGCGGCAAGTGCCGAGCCCAGCGTGGGGCTGATCACCGTGCAGCCGGGCCATTCGCTCTGGCGTATCTCGCAAGGGCATTACGGCGCGGGCGACCGCTATCTGGTCATCTACAACGCCAACCGGAGCCAGATCCGCAACCCTGACCTGATCTATCCGGGGCAGGTGTTCACCCTGCCTGACTGAGCGACCGGCGTCTGAGGGAAAGGCGGGCAGCATCATCGCCGCGGCACTGGTCTTCGCGGCGGACAAGGATTAGTTGAGGGCGACACATTCCCGGAAAGCCCCCATATGACTGCCACGGCTGACGCCCCGCATTCCGCCCGGCCGCAAGACCCCTTGCGGCCTGAAACCCCCGCCCAAGGCCCGAAGCCCGCCACCGGCTGGGCAACGATCCGCCGGGTCGGCCCCTATCTGTGGCCCGAGGGCGAAAACGGCATCAAATTCAGGGTCGTGGCGGCGATGCTGATGCTGCTGATCGCCAAGCTGATCGCGGTGGGCACGCCGCTGCTTTACAAGGGTGCGGTGGATGCGCTGGCACCCAGCGCGGCGGGCGCGGGCTGGATGGTGGGCGTCGGCGCTGTGGGGCTGACCGTGGCCTATGGCATGGCGCGGCTGATGAATGTGGGCTTCCAGCAGCTGCGCGATGCGATCTTTGCGGTGGTCGGCCAGCGCGCTTTGCGCAAGCTGGCGTTGGAGACCTTTACCCATATCCACCAGCTCAGCCTGTCCTATCACCTGACGCGCAAGACCGGCGGCCTCAGCCGGATCATCGAGCGCGGGGTGAAGGGGGTCGATTTTCTGCTGCGGTTCCTGCTGTTCTCCATCGGGCCGCTGGTACTGGAATTGGTGATGATTGCCACGATCATGGTGGTACTGTTCGATGCCCGCTATCTGGCGGCCATCGTGATCACCATCGCGCTTTATGTCTGGTTCACCTTCAAGATCACCGAGTGGCGGGTCAAGATCCGGCGCGAGATGAATGATCAGGATACCGACGCGAACCAGAAGGCCATCGACAGCCTGCTGAACTTTGAAACCGTCAAGTATTTCAACGCCGAAGCGCGCGAGGCTCAGCGCTATGACGGGGCGATGGCGCGCTATGAAACCGCGGCGCTGAAGACGGCGTACACGCTGTCGTATCTCAATTTCGGCCAGTCGGCGATCATCACCACCGGGCTGGTGGTGGTGATGGTGCTGGCGGCCATCGGTGTGGAGCAGGGCGCGCTGAGCGTGGGCGATTTC
Organism: Pararhodobacter sp.; assembly: GCF_036802785.1. Classification (GTDB taxonomy): domain Bacteria; phylum Pseudomonadota; class Alphaproteobacteria; order Rhodobacterales; family Rhodobacteraceae; genus Pararhodobacter. The sequence goes on from NZ_DAIRVN010000080.1 coordinate 17,894, forward strand.
GTGATGGTGAATGCCTATATGATCCAGATCACCATGCCGCTGAACTTTCTGGGCACCGTTTACCGCGAGATCCGGCAGGCGCTGGTCGATATGGGTGAGATGTTCGGCCTGCTGGGCCAGAAACCGGATGTGGTGGAAGCGCCCGATGCCAAACCGCTGGTTCTGCGCGGGGGCGCGGTGCGGCTGCAGGATGTGCGCTTTGATTATGACCCGGCGCGGCCGATCCTGAAGGGCATCTCGCTTGAGGTGGGGCCGGGGCAGAAAGTGGCGCTGGTCGGTCATTCGGGCTCGGGCAAGTCAACCATCGGGCGGCTTTTGTTCCGCTTTTACGATGTGACGGGCGGGGCGCTGACGATTGACGGGCAGGATATCCGGGATGTCACGCTCAACAGCCTGCATGCGGCAATCGGCGTGGTGCCGCAGGACACGGTGCTGTTCAACGATTCGATCTATTACAACATCGCGTATGGCAAGGATGATGCCACGCGCGCCGAAGTCGAGGAAGCGGCGCGCGCCGCACGTATCCATGATTTCATCCTGTCATTGCCCGATGGCTATGACACCCCGGTGGGGGAGCGGGGGCTGAAACTGTCTGGCGGCGAGAAGCAGCGGGTGGGGATTGCGCGCACGCTGCTGAAGAACCCGGCGATCCTGCTGCTGGATGAGGCGACCTCGGCGCTGGATACCCAGACCGAGCGCGATATTCAGGAAAGCCTGCGCGCCATGGGGCAGGGGCGCACCGTGGTCACCATCGCGCACCGGCTGTCCACGGTGGTGGATGCCGACCGGATCGTGGTGCTGGAAGCCGGCGAGATTGTCGAGGAAGGCACGCATGAGGCGCTTGTGGCGCAGGGCGGGCGCTATATGGCGATGTGGGCGCGTCAGGCAAGCGATCTGCCGCTCTGATATCTCAGGGTGACGCCGCGCTCAGGCCCCCGCAAGGGGAGCCTTCGCGCGGCGTGCCCGGCGTACGCTGTCGCGCACCCCGGGCGGCGCTCAGCTCCGCCGGGCCGGGCAGGTGGAGATGCCCAGAAGGCTGTAAAGCGGGCAGGTACTGAACAAACCCGTTACCAGCGGCACAATGCCGATGAGGTAAAGCCAGCGCAGGCTGGCGCCGGTGTGCAGGAAGAAGGCCGCCAGAAGGGCGAGGCCGACGACCACCCGGATGATCCGGTCAGCCGTGCCGACATTTGTTGCGAACATGACGAACTCCTGTGAGATGTTTCTCAGCCTCACAGGTAAACATATAAATATACGAATGTCTATGCGACCTGCGGTCACGCCGGTTCGCTGCCCTCAGCCGCGCCCACGCTTTTCAAACCGGGGCAGCATGGCCGAAAAATCCATTCCCTTGCCTTCTTCCTCCTCGACGAAACGCGCATAAAGCGCTGCGGCAAGCGCGCCCATCGGCGTATCGGCATCGGCGGAATCGGCGGCCTGTTGCGACAGGCGCAGATCCTTCAGCATCAGCTCCGCCGCGAAACCGGGCTTGTAGCCATTGTCGGCGGGCGATTGCGGCCCCACGCCGGGCGCCGGGCAATAGGCATTCATCGACCAGGAATAGCCCGACGAGGTGCTGACCACATCGAACATCTTCGCGCGGTCCAGCCCCAGCTTGTCCGCCAGCGCGAAGGCCTCACAGGTGGCGATCATGGTCACACCGAGGATCATGTTGTTGCAGATCTTGGCCGCCTGACCCGCACCCGGCCCGCCGCAATGCACGGCCTTCTGGCCCATCACCTCAAAGAGCGGTCTGACGCTGGCAAAGGCCGCGCCCGATCCGCCGACCATGAAGGTCAGCGTGCCCGCCGTCGCCCCGCCGACCCCGCCGGAAACCGGGGCGTCCAGCGCGCCCAGCCCCGCCGCTGCCGCCGCGTCGGCCACCGCGCGCGCGCTGTCCACATCGACGGTGGAGCAGTCACACAGCACCGCGCCGGCCGCCATCGCCGGGATCACCTGATCGGCCACCGCGCGCAGGATCGCGCCATTGGGCAGCATGGTGATGACCACTTCCGCCCCCGCCGCAGCCTGAGCGGCCGATGCCGCAGCCTTCACCCCCTCCGGCATCGGTGCGGCAAGGTCAAACCCGCTCACCTCATGACCGGCCCTGACCAGATTGGCCGCCATCGGCCCGCCCATATTTCCCAACCCGATAAACCCGATCTTCATGCCGCATCCTCCTCGAATTTCAGTTCATCCGCGCCCAGCGGCGCCAGCATCGCCTCCACCTCGATCGGGGTCAGCGCCTCGGGCGTGGCGTGGCGCCAGCGCGGGTTGCGATCCTTGTCGATGATCTGCGCACGCACGCCTTCCAGAAAATCGCCCCGGTCCATGCTGCGCCATGTCCAGCGGAACTCCTGCTGCAACGCAGCGCGCAAGCCCCCCTCAGGCCCCCGCCCGCGCAGCATCGCCGCGGTCGAGGCCATGCTGAGCGGGCTGTTGCGCGCAATCGCTTTGGCAGCGCCCTGCGCCCAGTCGCTTTCCAGCGCGGCAAGCTGGCGCGCGACCAGCGTGACATAGGCCACGCCATTGTCGCGCGCGGCACCGCTGTCATTATAGGCGGTGTCAATCTCAGGGCGCAGCGCGGCCAGCGGGGCGGCGGGGGCAGGGCGCGCGGCAGCGGCAACCAGCCCGGCATCGCCCGTGCGCACCAGATCTTCGATCAGCGCGGGCCATCCTGCCTCGGGGATGAAATGATCGGCAAAGCCCGTCGCAATCGCATCGCCCGCACCAAAGCGCGCGCCCGTCAGGCCCAGATGCATGCCCAGCCAGCCCGGCGCGCGCGCCAGCAGATGCGTGCCGCCGACATCCGGAATCAGCCCGATCCCGCATTCCGGCATCGCCATCTGCGTGCTGTCACCGACCACGCGGTGGCTGACATGGCAGCCATAGCCGACGCCGCCACCCATCACGAAACCCTGCATCAGGCTGATGACCGGCTTGCCATACCCCGCCAGAAGGGCGTTCATCTGATATTCGTCGCGCCAGAAATCGCGCCCCAGCGCGAAATTGCCCGCGCGCCCGGCGTGATAGACCTGCGCGATATCGCCCCCGGCGCAAAACGCCTTCTCGCCCACGGCGTCGATGATCAGCAGCCTGACCTCTGGGTCACCTGCCCAGGCATCCAGCGCCTTCAGCGTCTCCAGACAGATGTCATGCGTCAGCGCGTTCAGCGCCTTGGGCCGGTTCAGCGTGATCCGTCCGGCCGCGCCCTCCTTGCGAATGATAACCTCGGGTTCCATCAGCCCCGCTCCGCCAGCATCGCCCGCGCCGTGATCAGGCGCATGATCTCGTTGGTGCCTTCCAGAATCTGATGCACCCGCAGATCGCGGACGATCTTTTCAATCCCATAATCGGCCAGATAGCCGTAGCCGCCATGCAGTTGCAGGCATTGATCGGCCACCCTGCTGCCCGCCTCTGTGACAAATTTCTTGGCCATGGCGCAGAATTTTGTGGCATCGGGCGCGCCCTGATCCAGCTTCCAGGCGGCTTGCCGCAGGAAGGTGCGCGCCGCCTGCAGCTCGATCTCCAGATCGGCGATGCGGAACTGAAGCGCCTGAAACTGGTCAATCGGCTGGCCGAACGCGCGGCGCTCACCCATATAGGCCAGCGTCTTGTCCAGCGCCGATTGCGCGCCGCCCAGCGAACAGGCCGAGATGTTCAGCCGCCCGCCATCCAACCCTTTCATCGCGTAGCGAAAGCCACTTCCTTCCTCGCCGATCAGGTTGTCGGCGGGAATGAGGCAATCATCAAACTGCACCTGCCGTGTCGGCTGTGATCGCCAGCCCATCTTGTCCTCAAGCCCGCCATAGCTCAGCCCGGCGGTGCCATCCTCGACCACCACCGCCGAAATGCCGCGCGCGCCCTCACCAGCCGTCCGGCACATGAGAACATAGGTATCCGAATACCCGCCGCCCGAGATGAACGCCTTGGTGCCGTTCAGCACAAACCCTTCGTTGGTGCGCTCGCCGCGCGTCTTGAGCGCCGCCGCGTCCGAGCCCGCACCGGGCTCGGTCAGGCAATAGCTCAGCACCCGCTCCATCCTGAGCGCGGGCGCCAGATAGCGCTCCTTGAGCGTGTCGCTGCCGAATCTGTCCAGCATCGCCGCGCACATGTTATGGATCGACAGAAACGCCGCGACCGAGGGGCAGGCCATGCTCAGCCCCTCAAAGACCAGCGTCGCATCCAGCCGGGTCAGCCCCGCGCCGCCCGCCTCTTCGCTGACATAGAGCCCGCCGAAACCCAGCTCCGCCAGCTTGCCCCAGAGCGCGCGCGGGATCGTGCCCTCGCCCTCCCAGGTTCGGGCGAAAGGCGCGATATGCTCCTGGCCAAAGGCATAGGCCATATCAAAAATGGCGTCTTGTTCTTCGCTCAGTGCGAAATCCATCGTCCCCTCCCGGCCGGTGTCATTCCGAATTGAACACCTGTTTAAATCCTCAGTTTTGCAGCAATGTTGCAAGGCGCTGCCGTATTTCGCCCCCCTTTCATCTTGCCGGAAATACGCTGGGGGGTGAATTCGGCGCAGCCGAAGAGGGGGGCAACGCCCCCTCCTGCAACCTCAGGTCA
>NZ_DAIRVN010000081.1:0-22314 GCF_036802785.1 Pararhodobacter sp.
CCCGGATGCAGGCGCTGGGCAGCCTTGCGCCGGAGGGCGGCTGTGGGGGCGGGCGGTGCGCTGGCCGCCCTCCGGCGCAAGGATGCCAAGCGCCTGCATCCGGGCCAGCCCGCCCTCGGTCAGCAATGCGGCGTCACCCTCGATGGTCACCGCGCCGCTGGCGCGCAGCGCATCGGCGATGCTGACACCCAGATGGCCTGCAAGATGGTCATAACAGCTGCGCGCATGGCGCAGCGCGGCGTCTTTGGGGCCGGTGCGGCGCAAGGGGCGGCTGAGGGTGACGCCGCCGGCAATCTGCATCACGCTTTCGATCATGCGCGCCACCTCGGCGCTGGCAAGGCGGTGATAGCGGTGGCGCCCCTGCTTTTCCGCCACAATCAGCCCGACCGAGGCCAGCCGCGCAAGATGGCCGCTGGCGGTTTGCGGGGTGACGGCGGCGACCTCGGCCAGTTCAGACGCGGTCAGCGCGCGGCCATCCATCAGCGCTGCCAGCATGGCCGCGCGGGCGGGTTCACCCACGGCGGCGGCAACCTCGGCGATTCGGTTCGATGTGGCCATTCCGTTCCCTCCGGCTGAAAACATCCTAACGCAAAGTCGCGCGGAATACTTCGGCCCGCACCGAAGCATCAGCCCCGCCATTGCAGCGATAAGCGGCGGGCATTTCAAGGAGAGTTTCCGCATGATCCCGCTGCCGCTAACAAGGCCCCGCCCGTTCTTTGGCTGGTATGTCGTTGCCGCAACCACGCTCCTGGCCGCCTTTGGCTGGGGCGTGGGCTTTTATGGCCCGCCGGTGTTTCTGTATGCGGTGGTCGCGCGCAGCGGCTGGCCGGTGGCGATGGTCTCGGCGGCGGTGACGGTGCATTTTCTGGTGGGCGCGGTGGTCGTGGCGAACCTTCCCCGGCTGTATCGCAGACTGGGCGTGGCGCAGGTGACGGTGCTTGGCGCGGTTCTGCTGGCGCTTGGCGTGCTGGGCTGGGCGATGGCGACGCAACCGTGGCAGTTGTTCGGCGCGGCGCTGGCCAGCGGCGCGGGCTGGGTGGCGATGGGGGCGGCGGCGGTGAATGCGCTGGTGGCGCCATGGTTCAACCTGCGCCGCCCGGCGGCCCTTGGCATGGCCTATAACGGTGCCAGCCTTGGCGGGGTAATCTTTTCCCCCCTCTGGATTGCGCTGATTGCCGGTATCGGCTTCGTGCCTGCCGCACTGGTGGTCGGCGGGGTGATGGTGGCGGTGGTGGTGGTGCTGTCAGCGCTGGTATTCACGCGCACGCCTGAGGGGATGGGGCAGGCGCCCGATGGCGCGGCGCTGCCCCTCGCCCCTCCGCCCGCCCCTTCGCCCGTCCCGGTGGCGGCACAGACCCGCACCTTTCTGCGCGACCGGCGGTTTCTGACGCTGGCGGCAGGAATGGCACTGGGGCTGTTCGCGCAGATCGGGCTACTGGCGCATCTCTTCTCGCTGCTGGTGCCGGTGCTGGGCGAAGGCATGGCGGGGCTGGCGATGGGCGGGGCGACGCTGGCCGCCATTCTGGGCCGCTCACTGGTGGGCTGGGTGATGCCAGTCTCGGCCGACCGTCGCGTTGTTGCCAGCCTCAGCTATGCGGTGCAGGTCGGCGGCTCGCTCCTGTTCCTCCTTGCGGCGGGGGAGGGCGGGATGTGGCTGGCGCTGGGTATCGCGCTGTTCGGGCTGGGGATCGGCAATGCAACCTCCCTCCCGCCGCTGATCGCGCAGCAGGAGTTCACAGCACCTGAAGCCGCGCGCGTGGTGCCGCTGATCGTGGCTATCGGGCAGGCCGGGTATGCTTTTGCCCCCGCCGCCTTTGGCCTGCTGCGCATTGGCCCCCTGAGCGGTGCGGAAGCTCGCGCGGCCCTTTTCGCCTGCGCCGCCGCAATCCAGCTTGCCGCTATTGCCTGCTTTCTGGCCGGGCGGGGCGCAGCACCCCGGGGCCGGTGAATTGCGGCTTACTCAGGGGCCTGAGGTTGCAGGGCGGCGATCATCTGCTTGAGTGTTCTGGCGAAATCGGCGCGGCTGAGCGGGCTTATCGCGTCATTGAGCGCCTGAACATGCGCGGCGGCCTTGCGCTCGATGCGCGCCTGCAGCTCAATCCCGGCCTGCGTGGCGGTGCACATATGCGTGCGCCGGTCGTTGAATGACAGATGCCGGACGATCAGCGCGTTATCCTCCATCCAGCGCAACGCATTGGTGACGTTCGATTTGTCACGCTCCGATGCAAGGGCGATCTGCGTCTGGGTGATGCGGGGGTTGCGCACGATCAACGTGAGGATGGTGAAATAGCCGGGCTTGAGCGCCTCATCCCCCAGCCGCAGTTTGAAGTCGGCATAGGCAACCTCATAGGCCACGCGCAGATGCTGGCCGATAAAATCATGCAATATCCCGTAATCCAGTTCCTCAAACACGGGCGGGCTGTGTTTGTCATAGAGCAGGGCGGGAAGGTCAGGGTCTGGCATGGCTGTTCCTACTGCGCCATGGCCGGAAGGAACGTGACGATCCATGGCAGGGCGATGATGATGGCAATCCGCACGATATCGGCCAGAACGAAGGGCACGATACCACGATAGACCGCACTCATCGACAGATCGCGGATTACCGATTTGATGACGAACAGGTTCAGCCCCACCGGCGGCGTGATCATCGACAGCTCTGTCACCATGACCGCGAAGATGCCGAACCAGATGGGGTCAAAGCCAAGCTGCGTGACAATGGGAAAGAAGATCGGAATCGTCAGCAGGATCATCGACAGGCTTTCCATGAACATGCCGAGCACCAGATAGATCGCCAGAATGGCGAAGATCACCGCCATGGGGCTGAGGCCCAGATCGCTGATCAGGTCTGACAGCGCAGCGGGCAGGCCCAGCAGGTTCATGAAGTTGGAAAACACCATCGCGCCGATCAGCACGAAGAACAGGCTGGCGGTGGTCGTCACGGTTTCGATCAGCGAATCGATGAGGATGCGGAAGGTCATCACCCGGCGCCACATGGCGAACAGGAGCGCGCCGGTCGCACCGACACCGCCCGCCTCAGTCGGCGTGAACACACCCTTGTAAAGGCCGCCGATGATGCCGATGAACAGCAGCAGGATCGGCCCGATGCTGCGCAGGTTGTTCAGCCGCACCGACCAGTCAACCCGGGGTGCGGCGGGCGCGCAGGAAGGGTCGATCTGCGCGGTGATGCGGATGGCGGCCAGATACAGCACGATGGCCAGTATTCCCGGCACGATACCGGCCAGAAACAGCGCCCCGATATCGGTGCCGGTGGCAATGCCATAGAGCACCAGAATGACCGAGGGCGGAATCAGGATGCCCAAAGTGCCACCCGATGCCACGGTCGCCGCCGCAAACCCGTCCTTGTAGCCGTAGCGGCGCATCTCGGGCACCGCGACCTTGGCCATGGTTGCCGCCGTTGCGATGGAGGAGCCGCTGAGCGCCGAGAACCCGCCGCAGGCAAGGATAGTGGCCGCAGCCAGCCCGCCCCGATAATGGCCGACAAAGCCATGGCACAGGCGATAGAGATCGCCCGACATGCGCGCGCGGGTGACCAGAACGCCCATCAGAATGAACATCGGCAGCACCGACAGCTCATAGGACATGGTGGTGTTTATCGGCAGCTGGCCGATCATCCCCATCGCCGTGCGCTCGGATATGGTGACCCAGATGCCGCCCAGACCGACAACGAGCATCGCCAGCGCAATCGGCACGCCAAGGCCCATCATGACGAAAACAGTACCAAAGCTGATCGCGGTGATTTCCCAGACACCCATCACAGCGACCCCATGCGGGATTCTGTGCCGGGCTCATTCGTGCGGCCGGAGCGGCGCAGCGCCTCGAATGCGCAGACCAGAAAGGCCAGTGCGGTCACGGCCAGCAGCACCGACATGCTTTGCGCAATCAGGCCCTTGGGTACGCGCAGTTCCATCGTCACCTCGTTATAGGTCAGCAGGCGCACGCCCTGAAGCCAGATGCGCCATGCAATGAAAGCACTCAGCCCCGCCCCCAGAAGCTGCGCGCCAAAATCGGCAAGCCGCGAGAACAGGGGGGAAAAGCGGTCTGACAGGATGGTAACGCGGATATTGCCGCCCTGACGCACCATCCAGGGCAGGGCGCAGAACACAACCAGCCCCATGCCGATCTCGATCATCTCAAACCCGCCCATGAGCGGTTTGCGCAGGATGTAGCGCATCACCACGCCGACAAAGGTTACGGTCATGATGAAAGCGGCGATCAGCCCGGAAAGCCAGGCAAGCGCTAGACAGAGATGGTCAAACAGGCGTAGAAGGGCGCGCATGAGGGGAATTTCCTTGGCTGGCTTCCGGCACCGCCGGGGGGCGATGCCGGAAAGGCTTTTGGTGCAGGCTGTTACTCGGCAGCAGTGCCCGACATGTAGACACTGTAATGTTCAACCATGCCGCGCGCATATTCCAGAATCGCCTCACCGTCGAAACCTTTTGAATTGGCCTGTTCCAGCCATTCGGTTTCAAGCGGCAGCAGGATTTCGCGCGCTTGCGTCAGGTCTTCGTCCGACAGGGTCAGAAATTCGACGCCCTGCGCGGCCAGATTGCTGTCTGCCTGAATGTCGGCATTGGTCCATGCGAAGCCGGCCAGCAGGGCGATGGCCATGCCCGAATGCTTTTCGACCGCCGCGCGCTGCTCGTCGGTCAGGCCGTTCCAGCTTTCCTCGTTGAAGGCCACCCAGAACGTGTCGGTGTAAAGGCCGCCGGGAATATGCGTGATCGAGGTGATGACCGGGGAGATGCCGAAGAAGTCGATCGATTCGCTGGGAAAGGTGATCCCGTCAGCCACGCCGCGCGACATGGCGGTCTGCGCTTCGGTCGGCGGCAGTTGCACCGGCGAGGCACCCAGCGCAGACATGATGCGCCCGGTGACATTCCCGCCGACACGGATGGTGGTGCCTGCAAGGTCTGACAGCGTTTCAATCCGGCCATTGGCCATGTTGATATTCGGGTTGGAATGGGTGAACAGCCCGACAACATGCGCGCCGTCATGCTCGCCGTATTCGGCACCGAAACGCTCATAGGTCTGCCATGCGGCGGCGGAACCGGCCCAGGGATCGGGCGACATGAAGGGCAGGTCAATCACCTGCGTCATGGTGAACCGCCCGGCATTATGGCCGCTGACGCCGTAGCCCACGTCAAACGCCTGATCGAGCAGCAGATCGAAGGTGGCGGGGGGCGGCCCCAGTGGCGAGGTCATGATTTCAAAGCGCAGCGAACCGCCGGTTTCCTGCTCGATCGCGGCAGCCCAGGGCTGGATGATGCCGGTGACGATCAGGTGATGCGCGGGCAGCCAGTTGCCGACGCGCAGGGTGGTCACTTCCTGCGCCATCACGGGAAGGGCGGCCATGCTGAGTGCTGCGGAAAGCAACACCGGCTTCAGGTATTTCATTCTCATCTCCTTGTTGGGTTGGTCTTTTTTCAGGGTATTACAGTTTGGTGGGCGCCGTCAGCTTGAAGATCTCAAGCGCATCGGCGGTCTCGCCGCCACGGACGGTCAGCAGCCTGAACTGCTCAGCCGCCATCGCGGTGAACGGCACCGGCGAGGTGCAGGAGCGCGCCAGATCACAGACCGAATCCAGATCCTTGAGCATGGTATAGACATGGCCCAGCGGCGGCTCATGCTGCGCATTCACCATGCGCGGCAGGAAGATCTGCAGCGGTTTGCTGTCGGCAAAACCACCGGCCAGCGCCTCGGGCAGGCGGGCGGCATCGACGCCCGCATTGGTGGCCAGCCGCGCGGCCTCGGCCAGCACGGCCATGGTGCAGCCGACGATCACCTGATTGCACAGTTTGGTGGTCTGCCCGGCGCCGACCGGCCCCATCAGGGTGAAGCGCGAGGCCATTTGCAGGACAACCGGCTTGACACGCGCAAAGCTGTCTTCGTTGCCACCCGCCATGATCGCCAGTGTCCCGGCCTCAGCGCCCGGCACGCCGCCGGAAACCGGCGCGTCGATCCAGTCCATCCCGGCTTCGGCCTTCAGCCGGGCGGCCATATCGCGCGTGGCCTCCGGCTGGATGGAGGAGAAATCCACCAGAATGGCGCCCTTGCGCGCACCGTGCACCACGCCGTTTTCGCCGAACACCGCCTCAAGCACCGCCTTTGTATCGGTCAGGCACATGAAGACGATGTCCGATTTCGCGGCCACATCTGCCGGGCTGTCACCCAGCGCGGCGCCGCGTTCCACCAGCGGCTGCGCCTTGGCGGGGGTTCGGTTCCAGACGGTGACGGTATGGCCCGCCTCGATCAGACGGGTCGCCATCGGCGCGCCCATCAGGCCCGTGCCGATATATCCCAGCGTCGGTGTATCGCTCATGCGTCGCTTCCCTTGGTTTTTGATGTGCGCGGTTCCGGCCATTGCGCGTTGCCGGCATGGGTCACCGCGCCCAGATGCGCCTGCCCCACGGTTGCCGCGTATTTCGACAAAAGCCCCGCGCGGTGCCGGGTTTCCTGCCGCGTCCAGCCCGCACGGCGGCGCGCCAGTTCTTCGTCGGGCACATCCAGCGTGATCGTGGCCGCCTTGCCGTCGATGGTGATGCGGTCGCCGTCCTGCACCAGCCCCAGCGGCCCGCCGACAGCGGCCTCGGGCGCGGCATGGCCGATGCACATGCCGCGTGTCGCGCCGGAAAAGCGCCCGTCGGTGAGCAGCGCCACCTTTTCGCCCATGCCCTGCCCGTAGATCAGCGCGGTCAGGCCCAGCATCTCGCGCATACCCGGCCCGCCCACGGGCCCCTCGTTGCGCACGATCAGCACCTGACCCTCGGCATAGTCGCGGCTGTGCACGGCCTCGACCGCGTCATCCTCTGACTCAAAAACCCGCGCGATGCCGGTGAAGACCAGCGCCTTCAGCCCCGCCACCTTGAGCAGCGCACCATCCGGGCAGAGGTTGCCCTTGAGCACCACAACCCCGCCCGAAGACATGATCGCATCCGAGACCGGGCGAATCACCTCGCCATCGGGGGCGGGGGCATGCGCCACTTCCTCGGCAAGGGTGCGGCCTGTCACGGTCAGCGTGTCGCCATGCATAAAACCATGCGCGATCAGTTCCTTGATAACCACATGCGCGCCGCCGATCTCATAGACATCCTTGGCGTGATACTTGCCGCCGGGCCGCAGATTGCCGATGAAGGGCGTGCGTTGCAGCACTTCGGCAACATCATCGGCGGTGAAGGTGATCCCCGCCTCATGCGCGATCGCCGGAATATGCAGCGCGGTGTTGGTGGAGCCGCCGGTGGCCGCGACAATGGCGCAGGCATTCTCCAGCGCCTTGCGGGTGACGATATCGCGGGGCAGGGGGCCGCCGCGCGCGATCATCTCCATCACCAGCGCGCCCGCCCGCTCACCGACGCCGCGACGCGCGGAATACACACCCGGGATCATGGCAGAGTTGGGCACCGTCATTCCCAGCGCCTCGGACACCATGGCCATGGTGTTGGCAGTGAACTGCCCGGCGCAGGCGCCGATGGTGGGTTTGCAGGCCTCTTCAAGCTGGGTCAGCTCATCATGCGTCATGGTGCCGGCCTGCACCGCGCCGACCGCCTCATAGGCATCCAGCACCGAGACATCGCGGCCCTGGAACCGCCCCGGCAGCGCCGATCCGCCATAGACAAAGACCGACGGCACATTGCAGCGCACCATGCCCATCAGCACGCCCGGCAGCGTCTTGTCGCAGCCGCCATAGCCGACGAGGCCGTCATAGGCATGGCCGTGAATCACCGCCTCGATGCTGTCGGCGATGATCTCGCGGCTGACGAGGCTGAATTTCATCCCCTCATGGTTCATGCCAACCCCGTCCGAGACCGAGATGGTGGTGAACTCACGCGGGGTGCCGCCTGCCATGGCGATGCCCTGCTTGGCATATTCGACCTGATCATAATGGGTCATGTTGCAGGGCGTCACGTCGCCCTTCTGGCTAACGACGCCGATCATCGGGCGGGCGATGGCCGCGTCATCCAGCCCCATGGCCCGCATGAAGGCGCGGTGGGGGGTACGGTCGATACCGTCGGTTGTGATGCGCGAGCGCAGCTTCCTGTCAGCCGGGTCGGCCATGACTGTCCTTTCAGAGAAAGTTTGAATTAAGAATATTTGTCCTTGAAAGGAAACCTCTGATAGCGTCTCCTGTCAACGTCAAACTTTCGGGGTTAAACTTTCAGGAAATGAAAATGCAGCTTGTTGCGAACATCTCCATGCTCTTCACGGAACTGCCGCTGGTGCAGCGCCTTTCTGCAGCGCGCGACGGCGGCTTTGACGGTGTGGAGATCCAGTTTCCGGATGCCGATGAAACCGAGGCCCTGCGCGCCGAAAGCGTGGCAACGGGCATGCCCGTAGTGCTGATCAACGTGCCGCGCGGCACCGGCGATGCGGTGGGCCTTGCCGCCCTGCCTGACAGCCAAAGCGATTTCCGCGCCGCCGTTGCCCGCACCGCGCAGCAGGCCGCCGCATTGTCGGTGCGCAAGGTCAACATTCTGGCCGGGCGCCCCCCCGCGGATGCGGACCCGGCCTTGTGCCGTCAGGTGCTGATCAGCAACCTGCGCCACGCGGCGGATGTGATGGGGGACATCGGCTTGCGCGTGATGGTGGAGCCGGTCAACCCCGGGGATGTGCCCGGCTTTTTCCTGACCAGCCTTGATGCCGCGCTGGATGTGCTGGATGAGGCCGCGCACCCCAACCTGTTCCTGCAATTCGATTTCTATCATATGTCGATCACCGAGCCGGACCTCTGCGCCGCCATCGCCCGCGCCGCACCGCGCATCGGCCATGTGCAGTTCGCCGATACCCATGGCCGCCATGAGCCGGGCAGCGGCGATATTGACTTCACCGCCGCTGTGCGCGCGCTGCGCCAGACCGGCTATGATGACGTGATCTCGGCCGAATATCGCCCGGCGGGCGACACAAAGGCCGGGCTGGAATGGATGGACGGCTTCAGAAAGATGCTCTCATGAACACGGACGACACATTTACCACGCGGATCGTGCACCATATCCGCAGCGCCGCAGCCTTTGATCCGCTGCCCGCCACCCCGCCGCGCGACATGGCCGCTGCCTATGCCTTGCAGGACGGGGTTGCCGGAGCGCTGATGAATGACGGCGCCTATGGCCCCGTTGCGGGCTGGAAGATTGCCGCCAATTCAAAGGCACTTCTGGCGCGGTTCAGACTGGATGAGCCGTGCAGCGGGCGGGTGTTTTCGGCGCAGCGGCGTGACAGCCCGGCGGTGCTTCAGGCGCAGGACTACCGCCAGTTTGCGCTGGAACCGGAAATTGCCGCCGTCATGGGCGAAACGCTGCGCCCGCAGGACGCACCCTTTGACACTGCCCGCGTGATGGGGGCGGTTGCCCGGTTCATCCCGTCGATGGAGCTGCTGGACATGCGCGGCTGCGATATGAGCGCCGTCCACCTGCCGGATGCCATCGCGCAGAACATCTCCAATGCGGGGGCCGTTCTGGGCGGGCCCGGCATTGCGGCTGACAGGCTGGACCCGGCCACCGTGCGCACCACACTGCGCGTGAATGGTGAGTTGCGCCATGACGTGACCGGCGCCGCCCCCCAGCACCCGCTGGAGGCCGTGACATGGCTGGCCAACCATCTGGCCGCGCGGGGCCTGACGCTGGAGCCGGGGCAGGTGGTGCTGTGCGGCACCCACAGCCCGATCTGGTATCATGAGGGGAAGGGTACGTTTGAACTGGAAATGTCCGGTTTGGGCACTGTCATGTTGCAGCTGGAATAACCGCCGGTTACGCTCACCCACGCACCGGGCTGCCGCAGAGTTTGCGGCTGCCGGGCAGCCTGCCAACGTTTTATTCTCACTGCGGGATGTCAGATGCCCCTGGCCCTTTACACCTTCGGCATGTTTGCCAGACCATCAGCGGACCCGGTGAATGACGGCTTTCATGCGCTCAATGACCGGGTGCTCTTGTCGGTGGATCAGGCCGAGGGGATGATCGCGCGTTCGGGCTATGCGTCAGATCCCGGCCCCGCGTCATGGGGGCCGGAAGTATATCCGCGCTTTTATGAAGAGCGGGGGGATGGCTGGTCGCCCGCAACCCTCTCGCTCTGGACCGATCTGGAGGCGATGTTCGCCTTCACCTATTCCGGGCTTCACGCCGCCGCGCTCAGCCGTGGGCGGGAGTGGTTTGAAAAGCCCGCCTGGCCGCCCCTTGCGATCTGGTGGCACCGGAATGCGGGGTATCCGACATGGGCCGACGCCGTCAGGCGGCATGAGCATCTGCATGATTTCGGCCCCACGGCGACCGCCTTCACCTTCAAGGCGCCCTTCCATGAGCAGGGCGCCCCGGTCAGGCTGGACAAGGCGCGCATTCAGGCCCTCCGGTCAGCCCGTGCGGAAAGTTGAGGCCGGGGGCGGTGGGGGAAAAGGGGCAGAATGTTCGACAGAATCGATTCGGTCGCGGAACTGCGCAGGCAGATGAAAGTGAGGGTGCGAAACATGGGGCTTGCAGAAAGACAGGTTTTCAGGGGTGCCACCCGCTTGAGCAGCTTTGTGAATTTTTGATGACATTTGAGGCATTTAGCTTGACCGCACACCCGCCTCCCGCCAGTTGTCAGCGCGTTCCGAGCCGGGGGCGCATCGGACATTTTCTATGCTATGCATGCCCTTCAGACTGAGCCCTGGCCTAAAAGACACCTGAAAGGATGGTGACATGACGTTCAGATATTCCCGTGCATTCTCGGCCCAAACCCTCAGCGCAGCTGCGGCACTGGCCGCTGCGCTGGCGATTGCCGCGCCGCTGCCCGCGATGGCGCAATCGCGCATTGCCATCGGCATGCAACAGGAGCCGACCTCGCTTGACCCTACGGCCGATGCGACCGCCGCAATCAACACGATGCTGACCCAGAATGTCTATGAGGGCCTGACCTCGGTTGACCAGTCGGGCGCGGTGATCCCGCAACTGGCCGAAAGCTGGACCATCTCGGATGACAGCCTGACCTATGTTTTCAATCTGGTTCAGGGCGCTACCTTCCATGATGGCGCGCCCTTCACCGCCGCCGATGTGGTGTTCTCGTTCGAGCGCGCGCGCGCCGAAGGCAACACCAACCCGCGCGGCGCCACCTTCGCGTCGATCGACACGATCACCGCGCTGGATGATCACACCGTCGAGATCGTGATGAAGAACCCCGATGCGTTCTTCCTCTTTGATCTGGCGCAGGGCCCGGCCTCGATCGTCAGCGAAGCCACGGTCGGCACCAATGCCAACCGCCCCAACGGCACCGGCGCGTTCAAGTTCGATGCCTGGACACGCGGTGACCGCCTGCGCCTTGTGCGCAACCCTGATCACCGCAATGCCGACAATGTGGCGATGGATGTGATCGAGTTCCGCTTCATCTCGGAACCCGCTGCCGCCACCGCCGCGCTGATGGCCGGTGAACTGGACGCGTTCCCCACCTTCCCCGCGCCTGAGCTGGTCGCCCAGTTTGAAGCCGACCCGCGCTTTGAGGTCGTGGTCATGAGCACCGAAGGCGAGGTGATCCTTGCCATGAACAACGCGCGCGAACCGACCTCGGACCTCAATTTCCGCCGCGCCGTCAGCCATGCGCTGGACCGCGAGGAAATCATCGAGGGGGCGATGTATGGCTTCGGCATTCCCATCGGCTCGTTCTACCCGCCGCACGGCCCCGGCTATGTCGATCTGACCCAGCGCTACCCGCTGGACCAGGACATGGCGCGCGAGCTGATCGCCGAGTCAGGCTATGACGGCGCGCCGCTGGTGATGCGCCTGCCGCCCTTCCCCTATGCCACCCGCTCGGGCGAGATCATTCAGGCGCAGCTTGGCGCTGTCGGGCTGAATGTGCAGATCGAGAATGTGGAATGGGGCTTCTGGCTGGATGAAGTCTACACCAACATGAACTACGACTTCACCATCATCGCCCATACCAGCCCCAACGATCTGGGCAATTTCGCGCGCGGCCCCAACTATTTCTATGGCTATGACGATGCCGATTTCACCGCGCTGTGGAATGCCATCCGCACCGAAACCGTTGACGACACGCGCATCGAAATGCTGCAGCAGGCACAGAACCAGGTCGCCGATCAGGCGGTGCATGGCTTCCTGTTCCAGCTGCCGTCCATCGGTATCTTCCGTCAGGGTGTCGAAGGGTTCTGGGATTCTCAGCCGGTGCTGCAACTGCCGCTGAGCGAGATTTCCGTCAACTGACGCACCTCTGGTGCCGGGTCGCGGGTGGGAGACTGCCCGCGACATTACTTCCGAAAGACCGCTCATGGGCTATTTCCTGCTGCGCCGCACCATCGGCTTCATCCTGACGCTTTTCACCGTCTCGGTGGTGGTGTTCAGCGTGATGAACATACTGCCCGGTGACCCCGCGCTGACCATTCTGGGCATCGATGCCTCACCCGAGGCGCTGGCGAACCTGCGGCGCGAACTGGGCCTGAACGATCCGGTCTATGTCCGTTATCTGGCATGGGTCACAAGCGCGCTGACCGGGGATTTCGGCATCAGCCAGTCGTTCCGCGTGCCGGTGTCCGAGCTGATTGCCGAGCGCATGCCGCTGACCCTGTCGCTGGCGGTGACCGGCATGCTGGTGACGGTGATTCTGGCGCTGGTTCTGGGTATCGGCGCGGCGGCCAATCACGGCAAGCCCGGTGACTGGGGGGTGATGTTCCTTGCCCAGACCGGCATCGCCGTGCCTTCGTTCTGGCTGTCGATCCTGCTGGTGCTGCTGTTCGCGGTCAAGCTGCAATGGCTGCCGCCGGGCGGCTTTCCCGGCTGGTCAGACCCGGTGCTGGCAATGCGCTCGCTGGTGCTGCCCACCGCCGCGCTGGCGCTGGTGCAGGCCGCCGTGCTGGCACGGGTGACGCGCTCGTCGGCGCTGGAGGTGATGCGGCTGGATTATGTGCGCACCGCGCGCGCGAGCGGCTTTTCGCGCCAGCGGGTGCTGTGGCGGCATATCCTGCCCAACGCGCTGGTGCCGATTGTCACCATCGTGGGGCTACAATTTGCCTCGCTTGTCACCGGCACCATCGTGATTGAAAACGTGTTCTACCTGCCCGGGCTGGGGCGGCTGATCTTCCAGTCGATTTCCAACCGCGATCTGCCGGTGGTGCAGGCGCTGGTGATGATGTTTGCCGCCATCGTGGTCACCGTGAATTTCATTGTCGATGTGCTTTATGTGCTGATCGACCCCAGGCTGAAGGGCCGTAGCTGATGCCCCGCCTGCCTATCAACCTGATCATCGGCGCCGTTCTGGTGGCCACCGTCGTCGGCATCGCCGCGCTTTCGCTGGGCTGGACACCCCATGACCACGCCGCCATGAACGTGCGCGGCCGCTTTGCGCCGCCCGATAGCGTGTATTGGCTGGGCACCGACCAGCTGGGCCGCGATGTGGTTTCGCAGCTGATGGTGGCGGCGCGCAATTCGATGACCGTGGCGCTGATTTCGGTGCTGATCGGCGGCTCAATCGGGGTGGTGCTGGGGTTGTTCGCCTCGGCCGTGGGTGGCTGGGTCGAAGACCTGATCATGCGCACCGCCGATATCGGCTTTGCCTTTCCGACGCTGCTGTTCGCCATCATGCTTTCGGCGGTGTTCGGCCCCTCGCTGACCATTGCAGTGGCCGCCATCGCCTTCATCAACATCCCGGTCTTTGCCCGCGTCGCCCGCGCCTCGGCCAACCAGATCTGGACGCGGGAATATGTCGCCGCTGCGCGGGCGGCGGGGCAGGGCAAGCTGGCCATTTCGCGCGACCATATTCTGCCCAACATTGCCGCGCCGGTGATTGTGCAGGCCACGATCGAATTTGCCATGGCGATTCTGGCTGAGGCGGCGCTGTCGTATCTGGGCCTTGGCGCGCAGCCGCCTTCGCCCTCATGGGGGCGCATGCTGTCCGAGGCGCAGACGCTGATGTTCATGGCCCCGCAACTGGCGATCTTTCCGGGCCTGTGCATCATGCTGGCCGTGCTGGGCTTCAGCCTGCTGGGGGATGGTCTGCGCGATATCACCGACCCCCGCCTGTCAAGGAGCCGCGCATGATCGAACTTGAACGCGTCTCTGTCGCCTTCGGCAACGCGCTGGCCCTGCGCGAGGCCAGCCTGAGCATCGCGCCCGGCGCGCGGCTGGGCATTGTGGGGGAATCAGGCTGCGGCAAGTCGATGCTGGGCCTGTGCCTGATGGGTATGGTGCCGGATGCGGCGGCGGTCAGCGGGGCGATCCGGCTGAACGGGCGCGATCTGGCGGGCGCGTCTGAAGCCGTCTGGCGCCGCCACCGCGCCCGCGACGTGGCAATGATCTTTCAGGAACCGATGGCGGCCCTCAACCCTCTGCGCACCATCGGTGACACGGTGATGGAGCCCCTGCGCGTGCATGAAAACCTGTCGCGCGACGCTGCCCGCGACCGGGCGCTCGCGCTGTTTGAGGAGGTGGGTATTCCTGACCCCGTCGCCCGCCTGCGCCAGTATCCGCATGAGATATCGGGCGGGCAGCGCCAGCGGGTGCTGATCGCGCTGGCGCTGGCCTGCAACCCCGGCGTGCTGGTGGCCGATGAACCCACCACCGCGCTGGATGCCAATGTCGCGCTGCGCATCATCGAGCTGCTGGTGCGCCTGTCGGAAACGCGCAACATGGCGCTGGTGTTCATCAGCCATGACCTTGCCGCCGTGGCCCGTGCCACCCAACAGGTCGCGGTGATGTATGGCGGCGATATTGTCGAGCGGGGGCCGACCGCGCAGGTGCTCTCCGCGCCGCGCCACCCCTATACCATCGGCCTGCTGGGCGCGCGCCCGGGGCTGGCAAACCGCAAGCGCGGGCCTGACGGGCGGCGCCAGCGGCTGGTGACAATTCCGGGCACCGTGCCACCGCTGCATGATCTGCCCATGGGCTGCCGCTTTTCGGGCCGCTGCACGCAGGAGTTGCCGCATTGCGCCACGCAGCAACCCATCCCGCACCGGCTGGGCGCGGGGCAGGAGGCTGCCTGCCACCTGCTTGATCCTGCGGCAACCGTGAGGCCCGCGACCATGGGAGTCGGGGAATGAGCGTGCCGCTGCTGGAACTGCGCGGCGTCACCCGCCGCTACAAGATGCCGCGCGCGGCGCTGTTGCGCGCGCCTGCGGTGCTGACCGCCGTCAACGACATCTCGCTGACGCTGGTGCGCGGGCAGACGCTGGGGGTGGTGGGTGAGTCCGGCTCTGGCAAGTCCACACTGGCGCGGATGATCATGGCGTTCGAGGCGCCGGATGAGGGCACCGTTCTGTTCGAGGGCACCGACCTGAACCGGCTGGGCGCGGCAGCCCTGCGCCGCGCGCGCCAGCGGTTCCAGATGGTGTTTCAGGACCCGTTCGGCTCGCTCGACCCAAGGCGCACGGTGGGCTGGTCCATCGCTGAACCCCTGCGGGTGACGCGGGCGCCGGATATCGGGCGCCGTGTGTCCGAGGCGCTGGATCAGGTGGGCCTGCGGGCGGCGGATGCCGAGAAATACCCGCATGAATTCTCTGGCGGCCAGCGCCAGCGCATCGCGATCGCCCGCGCCATCGTCACCCGCCCGGAGCTTCTGGTCGCCGATGAGGCGGTGTCGGCGCTGGATGTCTCGGTTCAGGCGCAGATCCTCAACCTGTTGATGGATCTGCAGGAAGAGCTGGGCCTTGCCATGGTTTTCATCAGCCACGATCTTGCCGTCGTCGCCTGTATCTGCGATCAGATGCTGGTGATGCGGCATGGCGATAGTCTGGAATTTGGCGAGACTGAGGAAGTCGTCGCCAACCCGCGCCACGAATATACACGCACCCTTCTGACGGCATCGGATATCTGACATGGCACATTTTGTGCATCTGAGCGACCTTCACATGACG
Source organism: Pararhodobacter sp. (assembly GCF_036802785.1). GTDB lineage: Bacteria > Pseudomonadota > Alphaproteobacteria > Rhodobacterales > Rhodobacteraceae > Pararhodobacter. Next base: position 15,833 of record NZ_DAIRVN010000081.1, read on the forward strand.
GTCGGAACCAACCATGAGCGTATCGCCGGGCTTCTGGGCCACATCGCCCGCTCCATCCCCCATATGCGCCAGCGGCCTGATTTTGTGGTGGTCAGCGGCGATCTGACCGACCGGGGCGATGCGGAAAGCTATGCCGCCCTGCACCCGCTGATCGAAGCGTTCCCGGTGCCCGTGGTGCTGTCCCTGGGCAACCATGACCGGCGTGAGGCATTTCATGCGGTCTTCGGGCAGGCCGGGTCAGATGCGCCCTATGACCATGATACCGTTCTGGCGGGCGTGCATGTGATCTCGCTGGACACGCTTGTGCCCGGGCATGTGGCCGGTTCGCTGGACGAAGCGCAGCTTGGCTGGCTGCAAACCGCGCTGACCCGCCACCCCGGATTGCCCAAGCTGATCATTGCCCACCACCCGCCGAAGACCAGCGAGGCCGATCGGTCCTGGACCTGCCTTGATGCGGATTCCACCGCGCGGCTGGCGGCATTGCTTGAGGGCCATCAGGTGATCGCCATCCTGTCCGGGCATATCCATATGAACCGGATGAGCCTGTGGCGCGGGATGTCTCTGGTGGCTTCGAGCGGGCTGCAATCGACCATTGATGTGCTGCACGAAGAGGGGCTGCGCATTCTGGACGGCGCCAGTTTTGCGCTTTGCCGGGCCGAGGGCGGTGATTTCACGGTTCATTTTGTACCGATGCTGCCCGAGGGCCGCGAGATCGCCATGGTCGATATCGCCCGGCTGAGTGTCTCCGCATGACTATGGGTCCGATGAGTTTAGGCCGGCGGCATATCGCGCTGGAAGGCGTCTATAACATCCGTGATCTGGGCGGCTATGCCACGGCGCAGGGCACGCAGACCGCATGGCGACGGTTTCTGCGCGCCGACAGCCCGCATGCGCTGAGCGAAGACGGGCAGGCGCGGCTTCAGGCTGAGGGGCTGGCGACGGTGATTGACCTGCGCACCGGCGCCGAGATTGCGCAAACGCCCAACCCCTTCGCAAAAAGGGCAGGCGTTCAGTATGTGCATCGTCCGCTTTTCACCGAACTTGCGCCCGGCACGCTTGCGGCAACGGCTGACGGCTCCTGCCCGCTGCTGGGGTTCTATCAGGGCGCGCTGGATGATCGGCATGAAGCCCTGAGCGATATCATGACGCTAATCGCCGGGGCCGATGAAGGCGCGGTGATGTTCCATTGCACCGCCGGGAAAGACCGCACGGGGCTGGTGGCGGCGCTGCTGCTGGGGCTGGCCGAGGTCTCGCCCGAGGATATCGTGGCGGATTACGCGCTGACCGAGGGGCTGATCACCGAACTTGTCGCGGGCTTTCTTGAAATGTCGCGGCAAAAGGGGGGCGATGTGGTTGCCTATGCCCGGCTGCTGGCCGCACCGGCGGCCACCATGCGCGACACACTGGCCCATCTGGAGGCGCGCTATGGCTCAGTGCCGCGCTATCTTGCGCAGATCGGCGTGGCGCCCGGCGACATCACGGCGCTCAGCGACCGGCTGCATGACAGCGTTCCTGCCCGGTAAAGGTTACCTGCATTAACCGGGCCCGATAATCAGCCGGGCCCCACAGTCATCCGGGCAAGGTGACGATCAGCGCGCCGCGCTCGGTGGCCACCACGGTATGCTCATACTGCACCACGGGCGCGGGCGGCTGGCTGTAAAGGGTCCAGTCGTCATCCCCCTCAACCGCCCAGATCCCGCCGCTGGACAGGAACGGCTCTACCGTCAGCACCAGCCCCTTGTGCATCCGCCGCCTGTCGCCCCGGTTCGGCCATGTCGCCACTTCCTCAGGGTATTCGTGCAGCGCCCGGCCCACGCCGTGGCTGGCCAGATTGCGGATCAGGGTATAGCCGCGCCCGGCTGCAAAGCGGCCAATGGCGTTGCCGATCCCGGCCAGCGGCTTGCCGCTGCCCACCTGCGCGATGCCGGTCTGCATGGCGCGTTTCCCGTCGCGGCACAGCCGGTCAAGCGAGGGCCTGACCTTTCCCATGCGGAACGTGGCGCCGGTATCGGCGAAATACCCGTTCCTTGAGGCCGAGACATCAATATTGACCAGATCACCGGCCCGGATGACGCGCTCACCGGGAATGCCATGCGCGATTTCCTCGTTGACGCTGATGCAGGTGGCGCCGGGAAAATCATAGGTGGATTCGGGGGCAGGTATCGCGCCCTCACGCTCCAGCAAGGCGCGGCCGATCCCGTCCAGCTCCCGCGTGGTCATGCCGGGTTCCATCGCCTTGCCCATGGCATGCATGGTATTGGCGACGATGCGGCCGATGTCTTTCAGCCCGTCCAGTTCATCCTGATGCGTGATCGTCATGCGGTGTCTTCCCGGGAATACGCAGGGCTTCGCGCTGCCCTTAGCACCGCCGCGCAGCTTTGTCCCGCATAACACCCTGCACAAGGAAGTGTAACCGCCGCGTTATCGCCCTGACACACTGCCCGCTTAACCTTTAAGACCAGACATGGAATGCGGAGTGTGCAGCATGACGATCTCTATCAGGAACGGCGTTCTGGCGCTGGCACTGGGCGCGGCACTGGCCGGTCCCGCAGGGGCCGGGGATAACGGCGCGGCGCAGGAAATCGGTGCCCGCAATGTCATCCTCATGATCGCGGATGGTATCGGCTTCAACGGCTGGCTGGCGTCGGACTATTATCAAGGCCGTGCCGGGCGGCAGCCCTATCAGCTTGCCCGGCCTGACGGCACCGCGCCGGTGATCTTCGGCCAGACCCACTGGGCGCTGTCGCTTGTGGATGCGGCGGGCACCATCCTGCCCAACGGCACCGATGCGGCGGAGGCGGCAGGCGTCATCGCGCAGGGCTATGACCCGGCGCGGCGCTGGATGTCGTTTGAAAACACCTTCCGCAATGATTTCGCCCCCTTCGGCATGCCCTACACCTCCTACACCGATTCGGCGGCGGCGGGCACGGCGCTGCACAGCGGTGTGAAAACCTCGAACGCCGGGGTGAATATGGACTGGACCGGCACCATCCCCTTCCGCACCATCGCCGAAATCGCCATGGATCAGGGCCGCGCGGCGGGCACGGTGACCAGCGTTCCGGCCTCGCATGCCACCCCGGCATCGGCGCTGGCGCATAACGTCTCGCGCAATGATTATGCCGGTATCTTCAACGAGATGCTGGGCAGCGGCCTGAGCGTGATCATGGGCGCGGGCCATCCCTTTTATGACGACAGCGGCAATGCCGTTGAGCCTGCGGAAGATGATGCGCGCGCTTTCCGCTTTCTGGGCGGGCGCGAAACGGTGCTGGCGCTGCGCGGGAATGAAGGCGCGCATGGTTTCACCTTTATCGACGACCGCGATGCCTTTGCCGCGCTCGCGGATGGCCGGGACCTGCCCCGGCGGGTGGTCGGCATCGCGCGGGCGCATAACACCCTTCAGGCCAGCCGCACCGGCCGCGCCGAGGCCGACACGCCTTCGGGTATGGCGTTCAACCCCGATGTGCCCGATCTGGCAACCATGAGCCTTGGCGCGCTCAACGTGCTGAACCAGAACCCCAACGGCTTCTTCGTGATGATCGAGGGCGGCGCGGTGGACTGGATGGGCCATGCCAACAACATGCCCCGCTTCATCGAAGAGCAGATGGATTTTGATGCGGCGGTCGCGGCGGTGATCGACTGGGTCGAGGCCCATTCAGACTGGCGCGAGACCCTGCTGATCGTCACTTCTGACCATGAGACCGGCGGGATCTGGGGTGAGGGCACTTTTACCAACGGCACCGGCGGCCCGGTGGCGGCTGACCGCTCGGACGCGGCGATTGCCGCGGCCCGGTTCAACCCGGCGGAGGATGTCTTCAACGAGTTCCTTGCGGTGCAGGACCGTGGCGCGGGGGCCATTCCGGGCCATCAATGGGCATCGGGCAACCACACGAACGAGCTGGTGCCCCTCTGGGCGCTGGGAGCGGGAAGCGATCTGTTCGCGCAGTTCGCGGTGAGCGATCACGGCGCGGCCCGCCTCTGGGGGCAGCCTTATGGCTGGGACGGGTCGATCATCGACAACACCTCGGTGTTTCATGTGATGAACCGGGTCTTTGCCGATGGCCTGACCCCGGCGGGCGGCTGCGCCTGCGCCCCGTCCGAACCCTGAGGCAGGCGCCGCCAGCCCCGCCGCGCGCCCCGTGTCAGGTGACGGGCGTAAGCGGCGGCTGACCCTTGAGCAGTGCATGCAGGTTCTGGCGCAGCAGAACGCCCATGTCGCGCCGTGTCTCGATGGTGGCGGTGCCGATATGGGGCAGGGGCAGCACATCGGGGCGGTTGATCAGGCGCGGGTCGGCCTTTGGCTCATCGCGGAAGACATCCAGCGCCGCGCCTGCGATCACGCGGGCCTCCAGCGCATCCAGCAGCGCCTCTTCATCCACAACCGAGCCGCGCGCCACATTGACCAGCCAGCCGCCAGCACCCAGCGCCGCCAGCACCGGCGCATCGACCAGTCCTTCGGTTTCAGGCCCACCGACCACCGCGATGAACAGGTCATCCACCGCCCCGGCCAGCGAAGCCGCATCGGCGTGCCGGGTCCAGCCCGGCGTGACCTTTTCGCTGCGCGACTGATAATGGATCTCGCATTTGAAAGCCGCCAGCCGGTCAGCAATCTCGCGCCCGATGCGGCCCAGCCCCAGAATGCCCACGCGCCGCCCGGTGACCTTATGCGCCAGCGGCGGGGCCTTGCCTGCCGCCCAACCGCCGGAGCGCACGCAGTGAATCCCGGTTTCCAGCTCGCGCAGCGCGGCAATCCACATGCCCACCGCCAGATCGGCGACATCGTCATTGAGCACGTCAGGCGTGTTCGTCACCGTGATGCCCCGCGCCTTTGCGGCGGGAATGTCGATGGCATCATAACCCACGCCGTATTTGGCGATCATGCGCAGGTTCGGCAGCAGGTCCATCTGCTCAGGCCCGAAGGCCTGATGGCCCTTGTAACCCACCCCGATAACCGCCGCGCGCGCCGCTTCCGGCAGCGTTTCCAGCTGTTCGGGCGCGTCGATGGCTGCGGCGGCGAACTCTGCCTGCATGGCCCGCGCATCCATGCCATGATACCGCCCGATGGCGAGGATCTGTGCCATGATCGGCCCTCCCTATCCGCGCCCGATGAAGGGCATGTTGGTGGCCATCACCGTGGCAAACTGCATATTCGCGCCCTTTGGCAGGCTGGCCATGTAGAGCACCGTTTCAGCCACCGTCTGAACATCCATCATCGCCTCAGCCCGGATGGAGCCATCGGCCTGCTGCACGCCGGTCGCCATGCGCGCGGCCAGCTCGGTCACCGCGTTGCCGATGTCGATCTGCCCGCAGGCGATGTCAAAGGCGCGCCCGTCCAGCGACAGGGTGCGGGTGATGCCGGTCACCGCGTGTTTTGAGGCCGTATAGGCGATGGAGCCGGGCCGGGGCACATGCGATGAGATGGAACCGTTGTTGATGATCCGCCCGCCTTGCGGGGTCTGCGCGCGCATCCGGGCAAAGGCCGCCCGCGCGCAGAGGAACACGCCGTGCACGTTGACGTTCATCACGGCGGCGAAATCGTCGGGGTCGATCTCATCGCAGGGCGCCGCTGTCAGCCCGCGCCCGGCGTTGTTGAACAGCGCATCAAGACGGCCCCATGCGGCGATGGCCGCATCAAACGCCGCCTCCACCTGGGTTTCCTGCGTCACATCGCAGGGCAGAAGCAGCGCGGCGGGATGGTTCTGCGCGGTTTCGGTGATGGCGTCAGCGCGCCGTCCGATCAGGCCCACGCGCCAGCCACTGGCCAGAAACAGCCGGGCGGTGGCGCGGCCGATGCCGCTGCCTGCGCCGGTGATGATGATGGACCGGCTCATGCGGGCACCGGAATCGGCCCGGCATCGGCGGGAACCTGATAGCCCTTCTGCACCGCCTCGCGCCCGGCCAGCGCCTTGTACCAGCGCAGCACATGGGGGTAGTGCGTCAGGTCGATGCGGTGCCAGTCATGGCGCGCGACCCATGGGAAGATGGCCATGTCAGCGATGGAATAATCGCCCGCCACATGCTCATTCCCGGCCAGATGGCGGTCAAGCACCGCATACAGCCGCGCGGTTTCCTTCATGAAGCGTTCTTCGGCGGGGGGGGACAGGCCGGGGTTGTTCTTGACGAAGTAATGCACCTGCCCCAGCATCGGGCCAAAGCCACCCATCTGCCACATCAGCCATTGCATGACCTGCGCGCGGGCCTTGGTCTCAGTCGGCAGAAAACGCCCGGTCTTTTCGGCCAGATGCACCATGATCGCGCCGGATTCAAAGATCGACACCCCGGCATCATGATCGACAATCGCGGGGATCTTGTTGTTGGGGGAGATGGCGAGAAAATCAGGGGCGAACTGCTCATCCTTGCCGATATGCACCGGGAAAACCGTATAGGGCAGGCCCAGCTCCTCCAGCAGGATCGAGACCTTGCGGCCGTTCGGGGTGGTCCATGTGTAAAGGTCGATCATTGCGGCTCCTCAGTCGGGGCGGGGG
>NZ_DAIRVN010000082.1:0-21933 GCF_036802785.1 Pararhodobacter sp.
GACTTCCAACCCACAAGGCGAACCCGAATGACGCTTCCAACCCCCTTCCAACCCCTGTTCCGATATATCCCCATACCCCTATGCGCTGCGCACCCCTTTGGAAGGGGCTGCGCGCAATGGATGACAGGCAGAAGGACGCTGGCAAGGAACAACATCATGCCGCGCCGGTGAACGGTTCCGGGCGTGAGGATGGGGCTTTTCTGAGCGTTATATCCGGCGGGAAATATTGCACTCCCGACCATGATTTTCTGCGCAGATCGACCGAGACAAGAACCGTGCAAAATCGCTGATTTCTTGACATGTAGTCACAGAGCCTAACATTTCAAACCATTGTAAAACATAGATTAATATTCACCACGCACATGCATTATGCTATCTTGGGTAACCAAAGGGTAACAGATGACTAGAAATAGACGCGCACCAGACCTTCCACCGATACAGTGCCGCACCGCCAAAGGCACGGGACGCTTGATGTTGGCCGGAGTTGACGGGCGCAGCAACATGGCGCGGCGCTTTCGTGAAATCACCGCAGAGATTGAAAACGATCTTGGGGGCGATCTGACAGAGGCACAACGGCACCTTGTGGCGCGCGCTGCAACGCTGGGCATCTGGTGCGAAGAACGCGAAACAGAACTGGCGCAGGGGCAGGAATTCGACGCGCTGCAATACTCCACGGTTTCCAATGCCATGCGGCGCTTGCTTTCCGATCTTGGGCTTGAGCGCCGCGCCCGTGACGTAACACCCGACCTTCAAAGCTATATCCGGGGCCGTGCGGCCAATGCCTGAATGCATCTCACCCCCACACGCCCGGATCACGGTTGCCCCTGCTGGCGGCCTTGTCGCGCTGACCCTTGCGGCGTCCCGGCCAGCGACATGCACCCTGTCACCTTCGCAGGCCACGGCGCTTGCTGGCGAACTGATGGCCGTTGCAGGTGGATCACCGGGCGACCTTGTGACGATCCGGCCCGGTCCTGTTCTTCACTTCTGGCGCAATGGCACCGATGCTGGCCGCGTGTCCCTCACTTTGTCGGCGGCGCTGGCCCTACTGGCTGGACTGGCCACGGCTATCCGGGGGGAATCATGATCACGCTCACCTATTTCATAAGCCATGATTTCGCGTTCTGCGTTGCCGTTGGCTTCGCGTCCTGCGCGCTCGTCTATGCTGCGTCGGGTGGTTCGTGATGATCGACATTCGCCAAGCCATGACCGACCCGGCGCTGTTTGGCGGCATCTTCGGCGGGGAAAGCTTCACAAGCTGGCGCGCCTTGCTCTCGGGCTTCTATGGGCTGAAACTGGACGCCACCGAACTGGACGCATTCAAGAGCCTGACAGCCCGCCAGAGCGCCCCACAGGCGGCGTTCGCTGAACTCTGGCTAGCGATAGGGCGGCGCGGGGGCAAGAGCCATGCAGCGGCGTTTCTGGCGGTGTATCTGGCTTGCTTCTTTGACTACAGCGCCAAGCTGGCACCCGGTGAAGTCGCCACTGTGATGACCATCGCAGCGGATCGAAAGCAGGCGCGGGCCGTGATGAGATACATATCGGGCATGGTGAACGAAAACCCCATGCTGCGCCGGATGGTGGTGCGCGAGAATTCGGAACAGATCGAACTCGACAACCGCACTGTGATCGAGATCACAACCGCCAGTCATCGCAGCGTAAGGGGCTATACGCTGGCCGCAGTCATCGCGGATGAAATCGCCTTCTGGCACAGTGAAGGCGCGAACCCCGATCGCGAAATCATCGGCGCGCTAAGGCCAGCCCTTGCGACCCTCGGCGGCAAGCTGATTGCCCTGTCATCGCCTTACGCCAGGCGCGGCGTTTTGTGGGAAACCTTCCGGCGCAGCTTCGCAGATGACACTGACACCCGCGTACTGGTGGCGCGCGCGCCTTCCATGACGATGAACCCGACCTTGCCGCAGCGCGTTGTTGATGATGCCCTGCGCGACGATCCAGAGGCGGCAAAGGCTGAATACCTGGCTGAATTCCGCAGCGATATCGCCAGCTTTGTTGACGCTGACCTGATTGCAGAATGCACCCGGCCTAAGCCGCGCGAACTGCCCCATGTCCGGGGCGTGTCGTATGTCGCCTTTGTCGATCCTGCCGGGGGCGGTGCCGATGAATTCACGCTTTCAATCGGCCACCGTGACGGCGATGCGGCGATCATTGATATGGTGACGGGGCGCAAGGGTTCACCTGCCGGGATCGTGGCTGAGTTTGCGCAGGTACTCAAGCGTTATAATATAACAAAAGTGACGGGCGACAGATACGCGGGCCGATGGCCGCGCGATGAATTCGCAAATCACAGGATTGCCTATGAGGTTTCGGAACTCGACCGATCCGGCCTTTATCTGGAAGCCTTGGCCGCGATGAATTCGGGCCGGGTTGAGCTGCCCCCTTGCGATATCGTGGCGCGACAGTTTGCCGGGCTGGAACGGCGCACCAGCCGCAGCGGGCGCGATCAGATCGACCATGCACCGGGCGGCCATGATGACCGTGCCAACGCCGTTGCGGGCGTCGTGGCGTCCCTCACAAGGCGCAAAGCAGGTGCGGCAATGTTGCTGCGCAAGAACAGGCCGCAGGGCCGTGTAAATCCCATTTCACACAAGGAGCCAATCTCATGGGACAGTCCAGTTTCGTAACGAATGTTCACCCCTCTTTCGAGCGCGTCCAGCGTCACAAGGCGGCGCTGGCGGAGATCGTCAAGAATGCCGTGACCAGTGGTTTGGAGCAGGCCAAGGAGGCCAAGACCGAGCCGCAGGGCGGCGCTGATGCCTTCGATTGGGCGGCGATGCTTCCCCGCGAAGACGAGGCACCGGCGCGCGTTGCCAATGGTGACAGCATGGACCCTTGGGTAGCGATGCTGCCACGGGAAGATGACACCATTCCCCGGCCTGCCCGCACCCCACAAGCCGGGGGCTTTGACTGGGCTTCGACCCTGCCAAGCGAGAAGGATCTGTGATCATGACCGAGACAGCAAATCAGATCGACTTCGCGCCAGACCTGACCCTGACCCGCGACCCGGCGACGATCTGGCCGGATGCGATGGCCTGCCCGGATTTCCCGTTGCAGTCACGCGGGGCCGCGCACAAGGACGCATGGTCGCGCAAGGATGCCGAAGCGCGCCTGCGCACAGTGTCTGGCGTCTTGAACGGGGGCGGGCCGCTGCGCGCGCCGACCGAGGAAGAGCGGGCCGACGCGATGGAACGGTATTTCCAGCCGCGCAATCCCGCCGTTCGCAGTATCCGCGATGAAAAGTTTGACGCGCGAGGCTTCACTGGCCTGATGCCTGCAACGGGTTCCGGCAATGGCGATCTGATTGCCGAGGCGGTGCACCTTCGGGGATACCTTCGCAAGCTGGCCGCGCAGGAGGAACGCGCCGCAACCGATCAACAGGACCGGGCCGAGAGCAACGCACGCAGCACCCTCGACAACTACCGCGATTCGATTGCGGCGAAAAAGGCCGAGGCCGAGGCGCTGGCGGAAGGGGCGGCGCGCTACCGGCAATGGCTGGACGACAGGGCGGCGTTTGAACGGTTGCGGCTCATGCCCCACGACCTTGAGAGGCTTCGCAGCGGGGTCGTATCGGCGGCGCTTGAACTTGGCGAGGCAGCACCGCCTGCCCCTGACTGGATCGAGACGCTTTGCAAGGGCGCATGACATGCCCGCGAAGCCTGCAAATATGGCTGCGCGGTTCCAGCAGGGTTTTGCGCGCCATAGAGGGGGGTGGTCAACATGATTGCCCCCTTCATCATTCATTCCAATGACAGGCCGAACCCCTGCCGCGAGCTATGGTTGCGCGTGTTGCTCTATGGGGTTCACGACGCCGATGCTGGCCGCGATCCGGGATGGATAGGGTCTAGGGATTTCCACATGGTCTGTGCACTGGCAGGGATGGACGGTGATGCGGTTGCATCGGCGCTTGATCGACCCCGCCAGCGGCTCACTTCATTGGCGCGCGTGGCGTAAGTACGAATTGGTCTGAAACAACTCTGATTCGGCCCCCAACCGCTGAACAATCATTTTGGTCAATCATAAATTTTCTGATGCCACGCGAGAAAATAATCTATCACTTTGTAAACGCTACATTTTTTTGATGCGAATTGCTGATCATCGGCGTTCTTGACCTGCTCCCCTATTTTGCGGCACCATTGATAGTGCATCGGGAGCACACCGGCGCAACATAGGCTCCGTGGCGGAACGGTAGACGCAACCGTCTTTGAAACGGATACCCTGCAAGGTTTGTGGGTTCGAATCCCACCGGGGCCACCACTTAAAGGAGATAGGCATGCCACGAGCGCCTAGTATGTCAGATATGCGGTCGCGCCTTGATCGAATCCAGAGAGAGATTGAAAAACATCTTCGCGAGATTGAAAAGTTGCGCGCCCAGGAATCCCTTTTGCTAGAAATGCTAGATGAGCGGCCCCCGGCGCGTGACGGACGGGCGCCGAAGGGTAGCGTCAAGACGACTGTCCTTGAATTACTGGAAGAGGTGGGGGCTATGGGCCTCAACGCGACAGCCGCAGTCGATCTGGCGGAAGCAAAAGGAATCCACCTTGAGAGGGGGTCCGTTTCGAGCCTACTGTCTCGACTCAAGAATGATGGTGTCGTCTCGTACAACAATGACGTCTACCGGCTTTCCCCTAGTGCGTCCGCCCCGAACGTCGCACACATCAGAACCTCGGGCGAAAAAGCATACGGCTTTTGATGCTCAGAAGGTCCGCCCCCTCAACATCACGCCGTCGAAAGCAAGTTGAGGGAGCGGTTCACGTCCAATAGGAGGTCAACCTATGGACACACCGAACGACGCGAAGCGCGTCATCTATCGGCCCTACATAACGACCAAGGATGGTCGGAAGATCTGGGCCAAGTGGTATGGCAAGAAAGTGTTCCGGATCGAACTCTGACTTGCCGTCCGTTGAGATTGGAGGGAGCGGGAAACCGCTCCCTCTCTTGTGGTAGACGCAACCGGCGAACCAGCCCCTGCAAGGATTTGTGCCACCACTAAAGTGATACTATCATCTTAGCCACCAAGGGAAAGCATTTGCTGACGCAACATCAATCGCGTGAATTGTGCGTGTTTTTGCGCTGCTGAACGCCCTGAAGCGCAGCGGTTCCACAATCAACGCCATCGGCGCAGCATCTTGACATGTAGGCGCAGCAAACTTCCCCGAAAGGTGACACGAGCGCGTGATGTTGTATGCCCGCTAAACAAGTCGGCTCGTTACCCCTGCCGTTACCCAGCAAAAAAAAGCCCCGCATTAGCGAGGCTGTCTTTCGTCTAAGTCTTTGACTTTATTGGTGGAGCCAAGCGGGATCGAACCGCTGACCTCTTGAATGCCATTCAAGCGCTCTCCCAACTGAGCTATGGCCCCACCGGAGGTGCGATCCCTCAGGAACGCCCGGGCTGTTTATGCAAGCCGCGCAGCCAGTGCAAGAGGGAAAATGCACATGGCTGCACGCCCGTCAGACATCTTCGTCGTCGCCTGCAACGTCCGACAGCTCATCGAAGGAAACGGTATCATCGTCTTCATCTTCGAGCAGATCGTCATCGGCATCAACGGTGACATCATCATCATCGAGCAGCACGTCGTCGGTATCGATATCCTCGATATGCGCCTTGGGCTTGGCCTTGGCCTTGGCGGCCTCAGCCTGCAACGACGCCGCGCTCTTGCGGCCGGGTTGCTCAAGCTCGACCACCTCGCCCGAGAAAGGGCTGATGACGGGTGATTTGTTCAGGTCGTAGAAACGCTTTCCCGTGGTCGGGCAAACGCGCTTTACACCCCATTCTGCTTTGGGCATGAAATCCCCTTCCTGATGCTTGGATCGACGCCGGTTGCCACAAGAGCGGGTGCTTGTCAAAGCCTTTGTGGCAGTGTTCAGATGGCGCGGGGTCCATTGGCGGTGATGCGCCGGGCAAACGACATGCGGAAAGACCGAATGAGCAACGAGACCGACACCACCGAACTGCCCGGAGAACCGCCGCTTGTGGTGCATTGGCGCCGCTCGGCGCAGGCGCGGCGCATCTCGTTGCGGGTTTCGGGGCTGGACGGGAAAATCACCCTCACCCTGCCCCGCCGCGCCGCCAGCCGCCATGGTCACGACTTTCTGAACGAGCGTGCGGCGTGGTTGCGCGCGGCTGTGTCGGCCCTGCCGGGGCAATGCGGCGTCGCACATGGCACGGCGATTCCCCTTGAGGGCGCGTCGCTGACCATCACCCCGGCCGCCGTGAGGGCCGCGCGGGTTGAGGGCGATTGCCTGCTGGTTCCCGCCAGGGCTGAACCGGCGGTGCGGGTGCTGGCCTATCTGAAGCTGCGCGCGCGCCAGCGGATCGGTGAGCGCGTGGCGCATCATGCCGGGCTGCTGGGCAGGCCCGCGGGCCGGATCAGCCTGCGTGACCCGCGCTCGCGCTGGGGGTCGTGCTCCTCCGCCGGGGATCTGATGTTTTCATGGCGGCTGATCATGGCACCGCCCGAGGTGCTGGACTATGTCGCCGCGCATGAAGTGGCGCATCTGGCGCAGATGAACCACTCCCCCGCCTTCTGGGCCGAGGTGGCGCGGCTGATGCCGGGTTATCAGGCCCCGCGTGGCTGGCTGCGCGCGCAAGGCTCCAGCCTGCACCGCTTCCGCTTCACGCCAGCTTGACGGCGCGGGGCGGTTGTGGTGACGCTGCACCATGCTGCGCGCCAACCGCCCCTCGACTGACCCCTCGCAACTCTCGGCACATGACCGGGTGTACCGGACGTTGCGCACCAAGGTCATGCATGGCGAGTTCGCGCCGGGCCAGCCGCTGACCCTGCGCGGCATCGGGCGGGAGTTCGGAGTGAGCATGACACCCGCGCGCGAAGCCGTGCAGCGGCTGGTGGCCGAGGGGGCGCTGACGATTTCTGCCTCAGGCCGGGTGGCAACGCCTGAGCTGGGCAATGAGCGGATCGAAGAGCTGGCCTCGATCCGCGCGCTGCTGGAGCCGGAGCTGGGCAGCCGCGCCCTGCCCCGCGCCCATCCCGCGCTGATCGACCGGATGGAGGCGATCAACGCCGCGATCACGGATGCGGTGGGGCGCGGCGATGCCGTGACCTATATCCGCACCAATCTGGAGTTCCACCGCACCCTGTACCTGCGCGCCCAGAGCCCGGCGATGCTGGCGCTGGTGGAAACCCTGTGGCTGCAACTGGGGCCAACGATGCGCGCGCTATACGGCCGCCTGCGCCGCAACACCCCGCCACCGCATCACCGGATGATTCTGGCAGCGCTGAACGCCGGGGATGAGCCGGGCTTGCGGCTGGCCCTGCGCACCGATGTCACGCAGGGGCTGCGCCATCTGGTGGGGTGATCAGGTGGTTACCTGGGGGTTCGCGTCGGGCCGCTTCGGTTCACGGGCAAGCGCATCGGCCAGAATGTTCAGAACCAGACGGATGCGCGGGCTGTTCTGCAATTCCTGATGCGTGATCAGCCAGAGGGGCACCTGTATCGGCGCCATGTCGGGCAGCACATTGACAACCCCGGGCGTGCCCTCGGCAATCTCATGCAGCATGGCGCCGATGCCCAGACCACGGCGCACCATCTCCCATACCGCGACCGATGAGTTGGAGGTCAGCCGCATATCCGCCCCCTGAACCGGAATTCCGATGCCGCGCAGATATTCGGCAAAGAGCAGGGGGTCTTCAAGACCGATCAGCGCCGCCCCCGCCAGACCTGTCGGTCCCGCAGGCAGGCCGTTCAGCGCAACCCATTCCTCTGACGCATAAAACCCCGCGCGGGTTTCGCCCAGATACTCGCCGGTCAGCCCCGGCCGCTCAGGCGGTGCATGGCGGATGGCGATATCGGCCTCACGCCGGTGCAGATCGCTGAGATCGTTGGTGGCGATGATCGCCACGGTAATCTGCGGGGCCTCGGCACGGATACGCGCGACGATACGGGGCATGATATAAGCCGCATAGCTGTCGGTGACCGAGATGCTGACCAGCCCGCCCACCTCCTGCACACGCCCGCTTGCGGTCAGCGCGACAGAATCGGCGGCATCCCCCATCAGGCGGATATGACCGAGCAGGTCTGCCCCGGCCTGGGTCAGCACCAGCCGCCGGCCACGGCGCTCGAACAGGGACAGGCCCAGCGCCTGCTCCAGCCCCTGAACCTGCCGCGACAGGGTGGGCTGGGTCAGCGCCAGATGCCGCGCCGCCGCCGACAACGAGCCCAGCGTCGCTGTCGCGTGAAAGGCGCGGATATGGTTCCAGTCCATCACTTTCATGCATTCATGTATAAGCGTGCTGCAAATTTCGCCAATTTTCTTTTCTGCGTATATGGAGAAATCTGCGGCAGAGGAGAACGGTACATGAGCATCACCAGCGACATCCGCTTCTGGAACAAGGCCGCGCGGCGCTACGCGGGCGCGTCCATCGGTGACCCCGCGGGCTATGAACGCACGCTGGCGCGCACAGCGGCCCATCTGCGCCCCGGCGACTGCGTGCTGGAGCTGGGCTGCGGCACGGGCACCACGGCATTGCGGCTGGCACCGGGCGTGGCCACCTATCTGGCGACTGATATCTCGGAAGCGATGATCACCATCGCCGGGGAAAAGCTGGCGCAGGCCCCGGTCCCCGCCCTGAGCTTCCGGGTTGCCGCGGCTGAAGATCTGACCGGCGCGGCAGGCACGTTTGATGCCGTTCTGGGCTTCAACTATCTGCATCTGCTGCGCGATCTGCCGGAAAGCCTGCGCAGCATCCATGCGCTGCTGAAACCCGGCGGGCTGTTCATCTCGAAAACGCCCTGTCTGGGGGATATGAACCCGCTGATCGGGAGCGTGCTGTTGCCCGTAATGCGTTTTTTCGGCAAGGCCCCGCATGTTGTGCCTTTCAGGGCGGCGGTGCTGGAGGGGATGGTGCGCGGTGCCGGGTTCGACGTGCTGGTGCAGGAAAGCCACGCCAGCAAGGGGCAGCGCTGGCGCCCGTTCATCGTGGCGCGAAAGCCCTGATCCCTGCGGCCCCCTTGCCACCGCCGCGCGGCAGGGTGATACCGGCCATGTGACCGGGCAACATGCGGGTTCCGGCCCCGCGAAATCTGATCTGGGCGGCCACGGGAATACGCGATGGAAATCTGGGTATGGGTGACAATCGCGGCGGCGGCGGTGCAGACGGTGCGCTTCATGCTGCAAAAGCGGCTCAAGGGGCTGGGCCTGTCCACCGGCGGGGCGACGTTTTCGCGCTTTGTCTTTGCCGCACCCCTCGCCGGGGCCGCGCTGGTGGCGCTGATGGTGACGCGGGGTGACGGCCTGCCCGCCCTGCCCCCGGCCTTCTGGCTCTGGGCAATGGCGGGCGGCGCTGCGCAGATCATCGCCACCTTCTGCACCGTCGCGCTGTTTTCCGAGCGCTCGTTTGCCGTGGGCATCGCCTTTACCAAGACCGAGGCGATCCTTGTGGCGGGGTTTTCGGCGCTTCTGCTGGGGGAGCCGGTCTCGGCGCTGGGGCTGGTGGCGATCCTGATCGGCACGCTGGGCGTGCTGTTCCTGTCGCGCCCGCCCGGGGGCTGGACGGGTCAGGGCGCCAGCCACCGCGCGCTGGTGCTTGGGCTGCTGGCGGGCGGGTTCTTTGGCCTGTCAGCCATCGGCTACCGGGCCGCCACGCTGGAGGTGGACCACCCGCTGGCCCTGTTCCGCGCGCTGGTGGCGCTGGTCGCTGCCACCAGTTTTCAGACCCTCGCCATGGCGCTGTGGCTGCGCTGGCGCGAACCGGGAGAGCTGGGGCGGGTGGCCACGCGCTGGCTGGCGGTGTTGCCGGTGGGGGTGACGGGGGTGCTGGGCAGCGCGGGCTGGTTCATCGCTTTTGCCCTGCAAAACGCGGCCTATGTGCGCAGTCTTGGCCAGATCGAGCTGATCTTCTCCATCCTCGCCTCGGTGATCTTCTTCCGCGAAAAGGTGCGGCTGGCCGAGGTGCTGGGCATGGCGCTGCTGGCGGTGTCGATCATCATGATTGTCGCGCTGATCTAGACATAGGTGCGCTCGGCAATCGGTGTCGCCTCGATCCGGGCGATGAGCGCATCGCGCAGGATGCTTTCCGCCCGGTTCAGCCGCGCCTGCGGGTTCCAGAGCAGATGCACGTCGATGGGCGGCGGGTTGTCATAGGGCGGCAGGCGCCACAACCTGCCGCGCTCGACATCTTCACGGCAGACATGGATCGGCAGCGGCCCCACGCCCAGCCCGGCGATGATCATGCGCCGCACCTCTTCCAGATTGGCCGATGAGCCCACGACCTTCACGTCCAGCCCCGCGACCGCGCGCATCAGCGTCACCGGGCGCAGCGCATCATCCATCTGATCAGTCACAAAACTGACCGAGGGTTGCCCGGCCAGATCGGCCATGGTCAGGCCCGTGCGCCCGAAAAGCGGATGCGCGGGGCCACAGAACAGGCCAAAGAATTCCCGGAACATGCGGCGGCTTTCAAGCTTGGGGTTGTGCTCGCGCAGCAGGCAGACGGCGAAGGACACCCGCCTTGCGAGCACCGCCGCCACGGCCTGACGGCTGGCGCTGACATCAAAGGAAAAGGTCGCGGCCGGGTATTCGCGGTGAAACGCGCCCAGAACATCATCGAACAGCGGGCAATAGACATGGCTGGCGATGGCGATGGAGACATGGCCGCGCACCTCTTCGCCGACCTCGCGCAGCAGGGTGCCGATGCGCAGGATCGCGCCGTTGATATCCACCGCCTCGTCACGCAGCAGGCGCCCGGCCTCGGTCAGGGCAAACCGGCCCGGCCCACGGTCAATCAGCCGCCGCCCCACGCGCTCCTCCAGCCGTTTCAGCGCGCTGGAGACCGAGGGTTGCTGCAACCCCAGCCGTTCCGCCGCGCGGGTGACCGAGCCTTCCTCAACCAGCGCAAGGAAGGTGCGCAGCAGGTTCCAGTCCAGATCACGCGTCAGGCGCTCGGCATCAAGGGGGGGAAGGCGGTGCATTGATTTCATCAATATAGGTTATCATGATTATCAATTTGCGCAATGCACAGCCATCGGCCAGTCTGCCCTCAATCTTCCGCAAAACCGGAGCGCGACCCTTGAGCATCGAGGCCCGAGAGGCACGGCAACCCTGGATCCTGCTGTCACCCGCACTGGTGGCGGTGGGGCTGCTGCTTATGGTGCCGCTCCTGTTCATCGTGGTCTATTCGTTCTGGCTGCGCAGCGCGATGGGGCCGGATACGCCCGGCTTCCATCTGGACAACTGGCAGCGCGCGCTCACCGACCCGTTTTACCGCTACATCCTGTTCAACACCCTCAAGATCGCGGCAATCACCACGGTGATCTGCGGCCTTCTGGGCTATCCGGCGGCCTATTTCATCGCCCGATCACGCGGTAACAAGATGATTTTGCTGCTGCTTCTGCTGCTGCCCTTCTGGATCAGCTATATCATCCGCACGATGAGCTGGATCAATATTCTCGGCTCCTCCGGCGCGCTGAACACCCTGCTGCTGAGCCTTGGCATCATCTCTGAACCGATACGGATGCTCTACAACGAGGCCACGGTCATTCTGGGGCTGGTGCATTTCCTGCTGCCGTTCATGGTGCTGAATGTCTATGTCAGCCTTGAAGGGATCGACACCAACCTTGAAGACGCCGCCACCTCGCTGGGTGCGAACCGCTGGCAGGCCTTTGTGCAGGTGGTGCTGCCGTTGTCGCTGCCGGGCCTCGCGGCCGGGGGGTTGCTGTGCTTCGTGCTGGGCGCGGGCACCTATATCACACCGCTGATTCTGGGCGGGCCGCGCGATGCCATGTTCGCCAATCTGGTGTTCGAGGCGATCATCACGCAGCTCAACTGGCCCATGGGCTCGGCGCTGTCGCTACTTCTGTTGCTCGTGCTGGGCCTGCTGGTGGCGGTATACAACCGCTTCCTTGGCATGGCGCAGCTTGCGAAAGGGCTGGGCTGATGCGGCGGGGTCTGGGTTGGTATCTGATCACGCTCTACGCCGTGATGGTCTATGTGTTCATGTTCCTGCCGATTGTGGTGGTGGTGCTGCTGAGCTTCAACGCCAACCAGTTCGGCGCCTTCCCGATGACCGGCCTGTCCCTGCGCTGGTTCGAGGCGCTTTGGAACAACGAGGCGGTGATGCGCGCCTTCCGCACCTCGCTGCTGCTGGGCGTGCTGACGGCGCTGATTTCCACCACTTTGGGGGTGCTCGCCGCTCTGGCGCTGGTGCGCTACCGGGTGCCGGGGCGCAACCTGATCACCACGGTGCTGATTGCGCCGATTCTGGTGCCCGAGGTGGTGCTGGCGGTGGCGCTGCTGCTGTTCCTCAACTTTATCGGGATCGGCAAAAGCTTCACGCTGCTTCTGTTCGGCCATGTCATCTTTACCCTGCCCTTCGTGTTTCTGGTGGTGCAGGCGCGGCTGGTCGGCATCCGCCGCGATGTGGAGGAGGCCGCGCTGAGCCTTGGCGCCTCGCCCGTGCAGACCTTCCTGTCCATCACGCTGCCGCTTCTGATGCCGGCGGTCGCGGCGGGCGGGCTGTTTGCCTTTACCATCTCGTTCGATGACATCACCGGCACGCTGTTCTGGAAACCCGGCGGCGTTGAAACCGTCCCAACCCAGATTTTCGCCATGCTGCGCCATTCGATCAGCCCTGAGATCAACGCGCTCGGCACGGTGATGATTGTGCTGACCGTGGGGGTGCCGCTGCTGGGGGCGGCGCTGGCCCGGCGACTGGCAATGAAAAGCGGCAGGTAAGAACCGCAACACCCTCAGGACTGACCCCTGAACACAACAACCGACAAGGAGTGACACCGATGGACAATACAAAACGCTATGAGCGCCTGCTGGAGCGCTATCGCAACGGCGGCATGGACCGCCGCTCGTTTCTGGGCCTGATCGGCGCTGCGGGCGCGGCCTATGGGCTGCACACCCCCTTCGCCGGGATGGCCCGCGCGCAGGATGTGACGCAGGTGCGCTTTGACGGCTGGGGCGGCGTTGTGTCCGAGGCCTTCCGGCGCCATGCCTTTGACCCCTACACCGCTGCCACCGGCATCAATGTTGTCGATGGCACCTTTGCCGGTGGCGACGAGTTTCTTGCGCAGGTGCGCGCCTCGCGCGAAGGGGAATACAACATCGCCCATCTGTCCGGCGTGTTCGACTACGCGCGCTATGTGAATATGGGGCTGGATGTCGAACTCAACCTCGACAACATCCCCAACATGGAACTGGTGATGGACGCGCTCACCAATGCCTACCGCCGGGTGACGCCGGATCATCTTTCAGCGGTGCCCTATAACTACGGCACCACGGGGCTGGCCTATAACCGCAAATTCATCTCGGACGAGGAAATCCGCGAGAAGGGTGCGCGCATCCTGATCGACCCGGCCTATGAAAACCGCATCGGCGGCTGGCATGACTGGCGCACCCGCGTCTGGTATGGCGCGCTTCAGACCGATCAGGACCCCAACGCCATCGGGGATATGGAAGCCGTCTGGAACGCGATCCGCGAACACCGCGATCTGGCGCTGAAGTACTGGGGCTCGGGCGCGGAGCTGATGAGCCTGCTGGCCGAAGAGGAAATCTATGTCACCGAGGGCTGGTCAGGCCGGATTGCCGCCTTGCAGGAGCAGGGCCATGACATCGGCTATTATGACCCGCCCAACGGCTTTGGCTGGCAGGAATGCCTGTTCGTGCTCAAGGGCTCCCCGGTTGAGGCCTGCGAAGAGCTGCTGAACTTCATGCTTTCGCCCGAAACCTCGATCGCGGTGGCCGAGGGGCAGAGCTATCCGCCCGCGCTGGATGGCACGAAAGTGGATCTGGGCGAGAAGATCCCCACGCTGCCCGCCTATGACCCTTCCGGCACGCTGGAAGCGCTGACCTTTGCCGATCCGGCCTATTGGAACGGCAACGAGGCCGAATGGTCTGAAACCTTCGCCCGCGTCCAGCGCGGGTTCTGATCGGGCAACCGAACCGCTTCCGCCCGGCCTGCCCGGGTGGAAGCCATCAACGGAGCTTTCCATGGCCGAGGTCCGCCTCACCGATATTGTCAAGCGTTTCGGCACCTTTACCGCCGTGCACCGGATGTCGCTTGATATCCCCGAGGGCAGTTTCGTGACCCTGCTGGGCCCGTCGGGCTGCGGCAAGACCACGACACTGCGGATGATCGCGGGCCTGCTGGACCCTACCGAGGGCGAGATCGCCATCAAGGGCAGGCGGATCAACGATGTGCCGATCCACAAGCGCAATCTGGGGCTTGTGTTTCAGAACTACGCCCTCTTTCCGCACAAGACGGTGGCCGAGAACGTGGGCTTTGGCCTGCGCTACCGCAAGGTTTCCCGCGTCGAGATGGAGCGGCGTGTGCATGAGGCGCTGGAGCTGGTGCAACTGCCGCATCTGGCGCACCGCTACCCCGCCGCGCTGTCGGGCGGCCAGCAGCAGCGCATTGCACTGGCCCGCGCGATTGTCATCGAGCCTGATGTGCTGCTGCTGGACGAGCCGCTTTCAGCGCTCGATGCCAACCTGCGCGAGAACATGCGCGTGGAGTTGAAGAACATCCAGAAGCGCATCGGCGTGACCTCGGTATTCGTGACGCATGACCAGTCCGAGGCGCTGGCGATGTCTGATCAGATCATCGTCATGTCGGATGGCCGTATCGAGCAGGTCGGCCCGCCGGAAGAGGTATACAACACCCCCGCCAGCGAATTTGTCGCGCGGTTTCTGGGGGCTGCGAACATTCTGCCCGCACAGGTTCTTGAACTGCGCGGCGACGAGATCGCGCTTGAGGTGCCGGGCCTGCCGCCGCTGGCCATCCCGCGCTCGCGCGCGCCGCAACTGGCGGGCGCTGGCCCCGCCAGTCTGGTGATCCGGGCCGAAAAGCTGCTGCTGGCCCCGGCGGGCACCACGCGCGATGGCGCGCTGTCGCTGCCCGCTACGGTTGAGGCCGTCGATTATCAGGGGCAGGCCGCGCGCTATTTCCTGCGTATGGGCGACCACTCGGTGCAGGCGATCAACATGATTGACGACAGCCCCTTTGCCGAGGGCAGCACGGTTGCGCTGCTGCTGCGCCCGCGCGACTGCACCGCCCTTCCCGCCACGCAAGGCTGACAGAGATGACAACACCCGAGAGCCACCTTTTCTACCTGTCTTCAGCCCAGCGCCCGCAACTGGCGCAGGCGCGCGGGGTTTATATGTGGGATGTGGACGGCAAGCGGTATCTGGATGGCTCATCCGGTGCCATGGTGTCGAACATCGGCCATTCGCACCCCCATGTGCAGGACGCGCTGCGCCGCCAGATCGAAAAATACACCTTCGGCTACCGGCTGCATTTCCAGACCGAGGTGTCGGAAGCGCTGGCGACAAAAACCGCCGCGCTGAGCCCTGAGGGGATGGAGAAGGTTTTCTTTGTCTCTGGCGGGTCCGAGGCGGTGGAAAGCGCGATCAAGCTGGCGCGGCAATGGGCCGTGGTCACGGGGCAGGAAAGCCGCTGGAAGGTGATCTCGCGCTATCCCTCTTACCATGGCTGCACGCTGGGTGCGCTGGCGCTGACCGGCTATGACCCGCTGACCGCGCCCTTCGCGCCGATGATGCAGGCCATGCCCAAGGTGCCCGCACCCACCGCCTATCTGGACGGGCTGAACCCTGCCGACCCCGCGACCGGGGTGCATTATGCGGCCATGCTGGAGGCGCAGATTCTGGCTGAGGGGCCGGAATCGGTGCTCGCCTTCATCGTGGAGCCGATCGGCGGCGCGGCTACCGGCGCGCTGGTGCCGCCTGCGGGCTATATGCAGGCGGTGCGCGATATCTGCACCCGCCACGGCGTGCTGCTGATCCATGACGAGGTGATGTGCGGCGGCGGGCGCACCGGGCGTTTCTTCGGCGCCGAGCACTGGGATGTCGCCCCCGATATTCTCGCGCTCTCCAAAGGCTTTGGTGCAGGCTATGCGCCACTGGGCGCAATGGTCGCGCATCAGCGCATCGTGGCCCCGGTGCAGGCGGCGGGCGGCTTTCTGCACGGTTTCACCTATGCCGGAAACCCGCTGGCCTGCGCCGCCGGGCTGGCCGTGCTGGAGGTGATCGAAGCCGAGGGGCTGGTGGCACGCGCGGCCCGGATCGGCGCGCTGCTGAAGGACGGGCTCAAGGGGCTGATGGCGCGGTATGATTTCATCGGCGATGTGCGCGGCGAGGGACTGTTGCTGGCGTTTGAGCTGGTCACCGACCGCGCCTCGATGGCGCCGCTGCCGCCTGCGCTGAACGCGTATCTGGAACTGGTGGAGCTGGCCTATGCCGAGGGGCTGATCATCTATTCGCGCCGCACACGCGGCGGGCGCGCGGGCGACCATTTCCTTGTCTGCCCGCCGATGATTGCCGATGAAACGCATATCACGGAAATCATCGACAAGCTTGGCACCGCGCTGGAGCGTTTTGCGCCACGGCTGCGCGCCGCTGTCGCGGCAGCGGCCTGAGGGGAGGCGCATGTCCAAGGTCATCATCTCCTGCGCGATCACCGGGTCCATTCACACCCCCTCGATGTCGCCCTATCTGCCCGTCACCGGCGACGAGATCGCCGCCCAGGCGATCGACGCTGCCAAAGCGGGTGCCGCCATCCTGCATCTGCATGCACGAGACCCGGTCGATGGCCGCCCCTCGGCCGATCCGGCGCATTTCAAAGGCTTTCTGCCCGCGATCCGGGCGGGCTGCGATGCGGTGGTGAACCTGTCCACCGGCGGCAGCGCGGTAATGACACTGGCAGACCGCCTGGCGGGGCCGCTGGAGGCCGCGCCGGAGATGGCCTCGCTCAACATGGGGACGATGAATTTCGCGCTTTATCCGATGGCTGCCAAGCCGCGCCACTGGAAGCACGACTGGGAAGAGCCCTTTCTGCGCAATTCCGACGATCTGGTGTTCCGCAACACTCCGCGCGATATCGAATCGATCCTGCGTCAGATGGGCGAGGAGCGTGGCGCGCGGTTCGAATTTGAGTGCTATGACCTGAGCCATCTGCACATGCTGGCCCATTTCCGCGACCGGGGGCTGGTGCGCGCGCCGATCTTCATTCAGTTCGTCATGGGCGTTCTGGGCGGGGTCGCCGCCGAGCCTGAGCATCTGGCGCATATGAAGGCCACCGCCGACCGGCTGTTTGGCGCGGACTACCTGTTTTCGGTGCTGGCCGCCGGGCGCCAGCAGATGCCAATGGCAGCGATTTCCGCAGGCATGGGCGGGCATGTGCGCGTGGGGCTGGAAGACAACCTGTTCATTTCGCGCGGCGTTCTGGCAAAATCGAATGCTGAGCAGGTGGCGAAGGTGCGCAGTATCGTCGAAGCGCTGGGGCGCGAGGTGGCCACACCGGATGAGGCGCGCGCGCTGCTGGCACTGAAAGGCGCTGACAAGGTGAGGTTCTGAGGCGATGACGCAGATTACCCTGCGCCGCGCGCATCCGGCAGACGGGGCGCGGCTGAACACGGCGCTGGCCCGCCTGTCGGAATCGATGGGCGATATCCATCGCGCGACGGATGCCCGGATCACGGCAGCTCTGGCCGGGGGCGGTGCATGCCACGCGCTGCTGGCCGAAAGCGGCGGCGCGCTGGTCGGCGTGGCGATGTTCTCGCCGCTCTTCTCAACCACGCAAGGCATGGCGGGGGTCTATGTCTCGGACCTGTGGGTGGACGATGCGCGGCGCGGCGGCGGGCTGGGCCCGCTTCTGCTGGCCGCCGTGCGCGATGAGGGCGCCACGCTCTGGAACGCGGGTTTCCTGCGGCTGGGGGTCTATGCCGGGAACCGGCGCGCGCGGGCCTTCTATGACCGGCTGGGCTTCACCCATGCCCCGGACGAGCATTATCTGACATTGACCGGGCCAGCGCTGGCAGCGCTGAAAGGAGCCTCATGAAAGCCTATCTAGACCCACGGCAGATGTTGCATGACCCGAAACATTTCATGGCCAACGGCCAGCGCCTGCAAAACCCTGAACAGCCCCGGCGCATCGAGGTGCTGCAGGCAGGGGCCGAGGCCGCCGGTTGCCGCTTTGCCGCCCCCCGCGACCACGGGCTGGGGCCCATCGCGGCGCTGCACAGCCCCGAATACCTCGCCTTTCTCAGCACCATCCACACCCGCTGGACGCGCATCCCCGGTTCCGCCGATGAGGTGATCCCCAATATCCACCCGGACCGGCGCACGGCCTCCTACCCGCGCTCAGCCGTCGGGCAGGCAGGGTTCCATCAGGCAGACACCGCCTGCCCCATTTCCGGCGGCACATGGGAGGCCGCCTATTGGTCCGCGCAGACCGCCCTGAGCGCGGCAGGTGCGGTGCTGGACGGCGCGCAGGCCGCCTATGCCCTGTCACGCCCACCCGGGCATCATGCTTTCGGCGATCTGGCGGGGGGGTTCTGCTTTCTCAACAATGCCGGGATCGCCGCCGAATGGCTGCTGCGCCACGGCAAACGCCCCGCCATTCTGGATGTCGATGTGCATCATGGCAACGGCACGCAGGGGATATTCTATGACCGCGCCGATGTGCTGACGGTCTCGCTGCATGCCGATCCTGTGCGGTTCTATCCGTTCTTCTGGGGCCATGCCAGTGAGCGCGGCGAGGGCGCCGGACTGGGCTACAACCTGAACCTGCCGCTGCCGCGCGGCACTCTGATTGACGACTACCTGCGCGCGCTCGATACCGCGCTGAAACGGATCACCCTGTTCGGCGCCGATGTGATCGTGGTGGCACTGGGGCTGGATGCGCATGAAAACGACCCGCTCAAGGGCCTCGCCATCACCACCCCCGGCTTCACCCGCATCGCCCGCGCCATCGCCGCCACCGGCCTGCCGCTGGTTCTGGTGCAGGAGGGAGGCTATCTCTCCGACGATCTGGGCCACAACCTGACCGCAGCACTGACCGGGTTTCAGGAAAGCTGAAACCAAGCCGCCCGCCCCTTTGGCAGGGGCGGGCGGGGTTTTCGTCCGGTTGCGTGGTTCAGGCGTGAATCGCGCCGTCCCCGCAGGCCAGCGCCGCTTCGCGCACGGCCTCCGAAAAGGTGGGATGCGCGTGGCAGGTGCGCGCAAGGTCTTCGGCGGCGGCGCCGAATTCCATGGCGACGCAGATTTCATGGATCAGATCACCCGCCATCGGGCCGATGAGATGCGCGCCCAGAATGCGGTCACTCTCGGCATCAACCAGGATTTTCACAAACCCCTCGCCCTGAAACACAGCCTTGGCGCGGCCATTGCCCATGAAGCTGAACTTGCCGACCTTGTAGGCGCGCCCGGCGTCCTTGAGGGTTTCCTCGGTCTCGCCGACCGAGGCCACCTCGGGCGTGGTGTAAATCACGCCGGGGATGACGCCGTAATTCACATGCCCCGCTTGCCCGGCCAGTATTTCGGCCACCGCCATGCCCTCATCCTCGGCCTTGTGGGCCAGCATCGGGCCGGTGATGGCGTCGCCGATGGCGTGGATGCCCTTCACGCTGGTGGCATAATGCGCGTCAGTCTCGATCTGGCCGCGCTTGGTCAGCGTAACCCCCAACGCCTCAAGCCCCAGCCCGTCGGTATAGGGTTTGCGCCCGGTGGCCAGCAGCACGCAATCGGCCTCGATGCTGTGCTCGCTGTCATCCTTGCGCAGCTTGTAGGTGACGCTGGCCTTGCCCTTTTTCACCTCGGCGCCCTGCACGGCGGCACCAAGGATGAACTCCATCCCCTGTTTCTTGAGGATGCGCTGGAAGGTCTTGGCGATTTCACCGTCATTGCCCGGGATCAGACGATCCAGATATTCGATCACTGTCACCTCGGCGCCCAGACGGGCATAGACCGAACCCATCTCAAGCCCGATCACGCCGCCACCGATGACCACCATTTTCTTTGGCAGCTTTTCAAGCGCCAGCGCGCCGGTGGAGGTGACAATCACCTTTTCATCCACCGTGACACCGGGAAGCGAGGCAGCCTCTGAACCTGTGGCGATGACGATATGCTTCGCCTCATGCAACTCATCGCCGACCTTGACCTGACCCGCCGCCGGGATCGAGGCCCAGCCCTTGAGCCAGGTGACCTTGTTCTTCTTGAACAGGAACTCGATGCCCTTGGTATTCTGGGCGATGACATCATCCTTGTAGGCCAGCATCTGCGCCCAGTCGACCTTCGGCTTGACGCCCATCAGGCCCATCTTGGGAAAATTCTCTTGTGCTTCATGCAGATGGTGGGTGGCGTTGAGCAATGCCTTGGACGGGATGCAGCCGACATTCAGACAGGTGCCGCCCAGGGTTTCACGCCCCTCGACGCAGGCCACCTTGAGGCCCAGCTGCGCCGCGCGGATTGCGCAGACATAACCGCCGGGGCCGGCGCCGATGACGATAAGGTCGAAATTGGCCATGATGGGTCTCCTTGGTGGTGGGGGAAGGGGGGCTGTCTGCCCCCCTCGGGCCTGCGGCCCTCACCCCCCGAGCGTATTTGTGGCAAGATGAAAGGGCATCAGAAGAGCGCGGCAAGCAGCATGAGGACGGTGGCGGCCCAGCCGATGCCCCAGATGACCGAGCGCCAGGGGGACCAGCCCAAAGCATAGGCCGGGATATAGAGAACGCGCGCGGCAAGGTAGGTGAAGGCGCAGGCGGCGGTGAAGGTTGTGGCCTGAGCCGAAAAGGTGACGACGGCCACGGCGATGGTGAACAGGATCAGCCCTTCGAAATGGTTGCCCAGCGCCCGCTGCAGGCGGCCCGCCAGCCCGGTCAACTGGCGCGGCGTGTCGCGCGGGCCCATGGCGTATTTCGGGCCGACCTGAAGGTTGGCGGCGACGGAATAGGCCAGAAACTGCGCGCATTGCAGCAGGGCGGCGAGGGTGAGGGCGGTGAGTTCGGGGGTCATGTGAACAGCACTCCGATCAGCATGAGGGCAAGACCAAGGCTGGCGACAAGCCAGAACGGGGTGCGCAGATAGCGCAGGCCGGAGAGATAGGCGGGCAGGTAGGCCGCCCGCCCGCCGAGATAGAGCGAAGCGCCCAGCGTCGCCACCGGCACTTCCCGCCCGGACCATTGCCATGCAAGCATCAGCGCAAGAAAGGCCGGCGCCGTTTCAAGGAGGTTTCGCAACGCACGCTCTGCCCGCCCGGCGAGGGGGCCGGGCAGGGCCGGGTGATCACGCGACCCGAGTGTCCAGTCATTGCCCACCGATGCCTTGAGCAGCATCGACTGGGCGCCGACATGGACCAGCACGAGAAACGCAAAACCCGCAAGCGCGAGGCTGGCGAAACCGGCGGACATCACAGATCCAGCAACAACCGCTGCGGGTCTTCCAGCGCCTCCTTGACGCGGACGAGGAAGGTCACCGCGCCTTTGCCGTCCACGACGCGGTGGTCGTAGCTGAGCGCCAGATACATCATCGGCCGCACCACGATCTGACCCTTCACCACCACCGGGCGTTCCTGGATCTTGTGCATGCCCAGAATGCCCGATTGCGGCGGGTTCAGAATGGGCGAGGACATCAGCGAGCCATAGACCCCGCCGTTCGAGATGGTGAAAGAGCCGCCCTGCATCTCGGCCATCGACAGCTTGCCGTCGCGGGCACGCGCGCCCAGTTCGGCAATCTTGCGCTCGATCGCGGCAAAGCCCATCTGGTCGGCATCGCGGACCACCGGCACCACGAGGCCTGAGGGCGTGCCGACGGCGACACCCATATGGACGTAGTTCTTGTAAACGACATCCTGCCCGTCAATCTCGGAATTGACCTCGGGCACTTCCTTGAGCGCGTGGCAGCAGGCCTTCACGAAGAACGACATGAAACCCATTTTCACGCCGTGCTTCTTCTCGAACGGGTCCTTGTAGCTGTTGCGGATGGCCATGACCGCCGACATATCCACCTCGTTATAGGTGGTCAGCATGGCGGCGGTGTTCTGGGCATCCTTCAGGCGCCGGGCGATGGTGGCGCGCAGGCGCGTCATGCGCACCCGCTCTTCCCGCGCGGCATCATCGGCAAGAACCGGCGCACGGGGCGGCGCGGCCACGGGGGCGGCGGAG
>NZ_DAIRVN010000083.1:0-21587 GCF_036802785.1 Pararhodobacter sp.
GGTGAATTCGGCGCAGCCGAAGAGGGGGGCAAAAAGCCCCCCTCACCCGGCTTCAGCCCACACTACACCCGTTCAGTGCCGTGACGCCAGATACCGCTCGGTGAAGGCCGCGCTGTAGGGGATGGCCTTGTCGGTGAAGGCCTCGATGCTTTCCAGCACCCGCGCCGCATCGGCACTTTCCGCGCGCTGTTCCTCGCGCACCTCGTCCCACGCCCCGCGCATGGCGGTGACCACATCGTCGGGGAAGGCTAGGAACTCCACCCCGGCCTCTTCCAGCTGGGCCATGGCCTGCACGTTGTAATAATCGAACTGCCCCAGCGTCTCCATCGCGGCCTGCATGGCGGCACCCTCGATGATGGCCTGCAGATCGGCAGGCAGCTCTGCCCAGGCGTCGGTGTTCACCACCACTTCCAGCCCCGCCGAAGGCTCGGCATAGGCGGGGGTGTAGCACAGGCTGGTGATGCGCTGCAGACCAAAGGCCTGATCCAGCAGCGGCCCCACCCACTCGGCAGCGTCCAGCGCGCCCGATTGCAGCGCCTGAAATATCTCGGTCGCGGGCATCAGCACCGCATTCACCCCCAGCTTGCGCATCATCTCGCCACCGAGGCCCGCGATGCGCATGTTCAGCCCCTGCAGGTCATCAAGGCTTTCGATCCGGTTCTTGAACCACCCGCCCGACTGCACGCCCGAATTGCCCGAATAGATCGGCTTGAGGTTGCGCTCGGCATAAATCTCATCCCAGATTTCCTGCCCGCCACCCCATTTCAGCCAGGCAAAATGCTCGGTCGCGGTCATGCCGAAGGGCACGCCGGTGAACCAATGCGCGGCGGAGGTTTTCGAGGCCGCGTAATAGGGCGTCGAATGACCGATCGCCACATTGCCCTGCTGCACCGCATCTTCCACGGCAAAGGGCGGCACCAGCTCCCCCGCGCCATAGACGGTCAGCCGGATGCGCCCGTCTGACATGCGCTCCACCAGCTCGGCAAAGCGGGTGGAGTTGGTGCCCACCCCCGGCGCGGCCTTGGGAAAGCCCGAGGGCATGTTCCACTCGATGACGCCCTGCGCCACGGCGGGCGCCGCCAGCGCCACAGCGCTCAGCCCCGCGCCCGAGGCCAGAAATGTTCTGCGTTTCATGGGTATTCTCCTCCGTGTTGATCAGCCGAAAATGCGGTCGGGCAGCCATGTCGCCAGCGCCGGAAAGGCGATGATCAACGCCAGCGCCAGCAGTTGCAGCAAGACATAGGGGATGACGCCGCGATACACATCGACCGTCGAGATCGAGGCAGGCGCGACGGAGCGGAAATAAAACAGCGCGAAACCGAAGGGCGGGGTGAGGAAGCTGGTCTGCAGGTTCATCGCCAGCAGCACCGCGAACCAGACGGGCGAGATATCGGTGCCCAGCACCGCAGGCCCCAGCAGCGGCACCACGATATAGATGATTTCGACCGCTTCCAGAATGAAGCCCAGCACGAACACCACCCCCATCACCAGAAACAGCGCGCCCCAGTCGCCGCCCGGCAGCGCCTCCATCAGCGCGCTCACCGTCCGGTCGCCGCCAAAGCCGCGAAACACCAGCGCCAGCATCGAGGCGGCGATGACGATGCCGAACACCATGCCTGAGATTCGGATGGTTTCCACCAGCGCGCTTTGCAGCATCCGGCCCCGCCACAGCCGCGCGCCCGCCGCAAGCACCCCCAGCCCGATCAGCAGTGCGGCCGCCAGCGCCAGCATCCCTGCCGGGCTGTCCAGCGCCGCACGCCCGAAACCCATGATCCGCAGCATCACCAGCGCGAAGGCCGACAGCCCCGCCAGCGCAATCACCACCCGCTCGCTGTTCGCCCTTGCGGTGGCGAAGGCCGCCATCAGCAGCGCGCCCACCGCGCCCAGCCCCGCCGCCTCGGTCGCGGTGGCGATGCCGCCCAGAATGGAGCCCAGCACCGCCAGAATCAGCAGCATCGGCGGCAGAAAGGTGAACAGGATATCCCGCAATGGCACAGAAACGCCCCGCACCCGCACGGCCCCTTTCGCGGGCCTGAGCGTGAACAGAAGCCACAGCGCATAGAGCCCCACCAGCACCAGCCCCGGCACCATCGCGCCCGCGAACAGATCGGCAACCGACACCGGCTGGGGCGCGAAATTGCCCGCGCGCTGCTGCGCCTCCAGATAGGTATTGCCGATCTGATCGCCCAGCAGCACCAGCAGAATCGACGGCGGAATGATCTGCCCCAGCGTGCCCGAGGCGCAGATCAACCCGCTCGCCTGCCGCTTGTGCACCCCGGCGTCCAGCATAGGCTTCAGGCTGATCAGCACCAGCATCACCACCGTGGCCCCGATGATGCCGGTAGAAGCCGCGATCAGCGCCGAGAAGGCCAGCACCGACAGCGCCATGCCACGCGGGCTGCCGCCCAGCATCCGTGCCAGAATGCGCAGCATCGCCTCGGCCAGATTTGAGCGTTCAAGCAGCACCCCCATCAGCACGAACAAGGGCACCGCCATCAGCAGCGTGTTGGTCATCACCCCCCAGACACGGGCTGGAAAGAAGTTGAGGAAATGCAGGTCGAACAGGCCGAATTGCGCAGCGATCAGGGCGGTGAGCATCGGCACTCCGGCAATCGCCAGCATGGCGGGAATACCGCTGAGGATACCCGCGAACAGCGCCCCGAACATCACCGCAAGAACCATCTCCTGCGGGCTCAAAGCGTGCTCTCCGCGCGCGCAGGCGGGGCGATCACCGTCGCCAGCCCCTGCACGATCATCAGCCCCGCCGCAACCGGCAACACCGTCTTGACCAGATATTGCCCGCCGAGGCCTCCGGGGGTCGATGACCCCTCGGAAATCTGCCAGCTATAGGCCAGATCGCCCCAGCCCGCCCGGATGATCAGCGCGAAAAGCGGGATCAGGAACAGCAACAGCGCCACCGTATCCGCCCCGCGCAGATAGGCCGGTGGCAGCCGCTCGGACAGCACCTCAACCCGAACATGGCCGCCGCGCGCCAGACAGACCGGCACACTGGTGATCAGGAAAACCGCGAAGGCATACCCGGCCAGATCCTGCAGCTTGATCGACCCCATGCCGAAACCATAGCGCAGCACCACATTGAACAGCACCATGACCACCAGCACCACACCCGCAACACCGCAGACCACCAGCGTGGCACGGTCAAGCGCGCGACAGACCCTCAGGAATGTGGTGGTCAACTGGTTCTCCCTCCCCCGTTGCAGTGTCATGCAACAGAGCGGGGCATCGCGTGTCAAGCTCAAGAATGGTGGGTAACCGGGGCGCTGGGGCGGGCCGGCTCCGGGGGCGCGGTGGGCCGTGTCAGGATGAACAAGCTGACCGCCGACAGGACAGCGGCCTGCACCGCCAGAATCCCGCCGGGCAGGCGCAGCGCCACGCTCAGCGCAAAGGTCAGCCCGATGGCGATCACCGCCAGCCGCTTGGCCCGGTTCGAGATGGCACGATGCGCGCGCCAGTCCCTGATCGCGGGGCCAAAGCGCGGATGGTCAAGCAACCAGCCTTCCAGCCGGGGCGAGGAGCGGGCAAAGCAATAGGCCGCGAGCAGCATGAAGGGCGTGGTCGGCACCAGCGGCAACACGACGCCCGCGGCGCCCAGCCCCACCGATATCCCGCCCAGACTGCCCCAGAGAATGCGTATCATCACCCGCCCGCCTTTGTGCGCCCATGATACGCCTTCCGCGCGGCCCAGACCAGCGCTTGCCCCGGCGCCGCATCCATGCCAGCCTTGCGCCTGTTGACCGCGAAAGGCCCCTCATGCCCCGCCCGCTTGACCGCGCCCATGCCTTCTGCACCCGCTACGGCCTTGAAAACCCTGTGCTCATGGCGCCGATGGCCGGGTCTTCGCCACCCGCGCTGGCCGCAGCGGTGGCCAATGCCGGGGGGATGGGGGCCTGCGGCGCATTGCCGCTCTCCCCCGACGGCATCGCTGACTGGGCAGCGCGGTTCCGCCAGCAATCGGCGGGGGCGTTCCAGATCAACCTCTGGGTGCCCGATGCCGCACCCCTGCGCGATGCGGGCCTTGAGGCCGCGCAGGCGCGCTTCCTTGCCAGCTTCGGGCCTGAACCCGCGCCGCCCCAGGCCCCGCTTCTGGCCGATTTTGACGCCCAGTTCGCCGCCCTGCTGGAGGCGGCACCCGCCGTGGCCTCCACCATCATGGGCCTGTTCCGCCCCGATCAGGTCACCGCGCTGAAAGAGCGCGGCATCGCGTGGTTCGCCACCGCCACCACCCTTGCCGAGGCCCTCGCCGCCGAGGCCGCCGGGGCCGACGCCATCATCGCCCAGGGGGCCGAGGCCGGGGGGCATCGCGGCAGCTTCACCGCCGAGGATGCGCCGCGCGCCACGGTGGGCACACTGGCGCTGGTGCCCGCAGTAGCCGATGCCGTCGCGGTGCCGGTGATCGCCGCGGGCGGGATCGGAGACGGGCGCGGGGTGGCGGCGGCGCTGGTGCTGGGGGCATCGGCGGCGATGGTCGGAACCGCACTCCTGCGCGCGCCCGAGGCCGATATCAACCCCGCCTGGGCCCGCGCACTGGCATCCGCGCGGCCCGAAGACACCACGCTGACCCGCGCCTTTACCGGCCGCACCGCCCGCGCGCTGATCAATGCCTTCACCCGCGCCGCCGATCACCCTGCCGCACCAGCCCCCGCCCCCTATCCGGTGCAACGCCACCTGACCGATCCGATGCGCCGCAAAGCCCTCGACGCGCAGGATTTCGACCATCTCTATGCGCTGGCAGGGCAGGCCGCCGCCCTGTCGCGTGCCGAACCGGCGGGTGACATTACCATTCGCCTCTGGCGCGAGGCGCGCGCCCTTCTGGCCTGACCGCGCCATTCATCTTGCCGGAAATACGCCGGGGGGGCCCGCAGGGCGGGGGGCAGCGCCCCCCTACCCGGTCAGCCGCGTGCCCGCCGGCAGGTCGATGCCGCGCAACAGCTCGTCCGCATCCATCGGCCGCTTGCCCTCGCGCTGCGCCCGGCTGATCGCCACGGCCCCGTCGGCGCAGGCAATGGTGAGGCCGGAAATCACCGTCCCCGGCGCCCCGTTTCCCGCCACCGCCCGGGCATCGAGCAATTTCAGCCGCCCCGCCGGAGTGTCGCACCACGCGCCGGGAAAGGGTGACAGCGCGCGGATCTGGCGCGCAACCGTTTCGGCGGGCTGGTTCCAGTTCACCCGCGCCTCGGCCTTGTCGATCTTGGCGGCATAAGTGACGCCGGTTTCCGGCTGCGGCACCGGGGTCAGCCCGGGCGACCGCTCCAGCGCTTCGACAATCAGCGCAGCCCCCATCGCCGACAGGCGGTCATGAAGGCTGGCGCCGGTATCCTCCTCCGATATCGGCGTGGCCGCGCGCAGCAGAACCGGGCCGGTATCCAGCCCCGCCTCCATCTGCATGATACACACCCCGGTCTCGGCATCGCCCGCCATGATCGCCCGCTGGATCGGCGCGGCACCGCGCCAGCGGGGCAGAAGCGAGGCATGGATGTTCAGGCATCCCAACTTTGGCGCATCCAGAACCGGCTGCGGCAGGATCAGCCCATAGGCCACTACCACCGCCACATCGGCCTCCAGCGCGGCAAAAGCGGCCTGCTCGGCAGGGTCTTTCAGGCTGCGCGGGGTGCGGGTGGGCAGGCCCAGCGCCTCGGCCCGGGCCTGAACCGGCGAGGGGCGCGGCTGCTTGCCCCGCCCCGCCGGGCGCGGCGGCTGGCTGTAGGCGGCCAGAACCTGATGGCGGGTATGAAGCGCCTCAAGGACGGGAACCGAAAACTCAGGGGTTCCCATGAAGATCACACGCATGGATGATCCTTTGCTTGCTGCCTTCCCCTGTGGCAGGGGCGGTTAATGTTCCCCTTTCAGGGAGTTGCGGCCCGAGGTCAAGCAGTCCTTTCCCAACTGCGCGCCAGCACGACAGCGCGCAAAAAAAGGCAGGGGGCGCTGCCCCCGCCGCCCTTCGGGCGACTCCCCCGGGATATTTTCAGACAGAAAATGGCCGCGCGTACGGATCTCATTTTCTGTCTGAAAACATCCTGTGGGTGAATTGGCGTAGCCCAGAGAGGGCAAAGCCCCCTGACGCCGTGCGATTCAGCCCCGCCATCAGCCTTGCTTGCGGGCGCGGCGCAGAAGGATGTCGCGTTTGATCTTGCTCAGGCGGTCAAAATACATCCTGCCGTTCAGATGGTCGATCTGATGCTGCACCGATGTCGACCAGAGGCCCACGAAATCACGCTCTTCCATCGCGCCATCTGCATTGAGAAAGCGCACCGTCACCGCGCGCGGGCGCTCGATCGTGGCCCAGACACCGGGAAGGTTGGGGCTGGCCTCGTCATGGCTGCGCATCTGGCCCGAAGCATGCAGCACCTCGGGGTTGGCCATCCGCACCGCCTGTCCCCGTGCTTCAGAGGCATCGACGACTGCCAGCCGCAGCATCACCCCGATCTGCGGCGCCGCAAGGCCGACGCCGGGCATGGCCTCCATCGTGTCGATCATGTCGGCCCAATGCGCGCGGACCTCTTCGCTGATCGCCTCGACCGGGGCGGCGGGGGTGCGCAGCCTTGCATCCGGCCAGGGGATGCAACGGCGGATCATGCACCCTCTCCCATCGCCACCAGCAGCGGCGAGGCGGCAAGGCGCGCCTCCTCGTCCATCAGGTCGATGATCAGCCTGCCGTTGAGATGGTCCAGTTCGTGCTGGGCGCAGATGGCGGCCATACCCGTCAGTCGTTCGGTATGCACCTGCCCGTCGAGGTCGCGCCAGCGCAGCAGCACCCATGCCGGGCGGCTGACCAGTGCCGGAACATCCGGGATCGACAGGCAACCCTCCGGCCCGGTGTGCTGCTCCTCCGAAGCCTCCAGAATTTCCGGATCAAGGCAGATAAGCGGCGTGGGTGCGCCCTCTTTCCAGCCCGGGTCCATCACTAAAAGCCGCTTCAGCACGCCCACCTGCGGCGCGGCAAGCCCCCGGCCCGGTGCGGCATACATGGTTTCCAGCATGTCGGCGGCCAGTTGGCGCAGCGCCGCATCAGGCGCGCCCACCGGCAGGCAGGGGCGGCGCAGGCGCGCATCGGGGTAGCGCAGGATCGGCAGAACGCTCATCCGCGCGCCCGCTCGCGTTTGAATTTTTCCATCTTGCGGGTGATCATCTGGCGTTTGATCGGCCCCAGATGGTCGATGAACAGCTTTCCATCAAGATGGTCCAGCTCATGCTGGGCGCAGGTGGACCAGAGGTCATCAAAGCGTTCCTCATGGGTTTTGCCGTCCAGCCCCAGCCAGCGCATCGTCACCTGCGCCGGGCGGGTCACGGGCGCGTAATGTTCGGGGATCGACAGGCAGCCCTCTTCATAGGTGTTCTTCTCGTCCGAGCGCCAGATGATCTCGGGGTTGATCAGCACCATGGGACGGGGCACCGCACCCTCTTCCTTGACGCAATCCATCACGAACATCCGCGCCAGAACCCCCACCTGCGGCGCGGCAAGGCCGACGCCGGGCGCGTCATACATCGTCGCCAGCATGTCTTCGGCCAGTTGCGCAATCTCACCCGTGACAGCGGGCACGGGCGGGCAGGCCTTTTTCAGGCGCGGATCGGGGTGCAGAAGGATCGGTCGGATGCTCATGCGCGCGATTTAGGCCATGACCTGCCTCCATGCAACGGGGCGCGTGTGGTTTTGGGGTTGCGGAGCGGCGCGCCAGCGGCAAATCTGCCGCAAAAGCCGGAGGCAGTAATGAATTTCGACGAGATCATCGACCGTATGGGCACCCATTCCGTGAAATGGGACAAGATGGAAGCGATTTACGGCGTGCCCGCCGCGACCGGCCTGTCGATGTGGGTGGCCGATATGGATTTCCGCCCGCCCGCCTGCGTGCAGAACGCCTTGCAGGCGATGCTGGATCACGGGATCTATGGCTATTTCGGCGATGACAGCGATTATCTGGGCGCGATCCACTGGTGGATGGCCAATCGCCACGGCTGGGAAATCGCGCCCGAATGGGTGTTCTCGGCGCATGGGCTGGTCAATGCCACGGGCCTGTGCGTGCAGACATGGAGCGCGCCGGGCGACGGGGTGGTGCTGTTCACTCCGGTTTACCACGCCTTTGCGAGGGTAATCGAGGCGGCGGGGCGCGAGGTGGTGGAATGCCCGCTGGTCGCCGTCGATGGCCGCATGACCATGGATTTCGCCGCCTATGATGCGCTGATGACCGGGCGCGAGAAAATGCTGATCCTGTGTTCGCCGCATAACCCCGGCGGGCAGGTCTGGACGGCGGAGGAGCTGCGCGGCGTTGCCGATTTCGCGGCGCGGCACGGGCTGGTGCTGGTGTCGGACGAGATCCACCATGATCTGGTGATGCCCGGCCACAAGCACCTGCCGATGCCGCTGGCCGCGCCTGACTGCCTTGACCGGCTGGTGATGCTGACCGCTGCCACCAAGACCTTCAATATTGCGGGCGCCCATACCGGCAATGTCATCATCCCCGATCCGGCGCTGCGCAAGCAGTTCGCGCAGACCATGGCGGGGCTGGGGATATCGGCGAATTCCTTTGGCCTGCATATGGTCACTGCCGCCTACAGCCCCGAGGGCGCGGCCTGGGTGGATGATCTGTGCGCCTATCTTGATGGCAACCGGCAGCTCTTTGAGACCGGGGTGGCGGCCATTCCCGGCCTCTCGGTGGTGCCGCTGCAATCGACCTACCTGGAATGGGTGGATTTTGCCGGGACCGGGATGGCGATGGGCGAGGTGCTGAAGCGGGTTGAGAAGGAGGCGCAGATCGCGGCCAACCATGGCACCAGTTTCGGCACCGGCGGCGAAAGCTTCCTGCGCTTCAACATCGCCACGCCCCGTGCGCGGGTGGCTGAGGCGGTAGCGCGACTGCAGCGCGCCTTCGGGGATCTGCAATAGGGGCGGGTTGCGGGGCAGAAGGCCGGGGCGCTTTGGGTGAAGCAGCGGGGCCGTGGCAGGCCGGGAGTGTCAGGCGGCCGGACCTGCGCTTGCGGGGATGGCGGATGGGGGCTGTCTGCCCCCACGCCCCGGATTGCATCCGGGGCTTCCCCCGAGGATATTTTTGAACAGATGAACGGGGCGGCGTCTGTGCTTTCCGGGCGACGGGATGCACAGGCCGGGCGGGCGGCGTGGCAATCCGCCCCGGCGCGTTCGCGCGTAACGCAGCACCGGGCTTTGTCCGGCGGCGGCTTTGGGCGCAGCGCTGGCGGCGGTCAGGCCGGGCGGGGCAGGTAGCCGGAGGGGGGCGTGCTGTCATCCGCGTAATCGCGCACCGGGTCTTCCGCGATGACCGTGGCGCGCTTGAAATCATAGCTCATTTCATTGCCGTCATTTTCCGACGCGATGATCAGGCATTGGCGGATGTGTCGCGGGCCATCATAGATATCGACCAGACCGCGCAGGCGCGGCACGCGCCGGGCGTCCACGGCAAAGCCCGTCTCCCACAGGCGCAGCACGGGAAAGACCGCATCATTGACATGGACGCAAAGCCGCGATCCCCTGCGCAGGCTGCGGCGCTGCGCTGCCGCGATCCCTTGGCGGATGTCTTCCGGCAGATGTTCCAGCATGGCGGCCCCGATTCTTTTCACGCTTATGATGGAGCCAATCATGGCGAAAACAAGTTACCCTTTTGTAACCGCGCCCATTTTTTCGCCTGTTCCCCAGCGCACAACCCCTGCGCGGGGGTGCGGGTTGCACAAGGCGGCCCCGGCGCCACATCAAGGGACAGAGAAAAGGAGAGCATTATGGGCAGACTGATCGACGGCGAATGGAACAGCGCTTGGTATGACACCGACTCCACGGGCGGCGCCTTCAAGCGTGATACGTCGCGGTTCCGCAACTGGGTGAGGGCGGACGGCGCGCCCGGCCCTTCGGGCGAGGGCGGCTTCAAGGCGGAAAGCGGGCGCTATCATCTTTACGTCTCCTACGCCTGCCCCTGGGCCCATCGCACACTGATTTTCCGCGCGCTGAAGGGGCTGGAAGACCATATCGGCGTCTCGGTCGTGCATCCGGACATGCTGGACGAGGGCTGGGAATTCGGCACCGATTTCGAGGGAGCGACGGGCGACACGCTGTTCGGCGCCGCCTATCTGCGCGACATCTACACGCGGGCCGATCCGAAAATCTCGGGCCGGGTGACGGTGCCGGTGCTGTGGGACAAGGAGCGCGGCACCATCGTCTCGAATGAGAGCGCCGAGATCATCCGGATGCTCAACAGCGCGTTCGACGCCATCACCGGTAACAGCGACGATTACTGGCCCGCGCCGCTGCGCGACCAGATCGAGGCGGTCAACGAGCGGGTCTATGACAACGTCAACAACGGCGTCTACAAGGCCGGCTTTGCCACCACGCAGGCCGCCTATGACGCGGCAGTTCACCCGCTGTTTGAAACGCTGGACTGGCTGGAGGCGCATCTGGCGACCAACCGCTTCCTGCTGGGCGATCGCCTGACCGAGGCCGACTGGCGGCTGTTCACCACGCTGGTGCGCTTTGACAGCGTTTACCACCTGCATTTCAAATGCAACCGGCGCAGGCTGGTGGATTACCCCCATCTCTGGGCCTATACCCGCGCGCTCTATCAGGTGCCGGGCGTGGCCGGAACGGTGCAGATGGACCATATCGTGCGCCATTACCACTACAGCCATGACACCATCAATCCGAACCGGATCATCCCGATCAACCCGGTGCTGGATTTCAACGCCCCCCACGGGCGCTGAGGCCGACACCGGCTTTGGGGGGCGCAATCCCCTTGGCCGGGGCCGGAGCGCTTGATAGGGTTGTGCAAACTTGTGAGGAGTTCCCGATGCGCCGCGCCCTGATTGCCGCAACCCTGCTAAGCCTTGGCCTTGTTGCCCCCGCCGCCGCGCAGCAATGCGGCGGCAGCTTCCCGGCCTTCGTCGAGGGCCTGAAGGCAGAGGCCGTCGCGCAGGGCATCCCGCGCGATACGGTGGACGGCTTCTTTCGCGCGGTGCGCCAGGATCAGGCGGTGTTGCAGCGTGACAGGGGGCAGGGCTTCTTTACCCGGCCCTTCATCGAGTTCTCGCGCCAGCTGATCAGCCAGAACCGGCTGGACCGTGGCCAGCAGATGGCGCGCCAGCACAGCGCGCTTTTTGAACGCGCGCGGCGGGATTATGGCGTGTCCCCGGCGATCATGCTGTCGTTTCTCGCGTTTGAAACCGATTACGGCAGCTTTCAGGGCGATTTCAACACGGCCAATGCGCTCGTAACCCTTGCGCATGACTGCCGCAGGCCGGAGCTGTTCCGCCCGCAGGTACTGGCGATGGTCGAGCTTTACCGCCGGGGGATGATCGACCCGGCCACCACGGTGGGCGCATGGGCGGGCGAAATCGGCATGGTGCAGATGCTGCCGGGCGATATTCTGCGGCTGGGCGTCGATGGCGATGGCGACGGGCGCGTCGATCTGCGCGGCTCGCTGGCCGATTCGGTGCTGTCGGGCGCGGCCCTGCTGCGCCACCACGGCTGGCGCCCGAACGAGCCCTGGCTGCATGAGGTCCGCATCCCGCAGGGGCTGGACCTGACACGCACCGGAATCCGCACCGAGATGACGGTGGCGGACTGGCAGCGCATGGGGGTCGCGCCGCGCCATGGCAGTCTGCCCTCGGGGAACATGCCCGCCTCGGTCATCCTGCCGCAGGGGCACCGGGGGCCCGCCTTCATGGTCTTCCCCAATTTCCGGGTGCTGTTCGACTGGAATCAGAGTTTCACCTATGTGGTGACCGCCGCCTATTTCGCCACCCGGCTGGAGGGGGCGCCGATCTACGATGCGGGAAACCCCGAACAGGGGCTTGAGCGCGAACAGATGCGCGATCTGCAGCAGCGCCTGCAGGCGCGCGGCCTGAACACCGGCGGCGTGACCGGGATTCTGGGCGCAAATACCCGGGCCGCAGTGCAGGATATTCAGGCGCAGCTTGGCCTGCCCGCCGACGGCTGGCCCACGCCCGAGCTGCTGCGCAGGCTGTAAGCCCCGGTCCGCGCACCCGTCCGGATCTCCGGCGCCAGATGAATTCAACGCGCCCCCCCTTCATCTGTTCAAAAATATCCTGGGGGTGAATGGGCCGACAGGCCCAGAGGGGGCAAAGCCCCCTTCTGCCGCGCCTCACCGGGTGTTGAACTTGCCCCGTCGCGCCCCTAACCTGCGCACCACATCACAGGGAGCCCGCCGATGCTTGCCGACAAACGTATCCTGCTGATCATCGGCGGTGGCATCGCAGCCTACAAGGCATTGGAGCTGATCCGCCTTCTGCGCGGCGCGGGGGCCGCTGTCTCGCCGGTTCTGACCCGCGCCGGTGCGCAGTTCGTCACACCCCTCTCGGTGGCGGCGCTGGCGGGCAGCCCGCTGCATCAGGATCTCTTCGATCTGACCGCCGAGGCCGAGATGGGCCATATCCAGCTTTCCCGCGCCGCCGATCTGGTGGTGGTCACCCCCTGCACCGCCGATCTGATGGCGAAGATGGCAGGCGGGCATGCCGATGATCTGGCGACCACGCTGCTGATGGCCACTGACAAGCGCGTTCTGATCGCGCCTGCGATGAATGTGCGGATGTGGGAGCACCCGGCCACGCAGCGCAACCTTGCCCGGCTGCGCGCCGATGGTGTGCTGGTGACCGGCCCCACGCATGGCGACATGGCCTGCGGCGAGCATGGGCCGGGCCGCATGGCCGAACCGGCTGACATTTTCGCCGCGATTGGCGCGGCCCTGCACGATGGCCCGCTGAAGGGCCGCCGTATACTCGTCACCTCCGGCCCTACGCATGAGCCTATCGACCCGGTGCGCTATATCGCCAACCGCTCGTCGGGCGCGCAGGGCACGGCGCTGGCGGCAGCGCTGCGCGATCTGGGCGCGAAGGTGACCTTTGTCACCGGCCCCGCCACCGTGCCACCGCCGCCGGGCGTGCAGGTCCTGCACGTTGAAACCGCCCGCCAGATGCTGGAGGCGGTCGAGGGCGCCCTGCCCGCCGATGCCGCCGTCTTTGCTGCCGCCGTGGCCGACTGGCGGGTGGCGCAGGAGGCCACTCAGAAGATGAAGAAAGACGCCTCAGGCCTGCCGGTTCTCGCATTCGCCGAAAACCCTGATATCCTTGCCACGGTTTCGCGCCACCGGCTGCGCCCGGGGCTGGTGGTGGGCTTTGCCGCCGAGACCGAGAATGTCATCGCCCACGCGCAGGCCAAACGCCTCCGCAAGGGCTGCGACTGGATGGTGGCCAATGATGTCTCCCCCGCCACGGGCATCATGGGCGGGACCGAGAACGCGGTGCATCTGATCACCGAAACCGGCACCGAGAACTGGCCACGCCTGCCCAAAACCGAAGTCGCCGCGCGCCTTGCCGCGCGCATCGCTGCCCATCTGACAGGACAACCCGAATGAGCGTCACACTGAAACTTCTGCGCGAAGGCTGGGCCGACCCATCCATCGCGCTGCCTGCCTATGAAACCCCGGGTTCTGCCGGGGCCGATATCCGCGCCAATCTGCCCCCTGAGCAGCGCGCGGAGGGGCTGGTGCTGCATCCGATGCAGCGCGCCATCGTGCCCACCGGGCTGCGCGTGGAAATTCCGCTGGGCTATGAGATGCAGATCCGCCCGCGCTCGGGCCTTGCGGTGAAGCACGGCATCACCCTTCCCAACACGCCCGGCACGATCGACAGCGATTACCGCGGGCCGCTGGGTGTGGCGCTGATCAATCTGGGGGACGCGCCCTATACCATCGCCCACGGCGACCGCATCGCGCAGATGATCATCGCGCCCGTGGTGCAGGTGGCGTTTGCCGAAGTGTCCGAACTGGGCGAGACGGCGCGCGGGGCGGGTGGCTTCGGCTCCACCGGCCGGGCCTGATGTTCAGCGTTTTTGCCCTTGGCGTGGCGATCTGGGCACTGGCAACGCTGCTGCGCCTGCCCTTGCGGATGACGCTGGGGTTTCTGGCCGGGCTCTGGGCTGTGGTGGTGCTGATAAACCTGACCCTGCCGCCGGGCGCTGCCCTGCGCGAGGCGACGGGCGGTGACGCGCGCCCATGGCTGGTGCTGGCAGGCGTGCTGGCGCTGGTGCTGGGCTACCGGGCCGGGCTGGCAAGGCTCAGGCGCCGCGCCACGCCCGTGGCTGCGGCGGCAGGTGCGCCGGGCAAGGCCCCGCCCTTTTCCGAGGCAGAGCTCAATCGCTACGCCCGCCACATCATCCTGCGTGAGGTCGGCGGCCCCGGCCAACGCAGGCTTAAAGAGGCCAGGGTGCTGGTGATCGGCGCGGGCGGGCTGGGCGCGCCGGTGCTGATGTATCTGGCCGCCGCCGGGGTGGGCACGCTCGGCGTGGTCGATGACGACATCGTGGAAAGCCCCAACCTTCAGCGCCAGATCATCCATACCGATGCCCGCATCGGCATGCCCAAGGTCTTTTCCGCGCAGGAGCAGGTGAATGC
The DNA here is from genome assembly GCF_036802785.1 of Pararhodobacter sp. GTDB lineage: Bacteria > Pseudomonadota > Alphaproteobacteria > Rhodobacterales > Rhodobacteraceae > Pararhodobacter. The sequence continues at coordinate 14,427 of NZ_DAIRVN010000083.1, forward strand.
CCTCAACCCTTTCATTACCTTCCGCCCCTATCATCGCCGCCTGACCGAAGCAGATGCCGAAACGCTGTTCGCTGAATATGACCTGATCCTTGATGGCACCGATAATTTCGACACCCGCTACATGGTCAACCGTGTGGCGGCCAAGCTGGGGAAACCGCTGATCGCAGCGGCGATCACGCAATGGGAAGGGCAGATCGGGCTCTATGACCCGGCGCGCGGCGGTGCCTGTTTTGAATGCCTGTTCCCCACGCGCCCTGCAGCGGGCCTTGCGCCCAGCTGTGCCGAGGCCGGGGTTATCGGCCCCCTGCCCGGTGTTCTGGGCGCCATGATGGCGTTGGAGGCGATCAAGGCCCTTACCGGCGCAGGCGAGGGGCTGCGCGGGCAGCTGCTGATCTATGACGCCCTTTATGCAGAAAGCCGCAAGATCGCCACGCACCCGCGCCCGGGCTGCGCCGCCTGCGCGGGCGTCAGCCAGGCCAAGTCTGCCGTGTGAAAGGATTTGCGCGCAGCGTAGCCGGTGTTCAGCGGGTACCGGCGGGCGGTGCGGCGGGCGTGCGCGCCCCGGCCTGACGCCAGCGCTCCAGCTCGGCCTGACGATCCAGCTCCTGATCCCGGTAGGAACGGTGATACACATTCGCACCAAACAGACGTTCCAGCACGCGGCCGTTGTTGCGCTGGCGGTGTTCAAGGTCTTCAGCGGCAAGCTGCTGGCGGATATCGCCCGAGGTGCCGTGCCGCGCGACATGGGCATAAAGCGCCGAATCAGCCGCCGGAATGCCCCCGGTCTCGGCCGCGCCGGCCCTGCCGCCCATCGCGGCGATGGCTTCGGCGCGGGGGTTCGGGTCAACCAGATTGCCGCCTCCCGGCGTGGGGGTGGGCAGCGCACTGAAGCTGGGCGGCGCCTGCAACGGCTGGGTTGGCAGGATTGAAAACTCATCCGGCCCACGGTTGGACGCCGCGATATTCATCAGAATCGGCTGATCGGGGCGCGAGGAACAGGCGCCCAGCGTCGCAAGCGCCAGACCGGCTGCCACGAAACTGCGATAGATAGTCATGCCATATCCCCCAGGGTATTGCCGGATGGGCCTTCTTTAACGGATATCGCGAACAAGGTCACGGGTCCTTTTTACCACCGGCGAAGAGGATCAGCCCGAAGGCACCGGCGAAGATGGCGATATCGGCGACGTTGAAGGCATAGGGGTTGCGGATACCGCAGCAGGTAACGTTGATAAAGTCTGCGACCGCGCCCCAGACCAGCCGGTCGATCACGTTTCCGAGCGCCCCGCCGACGAGAAACCCGGCCGAAACCTGAAGCATCGGCCCACCCCCCTCGCGCCGGACCCAAAGCCAGACCCAGCCAGAAATGAACAATGCCAGCGCGATCAGCACCCAGCGCGTGGTATCCGAATCAGAGGCGAAGAGGCCGAAATTCACCCCCCGGTTCCATGCCATGGTCAGATTGAACCAGGGTGGCAACACCTCGATATAGAGCACCTCGCGCAGGTTCAGCCCGATGACGACGAACCATTTGAGCACTTGGTCGCTGATCAGAATGGCCAGGAGGGTGAGCGTGGCTATCCGCATATCAGTGCCGGAAATGCCGCTGGCCGGTAAAGACCATCGCCAGCCCCGCCTCATCCGCCGCCGCAATCACCTCGGCGTCGCGCATCGAGCCGCCGGGCTGGATGACGGCGCGCGCGCCCGCTTCGGCTGCGGTCAGCAGGCCATCGGCGAAGGGGAAGAACGCGTCCGAGGCGACGACCGAGCCCTGCGTCAGGGGCGCGGGCAGGCCCAGCACCTCGGCCATATCCTGCGCTTTACGCGCGGCGATGCGGGTGGAATCAACCCGGCTCATCTGGCCCGCACCGATACCCACAGTCGCACCGTCCTTCACATAGACAATCGCGTTCGATTTCACATGTTTGGCGATGGTCCAGGCAAGCAGCAGGTCGGCGAGTTCGCTGTCTGTCGGCGCGCGTTTCGTCACCACCTTCAGATCAGCGGCGGTGATCAGCCCGTTGTCGCGGTCCTGCACCAGAAACCCGCCTGAAACCTGTTTGAAGGCCAGCCCCGGCGCGGCCGGGTTGGCAAGGCCGGGGGTGGTCAGCAGGCGCAGGTTCTTCTTTTTCGCAAACACCGCCAGTGCATCGTCATCGGCGCCCGGCGCGATAACGACCTCGGTGAAGATCTCGGTGATCGCCTGCGCGGTGGGGCCGTCGATGGGCCGGTTGAAGGCGATGATGCCGCCGAAAGCCGAGGTGCGATCGCAATCGAACGCGCGCTGATAAGCCTGCGCCAGCGTCTCGCCGGTCGCCACGCCGCAGGGATTGGCGTGTTTGATGATCGCGCAGGCCGGGCCGTCGGTGAATTCGCTCACCAGCTCAAACGCCGCGTCGGTGTCGTTGATGTTGTTATAGCTCAGCTCTTTGCCCTGATGCTGCACCGCGCTGGCCACGCCGGGGCGGTCTGAGCCATCGGTATAAAAGGCCGCCGACTGATGCGGGTTCTCGCCGTAGCGCAGCGCCTGCGCCAGTTGCCCGGCAAAGGCGCGGCGGCGCGGCGTGGCCTCGCCAATCGCGCCCGCCATCCAGGTAGAGACCGCGGCGTCATAGGCGGCGGTGCGGGCATAGGCGGTCTGTGCCAGCTTCTGGCGGAAGGCCAGCCGGGTCTGATTTCCCTGCGCATCCATCTCGGCCAGCAGCGCGTCATAATCCTGCGGGTCGGTCACCACCGCGACATGGGCGTGGTTCTTGGCCGCCGCGCGGATCATCGCCGGGCCACCGATGTCGATATTCTCAATGGTTTCATCATAGCCCGCACCGCGCGCCACCGTGGCCTCGAACGGGTAGAGGTTCACCACCAGAAGGTCGATCGGCACGATCCCGTGTTCTGCCATCGAGGCGACATGCCCAGCATCATCGCGCAGCGCCAACAGCCCGCCATGGACCATCGGATGCAGGGTTTTCACCCGCCCATCCATCATCTCGGGAAAGCCGGTGAGTTCAGACACATCGCGCACCGCCAGCCCCGCCTTACGCAGAACCGCCGCCGTGCCGCCGGTTGAAACCAGCTCCACACCGCGCGCGGCAAGGGCGCCTGCCAGCTCCAGCAGGCCGGATTTGTCGGAGACGGAGAGCAGCGCGCGGCTGAGGGGGGCAAGGTCGGTCATGTCTGTCAGTTCCGTATCTGTGGGCGATGCGCTTGGGCCGGTGGGTGCGTTAATCCGCTTGTTCTGTCGGCTTCGTCAGTCTGTGGCAAAGAAATCGCCGGAAAAGGCGGGGTCATCGGCGCGGCCGATATCGCGGATGGCCAGCGGGGTATCCTGTGCCTTGGCCAGTGTCCAGTTGATCTGGCTGGTATGGTCCAGAATCGCTGCGCGGATGATGATCTGACGGCAGGGGCGCGGAGCCAGACGCCCGCTTTCCAGATAGACCGAGGGCTCAAGTGACAGCTTGCCCGGCCCGTCAAAGCGAAACACCCAGATCTCGCCCGAGGGCAGCGCCACCGACACCGCCGCGCCGTTCATATCCAGCGAGGCATCCGCATCAGGATGCAGATGAAAGCGCAGGGCATAGGGGATGCCCTGCAGCCGGTTCGCCGTCAGCACCTGATCAAAACGCTTGCGATGCGTGCCCTCCAGCGCCGCCAGCGTATCCTCGCCCAGAAGCGCGCGCCCGTCGGCGGACAGGTCAAGATTGCGGATATGGGTCAGCCCGTGGGTAGCGACATACCCGTCATGGCTGAGCAGCGCCGCCGTCGCATAGCGCTCACGGCTGATATGGCAGGTCACGCTTTTCGGCCCGTCCAGCAGCGGCGGCGCGCCCTCTTCGGGGCGGGCGACACGGGCGAACCGGGCCGAAGAGAAGCCGTCGATGCTGAGCGTCGAATGCGACAGCGTGGCCCGCCCGGCCTTTTCCCATTCCGGCCCGAATGACAGGCCGGAGCCGCAGTTGACCACCAGCGGGCGCCGGTTCGAGGTCAGTTCAAACGCCAGAGCCGAGGCATGCGCGCGCATGGACGCCGCCCCACCCGGCGGCCTTGCGGCATCGACAATGACGGTGGTGCGCCCGCCCTCCAGCCGCGCATAGCCCATCGCCTGCGCCTGCCTTGCCGGCGCGCCATGCCCGGTGGCTGCCAGCGCATGGTCCAGCCGCCCCTCCATCCCGCGCCCGCCGCCGTGAAACCGCGCCAGCCCGCCATCTGTATGGCGCAGGCAGCGCAGCACCTTTGCCACCCGGGCAACGGAAGCGGAAAGGGCGGGCGGGGCCCGCTTCCCGGCCTCGGACAGGGCCTGCACGGCCCAGGTCAGCAGGGTGAAGATTTCCAGCAATTCTTCGGGGTTGCGCCCGGGGATACCCCCCTCGGCGTCGATATCGCAGGCGCAGGCCGTGGCAAGCGCCCCGGTCGCGGCAGGCACATGATGCTCCATGCCGATCAGCGACAGACCGGCATAGAGCAACCCGGTCACCGCCTCAAACCGCGCCAGTCCGGGCGGCGCGGCCTTCCAGCGCCGCGCCAGAAAGTCAGTCTGCGCGCCAAGGCTGGCGAAAAACGGGGCATTTGCCGCGCCATCGCGCCCGGAGGACAGGAAGAGCGCGTGGTTGATCCAGCGGATCACCCGCCGGCCGGTCAGATCAGGCTCCCACCCCGGGCCGGTGCCGCGCCCGTAGCGCGTGATCCAGTCCGAAACCCAGCCCTGCGCGGCGATCCGTGCATCACGGTCACCGGCGGCGGCCATATGATCCAGCCAGCCGAAACCGTGCAGTTCAGCGGCAAAGGCGGGGGATGGTGGTTCGATTTCCCAAGGCCGGTGGGTTTCCACCATATGCCCGCCCAGCAGGAAATTCCCCGCCGTCAGTTGCCGCCCGCGCGCGTAAAAGCCGATGGTGCGGGGTTCGGGCTGCGAGGTGAAGCCGCCCGCAGGCGCCGCGCGGGTGCTTCGTCGCGCGGCAAGGCGATTGCCCCACCGGGTGCGCCGTGCTGACCAGCCGTGCTCCATGCTCCGCCTCTGCTTGCCCTGCTCAGAACCTCTTGAGGCCTGATTATGCTGCAATAGCTTCTGCCCGCGCGATTGTCACCATGCGACGGGTCAGCTGCGTGTCAACAAGGCGATATAAAACCCGTCCACACCACCCTGCGCGGTCAGATGATCAGGGCGTGTGCGCCAGCCGCCCTCAGGCGTGGCATCGCCGAACGGGGGCGCGGGCAGCGGCATCAGGCGCAGATCACTGTGGCGGGCAAGGGCCGCGCTCACCTGCGCCTCGCCCTCTTCGGGCAAGAGCGAGCAGGTGCAATAGACCAGCCGCCCGCCGGGGCGCAGCATGGCCAGCGCCCGGTCCAGAAGCGCCGCCTGAAACGCGGTAAGCGCGGCAAGATCGCCGGGTTTGCGGATCAGCGGCAGGTCAGGGTGGCGGCGGATGGTGCCGGTGGCCGAACAGGGCGCATCCAGCAGAATCGCATCGAAGGGTGCGGGCGGCTGCCATTCCAGCGCATCCGCACAAAGGATAGCGGCCTGAAGGCCGGTGCGCGACATATTGGCGCGCAGCCGCTTCAGGCGCGGTTCCGACATGTCCAGCGCCGTGACACTGGCGCCCGTTGCCGCCAGTTGCATCGTCTTGCCACCGGGTGCGGCGCAGAGGTCCAGCACCGTTTCCCCGGGCCGGGCGGCCAGCAGAAGCGCGGGCAGGGCAGCGGCGGCATCCTGCACCCACCACTGGCCCTCAGCGTAACCCGGCAGTGCCGAGACCTGCGCCCCGCCAGCCAGTCTGAGCGACCCGCCGGGCAGCGTGCTTACCGATGCTGCCGCCTCCAAAGCCCCGGTCAACGCGGCACGGGCGTCGTCCGGCAGAGGCCGCAGGGTAAGATCAAGCGGCGCGCCCGCCAGATGCGCCGCCTCCATCGCAGCCACGGCCTCCTGCCCATAGGCGGCGACCAGCCGGCGGCGCAGCCAGCCGGGCAGGCGCGGAACGGGCAGCGCGGCCCAGCCTTCGGTCTGCGCGGCACGGCGCAGCACGGCATTCACCAGCCCGGCAAAGGCCGCGCCGCCCCGCACCAGCCGCGCCTGCGCCACGGCGCTGTTCACCACGCCATGCGCCGCCTCGCCCAGTTCCAGCATCTCCACCACGCCCAGCCGCAGAAGCGCCTGAATCTCAGGCGGCGGCGGCTTGCGCAGCAGGGGCGCAAGCACGGCATCGGCGCGTTGCAGATGCCGCAGGGTGGTGGTGGCAAGGCGCAGGGCACGGGCGCGGGTGGCCGGGTCGGCGCTGTCGGGCGCGCTGTCGGACAGCATGTGCCCGTCCTGCGTGACCGCCAGCAGCAGGCGCAGGGCCAGCGCGCGGGCATCGGGTTGGGGGCGGTTCGCGGGCATCGGGCTTCCGGTCTGGTTCTTGCCCCGGGGCGGGGGGCGGACTATCTTCGGGGTTAGACGATTGCCCCGTCCGATACAAGAAAGCACCCGAGGAAACGCCCCATGCCCGCCGAAAGCCCCACACCGACGCGCGACGACCTGCCCGCCGCCGCCCGCCGCGCCCTCGCCGAGGCCGAGGCCCGGCGCAACGCCGCCGCCGAGGTCACCTTGCCCAAGGAACTGGGCGGGCGCAGGGACGGGCCTGAACCCGTGCGCTATGGCGACTGGGAAAAGAAGGGGATCGCGGTCGATTTCTGAAGGGTCGCCTTCAGCTGGCGGGGTCAGCGCAGCCGGAAATCGGCATGGTCCCCCTGCCCCTGATCCGAGACAAAGCGCAGCGTGCCGCCGTCGTGCAGCACCGCCTGACAGTTGAACCCCAGATCGCTGCCGCCCCAATCCAGATCACGGCAGAAAAAACCCGACTCCCACTGCCAGGCGCCGGTGACGGGGTAGCCGAACCCGCGCCCGCTGATCTGCCCTGAGGCATCGCCCCGGGCTGAAACCTCAAGCCGGATACCGAACCGGGTCAGTGTGCGGCCCTCGATCAGGCGCGCGAAGGCCTGCGCATCGGTGATACGCTCAAACGCCAGCGCGGGCGTGCCCGGCAGTGCAAGCGCGAGCGCAAGAACCAGCGCCTGCCTGCGGAAGGGTATGAGAACGCGGTCGGGCATGCCACTTTCCTCCGGTCTGGTGCTGTCTTTCGTCTCTTACGCGCCTGCCCCCGGATCGGATCACCCCACCTTATCGCCGCACCT
>NZ_DAIRVN010000084.1:0-21506 GCF_036802785.1 Pararhodobacter sp.
GTATTTTTGGCAAGATGAAACACGGGGCCGCAGCATGAAAGATTTCATCATTCCCTTTGATGACCGCGATCTGGGCACCCCCGCGCGCGAAGGTGCCCCCGTCACGCTGAGCATTGACGGTTTCGAGGTCACGGTGCCCGAAGGCACCAGCGTGATGCGGGCCGCGGCGCTGGCCGGGCTTACGATCCCCAAGCTGTGCGCGAGCGACAATCTTGAGGCCTTCGGCTCCTGCCGGTTGTGCGTGGTCGAGATTGAGGGGCGGCGGGGCACCCCGGCCTCCTGCACCACGCCGGTTGCGCCCGGGATGGTGGTGCATACCCAGAACGACAAGCTGCGCAAGCTGCGGCGCGGGGTGATGGAGCTGTATATCAGCGACCATCCGCTGGATTGCCTGACCTGCGCCGCCAACGGCGATTGCGAGTTGCAGGATATGGCCGGGGCCGTGGGCCTGCGCGACGTGCGTTACGCGGCACCTGAGGGCGGCGCGTTGGCCAACCATTTCACCGCCCGCAACACCAGCGGCGAGGCCAACCGCGCATGGTTGCCCAAGGACGACAGCAACCCCTATTTCAGCTACGACCCGGCCAAATGCATTGTGTGCTCGCGTTGCGTGCGGGCCTGCGAAGAGGTGCAGGGCACCTTCGCCCTGACCATCGAGGGGCGCGGGTTCGACAGCCGGGTTTCCTTTGGCGCGAAGACCGACAATGCGCTGGCCTCGGACTGCGTAAGCTGTGGTGCCTGCGTTCAGGCCTGCCCGACCGCGACCCTGCAGGAGAAATCGGTTATTGAACTGGGCACGCCCAGCCGCTCGGTCATCACGACCTGCGCTTATTGCGGCGTGGGCTGTTCGTTCAAGGCGGAGCTGAACGGCGACACGCTGGTGCGCATGGTGCCGTGGAAGCACGGCAAGGCCAACCGGGGCCACAGCTGCGTCAAGGGCCGCTTTGCCTATGGCTACGCCCAGCACAGCGACCGCATTCTGAACCCGATGATCCGTGACCGCATTGACGAGCCATGGCGCGAGGTCAGCTGGGAAGACGCGCTTGGTTTTGCCGCCTCCCGGCTGCGCGCGCTGCAGGAGAAGCATGGGCGCAAATCCATCGGGGTGATCACCTCCAGCCGCTGCACCAATGAGGAAACCTATCTGGTGCAGAAACTGGCGCGCGCGGTTTTCGGCAATAACAACACCGATACCTGCGCCCGTGTCTGCCATTCGCCCACTGGCTACGGGCTGGGGCAGACATTCGGCACCTCGGCGGGGACGCAGGATTTCGACTCGGTCGAGGAATGCGATGTGGCGGTGGTGATCGGCGCGAACCCGCATGCCGGGCACCCGGTCTTTGCCAGCCGCCTGAAAAAGCGGTTGCGGCAGGGCGCCAAGCTGATCGTCATCGATCCGCGCCGCACCGAGACGGTGGAGGGGCCGCATTACAAGGCCGCGCACCATCTGGCGCTGCGCCCCGGCACCAATGTGGCCGTGATCACCGCGCTGGCGCATGTCATCGTCACCGAGGGGCTGATGAACGAAGATTTCATCCGCACCCGCTGCGACTGGGATGAGTTTCTGCATTATGCCGATTTCGTCGCCGACCCGCGCCACAGCCCCGAGGCGACCGAACTGCTGACCGGCGTGCCCGCCGCGGAACTGCGCGCCGCCGCCCGGCTTTATGCCACCGGCGGCAACGGGGCGATCTATTACGGGCTGGGCGTGACCGAGCACAGTCAGGGCTCAACCACGGTGATGGCCATTGCCAACCTTGCCATGCTCACCGGCAATATGGGGCGCAGGGGCGTGGGGGTGAACCCGCTGCGGGGGCAGAACAACGTGCAGGGTTCCTGCGATATGGGTTCGTTCCCGCATGAGTTGCCGGGCTACCGCCATGTGAAACTGCCCGAAGTGCGCGCAGTGTTCGAGCAGGCATGGGGTGTGGAGCTTGACCCAGAGCCGGGCCTGCGCATTCCCAACATGCTGGATGCTGCCGTGACCGGCAGTTTCAAGGGCCTCTATTGTCAGGGCGAGGATATCCTGCAATCGGACCCTGACACCAAGCATGTGGCCGCCGGGCTGGCGGCGATGGAATGTGTCATCGTGCATGACCTGTTCCTGAACGAAACCGCGAATTACGCGCATGTCTTCCTGCCCGGTTCGACCTTTCTGGAAAAGGACGGCACCTTCACCAATGCTGAGCGCCGCATCAACCGGGTGCGCAAGGTGATGGCACCGCGCAATGGTTATGCTGACTGGGAGATCACCCAGATGCTGGCCAATGCGATGGGCGGCGACTGGCGCTATACCCATCCCGCCCAGATCATGGATGAGATCGCCCTGACCACGCCCAGCTTTGCCGGTGTCGATTACGCGATGCTGGAGGAGAAGGGCTCTGTCCAGTGGCCCTGCAACGCGGCGCATCCTGAGGGCACGCCGCTGATGCATGTCGATGGCTTCGTGCGCGGCAAGGGGCGGTTCATCGTCACCGAATATGTGGCGACGGATGAGCGCACGGGCCCGCGTTTCCCGCTGCTGCTGACCACCGGGCGCATTCTGTCGCAATACAACGTCGGCGCGCAGACGCGGCGCACCGAAAACGTGGTCTGGCATGATCAGGATGTGCTGGAGGTTCACCCCCATGACGCCGAGGTTCGCGGCATCAAGGAGGGGGACTGGGTGAAGCTGGCCAGCCGCTCGGGCGAGACCACGCTGCGCACCACGCTGACCGACCGTGTCAGCCCCGGCGTGGTCTATACCACCTTCCACCACCCTGATACGCAGGCCAATGTCATCACCACCGATTATTCCGACTGGGCGACGAACTGCCCGGAATACAAGGTGACGGCGGTGCAGGTCAGCCAGTCGAACGGCCCGTCGGACTGGCAGGAGGCCTATTCAGCCCATGCGGCCCGCGCGCGCCGTATTCTGCCAGCGGCGGAGTAGGGCGATGGTCTGGGCCAGAAGTGTCAGCGCGCGGGGGGTGTCGGTGCAGGGCGAGGGGGCCTATCCGGTCTGCCGCGCGCTGCCCGAAGAGGTGCCGGTTGCCATGGTCTTTGGCGGCGCGACGCTGGCGGTGATGATGGCAAGCCCCGGTGATATCGAGGATTTCGCCATCGGTTTTGCGCTCAGCGAGGGCGTGATCAGCGGGCTGGACCAGATCGAGGAATTCGAGGTGGCCGAGCAGGCGCAGGGGATCGAGGCTCGGTTCTGGCTGCGCGCGGACCGGAGCGCGGCGCTGGCTGCGCGGCGGCGGTTCATGGCGGGGCCGGTGGGCTGCGGGCTGTGCGGTATCGACAGTCTGGAACAGGCGGGGCGGGAACTGCCCGATGTCTCCGGCGTGGCCCTGCGGCTGACGCGCGCCGATGTCATGGGCGCGGCGGATGCCCTGCGCGCGCAGCAACCGCTGCATGATCAGACCCGCGCCACCCATGCGGCGGGTTTCCTGCGCCCGGGCGCCGGGATCGTTCTGGCGCGCGAGGATGTCGGCCGCCACAACGCGCTCGACAAGCTGATCGGCGCGATGGTGCGGCAGGGGGATGACCCGGGCACCGGCGCGCTGGTGGTGACAAGTCGCCTGTCGGTGGAGCTGGTTCAGAAATGCGCCATGGCGGGCTCAGCGGTGATCATCGCCGTGTCAGCCCCCACCGCCCATGCCCTGCGCCTTGCCGAGGGGGCCGGGATCACCCTTGCCGCTTTCGCGCGCGGGGGCGGGTTTGATGTGTATTCACACCCCCATCGCATTCGTTTCGAGGTGTCCGATGTTGCCTGACAAGCTGGTCCATATGGCCAACCAGATCGCCACCTTCTTCAAGTCCCAGCCGGGGGGCGATCAGGCAGAGCGTGTCGCCGCGCATCTGAGTGATTTCTGGGATCCGCGGATGATCAGTGCCCTGCGCGCGCATGCCGCCAAGGGCGGCGCGGGGCTGGATGCGCTGGTGATTGCGGCACTTGCCCATATGGCAGAGGCCGCGCCGGAGCAGGGCTGACCCCGCTTCAGCGTTCAAAGCCGATCTGCGCCAGCGCCCCGGCGCTTTCGCTCAGCGCCGCCTCAAAGGCCGCTATGGTCGCCGGGTTGCGCGGTGTTTCCCAGACCGCGAAATCATAATGCTCGTCGGCAACCGGCAGAAAGCCAAGCCCAAGCGCCTGCGCCACAGGCCTGATCGCCATGCCCCAGTCGGCGCGGTTCTGGGCGATTGCGGTTGCCACGGCGTTGTGGGAGGCCGGCTGGTTCCAGTAGCCCTGCGGGCGGGTGCCGTTCAGCAGCCGGTCCAGCAGCACGCGGGTGCCGGAGCCCTGATTGCGGTTGACCATGATCGCCTGCGGATCGGCCAGCAGCGCCGCCAGCGCCTGACCAAGGTCGCGCCCTTCAAAGCGTGCATCACCCTTGCGGAACAACAGCCCTTGCATCCTCCGCCAGCCGGGGATCAGGCGCATGCCCTCGCTGAGGAAGGGCGCGTTGTAGGTGCCGCTTTCAGCGTGCAGCAGGTGGATCGGCGCGATGTCGCATTCGCGCCGGTGCAGCGCCGCCAGCCCGCCCTGTGAGCCGGTGGCAAGGATGCGCGCGCTGATGCCACGCTCAGACAGGCGGCCCACCACCGCGTCAAGCCCCGTGCAGTGGCTGCCGATGATGGCGAGGCCGGGCGGGGTGACATGGGGGCCGAAGAGCGTGACTTCGGCGCTGGTGCCGGGGGCGATTGTGTCGGTCAGCGCCGGGATGGTCACAAAGCCGTCGGCCTGCGCAAACGCCGTCACCGCGCCCGAACCCTTGCCGACCGGGTGGGCAACCAGCCCCTCCGGCCCTTCGGTCAGCGCGACCATGGCAAATTCGGTGCGCCCCAGTTCCGAGGTCAGGCGCAGGGGCAGCGTGGCCGCCACCCGCGCCGTGCCGCGTAGCGGCAGGCCTGCCATCGCCCGCAGCGCCGGGGCGACAAGTTCGTGAAAGGTGAACATGGCCGAGGTGGGGAAGCCCGGCAGCACCACCACCGGCTTGCCATCGCAGACCGCAAGGCACAGCGGCTTGCCGGGTTTCAGCGCCACGCCATGGGCGATGATCCCCGGCGCGCCCAGCCCGGCGATGACCTTCGTGGTCAGATCGCCCGCCCCCTTGGAAGTGCCACCCGAAAGGATCAGCGCATCATGGCTGGCGAATGCCGCGCGCACGGCCTCTGACAGCGCTGCCGCGTCATCGGCCACAGCACCCAGATGCACCGCCTCGCAGCCGTTTTCGCGCAGGGCGGCGACGATGACGGGGCCGTTGGAATCATAGACCCCGGCGGGGGGAAGCGGCTGGCCGGGCTGCACCAGCTCATCGCCGGTGGACAGAACCGCCACCCTGGGCCTGCGCCAGACCGGCGCAAAGGCCAGCCCCACGGCGGCCAGCATCGCCACTTCACGCGCGCCAATCAGGGTGCCCTTGCGCAACAGGGTCTGCCCGCGCGCAATGTCGGAGCCTGCGAAAGAGATATGGCTGCCGGGGGCCAGCGCGCGGGACACGGCGATGCCATCGCCCTCCGGCTCGGTATGTTCGATCATCACCACCGCATCCGCCCCGCGAGGGAGGGGCCCGCCCGTGGCGATGGTTGTCGCAGTGCCGGGCGCGACAGTCAGCGCGGGCGCGGTGCCGCAGGCAATGGTTTCCGGGTTGAGGCGCAGGGTGACCGGCTCAGCCTCTGATGCCTCGGACAGGTCGGCGCTGCGGATGGCAAAGCCGTCAACCGTGGCGCGGTCAAACGGGGGCGCATCCACCGGCGCGGCGATATCCTGCGCCAGCACGCGGCCCGGCAGTCCGGCCAGCGCGACGGGCTCATGGCCCAGCGGCTGCGGTTGCAGGGCGCTCAGAAACGCGGCTTCGGCGGCATCGCGCGACAGGATGTTCAGGAACTGGTCCTGATGGGGCGGGGGGTTGGTCATGGGTCAGCCGAAAGCAGTGTCGAGGGGGGTTGCGGCAAGCAGCGCACCCGCCGGTGCCCCCTCGCTGTCAGGGGGGATGAGGGCGAAGGCACTGGCACGGGCCAGCGCGCTTACGGTCAGGGAACCGGCGGGCAGGGGCTGCCACGTGTCCTCGGCGGCGCTCAGCAGCACCAGCTCCGACAGTCCCACAGCCGAGGTGACCTTGCGCGCAAGCGGGCGGGTGATGCTGGCCGGTGTCATGCCGGAAAGCATGGCAAGCGCGGGCAGCCCCAGCGCCAGAAGTGCCGCGACCAGCGCGTCAAAGCGCGGAGGCAGGGAAAGGGTCAGCGCGTCGCCGTCACGCGCCAGCCATGCGGTGTCGCCGGGGGCAAGGGCAAGGCGGGGCCGGTCATCAAGGGCGGCGCGGAGCGTCAGATGCGGGCTGTCATCGCTGATCAGCGCGCCCAGCAATTGCACCCAATCACGGACAAAACCCGCCTGCGGCACATCCGGCGCAACATGCACTCGGGGGCGGCGGACGGGCAGCTGAGCAAGGCCCGCAAGCCCGGCCAGCAGCCCGTGGCGGGGCGTCAGCCGCTGGCCTGCCCGCGCGATCAGATCGCCCGCACGCCCGTCATGGCCCGCGCGGCGCACCCCCTCACCGGGGTTGAGCGCCTGAATGGCCTGACGCAGCGGGCCGGTGGTTTCAGTGCCGTCCTCCGGCAGGATCGCATCGGTGCCGGGCGGCAGGGGCATGCCGGGGGTCAGCGCCTGCGCGGTGCCAAGAGGCACGGGCAGTTGCGGGCTGGCGCCCATCAGATCCAATGCCTGCACGGCGAAACCCGCGCGCAGGGCTTCATGGCGCGCGGGCAGGTCATGGGGCAGGCGCAGATCACCGGCCAGCGCATGGCCCATCGCCCCGGCCAGCGCGATGGTTTCGGGCGCGACGGGCTGCGCGCCGTTCAGCGCCTGCGCAAGGCAGGTATCAAGGGGTGTCAGGCCGCTCATGCCCAAGACATGGGCCAGAATGGCGCCAAAGGCCAGAGCCGGAACCGCAGGATTGTTCCGGCGCTGGCCCTTGCGGCGGCGTTATTCCGCGCTGGGGAAGAAAAGCTGCGCTCCATTGACGGTGTAACTGGCGATGGCCTCCTGCCCGGTCGGTGAGATGAGCCAGTCGATAAACGCCTGCCCCTCTGCGGCCTTCACATGCGGGTGGCGCTCAGGGTTCACCAGAATGATGCCATAGGGGTTGAACAGCACCGCATCCCCCTCGAACACGATCTCAAGCGGGCCGCGGTTCTGGAAGGACAGCCATGTGCCCCGGTCGGTGAGCGCATAGGCGGGAACCTGCGCTGCCGTGTTCAGCGTGGCCCCCATGCCTGAGCCGGTGGAGAGGTACCAGTTCCCCGCCGGTTCAACCCCCGCCGCTTCCCACAGGTTCATCTCAGCCACATGGGTGCCGCTGTCATCCCCGCGTGAGGCGAAAGCGGCGCCCGTTCCGGCGATTGCGGCCATGGCGTCTGTGGCGGTTTCAGCCACGCGCAGGCCTGCCGGGTCATCAGCGGGGCCGACGATGACGAAATCATTATACATCACGTCAAAGCGCTGCACGCCGTAGCCCTCAGCCACAAAGCTTTCCTCCTGGGCACGGGCATGGACGAAAACCACATCGGCATCTCCCCGGCGACCGGTTTCAAGCGCCTGCCCGGTCCCCTGCGAGACCACGCGCACCGCGATCCCGGTTTCTTCCTGAAAGAGCGGCAGGATATGGGTGAAAAGCCCCGAGTTCTCGGTCGAGGTGGTGGAGGCGACGGTGATGAACTCCTGCGCCGAGGCGGGGAGGGCGATGAGCAGGGCAAGGGCTGAGGAAAAGCCCAGAAGGGTGGTGCGGTTCGGTTTCATGGTTCTCTCTCCCATTGGTTACCAGATCAGATCGCCCGCCAGAAAGGCGCGGGCCTCAGGGCTTTTCGGCCCCGCAAAGAAGGGCTTGGCGGGCTGCTGTTCGATCAGCCACCCGCGGTGCAGAAAAGCCACCTGCTGCGCCAGCCGCCGGGCCTGACCCAGATCATGGGTGGACATCACAACCGTGATGCCATCGGCCGAGAAGCCCTCGATCATCGCCTCAATGGCGCGGGTGGCAGAGGGGTCCAGCGCCGAAGTCGGCTCATCCAGAAACAGCACCTGCGGGGACATCGCCCAGGCACGGGCCAGCGCCAGCCGCTGCTGTTCGCCGCCTGACAAAAGGCGCGCGGGACGGTCGGCAAGCGGGGTCAGGCCAAAGCGGTCCAGCGTGCGCGCGACGGTTTCGCGGCGGGTGGCGCGGGGCAGGCCACGCAGGGTGAGCGGGTACTCAAGGTTCGCGGCGACCGAGCGGCGCAGCAGCACGGGGCGTTGAAACACCATCGCCTGCGCCTGCGCGCGCACTTCATTGCTGGCCCAGTGGCGCTGGCCGGTGGTGGGGTCGATCAGCCCGTGGCAAAGGCGAAGAAGCAGGCTTTTGCCCGCGCCGTTCGCGCCCATGATCACCAGCCGCTGCCCCGGCTGCACGTTCATTGAGATATCCGCCAGAAGCGGCGTGCCGTTGACCGCGTAACCCACGGCCTCCAGCCGGAGGGGGAGGATATCACCGCTCATCCCAACCGCCCCCGCGCCCATTGCCCTGCGCCCCATGCGACGGCGTTCAGCGCAAGGGTCAGCGCCAGAAGGATCATCCCCAGCGCGACGGCAAGGCCAAGATTGCCGCGCGCCGTTTCCAGCGTGATGGCGGTGGTCATGGTGCGGGTGTGCCCGGCGATATTGCCGCCGACCACCAGCACCGCGCCCACCTCGGCCGAGGCGCGGCCAAAGCCTGCCAGCACCCCGGTCAGCAGCGATACCCGCCCGTCCCACAGCAGGGTCGGCACGGCACGCAGGCGGCCCGCGCCCAGCGAGCGGAGCTGTTCGCGGTATTCCGTCCACAGGTCTTCGACCACCGATCGGGTGAGCGAGACGATGATCGGCAAAATGAGCAGGGTCTGGGCGATGATCATCGCCGTGGGGGTGAACAGCAGTGCCAGCCCGCCCAGCGGCCCCGAGCGCGAGAGCGTCAGGTAAACCAGCAGCCCCGCCACCACCGGCGGCAGGCCCATCAGCGCGTTGAACAGCACAATCACCGCTCCCCGGCCCGGAAACCGCGCCAGCGCCAGCCCGGCCCCCAGTGGCAGGCCGATCAGGCAGGCGATGGTGACCGCCGTAAGCGTCACGCGCAGCGACAGCCCGATGATCTGCATCAGGGCGGCATCGGCAGAGGTGATCAGGGCAAAAGCGGTGGCGAAGGGGCTTTCCAGTGTGGGAATCCTTTGCAGAAAGTTATGGAAGTGAAGCAAAAAACGCACTAGAATTCAAACATGTAAATATTGCAGGAAATTGCATTGTTATGCAGGAGACGCTGCCCCAACCCGCCCCCTCCAGCCTGATGACTACCGCCGAGGTGGCCGGTTACCTGCGGGTGAAAGAGCGCACGATCTATGAGATGGTCGCGCGCCAGACCATCCCGTTCAGCCGTGCGACCGGCAAGCTGCTGTTCCCGCGCCGTCTGGTCGATGCCTGGCTGGAGGCGCAGACAGAGCTGCCGGGAACCGGCATCGCCCCGCCACCACCCATCTATGCCGGGTCGAACGACCCACTGCTGGACTGGGCGCTGCGGCAGGCGGGCACCGGGCTGGCGGTGCTGGCGCGCGGCTCGATGCAGGGGCTGGCCGATCTGGCTGAGGGGCGGGCGGTGCTGGCCGGTTGCCACCTGCTGGACCCTGACAGCGGGCAGTGGAATCTGGCGGCGGTCAGGGCGCATCTGCCGGGGTCCGGGCATGTGATGATCCACTGGGCACGGCGCGCGCAGGGGCTGATCACCGCGCCCGGCAACCCGCTGGGCATCACCGGGCTGCAGGACGCCGTGGCGCGCGGGCTGCGCTTTGCCACGCGGGCCGAGGGGGCCGGATCACAGCGCCTGCTCGACGTGCTGCTGGCGCGCGCCGGGCTGACAGCGGGTGATCTGACCACCGCCGCGCGCCCGGCGGAAACCCATGCCGACCTTGCCGCCCTGATTGAGACCGGCGAGGCCGATTGCGGGCTGGGGTTGCAGGCGGCGGCGGGGCTTCTGGGCTTTTTGCCGCTGGTGAATGACGAAAGCTTTGATCTGGTGATGACCCGGCGCGCGTATTTTGAGCCGCCGGTGCAGGCGCTGCTGGGTTTTGCCCGCACCGAGGCCTTCGCCAGCCGCGCCGCGCATCTGGGCGGCTATGATCTGGCCGATACCGGCGCGGTGGTCTGGAACGGCTGAGCCATCGCCGTGCCTAAGCCCGGCATTCCCGCAGCCAGCTGAGGAAGATCTCTGTCTGCCGTGTGCCGGGGCCGTTCTGCCGCAGAACATAGGCGCCCAGCCGCACCTCAGGGCAGTCCGGCAGCGGGCAGAGGCGATTGTCGGCCAGATCATCGCGGATGATGAATTCGGGGGCCAGAACCATGCCCAGCCCGGCAATTGCGGCGCGCAGGGCGGCATCGTCCATATCGAAGCGCCCGGAATAGCTGAGCCGCGTGGTGGAATGGCCGCTTTCATGCAGCCAGCAGGCCCAGTCCCAGTTCTCGCTGGCGCTTTGCAGCGCCGGAATGCAGGCCAGATCGCGCGGATCGGTGATACGGGCCAGAAGGGCGGGCGACAGGTAGGGGCGGCAACGGTCCTCCAGAAAGACCTCGGCATCGGCGGGGGCGGTGGCGAGGGGGAAATAGGCCAGCGCGAAATCGGCCCCGGTGCTGGTGGGAAAGCCGGTGCCGCCGGTGGTTTCGATACGGATGCGCAGGTCAGGATGGGGAGCGCGAAACTGCTCAAGCCGGGGGATCAGCCAGCGGGTGGCAAGCGTCACAGGCACCTGCACCGACACCTCGACAGCGCCCGATATCGCCGCCTCGACCGCGCGCTCAAGGCCGAGAATGCCGGGAAGCGACTGGCGGAACAGGGTTTCGCCGGTTTCGGTCAGGCGGATGGCGTTGTTGGCGCGGTGAAACAGCGTCACCCCCATCGCCCCCTCAAGCGCGCGGATCTGATGGCTGACGGCGCCCGCCGTGACACCCAGCCGCAGCGCCGCCTTGCTGAGGCTTCCGCATTCGGCGGCGGTGGTGAATACCCGCAGCGCATTGAGCGAGATACGGTTGAAGGGCTGCATCAGTTTTCCTCGTGCAGGGTGAAATCAACTCGTTTGCAAACAAGGTTGTAGAATTGCACAGGTTGACGGGATTTGACACCGGAGGCCAGCACCTTGTTCCGCCAGATGACCTATCTGCCCGCGATCCTGTGGGTGTTGCTGAGCACGGCGCTGTGGACGCTGATTTTCGCTGCCGCCAAACTGGCCGACGGCGCGGTGGGCACGCTGCAACTGACCCTTCTGCGCTATGTCGGCGGGCTTTTGACCGTGATCTGGCTGGTGCGCGGGGATGGCGGGTTTGCCGCGCATCGCAGCCGCCAGCCGCTGACCCATTTTCTGCGCGCGGTATGCGGCGGCGGGGCGGCGGTGGCGATCACCTGGGGCTCGGCCCATATGCCGCTGGCGAATGCCACGGCGATCGGCATGACCTATGGTGTGCTGCTGATCCTGCTGGGGGTGGTGTTTCTGGGCGAGCGCCCGGGGCGGGCGCATCTGTGGGCGGTTGCGCTGTCACTGGTGGGGGTGACGGTGGTGCTGCTGGGCAGGGGCGCCTTTCATCAGGCGCTGCCCCTCTGGCCCGCGCTGGCGGCCTTTGCCGGTGCCTTGCTGCTGGCGGTGGAGGGGTTGCTGATCAGGCTTCTGGGGCTGCGCGAGCGGCCGGTCACCGTGATGCTGTATGTCAGTTTCTTTGGCCTTTGTCTTATCGCGCTTCCCGCCTGGCTGACCTGGCAGAAGATCAGCCTGAGCGTGGCGCTGGTCTGTATCGGGCTGGGGCCGGTTGCCGTCTTTGCGCAATATTGCACCATTCGCGGCTACCGCGCCGCGCCGCTCTCGGTTGTCGGCCCGGTGGATTATTCCTGGCTGCTGTTCGCGGCGCTGCTGGGTTTTGTCGCCTTTGGCGAAAGGCCGGACGCGGCCACGCTGGCGGGCTGCGCGCTGATCATTGCGGGCGGCGTGTTGCTGGCGCGGGCGCGGTAGGGCCTCCGGCACCCAGCGCAAAGTTCAGAAGCGCCTGATCGCGGGTGCGCCCCCCCAGCTTGGTCCGGGCATTGCGCAGATGCAGATCGACCGTGACCACCGCCAGCCCCAGCGCATGGGCAATCTCCTGCACCCGGTTGCCTGCGGCCAGCAAAAGCATCACCTCAGCCTCGCGCGCGGTCAGGGCAGGCCCGGGGTTGAGGTGCAGACTGACCATGCGCAGGGCCAGCGGCAGGGCGCGGGCCAGTTCTGCGCGCAGCGCCTCAACATCACTGCGCGGCAGGCTGGAGCCGATATTCCATGCGCAGGTGTCCTGGTCCGGCAGAACGAGCGAGAAACCGGCGTTGAACCCGGCCTCTCGCGCCTCCAGCACCAGTTTGCGCTGAGCGGGCGCGAGGTAGTCATAATCGTCAAGATAGGCCGCGCCGGTGGCGACCGGGATGCCGGGTTTGCAGCAATGCTCAAAGAACGGGTCGATCCGGCTGTAATCTCTGTCCTGATAATGGCGCTGCCAGTCATCCCCGAAGGTGGTCAGCACGGTGGGAATGTCCTGCGAAAGGTCATAGCGGATGATCCGGTCAAAACCCAGATCGCCCGCAAAAATGGCAAAGGCCTGCCATGCCTTTCCCGGCCCGGCGGCGCGCAAGAGGTCGGACAGGTGGCGCAGGTTCAGCATCGTCAGGGCCCTAAGGATTTCCACAGGTTGCCAGACAAGCGGCGCATTCGCTAACCCTTTGTGGCCACGGCGGCGGGAAAATTGCGCCGATCCTTTGTTCATGCACGGTAATTTCAGGTATTTTGCATTCCCTTTCATGGAAACTGATCTGATGACAGAGCGGTCCGGCAGCGGCGCTATTTCCATCGTGGACCTTGTCTCGCGCTACCTCGGCCCCGTGCGGGAGGCGCAGTTCGGCCAGCCTGATGCGCCACGCCCGGTGGTTGCCACGCTGAGCCGCGCGCAGACCGAAGCACTGGAAGCACGGCTGAGCCCCGCCCTTGCCCGGCACGAGGAAGCGCGGCGCGCCTTTGTGGCCGAGACTGAGAAGCGGTTGCGGCTGGGCGTGGCAGGTGCGGGCGCGGCGGGGCTTTTGCTGGGCTGGGGGGCCATGGGCAGCCTGCCGGTGGGGCTGGCGCTGATGGCCGGGGGCGTGGGCTTTGCCCTTCTGCTGATGTTCGGCGAGGCACAGAAAAAGCCCCGTACCGAGGCGCGCGCGCTGCTGCTGGATGCCATCGCCGGGGAGCTGATGGGCTTTCGCTGCGATTCAGACGCGCCCGATGCCACGCGCTGGAAGCTGCTGCCGAGGATCTTTGCGCAGCGCGTCGATATGCGGATCAGCGGGCAGCGCGATGGCTGCAAGGTCGCCGCCTCGCGCATCGGGTTCACCTTTGGCGGGCGCAACGGCAACACCGAAAGCAGCGGCAAGGGCACTGCCTTTACAGTGGTTGAACTGGAATGGCCCGCATCGGTGCCCGAGGTGCCCTTCATCACCGCGATCACCGGCACCGATGCGCCGCCCGCCTTGCAGTACGCCCCCGCGCAGACCCATGGGTTGCAACCGCAACCGACCGGCGATGCCGCTTTCGATGCCCGCTACAGCGTCTTTGCCAGCCCCGGTGCGCCGCTGCTCCCACCGGCGTTCCGCGCTGCCTTTGCGGCGCTGGAGGCTGAGGCGCGCTGCGCAACGCACGGCATGGCTGAGGTGGCGCCGGGGCAGGGGTTGCGCCCCAGCGTGGTGTTGATGCCTGGCTACTGCGCCGTGCTGACCCCCCTTGCCAAGTTTGACGGCGCGTTTGAGCCGCCTCCTTTCTGGAAACCGCTGGAGGGCGCTGCGCTGATCCCCGCCTTTGCCTCGGACCTTGCCATTGTGAACCGGCATGTGAATGCCGCCCTTTCCCTTCCGACCGGAGAACGCGCATGATCTTTTCGCGCCTGTTGACGATAACCGCCCTTGCCTGCGGGCTGACCACACCTGCCCTTGCCGAGCGGGTGAGCGTGCTGGTGTTCGATGCCTCCGGCTCGATGTGGAACCGCGTTGAGGGCGATCTGACGCGGATCGAGGTGGCGCGCGATGTGATAGGCGATTATTTCGCCACCCGCGATGGCGCCGTGCCGTTGTCGGTCATCGCTTACGGTCACAACCGGCGCGGCGATTGCGGCGATATCGAGGTGATCGCGCCCATGGGCCAGACCGCCCCGGGCGAGCTGGAGCGCCGGTTGCGCGCGCTGATGCCGCGCGGGATGACACCGCTGACCGATAGTCTGGCCATGGCGCGCGACCAGATCCCGCCCACGGCTGAGGCCGCCGATATCATCCTTGTCACCGACGGGCTGGAAACCTGCGAGGGTGACCCCTGCGCGCTGGCCGCCCGTCTGGCCGCCGAGGGCATCGACATCCGCGCCCATGTCGTCGGCTTCGGCCTGACCCGGGTGGAGGTTGAGGCGCTTTCCTGCATCACCGAACAGACCGGGGGCATGCTGTTCGAGACCAACTCAGGCGCTGAACTGGCCGAGGCGCTGCAACAGGTCAGCGCGGCAGTGCCGGAACCTGTGGCTGAGCCTGAACCTGAGCCGCAGCCGGAAGCGGAAGCCGCGTTTGACATCGGCGACCGGGCCGAGGCGGGGTTCATCTACACCATCCATTGGCGGGGCGAGGCAAGCTGGGCGGATTACCTCGGCTTCGTGCCGCAGGGCGAGGACGGCGCGCCCTCGTCCCCCGGTTTCGGGCCGATCAACGTCATGCGGGACGGTGGACCGAGCAATCCGGTGACGCGCACGGCGCCCAGCGAGCCGGGTTTTTACGACCTTATCATCCGAAGGGGTGGCCAGGGCGTCATTGCCAGACAGGCAGTCGAGGTGGTGCCCCCCGCCATGGGCTTCGATCCGATCGGCTCGGTCGAACCGGGCAGCCGCTTCAATGTGCGGTTTCGCGGGCCTGAACAGGGCGGTGAGCGGCTTACGGTCGCCCGACCGGACCAGCCGGTGAGCGATTTCCGAAGCTACAGCTGGGATTTCGCCCTGAGCAAGAACGGCGTTATCAGGGTACAGGCGCCCGATGAGCCGGGCGAATACGAACTGCGCTATCTCAACGCCTCGGCCACCGAAGTCATGTTCTCGCGCCGCTTCGGCGTGGGCATCCCATTCGAGGATGCCGACGCAACCACCAGCGCCGATCTGGCAGCGCAGGCCACCGAGGCCACGCGGGGCGACGCCACGCAGGACAGCATCGCCGAGGTGCCTGCCACCTTCCGCCTGCCAGCGGATGTGCCGGACGGCCCTGTCTCGTGGAGGGCGACGCCGCAGGACTCCGATATGTCGTCCGAGATCTGGTCGCCAGGCAGTGCGGGCGCGGTCGTCACCGGCAGCTTCGAGCCGGGGAACTGGCTGATCCTGGCGCAGATGCCCGGGCATGTGGACTTCTCGGCGTGGGTCGAAATCTTTCCCGGCCAGCCGAATGATTTCACGCTGGAGAGGGAACCCACCTCGCTCGACGGCGCACTGGAGGGCGCGTGGACCGTCTGGGGTATCCCCCCGCGCGAGGTGAACGACCCGCCCATGGTGATGATGGAGGTCGACCTGCGGCTGACGGATGAGCGGCAGGATTACATCGGCACCTTCGCCACCAGCACGGCGATGGGCGGGCAGGTGATCACCGGCGATCTGACATCGGTGACAATGCAGTTTGAAAGCCTCTATATCACCTTCGCACTGCCGCAGATCGCGCCAGAGCCCTTCAGGCTGGCACTGGGCCCGCAGGGCATGGGCTATGTCGGCCCCATGAGCAGCGGCCAGCATTCGCTGCCGGTCGCCCTGTGGCGCACCGGCGTGGCCGAGGATCTGGCGCTGTGGCAGGATGCGGCTTACGGCTCGGGCAACAACTACGTTCCCGAATTCGCCTTCACCTGCACCGAGCCACGCTGCGAGGTGGTGATCGAGCGGCTGTCGGTGACGCTGGAACAGGGCTGGTCGATGACCGAACCCTCATGGATCAGCGCCACCGCCGGCGCGAACCCGCTGTCCCATCCCCGTGCGGAATTCCATGGGCCGGATGGCGCGATGATCATGCTGAACCCGCATCAATGGCTGGCCGACAACGGACCCTGCCTGTCCACCGTAGCCGGCGGGCTGTGCCTGTGGCGCGACGGTCCGGCCGCCGCTGCTGCAGCCGCGGTGCCGCTGTCGATGTCGCTCCGGATCGTCGAGGAACAGGCGCAGGTGAACGAGTTCCGCGGACTGGCCGTCGCACTGCCCGGCGTGCCGCAGGAAGCGCAGGTCTCCATGGAGGTCCGGCTGACCGCGGGCGAGGATGCGATGGACATCGTCACATACAACAATGCCGTGCAGCAGCTGCGCCAGCCCTACCGGATCGGCAACCGCTACGACATCCGCGCCGAATATCAGGGGCGGGAGTTTCTTGCCCGCGATGTGGAGATCGTTTTCGGCCCGGATGCGCAGGTGGTGCGGCTGTCGCCGCAGGTGTTCTCCTACGAGTTCGAGGTTTCGGCCAACCCGCCCACCGCCGGAACGCCGGGCTACTTCGGCGTGACGGTGACCGCACCCGAAGGGTTCGACGGCAGCTTCGAGCTGCACCCGGAATGGGAGCGTGACGGACCGCCACTTTTCGCGATGGGGGCGGAAGAATGGCTGGGCGGGCAGGATCAGGTGCTGCCGGTGCCCGCCATCCCCGGGGACTATGAACTGCGCTATCTCGATGCCGATGGCGCGATGATCGGCGCCGCGCTGATCACCGTTCCCAATGCCGAGGGGCAGGGAAGCATGGCGATCGAACCCGATGACGGCACGCGGTTCGGCAATTATGGCCCCTATCTGGCCGGGGCCGAGGTGCTGGTGCAGGTCAGACGGGGCGATGACAGGCGACCGGGCGATCAGGTGGTTGTGCTGCGCACCGGCAGCGACCGCGCGTTGCCCGGTACCGGCGAATGGATCGACGATTTCCGCGTGCGTATCCGCATGCCCGATGCGCCCGGCGATTACATGCTGGCGCTGTCCGACACCGACGGGCCAAGCCTGCGCGCCCTGACCCCCGCGCCGGTCGAGGCAGCACCGGTGCCCTCCTTCTGGCGCTACAATGCCAACCCGGTGCCGGATCGCCCCTTTGGCGTGGTGGCGGTGGGCCGCATGGCGCTGAGCGACCGGATGGCGATTGTCGCGCCTTCCGGCGCCGTGGTGGTCGAAGCACCGCTGCTGGAGGCGATGACCGGCCGGATGCGCCTGCCTGCGGATGTCGCGGGCCCGCATGAGCTGCATTACATCGGCGAGGGGCAGGTTCTGGCGCGGGTGGCGCTGGACATCGACGGGCCGTCGCCGCTGGTGCCTGCGGGCGGCAGTGACGGACCGGCAGTGATTTCGATGGAAGGGGCGATGGTTCCGGGTGGCGCGGTGCAGGTCTCGCTGCGCGGCATGATCCCTGAGGAAAGCATTGTCGGCTTCCTGCGGCCGGGAACCCCGTCGCGCACGATCTTGCAGACCAGCAGCCGCGCTTCACCGGAAAGCCCGGTTGTCATGCTGAATGTCCCGCAGGGGGAGGGGCCATGGGCCTTGCGGCTGACCGATCACAACCTGACGCAGATTGCCGAGATCATTCCCGGCGCGGGTGCTGCCAGTCCTGCTGCCAGTCCTGCTGGCAGCCCGCCGCAGGCAGGCCTTATCCCCATCCAGCCCCGCGATGGCGCCAGCACCGCTGACGTTCTCAACTTCCTTCTTCCCGGCTTCATATCGGAGTGAATGCCATGCGTCCTTTCCTCTTCCTGATCGCACTTGCTCTGATGCCCCAGCCGGGGCAGGCGCAGGTGAATGATGACGGGCTGATCATTGCCACCTGCCGTTCAGGCGAGGGGTGCCATTGCTATCTGTCCAACCAGACGCGCGGCGCGCTGGCGACGGTCGTTGCGACCGATCCGCCCGAAGGCGTGGCGCATCCGGTCTTTGTCGTTGCGGATGGCGTGATGTCCTGGAGCACCGGGAGCGCGCATGACCTTGACATGATATACGGCGGCGAGGGCATTTGTGATCCTGAGATATTCGACCCGTCCGAGGCCAGGTTGCCCCGCAACGGCCTTTGGCATCTGACGATTACGGGGCATGAGCTGGACGGCTGCCCGCCCCAGGTTGCAGCGGCGATGGGTGGCGGGGTGGTGATCGGCCAGACGGTCAGCCGCAACATCAGATGGCCGCGCCCCTTCAGCCCCGCACCCCTGACCGCCGACAACCCGCTTGCGCAGGATTGGGTCAACCGTGGCGGCGGGCGCTGGTCATCGCGCGTGATCGACGAGCGTGGTGAGGGTGGCGGGTTCGGGCGGGTGACGTTCCATGTGTCCATCCTCTCTGACCGCGAGATCGCGCAGACCTCGGTCTTTTCGACCAATGCGCTGGCGGTGCTGGGTGCGGGGGGTACCTGCACCTCGACGACGCATGCGACATTGCGGTTCGGGGGCTGATCGCCACTGGGGCGACCGCAGGGCGTATGGCGGGTGCGGGAGCCTCCGGCGGGGATATTTTTGGACAGAAAATGAACGGGCGTGGCGTTCTGTAATGGGCTTCGGTCAGGGCAGGATGTTGTCCGCCCAGCGGCGGCTGATATGCGGATGGTCGAGCGGAGCCGACGGCCCGTCGATTAGTGCCAGCACGCGCGGCGGGGTAAGGGGCAGTTCGCCGACCGGCTTGCCAAGGGCATCTGCGACCGCGCAGGCCACAACCGCACCGACATTGAGGATCGGCACCTCGCCCGCGCCCTTGGTGCCCAGCGGGCCGATGGAGGGCGCGCCCTCATACAGGTCAATTTCGACCGGCAGCACATCCTGCGCCAGCGGCATCAGGTAGGATTCAAACCCCGCCTGCTCCATCGCGCCCTGCGCATTCACGGTCATCTCCTCGAACAGCGCATAGCCCAGACCCTGCACCACGCCGCCCTGTATCTGGCCATGAACCGCCCGGGGGTTGAGGGCGCGGCCCACGTCCTGCACCACGCGGTAGGCAAGGATCTCGACATGGCCGGTGTCAGGGTCCACGGCCAGTTCGCAGTCATGAACCGCGAAAACCGGGATGTCGATGGCGTCGATGAAATGGCCCGCCGCGCAGCCCGGCATGGCCTTTTCGCCCGGCGCGGTGAAGGCGCCGCTGCCCGCGATGGGGCCGCTCAGCGCCTCGGCCCGTTCGACCACCTTGGCGATGCTGGTGCCGGAACCGGGGTGGCCTGCGATCTCTACCCGGCCTTTGGTCAGCACAAG
Organism: Pararhodobacter sp.; assembly: GCF_036802785.1. Taxonomy (GTDB): domain Bacteria; phylum Pseudomonadota; class Alphaproteobacteria; order Rhodobacterales; family Rhodobacteraceae; genus Pararhodobacter. The sequence goes on from NZ_DAIRVN010000084.1 coordinate 19,279, forward strand.
GTTTTCGGGCTTGGTCTGAAGCATCTCTGACGCGACCGCCAGCAGCTTGTCGCGCACTTCGGCGCAGGCGGCCTGACTGGCGGCGCCGATCGACACCGTGGTGCGCCCGCCGCCCACGCCCAGATCGCGGCCTGCCGCGTCGGTATCGGCGGTCTTGACGATCACATCCGAGGGGTGGAGGCCCAGATTGGCCGCCACGATCTGCGGCAGCGCCTGCATCATGGTGCCCTGCCCGATCTCGACGCCCGCGGTGACCAGCGTGGCCGAGCCATCGGCGTTCAGGTTCACGGTGGCCGCCGAGGGGCCGACGAAGATGAACCATGTGCCCACTGTCGTGGCGCGCCCGTAAAGGCGGTTGTCGGCCTGCGCGCGGCGGCTGCCGCTTCCGGCGCGCAGGGTTTCCATCCGGTCCAGCATGGGGCGCAGCACCTCGCCCTGAAAGACCTGCCCGGTTGCCCCGAGGTCGCCGTCGCCCAGCACGTTCAGGCGGCGGAATGCCAGCCGGTCCATGCCGATGGCGGCGCAGATCTCGTCGGTATGGCGCTCCAGCGCGAAGGTGTTATAGGTGCCGTTGCAGGCCCGGAAAGCGCCGTTGGGCGGGGTGTTGGTATAGACCGCGCGGCTGACGAGGCGGGTGGCGCCCAGCCGGTAGTTGCCGCCCAGCGTATGGGCCGTCATCGTGGTCAGGAAGACCTGCTCGCCGCCATAGGCGCCGCAATCCATCAGCACCACGGCCTCGCGCGCGGCGATGGTGCCGTCGGGGGCGATGGCCGAGCGGATGCGGATTTCCGCATTTTCGCGGCACAGGCAGGTGAGCATTTCTTCGTCGCGCGGGTTCACCACTGAAACCGTGCGCCCGGATTTATGCGCGAGGATCGCGGCAAACGGCTCGATGGAGCAATCGAACTTGAGGCCGAAGCCGCCGCCCACCGCCGGAACCGTCACCCGCACGCGGGACGGGTGGACACCCAGCGCGGTGGCGGTGACGTTGCGCACGGTCCAGGGTGCCTGGGTGGAGCAGTGGATGTGGTAGCGCCCGTCCTCATAGCTGGCGACGGCGGCGCGGGGCTCGAACGGCATCTGGTTCTGGCGGCCGACGCGGTAGCAGCTGTCAACCACGGTGACATCGTCACGCGCAAAGGCGGCATCGACATCGCCGCGATCCACCCGCGCCTCCCACGCGACATTGCCGCCGCGCAGCGCGCCATCGGTCAGGGTTTCATAGCTGCGCCAGTCAGGATGGATCAGCGGCGCGCCCTCTGCCAGTGCCTGCGCCATGGTGATGGCGGCTGGCAGCGCCTCGGTCTCCAGCACGATCGCGGCGGCGGCGGCGCGGGCCTGTTCGGGCGTTTCGGCGGCGATGGCGGCGAAGGGCTCGCCGGGGTAGCGGATGGTGTCGGTGGCAAAGAGCGGGTGGTCAGCGATGCCGATGCCGTGCAGCCCCGGCGCGTCAGCAGCGGTGGCGATGGCATGGACGCCGGGCATGGCGCTGGCGGCGCTGGTGTCGATGCGCAGAATGCGGGCCGGGGCGCTGGAGGCACGGACCAGAACGCCGTGCAGCGCGCCGCTGCCCGCGCTGTCGACCGTGTAGCGGGTGCGCCCGGTCACCTTGTCGCGCGTATCGCGGCGCGGGTAGTCCATCACGGCGCGGGCGGGGTCAAACGGGGTGTTCATGAGCGGGCCTCTGCGGTGGTTCTTCGGTGGTGGAGAGGGAAAGCACGGCATCGATAATGCGCTCATAGCCGGTGCAGCGGCACAGGTTGCCGGTCAGCGCTGCCTTGACCTCGGCCCGGCTGGGAGTGGTGTTGGCTTTCAGCAGGTCGCTCAGCGTGACGACCATGCCGGGAAAGCACATGCCGCATTGCACCACATCATGGTCGATGAAGGCCTGTTGCACAGGGTTCAGCGCATCCGGGGCTGAAAGGCCCTCGACGGTGGTCACCTCCGCCCCGTCCAGCATTCCGACCGGGCGCAGGCAGGCCGGAACCGGCTGGCCGTCGATCATGACGGTACAGGCGCCGCAGAACCCCTCGCGGCAGACATCCTTGGCGCCGGTCAGGTGCAGCGGGCCGCGCAGCAGGTCTATCAGCGGGGTGCGCGGGTCGCCGTCGAAACTGCGGCGCTGGCCATTGACGGTAAGGGTGACGCTCATGGCCGGACCTCCTGTGCGATCGGGAGTGGACAAAACATGGGGGTCATCTTCGTCGTTGCGGCCCGTGCTAAGGTGA